>DATMGC010000164.1:0-19039 GCA_035555915.1 Ureibacillus sp. | reverse complement strand
TATCTGTAGGAAAAATGGGATTAATTATGACTCTTTCAGGTGCCGTTACGATTTTGTGGCAAATTATTGTTCCTGCAGTATCAGATAAAATTGGACGTAAACCTACATTAGTCGGCTTCTATGTCTTCTCACTTTTATCGCCAATCGTCTTGTATCTTTTTGGTGGAAGCACAATTGCCATCATTTTATATGTAGCGTTCGGAGGCGTCTGTCTATCCATCACAGCGATTTTCAACAGTATTATTCCGGTTGAAAGTGTAAATCCAAAGCTAGTAACAACGGTAACATCGCTCATTCAAGGGTTAGGTCAATTAGTAGGTTCTTTAATGGTAGGTTTTGCAGGAGCATTTGCTGATGCAAAAGGCATTTCTGTTATCCTACTGCTAATCATTTGTGCGTTCGGTGCTTGTGCAGTAGTCGGTACAATACTCATCGAAACAAATCCAAGAAAAGCAAAAGTAGTAGCACAAGAGTCCCAAACTGCTTAATTAAACAATATTAAATTATATATTAGGGGGAATTCATGATGGATTTATTAAATAAGGTTGTAATCGTTACAGGAGCTGCTGGTGGGATTGGACAGGCAGCATGTAAAAAGTTTGCAGAGGCTGGAGCAAACGTTGTACTTGTAGATTTAAACTTAGAAGCGTTAGAAAAAACTGCAGCTGAACTTGAATTACAAGAAGGGAAATACTTGCTGATATCAGCAAACGTAACAAAAGAAGCAGATGTAGAAAACTATGTAAACCAAACAACAGAACAATTCGGACGCATCGATGTATTCTTCAACAACGCTGGAATTGAAGGACCACTTGCACTTTTAGGCGATTATTCAGAAGAAGGATTAAATCAAGTATTAGATGTAAATGTAAAAGGTGTATTCTTCGGCTTAAAACATGTCCTTAACGTAATGAAAGAGCAACGTGGCGGATCAATTATCAATACAGCTTCAGCTGGTGCAAAAGCAGCGATTCCATTTTCTAGCGCTTATATCGCTTCAAAAGCAGCAGTTGTTGGTTTAACAAAAGCAGCAGCAATTGAATATAGTGAATTTGGTATTCGAGTAAATGCAATTTGTCCAGGTCCAACAAATACAAGATTCATGCGCGCTGTGGAATCAACTTTATCACCAGATAATCCAGAAGTTTACCAAGCGGCTGTTCGTGAATCTGTTCCATTAGGTCGCTATGCTGAACCATCTGACATTGCTGAAACTGTATTATTCTTAGCATCTGAACGCTCGAGCTATATTACAGGATCTGATGTCGATGTAGAAGGCGGCTATTTAGCTAAATAATCATTACTCTTTTTAAGCATTTTACACCAAATGATGAAGGACGACCTTTATCATTTGGTGTTTATATTTTTAACGTTACATATATGGAAGGATAAAAGCCTGTGAGAATGTTATTTTTCACATTTTCTCAGGCTTTTTTAATGTTTATATTTATATTCTCCGAACATTGTAAAACAATTCTATCTTTGAAGTTAGTTTACTTGTTTAAAAAGTAGATCGACTTAAAATCTGTTCTTCTAATAGTAGGAGTGCATTCTTTTATATTTAATTAAAAACACTTATTATTGTTTGAAATAAAAGGAAAATGTTTAGTGCAATGATGATTAAGGCAATGCTCCATGCTACAAAAGTTGTAATCTTATGGTTAACGAGATTACCCATAATTTTCTTTTTACTTGTAAAGATGATTAAGGGAATTAAAGCAAACGGAATACCAAAAGATAAAATGATTTGGCTAATAATAAGTGCAAGGGTGGAATCTACACCGATGGCAATTACAACAAGTGGAGGAATAATTGTAATTGTTCGTCTTAAATAGATGGGAATTCGACGTTTAATATACCCTTGCATAATCACATCCCCGGACATCGTACCAACCGTAGAACTTGCAATACCCGCAAATAATAATGCAATCCCAAACAATATCGCTGAAAATGGTCCAAGTAGGTCACCTAAATAAGTAAACACACTCTCTAAGCTGGATATACTTAGCCCATTTTCAAAAAACAAGGCTGCTGCAACGATTAGCATACATGCATTCACTGTACCTGCAATAACCATTGCGATTAAAATATCGACAAATTCAAAACGGAAGATGCTTTTTTTCTCGATATCATTGCGACCAATAATTCTCTTTTGTGTCAAAGATGAATGAAGGTAGATGGCATGTGGCATAACAGTTGCACCTAATATACCAGCGGCTAACATAACACTATCTATCCCTTCGAATCTAGGTGTGAAGAGTCCTTGCAAAACAGCATTTGTATCCGGGTGGGCAAAAAATACTTGTAATCCAAACGCGATAACTACGATAAAAACCATTCCTGTTATCCCAGCTTCTAGAGTTCGGACACCACGACGCTGTAGTTCAAGGATAATGAACGAACCAATTGCAGAGATGATGGCTGCAGTAAATAACGGTATACCAAATAATAAATACAAGCCTAATGACGCTCCAATAAATTCAGCTAAGTCTGTGGCAATAACAACAAGTTCGCCTTGAATCCACATTGCTATTGATAAAGGCTTTGATATATTCTCTCTTGATATTTCAGGTAGATTTTTTCCTGTAGCAATTCCTAATTTCGCAGATAAAGATTGAATGAGGATTGCCATTAAATTTGAAAAAAGAACGACCCAAAGTAGTAGATAACCATAATCGGACCCGGCACTAATATTTGTAGCAAAATTTCCCGGATCAATATAAGCAACACCAGCTATAAATGCGGGTCCAAGATAAATCCAAAATCTTTTCAACAGACTTCGTGTAGAAGTGATTTCTCCAAATTCTTTATAACTAGCATTTCCTCGGTGTTCTTTTCTTTTACTCATAAGAGCATCTCCAGTCCTGTTTTTCTTAAATGAAAAAAAGTTTCTTTAAGGAAAATATATGCTAAGTTTTTCAATTTGTACATCACTTTTTATAAAATTAAATAATTAAAATTTGTAAATTATAGATATGAATATTTCACAATCAATTCTTAATTAATTTATAATCGTATTTATCCACAATGTGGAGAGTCATAATAGTAAGTCATATTATTAGATTGTTGGCTTCTTTTGTATTTGGAAATGAATTTCAAAGTTTTTTATAAATTGAGACTTTGCCATTAGAAATACTAGTAATCTTTATGAATAGTAGGTTTAGCAGAGGTATTAAATCAGGCACAAGGGGAAAAGGTATAACGAGGAAAATGCCGATTCTGTTCAAAATTATGCAAATAAAATGTAAAATAAAATGTGAAATAAGGAACAAAATGATTTTCTTTTACGCTATAGATGAATTTTACTAATATGAAAGGTTAATAGGTTTAACTAGGGGATTTATACCTCGAAAACCACAGAAATGTTTAATATGAAGATTTAATATGTAAGAAAAGAGGGTGTTCAATGATGCCACACATTATGATTGTTGACGATGAAACTGAGATTGTTGATCTGATAGAAGTCTATTTAAAAAATGAAGGTTATACCGTCCATAAATTCTATAATGCGACTGATGCGCTTACATGCGTGGAATCCTATCCCCTAGATTTAGCTATATTGGATGTAATGCTTCCAGATATGGACGGTTTTACGCTGCTTCAGAAAATCAGGGATAAGCACTTATTTCCCATTCTAATGCTAACAGCCAAGGTCGAAGATATGAATAAAATCAAGGGTTTAACACTGGGTGCAGACGACTATATAACAAAACCCTTCAATCCTCTTGAGCTACTGGCCCGAGTTAAGACCCAGCTACGTCGCTATACTCGCTATAATCAGGGAGAAGCATCCACAAAAATAATTAGCGAAATAGACATTAGAGGCCTACAAATTTCCAAAGAAAAACATAAATGTAGCATATTTGGTGAGGAATTAGCCTTAACTCCATTGGAATTTTCAATCCTCTGGTATTTGTGCGAGCGCCGAGGGAAAGTAGTGTCTAGCGAGGAGCTGTTTGAGGCTGTTTGGGGTGAGAGATACATAGAAAACAACAACACTGTAATGAGCCATATTGCTCGATTGAGAGAAAAACTCCACGAAACACCTCGCAAACCAAAATTCATCAAGACTGTTTGGGGGGTCGGCTACACTATTGAATAATAAGTATTCTAAAGATGAAAAGAGTCCGAAATCAGCACTTGGCCATCTTTCCCGGGATTTGATACTCCGTTATATATTGGTACAATTGATTTTTCTTATAGTACTTGCGATTGTTTTCATCATCTCATACAATCTTTATCTAGCATCTGAAATTTACAATAATCTTTCCTTCTGGCGTCTTTTTTATTGGCTTCCCGAAAATTTATATATTGTTCTGTGTATCATCATTTTTATTGGATGGTGTTTAATTACTTATCGTTTTTTCCAAATTCCAATACGCTACTTAGATGAAATCATTCGTGCAGCAGAACAACTAGTCACACCAGAAGATACGCCTATTCGTTTGATTCCTGCCATGAAGTATGTGGAGGATAAAATGAATCTAGTGCGTCAGCAGGCGTTGCATAATTCATTGGTTGCTAAAGAAGCAGAACAGCGTAAAAACGATTTGATTGTCTATCTGGCCCATGATCTCAAAACGCCTCTTACTAGTGTAATTGGCTACCTTAACCTTTTGCGAGATGAACCGCAGATTTCTACCGAACAGAGGGCTCGTTATATTGGTATTGCACTCGAAAAGGCGGAACGTCTTGAGGATCTCACCAACGAATTCTTTGATATCACTCGCTTTAGTCTGGCTCATCTTGAGTTGGAACGCTCGCTCACGGACCTAACAAGAATGCTTGAGCAGGTTACAAGTGAATTTATGCCGATTTTCAAAGAGAAAGATATTCGATGTAGATTAGAGCTACCTTTAAAGTTGGAATACTATGGCGACCTAGACAAACTTGCCCGTGTATTTGACAACTTATTGCGCAATGCCTATCATTACAGCTTTCCTAATAGTGAAATCGTGATTACGGGTAAAGATGAAGGAGAAGAAATTCTCCTGACATTCACCAATGAAGGTAAGTTCATTCCGCCCGAACAGTTGAACCGCCTTTTTGAACAGTTTTTCCGTTTGGACAATTCTCGTGCTACAAATACCGGTGGTGCTGGTTTAGGGCTGGCAATTTCCAAACAAATTATTGAACTACACGGTGGTACCATTAAGGCGTCTAGTTCAGAAAAACACATTACTTTTACAATCCTTCTACCGCGATAATGGTCATCGTAAGGAAATCGTAAGAATTTAGCATGAAAATCATTAGTTTCATATAGAAAAAACTTCATATTTAAACTGCCTTGTATTGATACCATATGATTATCAACACAAGGCAGTTTTATTTTCTTTAAGTATACATATGAACAAATAGTAGTTAAAAAATGGAGGTCATTTCTGTATGGACGTAATAACAATTTTTTCTGCGTTATATAAATGGGGTAAGATTGCGGCAGGTGGCGGCGCCATACTCTTTATTATCTTATTAATAGGGAACCAAGTTTATAAAAAGATACTTCCTGGAAGAAAAACGTTAGGGAAGGTCCAATTGGCAGCACTGTTTTTCCTTATTTGTTGGTTTCTACTAGTAATTTCTCTTACAATTCTAAGCCGGGGAGCTGGCTTCACAGGGTCAACAAACATTACATTTTTTAGTGGCTATATGAATGCGTGGAATCAGTGGTCTACTAGTGAATTCCAACTGATTATTTTCAATATGCTAATGTTTTTTCCACTCGGGTTTTTGTTACCATTACTCTGGAAACGGGCTGAAAAACTGAAACTAATTATAATAGCGTCTCTAGTCTTTACTAGTAGTATTGAACTTATTCAGTTAATAAGCGGTCATGGTATCTTTGAACTGGATGATTTGTTTAACAACTTTATTGGGAGTCTGATGGGGTATTTCTTTATCATGGCAATATTAGGTTGTATCCGTCAGAAAAAAATTGATGCTACATCTATCTTACGAGCATTTATTATTCCTGGTTTTGTAAGTATTATAGTGGGGATTATTTTCATTAATTATGAATTACAGCCATATGGAAATATGCCTATTTTACCCTCAGAAAAAATAAACATAGAAGATGTTGAAATCCAGACGGAACTAGATTTTTCTAAAGAAAGTTCAAGGGCGGCTATTTACCAGAATATACTCTCAGCTGATAAAAAACATATGGAGCAGCTTGTCCAACAAATTAGCGAACTAGAGGACATCACATTCTCTAATAAAGCGCGTCGGGAGGGTGAAAACAGCACTATGACTGGCGAAAATCCTAACGGAATTGAATTTTCATTTACTTACTTTACAAGGTCAGGAACATGGTGGATTAGCAACACCGAACCGGGTGAATCCGTACCCCTTACAGAAAATCAAATCAATGAATACTCTCAAAAATATGAAAGTTGGCTGAGCAAAAATTCCTTGTTACCTAAAGCAGCAGAGTTTTCTATACAGAATAATGATACTCTACGTTGGGATTGCACGGAATCAGAGGATCTTATGGATGGCAGGAAAGGCTTTTGCAGCGGCGGTATAATGTTGCAACTTGACGATCAAGAAAATCTATTGTCATTACACTATTTTATGAATTGGAATAAATTTATAACAACTGAAGAAATTATCTCTCCTAGTGAGGCTTATGAAAAAGTACCGGACGGCGAATTTTACCAATTTTCTCCTTTTCAACAGGGGGATCTTCTAGTAATTGAGGAATGGGAGATTGCATACACCTATGATACTAAGGGGTTCTATCAACCTGTGTATGAATTTAGAGGTTATATCAACGATTCTGAGAATGTATGGGTTTGTAATATTCCTGCAAGAAAAGGAAGTTAATGAGACGAAGGAAGACAAAATAAAATTAAACTTTTAAAAACTACTAGCAACTGTGTGATCCACATCAGTCGATACATTCTGAAGCTGTGCTTGGTAGGAGTTAGTATAATAGTTTTTGATAGAACGGATTCTGATTGATTTTGGAATCCGTTTTTGTGTTGGAGTGGAAAAGTAGGTCTTTGAACTCTTTCTTAAGATGTTATCTTAAATGTTAGTGGTAGATGACGATAATAAGTAAGTATTCTTGGGTTATAAATTGCGTTAATGATTTACAACTCTTTATAAACCTAAGATGAAATTAGTAATTTTAATTATTAGAAATTTATAATAATTTACTTTCTACAATTTTAATAAGGAGTGAAGGTAGTGAGGTTAGCTCTAAAAAACACTTTAGTGATTAGCTTGCTAATTACAATATCCATGATAAGTATTTCTGCTATTGGTTATTTGAAAGCTAAAGAATTTCTTTATGAGCGATTTGAAAATCAAGCTTTTAGTCAACTGGAGTCCGTTAAAGCCAATATTGATATTTGGACAAAAGGTAAAGAAGATATCGTGGAGTATATAGCGGAAACGGATGAATTAAAGGCACGTGATTTGAAAAAAGCCGGAGATTTAAGTACAAAAATAGGAGAAAGACTGGAGAACCCTGATGCATTTGCATTTATGGATGATGAAGGATTTTTACATTTGGGAGAAGTCGAAGTTCCAGTTTCTGATTATGAGCATTTTATTGGTGGTATGAAAGAACAAACGAGTGTGTATAATCCTGTACCTTCTGAATCACCAACTGTAAACGGTGCTCCAATTGTATTAGCATCGACACCAGTATATGGTTACAATGGTGAAGTTGTCGGTGTTGCTTCGGGAGGCTATCCAATCGAGGACCTTGTTGATATTATCTCGCATATTTCACTAGGGGAAACTGGTTATGTTACCGTATTTACGAACGATGGAACAATCGTTGCAGGTAAAAATAAAGAAGATACACTACAAAAGAACATAGGAGACTATGGAAACAATGACTTGGAAGGATTAATTAAAGAGAGTTCTTCTAATGTATCAGGCGTCATTGAAACAAAGTTTAACGGTGAAAATAGTTTACTGTTTTATAGTAAAGCAAATGAAATCGATTGGAACATTATGATATCAGTGCCAACTAGTGAAGCATATGCGGATGCCAATTTATTGTTAAATTATTTTATCATAATCACATTCGTATTTATCGTGATTAGTGCAATAATTAGTTATGTTATTAATAAAAGATCTATGAAGCCTATTCAAGAAGTAAATGATAAGATTGAAGAGCTTTCAAATAGTGAAGGCGATTTAACACAAAGATTAAATATCAATCGAAAAGATGAAATAGGAAAATTAGCAAACAATTTCAATTCCCTGCTGGATAGTTTACAGAACTTAGTAGGTGAGATTTTACGAAAAGGTGAAATCGTTTCCGAGCATACTTCTGCTTTATCAAACAGCGCAGAAGAAATGGTTCAATTATCTGATGTAGTTACAAAAAATGTTCAAAATGCAGCGGTAATATCATCGGATCAGCAACTCGCAAATGAACAGAATATGGCGTCCATTACGGAAATTATGGTCAGTGTTTCAGAGATTAAAGATTATTCTTCATTGGTATCTGACAAAACAAAAAATACATACAATGAGGTAGAAAAAGCAAATAATGAAATTAATACATTGCTAAATCAAATGTCTGATATTCATCAATCTGTTCGCAATTCAGCTGAAATTGTATTGAAATTAGGAGATCGTTCAACTGAAATTGGTAATATCGTTAAAATGATTACGAGTATCACCGATCAAACAAATTTACTTGCATTAAATGCATCTATCGAGGCAGCGAGAGCAGGTGAACATGGTAAAGGATTTGCAGTTGTGGCTGAAGAAGTTAAAAGTTTAGCGGAGCAATCTGCTAGTTCGGCTAAGCAAATTTCAGCACTCGTTAATGAAATACTTTCAGATACTTCGAATGCAGTTGTTGAGATGGAATCTGGATCAAATCAATTTGGGACAGGCATGGAAAAATTACAAGATGTAAATGGAATACTACAGAATGTATATCATTCATCTGGGGAATCTTCAAATGAAGTAGATCAAATATTTATAGAGATTGAAAATCTTCTTTCAAAGGTCAAAGATGTAGAACAAGTAGTAAATAATAATTCGGAAAGATCCATTGAATCATCAAAATATATACATGAAGTAGTAGCTACTTCAGAAGTGCAATTAGGCTCTATTCAAGATATCACGGTATCAATTGAGCAAACAGATAAATCTGCAGAGGAATTGAGATCATTATTGAATCGATTCAAAATTTAAGATAAAGCAATTGTTGTACGGTCATGTAGTTCAATTATGGAGTATAAATAGAAATATTTTATCGAGCTATCATTGGTAAACCCACCAGCACCAATTTGTTGCCACATACTGTCGACATATTGTGTAGCTGTTGCTTGGTTCGAGTTAATTAATGAGTGAGAACAAATTTCAATTTAAACTACCCCGTAAAAGTTAGACACTTAATCTAATTTTTACGGGGATTTTTATTGTTCTAAAAAATTAGTGAACTAACATTTATAATAGTAAGCCATTATAATTAGTCCTTCTGTGCCCATACTACAGTCCCTATACTTAATTAAAGGACTACATATATGGACATCTAAATCGCTCAAAAAACTGCATGACAATTGCTGATGCAATCATATCAGACATAGCCAATGCCTCTGCTTCAATTTCATCAAAAACTTTAACATCAGTTTTATAATCTTTTTGAATCATTGTCACCGCTTCTTTTTTAGTTAACTCTAAATGTTTATAAAACATTTCTTGTAGAGCGTCTTTTCTTAAGTATGGATTTATAGTTGTTAAAAATAAGACAATGTCATCAGCATTTTTATACCATTCTTTTTCTTTGGTATTTGCTGTATTGGTATCTCCTTTAACAGCTGCTGTTACTAGTTCAGCAGCAATAACTAGGTGTGCTTTAATTAGTTCGGCATAATGATCAGCAACTCGGTCACCATAGAATGGGCGTAGACAGTTGCCTAAATCTGTTGCATTTTGTAAGAGACGCTGCTGTACAAATGGTAAATCGGGCAACTGAAACACAATACTGATAATTGTCATCCTAGTCCAGTTCACATGTTCCATCCATAGTAATCGATTCATTGCTAGATAATCGGACTCTGTTTTACTAATACAACGTTGATCATAATAGTTTTGTTGTTGAGTCAAAAAATGTCGTAGTGGTGCAGTATATTGGGAGTATGGCTGAGCATAGGAAGCATTAAGTGGGTAAGGAAAAAAGCGATTTGTGTAATAAGGATACAATCTAAATCATCCTCTCTATTCCTCTTTTAATATTTGAATATAAGGAATTAGACTCTTTACCTAGCATACTCAGGGGAATCGATATTGGTGAAAATTAGATTAGGCGTGAAGTATATTAACCTTGCATAAATTTCAACTCATACGAACTTTAATTAAAACGACTTCAATAATAAATGTGCACGTAATGTGGAATGAAGAAGGATGAAAAATTAAGGTTGATTCCAATTTTAAAAGTTTACTAGAACAGGCAGATGATATGAGGATGCATTTCATCTGCCTTTTAAGTATTTTATTCTGCTTGTTCTACCACAGTGGGCTTTTTAGTAATATTTTTATACCAAAGTAAAACGAAACCACCAATGGCAATACCTAATAAAATGGTCGTATAGTGATTCATGATACCTTCACCAAAGAATAAGATCTCTTTTAGGCCGTCAATTAAGAAACGAATTGGAAGCCACGGTAAAATGTAATCACCGTAGAAACTTGGAATCATTTCTGGGACTAACTGAATTAACGGTAATCCGAAGAAAATAAATAATGCAAAGAACGCAAGTACTGGCAAGCGTAACCAAGAAACACAGCAAAGAATCATATACACATAAGCAATAACTGCAATGGATACGAAAATAGCCACCTTATTAAATGATTCAAATACGTAACCTAATACCCATGTTGAATACCAAGTGACTAAATAGCCAGTAAAGAAGCCATAAAGGATTGGTATAAGTGATTGTATAAGTTGGAATTTCGTCATCGCCCCACGGCTTTCAAACGGACGATTTGTACTTGATAAATAAAGCATCACTGCACCTATAATACTTGCAATCCATAAAGGAACAAACAAGGCTGCGGGTACAGATGCTAAATTTCCTACTGGATTGACCTTTATGACACTAGCTGTAATTGGATTCGCCAGTAATGCTACTTTTGCAGGTTGGACGGGGGAAATCATCGCGGTAATATTACCTGCTTGTGCATTGGTATTTTCATCTGGATTCATTTGTGCCATTTGAGCAAGTTGCTGTCCTAGCGTTTCACCCATTTGATCGGCAACTTGCTGCATTTGTGTTAGCACTTGGGCACTCGCATTACTGCTAATTGTTGCTGTAATTTGCTTTAAAATACTCTCCAATGAAGTTGCAACGTTTGAATTGACCCCTTCATTGATATAAATCTCTAATTTTGCCGGTTCGTCCCCAGACTGAAGTGCCGCAATTTGATCTGAAAAATCAGCTGGGATAACAAGCCCTCCATATGTTTCACGATCATCCATTCCATCTTTCATCGCTTTCACAGAATCATATTCTACAAACTTTACTGCATCTGGAGCTTTCTCTTTTAAGTTCGTAACAATCGTTGTCGCCATTTCTCCGCCGTCTTCATTCACAAGGGCGACAGGTAGATTTTGTGGGCTTACTTTAGCAGATGGAATTTGGGCAGCTAAAAAGATAAGCGTTGCAACAATCGCTACGATAAACGGTAAAAATAAAAACTTATTCTTGGTATTCATTTGACCTTTCCCTCACTTTTCCTCTAGTATAAATACTAAACATCGTGTTAATTAATTTACGTATTGATTATAATCTTGAAATGAGAAAATGCCTATGTACAATATATTCGCCAGTGTAAATTACTGAACAGATAGAGTGAAATTGTTAAGAAATGATGGGGTAATTATGGATCGAAGAAAAAGGAGAACATTAAACGCTATACAAAATGCTTGTTTAGCTTTACTTAACGAAAAAACGTTTGATGAAATGACTGTCCTAGACATTTCCGAAAAAGCAGATATTAGCCGAGGAACATTTTATCTACACTATGTCGATAAATTTGACATGCTGGACCAATATGAACAGCAATTAATCCAAAAAATAAAGCATATTTTCGAAGAGAATTTAAAAGATGTGCAATCACCTATAGACCTAATCAAAACAAGATACCCAACGCTCGTTCAGTTGTTTACTTGTTTAAAGGAGGAACGGGAACTAGTCCAAATTGTTTTTCAAACAAAGGGTTTTGCTTCCTTGCAAAAGGAGTTAAACAATCTACTACACACATTTTTAAACACTGTTCCTTCAATTAGAGCTGTATCTAAGGACAAAAATCTTCCGCTAGAATTTTTCATACCGATCGTTGTATCAATCATTACAGGAATTACACAACAATGGCTAGTGGCAACTGAAGATTATACACCGGAACATGTAGCGAAAAGCATTTTAAATATTTTGGTGAACGGTCCCGTAAGAGCAATGGGTTTGCTGCCAGGTGAAATCATTGATATTGAAGAGTTTTTATTTTCTAATGAACAATAGACGTGCGAATTTGGTAGGTCATAGTCAATCAATTTTATCTACTAGCTTCATTGGGTTGACACATACACTCCACATATTATGAAAGCTGTGGTTGGCTCGAACTAGCTGACTAATGATTATCTAAGCGTGTTTTTCAACATATGTTTTATTCAGATGTTTCTTTGGTATATCTTACTTAATATTTGTAGAAATATAAAAAGCAGACGGTTTAGAAGTACGATGATGCACCTCTATTTGGCCGTCTGCTTTTGTATTAATAACATTTATGAATCGAGCTAAAATTAATGGAGTAATTTTAGTAATTGGCTTAATTATTTTAAGATTTTTTATTCTTATTCTTTCAAATCTTTGCTAGACCCACCACTAGTAATTGAATCTTTTTTCCAATATAGAAACAAATCCATATTATTCAAACTTAATAAAGAAATTTATTACATTAGTTTCAATTTTTTATTATTTTTATATTGTAAATTTTCTAAATATTGTTTTATACTACAATAAGAGAACAAAGTTCTCTAAAGTGAAAATTTTTTCTATTTAATTAAAGTTATCTATTTAATCTTAGGGGATTTTTCTATGGAGAGGGGCGTTACATTTGAAAATTAATACGAATGAAGTTATTGCTAATAGTAAATTTAACCGATTTCATTTTAGTTTGTTAGCGTGGTGTTTTGTGATTATTATGTTTGATGGATATGATTTAGTTGTTTTTGGTACGGTTGTATCACAGTTGCAACAGGAATGGAGTATAAATTCATCTGAAGCTGGGGTCATCGCGAGTTATGGTTTATTTGGGATGATGTTTGGTGCCATTATTTTAGGAATATTAGCGGATCGCTTTGGTCGTAAAAAGGTAACAGCAATTGCCCTAATTTTATTTAGTCTATTTACTTTTTTATGCGGAACAGCAGATACTCCAACTAGTTTTTCAGTTTATCGTTTCCTAGCTGGAATAGGACTTGGTGGAATCATGCCCAATGTCATTGCTCTACTAACTGATTATTCACCAAAAAAGATTCGTAGTATGGTAGTTTCAATTGTTTTATGTGGATATTCTGTTGGAGGAATGCTAGCTCCAATTTTAGGTATAATTATGATGCCAAGCTTTGGGTACGAATCAATTTTTTATTTTGCTGGACTACCAATATTATTATTGCCTTTAATGTATAAACAGCTTCCGGAATCGGCAGTTTATTTAGCGAAAAAAGGAAGAAAAGAAGAGCTATTTAAAATTTTAAAAAAGGTTGAACCTAAATTTACATATAACAACAGTGATGAAATTTTACATACATCACAAGTTGAATCGAAGGTATCTATAGTGGGGTTATTTAAAGAGAAAAGAGCATTAGCTACAATCATGTTCTGGGTTGCTTTTTTCACTTGTTTATTAATGGTATACGGTTTAAATACATGGTTACCAAAGTTAATGATTGAAGCTGGATATGGATTGAGCTCTAGCCTAGGCTTCCTAGTAACATTACAAGGTGGTGCGATTGTTGGGACATTGATTATTGGCCATCTTTGTGATAAATATGGTTCAAAGAAAATGCTTGTACCAATGTATACTTCAGGCGCAATTGCCTTAGTATTATTAGGGTTTGGTGGAAATACTTTATACATTTACTTTTTAGTAGCGATTGCAGGCGCTGCAACAATTGGTTCTCAAAATATTGTCCAAGCTTATGTATCGCAATATTATCCACCACATATGCGTTCGACAGCGTTAGGTATGGCTTCAGGGATTGGACGAATGGGTGGTATGATGGGTCCTGTATTGGGAGGCATACTATTGGATGCTTCTCTAGGAATAGAATTTAATTTCCTTTCTTTTGCAATTCCAGGGATAATTGCTGCGATTGCATTATCATTAGTTCCAGAAAAGCGTTCCTATATTCATATCTTTAATAAAAATGAGCAAGCAAATAAGCAGCGATTGGAACAGAAATTATCTCAAGTAGTTGATTAATGTATAGTGGGTGGATCATAAACAGATATTTGAAGAATTGTCTGGATGATTAAATGTACAAGCCCAGCAATCAAGCGATTCAGAAGTAATAGCGTCGATGGTGTTAGCTAATAATTTACAAAAAACGAGTTCCAATTGAACTCGTTTTTTTTCTTGAAATATAAAAATAGATTAAAGATATAAGAAACACTTCACGCTGATAAATTCCAAAAAGATATTAATAATGGCTTTTGAGGTTCTTTCTGATAAAGCTTGCAGATATAAACAAAAAAGACACTGCTAGTGCATATTCTCATCATCATCACAACACGCTTTTATTAGAATTCCACATTATACTATAAATTATTACATTATGTCATGAATACATCTAAACTATTTTAGGAAAACTTTCTGTATGTCTAAAGCTTATTCAAAATAAATGAAATTGGTGGGATAAATGCGATCTCTTATTACAGTTATTCTTTTCACAGTTACCTTGTTGTTCATTAACTGTTCCAATGTTCTAGCAAAAGATGAAAGTGTGGCCATTCCAATTGAAATGCTTCCTTGGGAAGAAGTGAATGGGATTTTGCCGAAGTATAGCAAGTTTACAGTATTAGATGTAGAAACAGGGAAAAGATTTAAGGTGCAAAGACGTGCAGGTAACCGTCATGCGGACGTTCAGCCCTTGACTCCGAAAGATACGAAAATAATGAAAGAGATATATGGTGGCAAATGGAGCTGGAAACGAAGGGCTATTATTGTCATTCATCACAATCAATCGATTGCGGCTTCCATGCATGGGATGCCTCATGGTGCGGGTGCACTAGAAAATGATTTTCCTGGTCATTTTTGCATCCATTTTTATGGAAGTACGACTCACCGCACAAACTCAATGGATTTATCACATAAGCTGATGATTTTAAAGTCAGCAGGCGAACTCCAAGAATATCTTACCGGTGCAGAACCATTTGAACTAATTAATGCATATGTTGCTGGGCTTAAGCAGCAGGATCCTCGGATTCTCTCGACCATTTCCCTTCAGCAATTAGACTGGAAAGAGTATATTCAATCAATTGAAAATATCAATTTGAAACGTATAAGTATTTTTCCTGTAGAAGAAACAGTAAATCAAATAAGTCTTCAAGTGCCAGTTGAAATCGAATGGATAAATAATAATTCAGAAAAGAAATACTTTAATGGGGATATTTATTTATACCGTTTTTCCCCCTCAGAAGCATGGAAAATAGATAGTATCCGGTTCTTAAAAGATAGTGGGATTTAAAGGGGTTTGAAAAATTTTACTGTTTCTGCCATTTGTAAATATAGTACTCGCACTAACGTTGATCTAACAACACTCGACCCTATTGCTTAATTCCTAGTCTTACATGGGACCGTAATTGAATTGTATAAATTTAAACAAAGGCATTCATGATTTTTAAAATCAAGAATGTCTTTTTATGTATATTGAAATTTAATTAGATCTAGAGAAAATTTACAACTTACCAATTGACTGTTTTTCAGAGAATACTATTTTATATTGTTATTTATTGTAATTAAGAATAAATACTGGTAAAGGTATGCTGGTTTTTACACTTTTCTAGCAGAAACTCATTGTTACTGATATGTTAAAATGGGGGGAACGATGTGTCTATAAAAAACTCTAGTACGGAAATAAAGATTCGCGATTTAAACTTACCTGAGGATTATCTTCAAATGGCTGTACTTTTTAATCTTATTGAACCTGGGTCAACTACAGTTGAAGCATTAGAGAAAGAAGACTTACAGATTCCAACTAAATCAAATTTAAAGCTTGATGACAATGGATTGTTAGTAGGTTTCGGAAGAACGAGAGTAGTTGCAGAAACTTTAAACGGGGAAGTGATTGGTTACGGAGCATGTTTTCGTGCCCCTTGGACAGATCCCGGTACGGTAGGGAGTACATTTTGTGTTCATCCAGATTTTCGTTCTCAAGGAGTTGGAGAAATGCTTCTTTACCATATCGTAAATTGGGCGAAGGTACATCAAGCGGCTGTCTTAACATCAATTGTAATGGATTGGATTGATGGTTCATTGGCATTTGCACAGAAGAGAGGCTTTATCCTCGATGCACATGTCTTTGAATTAGAATTAAATATCGCTCAATTTGAGGTAGCTAACTATGAAAGTTGTTTACTCAACCAATGTATGGATTCTGGAATTAAGTTTTCAACTTTAGCGGATGTACAAGTTGATGAAGCAGTGAGTAAGCTTTATGAACTGTATGTGGAAACTTCTAAAGCTAATCCTGGTCAATATGGAAATGTAGCTCCATTTGAAGAATGGAAGAAAGATTTTTTAGTAGAGGATTTATATAGAAATGATTGGATTTTCATTGCTGTAAACGGTTATGAATTTGTAGGATTTACACAGCTGTTAAAAACTGATACAGAAGGGGTAGTATATACAAACTATACCTGTGTAAAAAATAAATTTCGTCACAGAGGTATTGCAAAGGCATTAAAAGTATTAGCTATTAAAGCCGCAAAAGCACAAGGGGTTCAAATGATTACGACTGATTCAGAAGAAAATAATAAACCTATGCAGCATATAAATAAAACACTTGGATTTACTCCTGGTAATGGACATTACCGTATTATTAAACAATTAAAAGAACCAAATTCTAATAGTGAATAAATTAAATAAAACAATATGAAAAAAAGAGTGTATGGGAAGAAATCATACACCCTTTTTAACTTTATTGCCAGTTGTACCATTTTCGTCTTCTTCATTAATCAACTCATAAATCTAGATTTCGAAGTTTTATCTAGGTAACTCGAATAATTCCTCTATCTGGCTTCGAAATATGCCATTTCGTCCGTTGCTTTTAGCTTTGTAGAGTGCCTTGTCGCAATAAGTATATAGCATATCTAATTGTGTTGAATGCTCTGGGATGAGGGTGATGATGCCTATACTAATTGTATATGTCACAGGCAAACCGCGAACGATGGCACCATTAGGTGACAGTTTAATCTGCTCAGCCAACTTATCCGATTCGGGTACATCCTTCCCTGGCAACAAGATTCCGAATTCATCCCCGCCATAACGTACAAACAAGTCATCTTTGTCTAAATGTTGTCTTATTTGCATAGTAAGGTCCTGGAGTACCCGATCCCCAATATGATGCCCAAAGGTATCGTTAATGCGTTTAAAATTATCGATGTCAAAAAGAATATAAGTTAGGGATTGCCTCTTCTTAGCATGATACATAAGATAATGTTTCGCATTTTCTGTAAAGGTTCTACGATTCAGTGTCCCTGTTAGATCATCATAACTCGCAAAACGGATTAACTCATCATCAGCCTTTTCCTTCATTAACAGAATAAATCCAATACTTCCCAAATTCGTAAAAATATAAATTGATAGTAAGGAAATCATTTGATAAGTTCCCGGCGTATAAAAACTAGTTGAATAAGCAGTTGAAGTGGAAACTATTCCTCTAACTATACAAGCTACGGCAGCAAGAAGGTATATACTACCAATCATTCTCATAAGTGGGGTTAGTGCTTTACCAAAAACCATTCGATAGACCGGGATATAGATTACGGCATTAACAAAGGCGCAATAAGCAATTCGAATATTCTCTTTGTTATTAAAAATTAATATAAAGTGAAATCCGATAATACTGAGTAAAGTCAAAACGAGATATATCGACTTCGCCTTTTTGTGTAACGATTGTTTTAAGCTCAATAGTGCGATAATTTCTAACGTATAGCCAATAAATAGTAGCGAGTTAGCAAAGGAGATTGATAGAAATTCTAAATCGCCTCCACGAAATATCATACAAAACCATGCTATAGTCTGAGTACTTTTTGCTAGTATAAAAGTGTTGGCTGTCAAATTCTTTGTGTTTCCATGTTTATAAGCAATAATTAGGATTAATGTAAATAAGTAGCCTATACCAAGTATTAGTATAATTACTTTCGTATCTAAAGATAAATTCATTATAAGACACCTGTTATGAGTAAATTTTTAATCATACCGATTGTAGCACAACTAGTTGGGTTATTTATACTGTATCTACTTATTTTGTAGGATTATAGACTTAGAGTGAATATACTATATGTAATACACATAGTGTTTTTTTAAGTGAAAGTGATAAAGTCTTACGCTTCTTTTTTAAACTGAATATCAAAAATTAAGGTGCTTTCTTGTAAACCTTACTTTAAAGGAATACCTACAAGCAAAAATTGGGAAAGTGCAACCCGTGTGATGGATGTATTAAAAATGATGAAGTTTGTTCATATAAAGTTTGTTAAGAATAAGTAGGGTGAATCTGATTAACGCGATACTTACCTTGATGTACAATGTTAGATTAATGGACCTTCCGTGAAAAATAAAAACTAGAAGCCATTCATATTGAATGGCTTCTAGTTATGTGAATCTAGCTTCTCTCCTTAGAAGAAAGGCATCTAAACGTTTTTCAACGATTGGCATGAAAAAACTAAGAATAGGTCCTCCTAGAAAAAGAGTGATGACGGTCCCTATTCCAATAGGTCCTCCAAAAATAATAGCCAAAATCATAAATAGTAAATATTGTAAGGTTCTTGAAAAAAGTATGCTT
>DATMGC010000163.1:0-9918 GCA_035555915.1 Ureibacillus sp. | reverse complement strand
TAGAGGCAAAACTAATTGATTCATGTTATAATTTTTAAACATAAGGAACACCTTTCTGTTGGATTTGTTTTGTGGTGATTCAATTTTAACAGATAGGGTTCTTTTTGTATTTAAAAATCTAACGGCGATGACATTTTACTTACGTAAAACATCATCGCCGTTTTTAGTTAGGTTGGGATGTTTTGTCCCAGCCTCTTTTCTATCGTTGTTCCTGTACTGACATGTATTACTTTGACGTTTGAGCGTTGCATTGCGACATTTTGCAATAGATTCCGGTATCACTTTACCTTCTGGGAGTGATTTGTCAGATCGTTTATTCTCGTGAGTCATGGATAAATATCTACGTTGAATCAAAAAGAAACCACATGGAGTTTTTAGGCTCGCATGTGGCATACTAAAACGAAAAAACTTAATGTTATACATTTGTTTTTTGTTTAACTCTACTATAATCTGATAGTAGCACTACTCCATGGTTAATAATTCATCATTAGTATTTTTAAATCACTACTTATAACTAAGCTATTTATTTCATCGAAATTAAATCGAAAATTCTTTTTATCTCCATTGAATGTTATTGACATCCATTCAAATTGAAACTCTTGCTGCTTAATTAATGAGATGAAATAATACAACGTTTCCATATCATTATCATTAAACGAATTGTCAATATTGATGTGAAGACTAGTACCTGATCCAAGATACGATTTCACTTCTTGATAAGGTTTTGGCATGCTTCCTTCATAAAGAATAGATTGACTTGATCCTCCAATCATTATAAATTTCCCCGTAACTTCATACTGAAAGTTTGCCTCTTTGATTATTTTCTTTAGTTCGTTATTTGCTTCGTATGTCCAATATTCATAGGAAAACCGATCTGAATATTCTTCTTTGTTATTAGAAGATTGATACGCTGCAAATGTTATATATTCCATTCCTTCTGGACTTACTGAAACAGAATAAGTACCTGATTTGAGACTATATTTCGGTTCATTAATTAATTTCATCTTAATTGGATACTTTTGATCTAAATACTCATTTACTTCGCTGATAAATTCTTCTTCTTTCGATGAAACCCCATGAATAACCATCCATATAGTAATAAATAGGACTAAAAAAAGAAATACTAATACAACTTTACTTTTTTTCACTTATTCACCATCCCTTTTTTCACTAAAATCATTTGGACAGCAAGGATTCAACCTTATCGATATTAGAGCTATAAAAGAATCTTGTAAACCAATTTGTATTGTATGAATCTAGCAAAGATTGTAATTGATCTATATATTCATTTTTCCTAAAAGCATTATTATTAAAGTTCGCTTCAAAGACTACTTTGGCTGAATTAGGTATTGTATTAGCACGAATTGAATCATATCCCATAATTGAGGATACCTTAGTTCCATCATTCAATTTTCCTTTTTCCAAAGCCTTCATGGTCATCTGTAAACAATTCATTAAAAACACATTATAATCATCATTTTTTGTTCCCATTGTACCATTAAAGTTTTCAACTAGTTCTTTAAAATATCCAAGTGAATCTGTAAAATCACCAGCTATATACGTACTGCTTGTATAACCTGTTGTACTCCACTCCTTGAAATCTTGCTGATTGAGCCAATTATTAAATCCATCAAGTGAAGTAAACTCCTTTGTTTCCTTAACAATTACACCTTTATCTCCCCAATAGGTATAATACCAATTTCCTTGTTTATCTTGAAATAATGCCGAAGTATGCCCATTACCGAAAGCAGCATGATTAGCTGTAATGATAATAGCATCATGCCCACTTGGATCAATATACCTCAACGGATTATTATGCACATACGTATACAAGTTTAACGTTAACGGATTATTCAATTCCCCTTCATACGTATCCTTAGTAATAAACCTGCCTACACTAGGGTCATACCATCTAGCTCGAAGATATTGCAATCCGATGGTCGCATCCCAATACTCACCTGAATATAAGAATGGTTGAGTAATTCCACTATTCGTTGCCTCTGGATTCCCCCATAAATCATACGTATAGCTCTGTACAACGTCTCCTAAAGAATTTCGTAACTCGAATACATCTCCATGACCATTCATAACATAATAGAACTTATCCTTATTCATCGAGCTTTCGTCTTCACTCATAATTAATCCTTGTGTACCGTAAAGATAACTTGCCTTAGGCACTACAGTACCATTTGAGCTTACTGTTCCTTCAGCAATAATATTGGCTCCATCATAATAATAGCGTGTAGTTACGCCATCTTCTTTACGCTCTACCATGAGATGATCGCCATTATAAACATACTCTACGACTTTCCAATCGTTGGGATCTGAGGTTTCTAGATTCTTGACTTGAGCTTTTGTTAAACGATTCCATTGATCATATTCATAGATCGCTTCTTTAATATTAAGTTCTTTACCGACCATTACCAATGTCTCTCGATTACCATTAGGATCATATCCATAAAACTCATTTGTTGTTGGAGATTCTTCCACAACCTCTATCCTGTTTCTGACATCATAAACATAATTCTTGATCGAAGGAAGAGAATTGTATGCAGTCTCTTGGATGGAAAGAATATTATGATTGTTATCATACCCATAATCAAGTGTTATTAAATTGGTCGTGTTTTGAAGATAAGAGATTAGATCGATACGATTGAAATTATCGTACGTATATTGTGTTTTGAGTCCATTTGCCTGCTGCTGGTATTCTAATGGACCATTTTGATAATATTGATAGGTTGCCTGGTTTACTCCATTCCACTTAACCTCTACTAATCTCCCTGCGTGCTCCCCTTCATAACGATAATCTACTTGATCACCAAATGGCGTAATCATATTAGCTCTTACACCATTTCCATAATAACCATATTGAATTGTCTGTCCATCTGGATACGTAATTTGTTCCAATTCAGAGGTATATTGATCGTACGAATAAGAAGTGATACGATCCCCATTATCCTTCATTCCAGTACGCAAACCAGCTAAACTGTAATTGTAATGAATGGATTCTACTTCCCCTGTTTGACTTGATTGCATGGTTACTGATTGAGTTAACAGTCGACCTCTGTTGTAGGTATAAGTAAATTGCTGTCCTTTCTGATCTACATATGCTGTAACTTGATGATTTCCGTCATAATAGTATTTTTCACTTTGCTGAGCACTATCTATCTTTTTAATTAGACGGCCTAATTCATCATAGATGTATTGTTGTGTATCTCCGTTTGGTGAGTGCTTCAAAATAAGCTGGCCTAGCGAGTTATAGTCATAATGATTCGATTGCTGGTCAGGCGTATCTACTTGTTCCAGGTTTCCTTTGATGTCATAAACGTATTCAGTAAGTTGATTTTTACTATCTCGGGCAGTTACTAACAGATTGGCATTATTGTACTGACCCGTCCATACTGTTACGAGATTTTGATTATCGACTAGCTGATTTTTAATGACACGACCAAATCGATCATAGCTATCCACTTGCGTCTTACCTTCAACATCAGTAGTTTGCACGGTAGCATTCATTCGATCGTATACAGTATTCGATTGAGTACCATTAGGTAAGATTTGAGTGACTAACTCATTCACATTGTTATAATAATAGTTTGTGCGATTGCCGGCACCATCCTCTGACCAGCTCAAACGCGAGTATAAATCATACCCCATTTTGCTTCTTGCTGACTTAGTATTATTGGCTACAATAAAACCTTGCTCGATCTCTAATCCTAACGGATTCCATTTGGTATAGGTTTTCACCTGATCTTCATTAGTTACAATTACTTCATTAGTGATATCGTTATAATTGATAGCAATAGAACTTGGTAGTGAAGTGGTTGTATTAGTCGATAAATTCTGTCGAATCGTAGGAGGGTTACTCTGAGTTATTAATCGATCTAGTTTATCATATGTGTAACTTGTAATTTGTCCATTCCCATCAGTATAAGAAGCGATCGTTCCTCTGCTCTTATTATATGTTGCTTCTACTACATGCTCGCCAACATTCCCATCTACATCTGTATATGGATTCCGTATTCTGGTTGGATAGGCGTAATCATAGGCTTGACTATACTGAATAAATGTCTCCGCAAACCCTGAATCTCCATGAGGTTCACCTTTACTCTTACCCACGTAGGTTAGATTACCATGGGTATCATAGTCGTAATTGGTAAGATTTAATATGGGCCCATTATTATTATTCGCCTTCTGTACAATACTGGTAATATTGCCTTTGTTGTTTCTCGTGTAGATTGTATAAATTTTCTCTTCATTACTAGCTGGTTCTGTCGCGTTTATTAAACGTTTTGAAGTAGGATCATAGCTATAGGTAGAGACTACCCCATGCTCATTGGTGAATGAGGTTATATTTTTATAGTCATCGAATGTTTTAGAGCTCGTTACTGGTACAGTCGTCGCTCCAGATGGAAGTTTTTTGTAGTAACTGCTTGTGCTTATTGGAATTGTTCGTTTTTTAGCACGGTCATAGCTGTAGTTTTCAACATAGATAACTTCTGAATTAGCGGTTTCTTTGTCGCTGATTTCTTTACTTGTTAAGTAGTACGTATTTTGCGAAGAGGCATATACTTTATCGAATGTTTCTTTCATTTCTAACAACCCAGTAAATAAAGTGGTTGAAAACGAATACGATGCTGTATGTGAAGTTGCCATATCTGAGCTGTAAACGAGTGCGGCGTAATTAAAATCTTGATATGGCTGTTGAGGATTCGAATAATTCACGCGATCGTACCTAGATGCGATTCGATACACCTCTTTAACCTGATTATCTCCGATATAACGAGTAACAGGTATTGGTTCATAATTATATGTGGTAACTACCCCCGTTGGATGGTGAACACTTGTTAGTAACATATATGGATTTTTGTCAAAGATACTTAATGTTGAGCCCATTACATTATACTTTGCCATAGAATATTCATAGCTATAAGTTGTTACTCTATCTTTAGGATCTGTCACACTACTTAGAATCTCCTTATACCCTTTAGGCTGTTGAGTTGCTCCGTTTATCATCTTATGCTTATCATAATTCTCATACTCATAGGTGCTCTTCTCATAAGTAATCGTCCGATCCCCAGAAGTAAGTATTACTTCATTACCTGTATATGAAATCTCTATTTTATTATCAATTACATCTTCTATTTTCGTTAGAACTTTTCCATATGGTTCTACCGAGGCATAAGAAAAAGAAATTGTATTGTTATGAATATCCTTGATTTGAATTAAGTAACCTGATCCATCAAAGTAATAATTTGTTCCAGTTGTCGATTTTAATGCTGCAACGGAACGAATGGATCCGTATGTAACGGAATTATCGTAAACGTATGATAAATCGGACCATGGATAATTTTTAAGTTTACCATTGACGATTTCATATACGCTACCATCTCCTAAGCCTATATATTTTTTCCCTTTTTCCTCTTTAACAAATGGTATATTCCAGCTCCACCCTTTACCTATAGGAAAGCGATTTTCTAGTTGATCAGTTGTATTTATATTTGTATATCCAACGTGCCTAGAAACATGATTTCTATTTGTAATCGGCCTATAAATATATTTTATACCATCTATTACTTCATCCCATCCTCCATTTCTCATAAAATCAAAAATTTCGATAGCAGCGGTAGTAGAAATTAATCCATCAAACGATTTTTTTTCCTCACCTATAAATGCACTGGTAGAATTGTTAATTTTTATTATCGAGTAACAAAAACCATGTGCATAAAGAGGTGTAGTATCCATCTCGTCAAATTGAGAAGCACTACTATTATATGTGCGTGTTAGCGTAAAAGATAAACCACCACGTCCAGGTAAAGTAAATTCTGATGCTTGTACCGTAAGATCACCCGATAACTTAGAAACTGACTCATTATATAGTGCCATAGAGTAAGGTGCTTCATTCATCCGTTCTACAGGCTTTATATATGGACTTTCTGGTTCTTGCGTACTTGATATAGTACTCATTACGGTTGCTGCAGTACTGTAGCCTAAAACGCTACAAGAATCCTCTTGTCCCGAAAAAGACATACTTGATCGTTGTAACATTTCTAAATCTTCTTCTATATAATTTGAGGTTACAGTGCTTTTGGCTTTGTTGGAATTGTTAATTGGAATTAATGATTCATCAAAAGATAGGTATTTCCAACTTTCTGTTTCTTTTAGTCCTACTTTCGAATCCACGGCATTAAACAGTTGCTCTCTTGACACACTTCCATTCCTTAACACATGATTACGTAACGCATCATTCAAAGCTCTTTCCGAAGCTTGCTTTGCTCGCTCAGCTTCCAATCGAGTAACACCTAATTCATCAATAGATCCAGTACTTCCGTCTAGCAATTGATGATTTTCTTCACTAACATGTTTGTCGACAGATTCAAATTCAGTTTCTTCAGAAAGGCCTAAAGACTGTATTTTAACAGACGATGCTTGACCTATTGGCAAGAATATATTGACGACCATTAAAACTACGGTTATTGAAAGTAACGTCAACCTTTTTTTCATAGAATAATTACCTCTCACCTTTTTTATTTAGATTCTGATATTGGTGGGTTAGCGTGATCACTCTCTACAGTGGAAACAATAATATCCGACCAAAAAACTCCTTTTATTGTATTAGTCGGATCTAGGTTAGCTTGAACTTTGTCAGTAGTTTTCGCAGACCTAGTTAGTACCTTCTCGTCATACTGCTCCTTTAATGTCATCATGACATACTCGCCCTCACCATAATTGCGTTGGAATCCCACTTTCACTTCTCTTGATTTGGTACTTACTAAGATAATCGGCTTACTATCTCCTTTTTGCATATGTTGAGATAAAGCGTTCATAATGCCGCTTGCCAAGCTTTCTTGAAAAGTGTCCTCACTTTCCGTTACGTTGGTTTTCATACTAGACTTACTGTCTTTCTGAAAATGTTTAGAAGCCTGCTCATCGATTGTTTTAAGATCACTTAACGTAAAAGAAATCCATTCATCGTGATCAATTTGATGTTTCTCCATTGCGTTATTCCATACTTGGGATATTTCTTCATCAATCTCTTGATTTAGTTCCACCTTAATTGGCTCAGTAGATGCATGCTGCAACTCAGAACCATTCGTATATTTTGACTTAATGGAATGATAAGCCTCCGTTACCTCGGTTCTATAGAAAATAGATATAGCAGCAATAATGGCAACAATAATCAACACAAGATATAAGGACACTTGCTTTTTATTTAATTGCATGTAAAGTGAGCACTTCCTTTCATGTAGATAATATTTTTTAACAAGACCTTATTGAGCCTCGACAGAAATTAAATTACCATTCGCATCGTAAATATAACGATATAATACGATGTTGGTATTTTTGTACGTAATCGTATCTAACCGATCATTAACATAATTGTATTGCAAGTCTCTTAGCACAAATTCTTCACTTGGTGATGATGTATTACCAGAGTTATCCTCAGCAATAATAATCAGGCTAACATAATAGGAATTTGCAGAGAGCGTATAGCTTGTGTTTGTTGTATACGCAACATAATTCCCATCGCTGTAAATACGATACCCTTTTATTCCGATTTCACTTGTGGATGCATCCCAAGACACCGAAATCATATCATTATTAGTAGTAGCTGCTAGATTTGTTGGAGGAGTTGGAGGAGATAAATTAATTGTGTATTCTTTGCTAGGACTAGAATAATTCCCAAATTGATCTTCTGCGTATATTTTCACTACTTCATAATGAGTACCCTCTGGAAAAGAAAAACTTCTAATAGTTGAAGTACCAATTAACTCCCAATCACCTATAGATAAGATATTGGAAAACTCCATTATGAACACTAGGTGCATCCCATGATAAATTAATCCTATTATTATTCATGGTAGCTCTAATATTAGTTGGAGGTGTCGGAGGCAAGTTTCCTATGTGTAATTCCTCGCTTGGATCAGATATATTCCCCAGATAATCTACTGCATAGACTTGTACAACGTCATAATTAGAGTTAGATGGAAGGAGATAAGTTGTGCTACCTGTAGTTCCAATTTGTGTATTCCCACTATAGATCTGATATCCATTTACACCATCATTATCTTGAGATTCATCCCACTGTAAGTTATATCCGGTGTGTTGATCATTTAGAGTAACCCTTAAATTAGTTGGTGCAGTTGGAGCTTCATTATCTGTATGGTCACACAGTGGGTCTAGCTCTTCTGTTATTCCAATATAAGAAGTATTATGCCCAAAATTGTCGTAATAATAGATTACTGATCCTTCTGCTTCCCAGTAAGCATCTGCAGAATCGTCAGCATATATTTCAAAATTTTCAGAAATATAATTCGTTATCCCCGTAAAATTCCAAGTCTCTAAGTAACCATTTAAGTAGTAAAACACCCCCAATTCCATTTCAATCACATTGCCATCTTTTAGCACCATAACATCGTGATTTAATCTAAAATCACAAGCCACGTTATCATAAAAATTTGAAAAAACTTGATTAGAAGCTGCTGTAACTCGATGATTAGAAATCTCTACATTACTTAAAATAAGCAACATAAAAAAAACTAAAAATATTTTTTTCATTTAAAAGCCCCTTTTCTACTTCGTATAAAAAATGTAATTATTGTACAACATTCACTAGAATGATTACGCTTTCAATTTTGGTTTTGAAAATATAATGGGAGATTATTGATTTTAAAGTGTTTCTGAAATGAATTGATTAAGAAGACTGTACAATTGAGGAGTATCATATTGATGACAAGGATGTATGAAATTATTACTTATTCTTTATAATATACATTCCCCCTTTATCAATATAGTTTAATTAATACATGTTCCATTATAGTTTTTAATCATACAGATATCTTTAGGAAGTTTTGTCGAATACACAAATAACTTGTCGATTGCCTTTGTTTTTTCGTCAAATCTCCCCTTCAATAGAAAGAATGCCACAAAAAAACTCCGCCGAGCAGCTAGTAAAGAGAACGTTCCGTTTACCAGCTCCTTGGCGGAGTTTCAGATCATAATTACTGAAGCTTTCCCGTTGATTCTCTCTCGATGAGTCTGGCAGGGAACTTCTTCTGCGCATGTGTAATTTTTTTGTTAATCATTTCAAATAGTATTCGGATTGTCTCCTCGGACATTTCCTCAATCGGCTGCTGAATCGTCGTAATGGAAGGATGATAGAAGTAAGCCATATCTAATCCATCAAACCCTGCAACAGCACAATCGTCTGGAATTACTCGTCCTTCCTCAAGCAGCGCCTTGCTCGCTCCAATAGCTAAAGAGTCAGAGATTCCAAACAACGCAGTGAATTTCAAGCCTTCCGCGATCATCTCTTTGGTTACCTCATATCCATTTTCCATCGAATAGCTCACAAGATTAGGCTTCATTGGACGAACGAGTGACTCATCGAATGCAATCCCGTTATCCTCAAGTGCTTGACGATAGCCCAAATAACGTAAATGACCAATACTTCGATCACGCATAGGCGCAGAAATTAAAGCAATTCGGTGATGGCCTTGCTTACACAAGTAGTCAACCATTTTGTAGCTTTCACTATAGTCATCTATCGTAACATAAGAGTAATTGTATTGATCAAATTCTGAAGATAATCCAACGGTGCACAAAACATAAGGCACAGTAAGCTTTTCAAGCTTTTCCTTCGAATGTGACAAGTAGCCACCTAGAAAGATAATTCCTTTAAGCTTTTTCTCCGTCACCAGCTCATTAGCTACATCAATCTCATCCTGATGCTCATAGACCTGATGCAAAATAAACGAATACTTTTTATCTGTAATGCCTTTTTCCAATAAATCGATCATTTTAATGAAAAAGGGGTTATGAAGCCCTTTAATTAAGACGGCGATTGTTTTGGAGGCCGTTCGCTTCAAATTCCGAGCGTTGTTGTTGGGCACATAATTATGCTCCTGCACAACCTTC
>DATMGC010000162.1:0-5575 GCA_035555915.1 Ureibacillus sp. | reverse complement strand
TGGGGGGCTATAACAAATACAAGCATGTTTGTTATAGGGGGAGCTTCTTTTCTTTTATTTGTCCTCCTTTATATGTTTAAACAAGCACCTATCTCTAGAAACTATTTAAATGAAACAATGTAAGCTAACCTCAAGAAGGGGCTCAGCTAAACTACGTCATTAATATAAGAAGCACAAGCTTTACAAATATGTATACAATTCTATTTGAGTAATAGTTCAAACTGACTGATAAACATCCTGCCGAAACATACATCAATTAATGTTCGTATATACGATACTACCACTAAAACAAATCTTAAACATTAAGATTCACTCTAACAACAAATAAAAGAGCAAGAATTCAGCCGAACTCTTGCTCTTTTATAATAATTTTTTAAGATCTTTAAGCTGGAGAATATAATTTAAAAATTCATCTTCCTCCAAAGAGCTATATGGTTCATCATCCGTTAATTCCTCTTCTGTATCATAAGAAATTAACATTATTATTTAACAGAGTTACTATTTATAAGCTCTTGAAGCTGTTGTTCTATTTCTCTTTTCTGTTCTGCGCTTAATTTCCCTTTTCTCACTGTTTTTTCTTCTTTCTTATCTTTCTTAAACCAGTGTGGCAGCAACTCTTCCCGAATGATTTTTTTCGAATTACTTTCAACACTCACCCGGTGATGACTTGTACCTTTTTGCACACATTTTACTTTCTCGTTGAGTATATAGGTGATAAAAGCAAGATGATTTTCAATGGAGGGAACACTAAAAGATTGCTGAATGAGCTTGTGAATTTCCATATGTTTGTTATCGCCCCATACTTCTTCGGCCAATTCGACCCATCTTTTCAACACTTTTTTCGTCAACGTATAATCATGCTTTTTGAAAATCTGATCTAGCTGAAGATAGAGGGATTCAAACAAATCATCTGGTTCCTGCTTCATTTCAAGCAACTGAGTTTCATTTTCGAGAGTAGTTCTTTTTGAGGTAATAAAAAAGTGTAAAGCACTAACTTTTCTTCCTTTTTTAATCTCCTTGTAATTAAAAGAAATATCTGTACTTTCCTCTAATTCCTTTTGGGCTGTTTTAAGTATTCTTAGCTTAAAATTGGAATACTCACTATATCCCGAATCTATTCCAAGCATTTCTTTCAATCTTTCTAAATCAATTTGTACTTCTTTTCGCACTTCCCATTTCTTTAATAGCTCATACATTCTAATAGAATGTCCACTTTTTAACTCTAAAATATTCTTCAATTTATAAGAGGTAAACTCTCTTTTTAACATTAATAAATACGGTTTTAAGTCTGCTGGAAAATTAAATTCCACCGTTCCTTGGCCGTAATTATATTTCACTCTGGTTAACCAATGGGTTTGAATTAATCCGTCTTCCTCATGAATTTCAATAACTTTTGACAAAAGGTTTTTCGTAACCTTTTCTATCTCTTCATATTTTGGAGAACCTTTAAGTCCCATCATTTCACTAAAATCTTTAATAGAAAGGGAGTACGTTTTTAACTCTGTATCTTCTTTTTGTATTTTACTCACTATGTATAAAATGATTTTTTGTTCACGGGGCGTCAATCTGCTTTTATAATTTGCATCAATCAATTTATTTGATTTAGTAACCAAATTATTTATATCTTTTTTCATTTTCTCAACCCTTACACAGATTTTATTCATGTAAGGTTATTTTATCGCACACTAGTACAAATTTCAAAATGATTATTTAACTGAAACCGAAAGTGTAAGGGTTAGCATCGAAAATGTAAGAATTAATAGGGATAATACCGGCATTAAAGCTAAAAATGCAGGGTTAAAACCGAAAATGTAAGGGTTAATATCAAAATGTCCGAGCGAAACCGAAAACGTAAGGATTAAACCGAAAGTGTAAGGGTAAAACCGAAAACGTAAGGATTAAACCGAAAGTGTAAGGGTAAAACCGAAAACGTAAGGGTTAAAACCGAAAGTGTAAGGGTTAAGAAACCGAAAACGTAAGGGTTAAAACCGAAAACGTAAGGGTTAAAACCGAAAGTGTAAGGGTTAAGGCTCGAAAAGCCTTATATACCAAGGGATTCAGGCCTCCGAAAACAATTAAAACAATTAAAACAATTAAAACAATATATTAAAAACAACAAAAGGAATTGTTGAATTAATATTGAAACCGAAAATGTAAGCTTTAAAATTCTTATACTGTGATATTTTATGAGACTCTGCAAAGTTCATAAAATGTTTTTTAGTAAACTTCAAAGTGAATCGTATCAATAACCATTAAATTTTTATGATGTCATTACAAAACTGATGTTTTTAGTAACTATCGTTAGTTAAATAACTATTAATTTTTTATATGCAGTAAACTATTTTACAATTCATAATAGAAACTCTGTCACTGATCCAGTTAATTAGCGTCAGTAGTTATCTAATTATTTACTTTGCATTTAAAAGTAAGAGTATAGATTATGTCTTACTACTGTTACATATCCCAAAAATCGCTCATTTTTGCGCCCTTATCTATCTCACGAATGGCTTTTAATAACTTTTTCATGACGTCTTGTCGAGGGATGTAATCTTTTTCATTACAAGCTTTTGAAATTGTATTCTTACTAACCTTTGCAGCTTCAGCTAAATCCTGTTGATCCAATCCTCTTTTATCCATCCACTTTCCAAGTTTACTTCTTTGTTTACCGATGCCCCACATGTTTTTCTCCTTTCGAAATAATTGTTATCAGCATTCTTGACCATCAATCCCAAAAATATTCAATCTAGTCTAAAAAAGTTGGGAATAATGGACAAGTAGTACCTAATACCATTTATCGAGGACGTCAATAGACGCCATATAGGGAGGTTGAACAAATGGCAAAAAGAAAACGTGAAGAAGAGCTAGAAGAAGCTAATTTAGATAGTACTGGTGATTCAGGCTTAGAATGGGCTGTAGCTGTATTAGTCGTTATTTTAACAGTTGGATTTTTTACAATGTAAAGGAGGAATTTTATGTATCGACCTACTGTACGTTATGACGATGTTTTTAAGAAATATATAGATAGTCTTTTCCATGCTACTCATTTAGATCGAAACCAAATTATAAGAGCAGCTCTCTTTGCAGCAGCCTATTCGAAAGAGTTTCAAGAAATATTAACTGAACACCGAAAGAAAGACGTCCCTCTACCTCCCCCACTATGGGAGAGCACCCAGCACTGTTACTGGATGGAGCAGAGTCCTAAGATTAAAAAAGAAAAGGGAGGTAGGGACGTCAATGATGTCAATGAACGAGCGACAACGATTAATAAAAATATTGGAGTTGTTAAACGAGGAAGAAGAAATCGAAAAAAGGAAGATAGATGTATCGAACCGATTAAGGGATCAACAAGGACGATTCCTTCCGAGTCAATCAGAATCGAAAACCAAGGAGGAATCACCTTCACGTTCAATTAAATTAGTTAAAGTAAAGGGGAGCTATGGAACCTACATGGTAAAAGAACAATGGTTAAGTGAAGAAGAGAAAGGGAGATTGATGGCTTTAGGGGTAATTATCTTATTAGCTATCATTTTTTAAAGAGTGGACATTAAGCCCATTCTTTTCTTTTAGTGCGGATAAGGGGACTCTTAGAGATCCCCAGTGTGTTCTGTGCTAAGTTGAAAACGAAAGATATGACACATAAAAAAACTATTTATTCCGAAAGACATATCCATTTGATGAAACGAATAGATTTTATTATCCAAATGGACAAGTTCTTGAAAAGGGAGTGGTATTTATATCATGGAATTTAGCCCATTAGGAGTTGAATACGCCAAAGAAAATGAACAGGTATATACTTTTTATTGTGAAACATCTGGTGATATCCACGTAAAACAAAAGAATTCTGATAATGCTGATTATTTATGTAGAATTCTTTTTTCAGAGGAGGGAAACGGGAGAACTGGAGCAAAGTGGATTGGGATAGATGATATATATATTGATAGAAATGATATCAATAAAGGCTACGGTTCAGCAGCGTTCCGTGCACTTGTCAAGTATGCGATTAACAACAACTTTTTAAAAATCATGGGATGGCTTTCACCTGTTGATTATGATCATATCGACCGGCTGGAGCACTTTTATGAAAAGAATTTTTGCAAAGTAAGAATCAATCATGAAGAGCAACAAGGCACATTTAGTTTGGATTTAACCAATCCTGAAAAAATTCTGCTCAAATTCGAAAATCAAGTGCTTAAAGAGAGGGTTTCCGATTTAGAGGAACTAGCAAAACAGCAGAAAAATCGGATTAATTATCAGAAGGAAAGGATTAAAGAACTTGATGAGGAGTTAGAAAATGAAAACAAGTTAGTTAAATTCCTAAAAAAATTTTAATACCTCTAAAGCACTAAATTTAATGGCAACTATCATTAGTTCGCCTTTTTTGTCTTTGCATTTATTACTACGTAACCTTAATACTAAACGTTCTTTTTAGAGATGATAGTCATATTTATATATTCTAGCGAGGTGACGTCAAGAATATGTTGTTGAACTCACCGCTCAGATATTGCTGTAACCCCCAAATGTTTGGTGCATTAAGTAGTATTGCGGATAGTGAAAGAGCCAATAATAGCTCTCTCTCCTGCCGCGCTTCCGCTTGCCTACCGCTGCTCGCTCCGAGACTGTGCCCTCCAACAAAGGGCAGGTAATGAATCCTTAATAGATCTTTTCTTTTAATTCTTTCTAAAGCGAGGCTAGCAGGCTATCGCCCATAATATAAGGGCGAGGACCTGTAGACACTTTATAATTGCCTGAGTAAACGGTATAAATACGAACGATGCATCCCCAATAAATCGGCTAATTCTTTACGTGTAGCATTAGGATGTCGTTTAATGGCCTGTTTAAGCTGCCATAGCTTGTCTTCTGTATTTTCCTTCTGTTGATCCAAATACACTTCTCTGGTAACCGCATTATGCTTCTCACGATATGCAAGTTTATCCCGCTCACGTTTTCTCCTACACTTTTCATTTCCATCAATAATCGTTTTTAAATGCTGCTGTTCTTCGGGTGTTATATCTAACCACCTAATAATCGTTGCATTCTTCAAGTTGTAGCCCGCTCCGGGATATCCCTTAGCTATCGCCTCTTCATTAGCCTTTACATCACTTTTGGCCTTCCAAGCCTTCTCAGCGCTTCTCGTCGCTCTCTCGACCTCACGCTTTGGCAGCGGCTCTTTAAATTCACTATTAAACTCCAGCATTTGATTTAAAGACTCTTTTAAATCATCCGTTAAGCAACAAGACCAATATCTGTACAAGAAGCATATTTGCTCCCGATGCCCCCTTAAATCATAATCACGTAGCTCTGCAATCTTAACTAAGTCTAATAATCTAGCATAATGAAGGCTGCGGACGTTATGTAAATGAACAACCTTTGATTTGCGCCCTGGCGTTTTCGATGTATTTTGTCGTGCTAGGGTTAACTCTGGTAAATATTCTGCCTGCAGCTCTCGCAGGCCATACCGATAATCATGTCTATAATCGACAAATACTTCTTTGTCATTTTTTGAATTCACACTGCCAGCTATCCTGAAAACGCGTGTTGAATCGATTGATTTCTTATCAGCCCCAACATATTCTAA
>DATMGC010000161.1:0-4096 GCA_035555915.1 Ureibacillus sp. | reverse complement strand
TTTCTGTCGAAACTAAGTTCACCTGCAAGAAGAGCATTAGTTCTCGAAGGGATAGATTCTTTGCAGGAACTATCAAAGTATAAGGAAAAAGAAATACTGAATTTACATGGTATTGGTCCAACTTCCTTACCTATTCTAAGTGCATCATTAGAAGAAGAGGGCTTAACATTTAAATAATATTCAAAGTATCGGGGCCACAGTTGAAATAGAAATTCTATATAATCTACTAGTATTCTCGAAAAGAACGTAAAGCTCTTTCATGATGAAAGAGCTCCGAATATTATCCAAATGTTAAATTAATTGGCTCTTTAGGCAAATGGTCAAGGTTTGAATTATCCGTTGTTGGTGTCTTTTCATCAACAATGCTAAATTGGAAATTATCCGCCCATACTTTGCCTTTGCCAATCAATAGAACACCAAAATGAATAGAACTACTCTCTTCAGGTACATCTAATACAATGGAATATTGGTTCCAATCTACTGTACCAGAGATTGCACGATTGTACATATTGTCAAAGGAAAGTGTATCTCCTAAAGCACTATCTAACCTCATCCAAGCGCTTGCCTTTGTTGCATCTTCTGTTTTTAAGAAGCAGGATAATTTTAATCTTTTCCCACGATATTGTTTTGCTTGAAACCCTTGCATCATTGTAGCAAATTGTGGCTCTTTTACTTTTTTCACTGAATATAATACCCCTGATTTTGAACCTGTATGAAATACAGTCGAATCAATTCCCATTTCGTAACAATCTGGATTGCCTCCACTTAATGCCCAACCTTTTACTTCTTCTTTCGTACTCATATCTACGTAGAAAGCTAAACAAGGATGGCACTTAAAAAAACTTTCGTTTGCTGGATTTCTATTAGAAAAATCAACTCCTGAGGATTTAATCTACAGTATTGATTATCGGTTACTAAAAGAGGGAGAAAAAGAGGAATATCTGGCGTTATTTGCTTCAGCTGGATGGGAACATGTATGCTCAAGTTACGATATTCATATTTTTAAGGCTCCATCGGGTACAAACCCAATTTATAGTGATGTAGAATCGGCAGAGGATAAAATAAATCGACTATCAAGACCTGTTTTATTAATTAGCAAATTTATTTTCCCAATCATGCTATCTTTACTTATTTTGTTAAATATCACGAATGGACCGATACAAGAACTTAGTCGGATTGCGTTTTATGCTTCATTCATTATTGCAACACCAACACTCATGATGATAATAGTGATTCTGTATCGAAGAATGAAAATTAGTATGACTAGGGAATTCTGAATATTTAAAAAGTGGGTTATTTATAGGAGGATAACCTACTTTTTAGTTAATTTAAAAAGATTGTGTAATATTATATTTTTCCAAAAATAACTAGATTATAATACTAGTATAGGAGTTGATTTTTTGAATATTAGAGAAATGAAGGCAGAAGAAATGGAAACGGTTAGAGATCTACGACTAAAGAGTTACAATGGATATCAACAATACGTATCAAAAGAACATTGGGAAGTGTTAAAAAGTACACTAATTTCTGATAATGATTTGAGAACCAACGCAAAAATTTACGTCGCAGAACTTGATAATCAAATTGTCGGCAGTGTTGTATTATTTCCACCATCCATTCAAGCGTATGAGTGGAGTGATAGTGTGCAAGAATTCCCAGAGATACGTATGTTAGCAGTTGATCCGTCTATTCAGGGTAAAGGAATCGGTAAAAAACTTGTTATGCAATGTATAAAAGTTTCCAAGGAAGAAAAATACACAAAAATTGGTCTTCATACGGCTTCATTTATGGAAAAAGCTCTATCGCTTTATACGAAAATGGGCTTTCAAAGTTTCCCAGAACTTGATTTAGAACCTATGAATGATGGAATCATTGTCAAAGCTTTTAATCTGAACCTTGAAAGATAATGGATTATATGCATACATAAATTGTGCATTAAAGAGTAAAAAGTATCCAAAAAATGTGCGTACTAATAGCTTGTCTTTTAAACAACTTTTATTATTGATCCCATAATTCTAATAGAATACGATTTATTATCACTGTAACTACGTAAATAATTGCTAGCGTTAATTTTCCAGTAGAATATATTGCTAGTGTTGCTAAACCAAAGATTAATATTTCGAGTAAAAGGCGTTGTAATCCTTTGGCGGGTATTGGGGCTGCAGGGGACCCAAAAATACCCCATATAATTGCTATAATCAATGGGGATCCTATCCCAAATACAACCTTCATTAGAATACTTTCACTACTTTGAAATCCCCAATAAGCCAAAAAAACTAAAGCACATACTTCAAGTATAAAGCGGAGTGCTATATTAATTACCATTGTAACCACCTTCTTTACTTTGAAGTATACCTTATTTTGGAATAAATAGGTTTTTTTAAAAAGGGATTAAAGTGAAAATTTAATGAATATTATTTAGAAAATGTTGATCAACTAGAAAACAATGGAGTTCATAGACTAGCTGTACACCATGGCTTTACATGTTTTTCTTTATTAGATGAAGAAGGTAAATCCATTAGCAACTTACACTTTTCTGCAGGTTTAGATTATCCAGGTGTTGGACCAGAGCACAGTCACTTACATGTAAGGGGATGGTGCTGAATGTGTTTATTTGAAGCAACACGCCCCCATCGTACTATAGATGGGGGCGTGTTGCTTCATTTTGATTACTTTTGAAAAACGTAATAGTCAAAGTCGTTCATCCATAAAGTATTTCTACTTATATTAAAAACATAGCAACTATTGTTGTCACGACTAGCCCGATAATAACCGGAACTAAATTTCTACGTGCTAATTCAAATGGACTAACATTACAGATTGCTGCTGCTGGTATTAATGCCCAAGGTACTAAAACTCCGCCACCAACCCAAATAGCAGCAATTTGACCTAGAGCTGTAAGCGTTGCAGTGCCTCCACCAATGGCAGTACCGAATAGGTTTGCGATAGAGCCGGCCAATGTAATACCTGAGAATCCTGAACCATCTAACCCTGTTATCGCACCAACAGTAGTTAGTGTTACAGCAGCAATTTCACCAGTTAATGGAACAACAGAAGCCAAGGCTACCCCAAGATCATTGACAATTCCTTGTGATCCATTAGGTAAATATTCACCAAGTACAGCTGTAAATCCTGAATCTCCTAAATAGAAGAAAGCGGCGATTGGAATAACTGGACCAAATACTTTAAATCCAAATTGGAAACCTTCAATTAAATAACTAGTTGTTTTCTCTAAACCATCATTTTTATGGGCAAAGATGGCTAGCAAAATGAGGATGAAAACTGTAGTTCCACCGACTAAAGCAGTCGCATCCCCACCTGATAGATTAAATACAGACATTCCGACAACATCTAGCACAAAAGCAACGGGAATCAATACTGCAAAAAATCTTCGTTGTCCTAAGGATAATAAATTCGTATTTACTACATCATCTTTTTTGTCTTTATCAAATGTGCCCACCATTTCTAGCTTGCCACGCTTCATATCTCTTCTAAGCATAATAAAGGCAATAATCGTTGTCACAGCACCCATAACGATAACAAGTGGGACACTCGCTGAAATAACATCTGATACAGGAATTCCCGCAGCGTCAGCAGTTAATTTCGGTGCACCTTGAATAATAAAGTCACTGGACAGAGCAATGCCATGACCAAATAAGTTCATCGCCATGGCTACTCCTAAAGCAGGCAAACCTGCTCTGATAGCGACAGGAAGAAGAACCGCACCAAGGAGGGCAACTGCTGGAGAAGGCCAGAAGAACCAGGAAATGACCATCATCACAATCCCGATTATCCAATATGCAAGAGTAGGGTTTTTAATGAGCTTTGTAAATGGAGAAATCATCACTTCATTAATCCCTGTTTTCATAAGCACCCGACTCATGGCAACGATAATCGAAATAATGAGAATGGTCGATAAAAGTTCCCTAATTGCATAAATAAAGCTGTTAAAGACGCCACTAATGGAGGAAGTAAAATCACCAGTAGCAACGATTGCAATAACAAAAATACCTAATATACAAATTAAAGAAGTATCGCGACGTTTAACCATAAAGCCAATAATTAAAACGATAAACGCAACATAAATCCAATGCAG
>DATMGC010000160.1:0-6141 GCA_035555915.1 Ureibacillus sp. | reverse complement strand
TGAAATTATTAGTGAAGCTTTTGATATCCACGGGTTATACAAAAATAAAAAAGAGCGCCAAGAGCACATTGGAAATTTATTAGAGGCAGTAGGTTTAAATCGCGAACATGCGAACCGTTATGCCCATGAATTCTCAGGTGGTCAACGTCAACGTATTGGAATCGCTCGTGCATTAAGTTTGAATCCAAGTTTTATTATTGCGGATGAACCCATCTCAGCGCTAGATGTATCAATTCAAGCGCAGGTTGTAAACCTATTAAAGAAATTACAACGAGAAAGAAACTTAACTTATTTATTTATTGCCCATGATTTATCGATGGTAAAATACATCAGTGATCGAATTGCCGTTATGTATCGAGGGAAAATTGTTGAGCTTGGGGAAGCGAATGAAATCTACAATAACCCAATTCATCCTTATACAAAATCGCTACTTTCGGCTGTACCACTTCCAGATCCGCTAACTGAAAGAAAACGTGTTAGAATTCCCTATTCACATGAGGAAACAGATGAATCGGGCCAACTATATGAAGTGCTACCGACGCATTTCGTTTATGGGACAGAAAGCCAAATAAAAAAATGGACAAGATAAAAGAGAAGATAATTCATTTCGAGAAAATAGGAATGAATTATCTTTTTTTGTGGAAATTAAGATTAGATGAGAAAAACATGGGTTTGAAAAAAATGATAATTATCATTTTTCAGAATACTGTTGTGCAAATATTAGAACCATTCATTATATTCAGAAAATAATAAAAACTATAAATCCTATAGTATGTGTGGAGTGAAATTAAATAAATTTTTTTATAAAGCACAGAAAAACTGTATTTATGAAATAAATTAAATAATAAGTTAGAAAAATAAAATTTTTGTTTATTTACCTAAAACTTTTTGTTAATATAGTAAATGTTAACTCGTTATTTTCTGAAAAATGAAAAATACAAGTAGAATTTTCTGAAAAATAGGAAATGTATTATAAATTAGACAGGGGGATCCTCATGAAGAAAAATAGTTTTCTGCTTCTTTCATTGCTATTAGCTCTTTCTGTAATTTTAGCAGCTTGTGGCTTTGGAGGGTCAGAAGAAGATAGTGCAACAAAAGAAGATGGGACAAGTGCTAAAGAACTAAATTTAGTTATTCCATCTGAACCACCATCATTACATCCACAACTAGCAACAGATAGTACTTCTAACGCAATTTTACAAAATGTATTTGAAGGGTTAACAACTGTAAAAGACGGAGAAGTAATTAATGCTGCAGCTGAAGATGTGAAAGTTAGTGAAGATTCATTAACTTATACTTTTACTTTACGTGATGCAAAATGGTCAAATGGTGATGCCGTTACAGCAGAGGACTTTGCTTATGCTTGGAAATTTGCTTTAAATCCAGAAAACGCATCTGAATATGCATCAATCCTTTACCCAATTAAAGGTGCAGAAGCTTATAACTTAGGTGAAGGCTCTGTAGAAGATTTAGGAATTAAAGTGGTAGATGACAAAACTTTAGAAGTTACGTTAGAAAATCCAACACCTTACTTCTTAGAATTAACAGCATTTAAAACATACTACCCAATTCATAAAGCAACAGCAGAAGCCAATGCAACTTGGTATGCTGAAGCTGGTGATAACTACATTACAAACGGTCCATTCACATTAGCTGATTGGCAACATAGTGGTTCTATTACATTAGAGAAAAACCCTAACTACTGGGATGCTGAAAATGTAGCTTTAGATAAAGTAAACATTTCAATGGTAGAAAATGAAGCAACTGCTTCAACAATGTTCGATGCTGGAGAAATTGATTTCTTAGGTTCTCCATTCCAAACTATTGGTTTAGATGTAATCGATCGTTATAAACAAGAAGGTATTCTAGATATAGCTGATTATGCAGCTATTTACGTTTATAAATTTAATACAACTGGAAAATACACTTCAAACGCTAACATCCGTAAAGCATTAACACTTGCGATTGACCGTCAAGGTTTAATTGACAACGTAGTAAAAGGGGAACAAACTCCTGCTTTAGGTATGGTACCTTCAGCTGTTAAAGGTTTTGAAGAAGACCGTGGTTACTTCAAAGATAATGATATTAAAGAAGCAAAAGCTGCTCTAGAAGCAGGTATGAAAGAACTTGGAATTTCTGATCCAAGTGAAATTTCAATCGGACTTTCTATTAATACAAGTGAAGCGCACTCTGCTATCGCGCAATTTGTTCAAGAAGGTTGGCACTCAAATTTAGGTATCGATGTAACAATCGATAACTCTGAATGGCAAGTTTATTTAGACAAAGTATCAAACTTAGATTATGACGCTGCTCGTATGGGATGGATTGCTGACTATAATGACGCTTATACATTCTTAGAGCAATATGATTCTGCAGACAATGGTAACAACGATACTGGTTGGGAAAATCCAAAATATGCAGAGTTATTAAAACAATCTATTACTGAACAAGATGCTGATGCTCGTATCGATTTAATGAAACAAGCTGAAGCAATTGCAATGACTGAATTCCCAGTTGCACCAGTTTACTATTACACAAACCTTTCTGTTAAGAAAGATTATGTAAAAAATATGCAACTAGATTCTCTTGGTAACATGTACCTTAAATATGTAGATATTAACAAATAATATATATTTACTTAAGAAGTTACTATTTACTAATTTTGTAATGGTACTTAGGCTGCTTATTTCGTTTTTTGAAGCAAGCAGCCTGTAGTACTATTATTTTTTTCTATAAATCTAAAGGAGGGGACATTAATGATCAAATATATTTTAAAAAGATTAGGTTATATCTTGATTGCACTTTATTTAATCGTAACGGCTACATTTTTCTTAATGCAATTGGCACCAGGTAGTCCTTTCGCAAGTGAAAGAGACTTTCCACCACAAATTGAAGCGCAATTAAATGCAAAATATGGATTAGATAATCCTTGGTACGTTCAATATAAGGATTATTTAATCGATACTGTGACGTTTGACTTTGGAGAATCTATGAAGTATAAAGGTCGCTCAACGAATGATATGATTGCGGAGAGTTTCCCAATCTCCTTAACTTTAGGTATTGAGGCTATGATTATTTCAATTGGTTTAGGTATTTTATTAGGAGTTATTGCAGCTCTTTATCACAACAAATTTCCGGACTATTTAGCATCTACAATTGCTGTATTAGGTATTTCTGTACCTTCCTTTATATTAGCCGGACTTATGCAGTATTTCTTAGCATTTAAACTAGGTCTTTTCCCGGTAAGTGGTTGGAAAGGATTCAACTATAGTATTCTACCAGCGCTTGCAATCGCTATCACTCATGCTGGTTTTATTGCTAAACTGACACGATCAAGTATGTTAGAACAAAGTAGCAGTGATTATGTTAAAATGGCCCGAGCAAAAGGAATTGGCAAATGGACAACTGTATTTAAACATACTTTAAGAAACGCATTACTTCCTGTTGTTACATATTTAGGTCCTTTAACTGCAGGTGTTGTAACAGGTAGTTTCATTATTGAACAAATCTTTGCAATTCCTGGTTTAGGTAAACACTTTGTTACAAGTATCACGAACCGTGATTATACGGTAATTATGGGGACAACTGTTTTCTATTCTATTATCTTATTATTCGCTGTATTAATAGTAGATATTTTATACAGTGTTATTGATCCACGTATTAAATTGAGAGGAGCGAAAAAATAATGACACAAAACAATCAACAATTTGATAAGTTTTCACCAGATATGTTTAAAATTGTCGGCAATCGTCAAGATGAAAGTGAAAAATTGGCCGCTAAATCTGTTTCGTTTTGGAAAGAAGTTATACTTCGCTTCTCTCAAAATAAATTGGCGATTTTCGGTATTATTGTGTTAGTCATCGTAACATTGATGGCGATTTTTGTTCCGATGTTTAGTCAATATAGCTATCGTGAACAATTAGGTATCTATAATGCTGCGCCATCAGCAGCAAATTGGTTTGGGACAGATGATTTAGGTCGTGACATTTTCGTTCGTGTATGGCAGGGTGCTCGTATTTCATTATTCATCGGAATTACAGCTGCGGTGATTGACTTAATCATCGGTGTTCTATGGGGAAGTATTTCAGGTCTTGCGGGCGGTCGTTTAGATAATATCATGATGCGTATTGCTGATATTTTATCTGCTGTTCCTTACCTTTTAGTAGTAATTATCTTACTAGTTGTTTTAGAGCCAGGATTATTACCAATGATTATTGCTTTATCAATCACAGGATGGGTAAACATGGCCCGAATTGTACGTGGTGAAGTATTATCCATTAAAAATCAAGAGTATGTGTTAGCTGCTCGTACACTTGGTGCTAATACATGGCATCTAATCATACGTCATATTGTTCCCAATGCACTAGGAGCAATTTTAGTAACAATGACATTAACAATTCCGTCAGCTATTTTCACAGAATCATTTTTAAGTTACTTAGGTCTAGGGGTTCCGGCACCAACAGCAAGTTGGGGTACAATGGCTTCGGAAGGGAATAAAGCATTAACTTCAGCACCTTGGCGTCTATTTTTCCCAGCGTTGTTCATTTCACTAACAATCTTCGCATTTAATGCTGTGGGAGACGGCTTGCGAGATGCACTAGATCCAAAATTACGTAAATAGAGGAAGGTGAGAAAAGATGAGTAAAAAATTGTTAGAGGTTAATGACTTGAAAATTAACTTCAAAACATATGCAGGAATAGTACAAGCTGTTCGTGGAGTTAGCTTTGATCTATATGAAGGAGAAACACTAGCAATCGTTGGTGAATCTGGATCAGGAAAAAGTGTAACGAGTAACTCTATTATGAAACTAATCCCTCAACCACCTGGTATTTACGCAGGTGGGGAAATTCTTTTTAATGGTCGAGACCTCGTGCCTCTTTCTGAAAAAGAAATGGCAAAAGTTAGAGGGAACGAAATTGCTATGATTTTCCAAGATCCAATGACAGCCTTAAACCCAACAATGCGTGTTGGTCGTCAAATTACTGAAGTTATATTAAAACATAATAAACACGTATCAGGAGCGGAAGCGAAAGAACGTGCGATTAAGTTATTAGATCTTGTTGGAATTCCGATGCCTGAAAAACGTTTCCGCCAATATCCACATGAGTTTAGTGGAGGAATGCGTCAACGTGTTGTAATCGCCATTGCATTAGCTGCTGATCCTAAACTATTAATAGCCGATGAGCCGACTACTGCATTAGATGTTACTATTCAAGCACAAATTTTAGAGTTAATGAAAGATATCCAAAAGAAAAGTAATACATCGATCATCTTTATCACACATGATTTAGGTGTAGTTGCGAATGTGGCAGATCGTGTAGCGGTTATGTATGCAGGACAAATTGTAGAATATGGTACGGTTAATGACATTTTTTATAATCCAAGACATCCATATACTTGGGGTTTACTAGGTTCAATGCCTGATTTGAAAAATGACGTAAAAGAAGAATTACGTACGATTCCAGGTTCACCACCTGATTTAATTCACCCACCTAAGGGAGATGCATTTGCAGCACGTAACGAATTTGCTATGGCAATCGATTATGAACAAGAACCACCAATGTTCAAGGTCTCTGATACGCATTATGCAAAAACTTGGTTATTACACCCTGATGCACCAGAAGTTCCAATTCCAGACGCAATTCAACAAAGAATTAACGGTTATATAAAGGAGGCGCAAGGAAATGGCAAATAAGTTACTAGAAGTTAAAAACTTAAAACAACATTTCGGCTCTCCTTCTAATCCTATTAAAGCAGTAGATGGAATTAGTTTTGATGTATATGAAGGAGAAACTCTCGGTTTAGTAGGTGAATCTGGTTGTGGTAAATCTACAACTGGGCGTTCCATTATTCGCCTATATGATATCACTGATGGAGAAGTCATCTTTAAGGGGAAAAATATTCACGCTAGTAAATCACGTAAAGAGTTAAAGGAATTTAACCGAGAAATGCAAATGATCTTCCAGGATCCATATGCCTCATTAAATCCTCGTATGACTGCTGGTGAAATTATTAGTGAAGCTTTTGATATCCACGGGTTATACAAAAATAAAAAAGAGCGCCAAGAGCACATTGGAAATTTATTAGAGGCAGTAGGTTTAAATCGCGAACATGCGAACCGTTATGCCCATGAATTCTCA
>DATMGC010000159.1:0-16354 GCA_035555915.1 Ureibacillus sp. | reverse complement strand
GATTAGGTAATAAATGGATTATAATCCAAAAAAAATTAGTATAGAAGAAGCTCAGGCAGCTGGGATAGATGTGAATTTTGAACTAATGAATAATGGAGAAAGACGATATAGGTTAGTTAGTTTCGATGGAAGTTCATATTGTCGTACAGTCGGTTCAAAACAAGGTGCATGGCAGAATAGTCATTATCACAAATCTGTTTCCGAGTTCTATGTTATTCAATCAGGTTGGATTGTTTATGCACAAATAAGTCTAAAGGGGGAAGTGGATTTACGTTTACTTAGTGAGGGAGAAAGTGTATCAGTAAAACCATTTGTTCATCACAATATTTTTATGTCTTCTAATTCAGTAACTCATACAATTAAATATGGAGGAGGAGATTCAGAGCCTGACTGGTTTCCTTCGATAGAATTGGATAAATACACAAAGAAACTTTCTGAGAATGATATGCTTGAGTTAAGAAGAGCTAAAGAAAAAGGAGAATAGGATGGATTACATAAAACATTTAAGATCTATGGTTGGTCACGAAAAAGTGATAATGGTGGTTTCGGGTGCATTTGTTTTTGATAAAGAAAATCGAGTGCTTATGCAAAAGCGTACCGATAATGGGCAATGGGGATTTCCAGGAGGTTTTATGGAGTTAGGAGAAACCGTTCAGGATACTGCTAGGAGAGAAGTAAACGAAGAGACAGGCCTTCAATTAGGTGAGCTTGAGTTGTTTGGAATATATTCAGGACCAGAGTATGATAAAACATTTTCTAATGGAGACCAAGTATCTTTGGTACTAATTTCTTATATTTGTAGACAATATAAAGGTAAATTAGTTGAGAGCAACGAGGAGTCGATACAAAACAAGTTTTTTTCACTTGAAGAGCTACCAAAAAATATATTTACAGAACACCAAATGTTGGTCGATGATTTATTATCAAAAAAGCGAATTCCTATTATTGGATAATACATCTGTTTATTTTTCAAGTAACGGGGTCTTTACTTCAATAATGATCTTCAGCAATCAGGCGCGTTTATTTAGAAACGTGTCTTTTTCGAGTATTGGGTCATATTCTAGAGTAAGAAAGGAAATTAGACGGTATATCTTGAATTTAAAGTCATGCCATTAAAGAGGTGTGTCGATGATACATACTATTACGGTTTACTCTTGGGGGGATAGAAATAAAAAGTAAAGTTAAATTAACCTCATTTGAAGAAAATGCAAAAAAGTTGATTACTAAATATAAGATACCAGGAGTTGCAATAGGTTTAGCACACAATGGAAATCCTATTTATGAAAAAGGATATGGATTTCGAAATTTAGAGAATCAACTTCCAGTCACATTAGATACAGTGTTTGGTATTGCATCTGTTACAAAATCGTTTACTTGTGTTGCAATCTTGCAACTTCAAGAAACAGGAAAATTATCAGTTCAAGACCCTGTAGTGAAATATTTACCTGAATTTTCTACTCCGACAGATGCAACAGATAAAATGACAGTACATCATTTTATGACTCATTCAGCTGGGATTCCTCCTCTACCAACAATTTTATATGCTAACAAGAAGAATATTGACACTAACCAATCTCAACATAAAATTAATGAGTCTTATCAAAAGTCAATTGATGATTACGAACAATTGATGGAATTTATCAGCCAACTTGATTTTGAGTTATTGGGTGAACCGGGAACCGAATTTAGCTATTCAAACGATAGTTATGCTTTATTGGGAGCAATTATAGAACGAGTAAGTGGAGTACCTTTTGAAAGGTATATAAAAGAAAATATTCTATTACCTGCTAGAATGGTTAACTCTTGTTTCTTATTTGAAGAACTTCAAGGTTATAAAAATATTACTTCCCTATATGCTTCTAGAAAGAAAGATAATGAGACAGAGATCTATGAAGACTCTATTTGGTTAGATGCTCCAACTATGAGAGCAGCTGGATATCTTAAATCTACCGTTCGGGATATTTTTAATTACACTGAGATTTTTACGAATAACGGGAAAGTGGGAGAAAATCAAATTCTTAACACTAAAAGTGTTCAGCAAATGATCTATCCACATATTGAGTTTTCACCTGGTAAGTATTATGGATATGGATTTATCATTACTCCAAATTATCATGGAGGTACTTTAGTAGAGCATGGAGGAAATTTCAAAGGTATTGCTTCTCATTTATGTATAATTCCTGAAAGAGGTATGGCAGGAGTTATCTTAACAAACCTAGCAAAGGTACCTTCACCAACAATTTTAAAGGGCGCTCTTAATATATTTGAAAATCGAAACTTTTATGCTAGTCCTGTGAGCTATGAAGAATTTGAGTGTACCTTACAAGAGCTTTACGAATATGAAGGAACTTACATATCTATTGCAGGGAATAGATTTACGATTAGCGTTATAGATGGAGGTCTTAAATTTTCAATACCTGATGAATCTATTCCAATTCAATGTATTGGAATAGATATATTCCTTGCTTCTGTAAGGGATCAAAGTGAAGTAGTTCGATTTATCCGCAACGATAAAGGGAAAATAGTTCGACTAGCTTATCATTTTAGACAATACCATAAATCATCTTAGGGGGAGTCAGTTGAGTAAATATAGTTTACTATTGTTTGACTTAGACGATACTCTGCTCAGTTCCTCTTGGTTTAACGATGGATTAATTCAGACTCTTGGAATGCACCCTATAACAAGATCACTTGATGCATCTAAATTTATTGAGAAAAAGTTACATGTCCCCAAAACGTTAATAAATCAATTAAAAAATAGAAAACTAACCCCTTTGGAATTTAGGAGGGCAAGGTGGAGACATGCTTTCTCCTATTTTAATCTTTCACCTGATGTAGACCTCATTGATGAACTTGATGTGCTCTTTTTTAAAACAGCTATGACTTTTATTGGTATAAATAATTCTGTCACATGTTTATTAAATGAATTGAAAGCACATTATCACCTTGGAATAGTGACCAATGGGTTGTACGACCCTAAACTAAAAATTTCTCACATGGGACTGACGAAAGTGTTTAGTGATAACAAAATATTCCATTCAGAGCAGTTAGGTTATAGAAAGCCAGATCCTGAAATTTATTCAGTCGTATTAAATCACTTTACTAAAAAGCCCGAAGAGGCTCTATTTATTGGGGATTCTTGGATACATGATGTAGTTGGACCAATGGAAGTCGGGATGGATGCTATTTGGGTTAATTCAAAAAGAAATACACGAGCTACCTCACATATACCAGTTGCAGTTGTTTCGGATGTCTTAGAAATACGAAACATATTACTGACCAATTAAGTAATATTAATTGGTCAGTAACCTTTTGCAAACTACATTAAATATAGATGCTGTGTTTACTCCATAATCGTGCGCGTATCTTCAGGAACGCGTCTTATTTGTGTTTTAACTCGTATTTGGAACAGTGAAGGAATTTAGAGTCTAAAAGAGAACTTTAAACAAAGATATTCTGATTTAAGTAAAAATAAAATTAGTTAAACCGAAAGAAGTGATGAGAATGAAAAATCAAAAAGTTCTTTATGATGTTATGAATCACCCAGAATGGATACAACCACATAGTGACAAATGGTATTCTCAATTAGGAGGAAGATACAAATATCCTTGGAAATCTCAATTCGAAGAGACAACAGCTGCCATGGTATTGTCACAAAAGATTGATTCACTTGTAGATAAAAATTCTCGTATTCTTGATGTTGGATGTGGACACGGTGAATTTACATATCAGTGGAATTCAAAAGTAAAGGAAGTTGTAGGAATAGATGTAGTAGAGGAATTCATTCAGACAGCAAATATAAATAAACCTTCAAATTCCGTTGGATTTGTAACTGTTAATCATGATGATAATGTACCTTTTCCTAATAATTACTTTGACTTGGTATATACGAAAAAGGGACCTTGGATTTCTCAATATTCAGAAGCAAATCGAATCACTAGGCCAGGTGGTGTAGTGATAGGTCTTTATCATGGAGGCACTGACGGAGGACTAAGAAAACTGTTTCCAGGCTTATATAACCCAATGCCTGTGGATCCTTATGATTTGGAACAATTAACAAATAAATTTGAATTTCATAAAAGTGAATTAACAGATTTTCATATAGAAGTAATTGAAGAAGTAGAATACCTTTCAACTCCAGAAGATGTTTTAATAAAAAAATGCTATGGTCAAAGTCAAAAGTTAAAAGAGGTAGCTTGGCGCGAATGTTTAAGAGATGTTGAAGAAATTTTTTATAAGAATACTACTCCTAAAGGGTTAAAGGTAATCAATTATCATCACTTAGTAATAGCTAGAGCTATATAAGTCACTTTAGATAAGTTTCCTGATCTTCCATTAAAGGGCGCAAGAATTGAACAATGAAGGACTGTTTCAGCAGTCCACTTATTTTAGGACTTAATCAGTTCAAGGTGCAGGATAGTGAAGTTTTGAGGTTGAATTAAATATAAACAGAAAAAGGAGTTGAATGTATTGATCGGAATTATAAAAAAACTATACTTTCACTTTGTAGTTTTGTTTCTGGTGTTATTTTTAGGTACTTCTGCATTTGCTGACCCTCGGAGTTGGTGGAGTATTCGTGAAGTAACAGAGATCCATGAAGATGTTTTTACATCACAATTTTCTGGGATGAAAATTACTTGTTATGCCTTAGTTGCTTTAATTTTAGTTGTTATTCTAAACCAACCTTCGGTAAAAAAAGCAGTTAAAACGATGTTAAAAACAGGAGTAAAAAGGCTTCAAATATTATTAAATACTATTAAGACTTTATTGACTTAACTAGTAGGTTTAGGAATTTTCAAGAATAGGGCGCTATTCTTGAGCAATGCGAACCTTCAAAACACAAATCTTTACCCCAAAGCAATAATATCATTTCTAATGGAATTTGGTCTTAGAAATAAGAAATCGGTAACTTATATCGGAGATATGGAATGATATAGATTAGAAGGTATTAAATAAAACTTCCGTTATGTTATCTACAAGTAAGGAATATATTATAATAAATAGGAGAAGACGTATGGAGCAACAGCTATTACAAAGAGCTTCTTATTTAAATAATCGAGATAAAGACCTATTACTTAAGGCTATGGTCACGGCAAAGAAAGCTCATGATGGACAGTTTCGCAAGTCGGGGGAGCCTTATATCATTCACCCTTATGCTGTTACAAATATATTACTGGACTATAAAGTGGATGTCGCCACATTGATAGGTGCTTTACTGCATGATGTTGTAGAGGATACAGAGTATACCCTAGAGGCTATTCAACATTTATTTGGAGAACAAATAACAACTATTGTCCATGGCCTGACCAAAATCGATAAGAATGAAGTTCCGGAAAAAGAAAAATATGAGGCAGTCAATTTCAGGAACATGTTAGTGGCTGCGCAGGAAGATATACGAGTTGTGGTCATTAAAGTGGCAGATCGTTTACATAACATGAGAACCTTACAAGTGAAAAGAGTTAAAAAGCAAGTTCCGTATGCAAGTGAAACATTAAAAATATTTACCCCGTTTTGTAAAAAATTAGGTTTACTCCGTATACAAGCAGAGTTGGAGGACCTATCTTATGCTTATCTTCACAATGGCCACTATACGCAAATAAAGTCTTTTCATCAAAATTGTAAGGAGTTGTTCAACTCCTATGCGAACAGAGTTCGGCAAGAATTCCAAAAGGCTTCACAAGGTTATATTGACATAGACTCATACACAATACATGATGAAGTGGAGCCCCTTTACACCGCAATGACTTATCCTGACATCATCGATCATATTGGACAGGTTGTCATTTCGGTTCCTGACAAAATGTCCTGCTACTCTGCTATGGGTATTGTCCATCAATTATATAAACCTGTTTCAAGTAAGTTTATAGATTATATAGCCATTCAATCACATCCATTTCATCGATATCTTAGGACAACAGTAGACATAGATGGTAACGAAGTGGTCATATGTATACAAGATATGGAATCAAAAGAGATACGAGACAAAGGGATTTGTTTCTTTCTAACAGAACATAGGGATCATGAGTTACAAACCATTCTTTCAAAGATATTAGGTGAGGTTATTCCCACAAATAAGGCAGTCACAGAAGATCCTTTAGAATTCTTAAACTTTGTTTCTCATGAGTTGCTTGGGAACCAAATAACTGTGTTTACACCTAAGTTAGATGTTATACATTTACCGAATGGAGCAACTGCAATCGATTTTGCTTTTGCCGTAGATGCTGAGAAAGCGAAGCATATGGCAGTTGTACGGATTAACGGGAAAATCCATCCTGTTTCAGCTCCTCTATCCCAATGGGATATTGTAGAGATTTTGATAAGTCAATATCCCGGTGATAAGTCCTGTTGGCTCCATTTTGCATCTACCTCTAAAGCACAATTGGCAATCCGAAAGGAGTTAGGGAAAGAATAGGATGAATGGATTAAAAGAGGTTATTCAAGAAAAGGGCGCTTTTCCGGAGTAACGAAAAAAGTCCAATTTCTCAATTTTAATGCTGAGAAATTGGACTTTTTTATATTTACCTATAGTGCAAAATAACGCTTAAAATAGATGCAAAATAACTCCTAAAGTGACAACAGATTTTTCAAAAGGTAGAAAAAATACTTAAGAAAATGATAAAGCAACAGAAGAAGATTAACTTTAACTCTGTAGCAGAAGAATCTGGGGTTTCAAAGTCATTCCTTTATAAGTACATTGAAATCAGATCTCGTATTGAAACTTTAAGGAAACAAGAAGAAGAATTAGAATCACCAATGAAAGTTAAACGGGATATGACAGAAAAATCAAAAGATGTCATAATTGCATCACTTCGGAAGAGAAATAAGAATTTGGAGGAAGAAAACAGGAAATTGAAAGAACAACTTAAAGTTGAATGGGCAACAATTTATAAAGAAATCAAGTAAGATGGTAGTCTAACTTTAAAGTCATGTATTCAATGAATGAGGTTCGGTAGAACCTCATTTTTTAACAACTTACTGTAGATAAGTGCGCGATTGTTGAATAAAACTTTATTTTACCCCCATCCAAAACAGGACGGGGGTATGTGTGTTGGAAGTACTTAACTTTAACAACTTATTATTACCTTGACATTTCCTTATTGCGGGTGGTGACAGCTTCGCTGGTATTACCCCGTTTAACTAAGATGACATGTTCATTGAAGAAGGAACATTAAATTACCCAGTAGGACAATATAGTGTAATATTTCTTATTTGATTATACGTCTAATAAATAAAACGTTCAAAAGTAAAATGAAATATAATACAGGATAAATTGGTATTGAATACCCTAGTTTCCAACTTACCATAATGAAATACATTAGCTTTAACTATAAGCCATTCATAAAAGATTGCAAAAGCTGACCAGCCAACAATATGAAGACGAGGTAGGTTCGTTACTATCAATAACGGATTGTGTTTGCTGTGCTGCATTTTGATAAAGTGTCTTTGCTTGTTGATTTTCAGTACCTAATGAGAACGTTTCGGAACTAGCTTATGCACTTTTTAATCCAGCTAACACCGTTTGAACATCTTTTGTAACTGTCTGGTGATTCCTCCTTTTAAATCATCGAACAAGATATAGAATGCCAGTTTTTAAAAAAAATATGTCCTCCAATTTTGGTTTATAAAATTATACTTCAAAATAAACTCCTAAATTAAACACTTAAAAAGTTTATATTCATGAAATATTAAAGTCATCTCTAAGTTTTGGTGCTCATGTCATGTTTATTAGAAATATTTAGGTGAATGTCTAATCCCAGGATATTCATGGAACATAGTATAAAATTGTGGTCATTATAAAGGTGAAAAATCACTAAAGTGGAGGTTTTTGAGGAAATGATGGAAATAAAAGAACAAAAACAATACCGTGAAGATTTGTTGGAATGGTGTGATAATATTTATTTTCACTGGGAAAGTATAAAACCGAGGTTTTCAAAACTCTTTGATATAAAAAGCTTAGAGGAATGGGAAGAGTCATACCGCGAATTAAAAGGAAAATTACAGACAGATTTAAAAGTGGATTTAGATGACTATCAGACAGCTAAAAGCCTATATGAACAGTGGGAACTGCTACACAAAGAATCACAGGGTTATCAAGAAAAAGAAGGTGAATCTGATGTGAGAAAGATAGCTGAGTTACCCTCTGATTCTGATAGAGGAATAGTAATGCTAAGTCAGGAGGCAAACGATACAGTAGAAGAACTTGATAAAGAATGGGTTGAACTCATTCATATGGTTATTAACTTGGAAATACCGATACAAGAAATCAGAAATTTTGTATCCGATTATAAACGGTAGTAAGTTGATAAAAAAATGAGAAATACACATAGGTTGCCTATATGGTAGCCTTTTATTTTACATACTTAATATTCTCCTTTCTATCCTAAAAAAACAAACCGGAATTTATTCCAGTTTGTTTTGATTACAAGAAACTTTATGTCAACAAGAATCCCTCTGACAAAAGGTTTTGGGAGATTTCTATAAAATTCTAAATAGATAGATTGACTATGGATACCTTTTTTGAGTTTTTATAAAATGAACAGGAGGGATTTAAAATGAAACATCACCTATTACAATTATCATGTATGGGCGAATCAAAATTTTTTGAGCACTTAAAAGAACTGCCCGCAGGATATTTACCATAAGAAGATTCAAAGCGTTTTTTCTTCCATTTCAGAAGTATTGGTGCATATTTACCTCACCGACACTACATGGCTTGGCGTCATGTCAGGTACAGTTTTGATGAAATTGTAAAGACGGGTAATCAACTATAGAGGAAATGGAAATGATGTTTGTCAACTTATCCGAGCAATTTAAAGCATTCTTTGATCGACTAGGGAATCTAGATCAAGCCATTTTTCCGGAACATACCATCGTGGGAATGTAACAGCTTTGCTACGACAGTTAGGGCATCCCGGTATTATGACTGATTATATTCTATTATTTGTTTGAAATGAAGAAAAAATAGAATTAACACCTGCTAATTTCCGATAAAATTTACTTGTGTAAAATAGGCAGAAAAGAAATATGTTATTGTTGTTCCAAAATCGGGCCATTTTATTAATAAGAGGGTTGCATAAAACCCCACTTTTTTATGTAGCTAACAGGCTTCTTCAGAAACGGAAAACTTTGATTTATCAACGGTGCATAAAATCTTGCATATACGATAAAATAAGAATGGTTACTAACACAAAAAGCGAATCCCTTTTGTACTAAGGGATTCGCTTTTTTTCATGTTTCTTTTCCCTTGTAATACCTGTATATTTTGCAATGTCCTAAAGGTTTAGAATAACTTAATTATTTTAATATTCTTTTGAACACTTCTCATAAGGTGGTTATAGATTTAGCTTCACATAATTTAAAGAGATAGGTGAGAATAGTTCTTAAAATACTAATTGGAGGAGTTAATAATCTAGTTACTGTTCATGATGATGTTAAAAAATAAATACACTATGTTGCTTTTAATTAACATTATCTTCATAAATGGTATTTCCTAAAAAATCTCCAAGTATTAACACAAAAACTAAGTGAAACGGGGTTAACTGATAGATGGATGTTCTGCCTGTTATGATAATGATAATAAATAAAGTTGCAAAACCAACGATGACTTTGATCGTCAGTAAACCAATATTAACTTCTTCCAAAGTTTTTTCCTCCAATTTAAATTTTACTTAATTGTAAGATCTTGAGGTTTAGATAAATAGGCTAGTTTTAGTATTAAAGCTCGAGTTACAATTCCAACAATGATGTAATATATGAATGAATATGTGTATCTCCACTCTAAATAATTAACAAGTTTGACCCACTCGCAAAAGGGTTCACCTATATAGGCATATGTTAGTGCCATAATGATCTGGGCTAAAATAAAAGATTTCCACGTTCTAAAATATTGATATAACAACATGTAAGCTACAGGTACCATTGAAAAATCAAAAGGAAGGGCCCTAGGAATAAAAGGTAGGAATGCAATGGGGTAATCCCAAAAACTATATTGTGCACCAACTACATCTAATAAGGTTGTTGTCAAGATAATTATGGTACCAAATAACAAAATTTCTAAAATAATGTCTCGTTTAACAAGTTTAGCCCATATAACCCAAGGTACAACTAAAAAAACGACTAGTATCCACCATTCCCAAGTTAAAAACTCATTTTTTAGCCAACCATTTAATTCTAAATTATACAGCTTATCTTCTAATAAACGTATTTCCTTAAGATTTTCAAATATATTATCTATTGATATCACCCCTATATTTAAATTAAAAGGTAACAGATATTTTTGAATTCAAACTCTTTGAGCTGCCTTTTTAGTATTACCGTTTTTTAGTAATGAATTTCCATCGTAAATAAGAAAAAAAACCATGTTGAAAGTTCTTCTAACACGGGTTTTCGACTTTTTTCAAATGAATCAGAAATATTTTAAAAACAATGAAATTTTTAAAATCTAGATTTAAGATAGTACAATAAAAACAGGATACATCAACTTATAATAATGGAGAAAGCAGGCGAGAACCCTGTTCAACAATGCGCTCGGTCAGGGATCGTTGCAACAAGTCTTCAATTCTTAATGGTACAGAATCAGTAAGATCCCTCTCGAACTGCTCTGTGAGTTCCCTTGCCACATCAGCACTGTACACGACTTGACACACTTCATAATTCAGGCGAAAACTTCTCATATCATAGTTTGCTGCGCCTACTTCTGCAATTTCCTCATCAATGATCATCAGTTTCGCATGTAACATTCCTTTATCGTACTGGTAGATTTGGACCCCAGCTTCTATAAGTTCCCCGTAATAGGTACGACTTGCAAAGCCCACGATTTTTTGATCAATATGGCGAGGAACAAGTAATCTTACGCGTACACCATGAGCCACAGCTGTCTTTAATGCCATGATAATATCTGTTTCTGGTACAAAATAGGGTGTTGTTATATCAATCGTCTTGATTGCCTGTGTTATGCATATAAAGTAAGCTTGCCGAATGACTGGAGTAGGAATTCCAGGATTTCCTTCTAACGTATGGATGTACGCTTTTTGCAATTCACCTGTCTTTGGGGAATTGTCTGTCATTTTACCATCTATGGCACACAACTCAGATCCCAATTCGGCTGACCAACTGGAAAGATCTACGTTTCCGGTTGGATTGATTTCCTTTGATTTATATATTGGGATTTTAGTGGGCATTTTCGTTACCTCAGATTTTGTTTTTGACTTTATCCGTTCTGGCAAAGCGATATTCCAATGAACGTCGAAGATAGTCTGCAAATCGCCTGTTGCTTCCCCTATCATTTGCAAATGAGTGTCCCGCCAAAATCCTACGTCAGGCTTTAATCCTGTATATTCATATCCCACGTTCATACCGCCAGTAAAGGATTCCTTTCCGTCGACCGTGACAATCTTACAATGATCCCGGTAATTCCAATTGGACATAATCCAGGGAAAACGTAAAGGAAATATTGTCCGGCATTCTATTCCTGCATCCATCATTTGAAGGATTATGTGACTTGGGAATTTTTTGTTCCCCCAACCATCTCTTATAAAACGAACCCTGACCCCGTTTGTTGCTTTTTCGATCAGCAGTTCTGTGATACGATTACCAATTTGGTCATTCCGATAGATGTAATATTCGAGGTCAATGGTTTTTTGTGATTTTTGTAGGGATTTGATGAGTTGTTCATACTTTGCTATTCCATTGTTTAGTACTTGGACTTTGCCGACTCGAAGCCCGCCTACAGTAAAATACCTTAAAGCATCGGCGATTATCGATGCTGAATCACTATATGTATCAGGTAACTTATCAGACTCATTATGAGAAGAGGTCAATCTTTTACGATGAATAAGCTTGGGATTTGATATGCTAAGATATAGTAAGAAACCAATGACAGGCAAAACAAGGACGATTACTATCCAATTCAAAGCTTTGGCTGGCCGACGAACTTCCCAAATTGCTATGAATAAGATAAAGAACGTATTTAACAGGTATAGAAAAAAAATCCACTCCAACTAAAATCCCTCCTTCTTTTTCTCTTAACATGTACAAACTATGTAACCAGTATACGTATGGAATATGAAGGGATTGTCTGTTATATATTATGGACTACCTTTATAAGAACTTTTATAAGATATTAAGAACGAAAAAAAGAGAATTAAGGTTGGGTAAGTTCTGACATCACGAAAGGCGTAATGATCTGGGCACTGTCCTAACTAGAGACTTAGTGATTTTGAAAATTACCATCTGGTAAATTCCTAAATATAGGTATAGTTTTTTATAAATTTGGAAAGTTAAAGTGGTAAATGAAGCAATAAGGAGGAACTGTTCATGCAACAGCAACAACCAAATCAATCTCAAAGTCAGCCGCCGGTCTTTCAAGAGCCACCACAGGTGCTCACAGGAAAAGATTTTAATTACTTAAAGGACATGCTATCGTGGAACCTTTTAGGATTCAAAAAGGCACATTTTGCAGCAGGCCAGTGCCAAGATCAACAGGTCGTAGCAGCCCTTGAAAAGGCATGCATGATGCACGAAAGACATTATCAGCGCATTTTGCAGCATTTGGAGCAAAATGTGAACCAAATGAATCAATAAGGGGACATACAAAATGAATTACAATCAAAACAAGATTCAAAATCCAGAAACACCTATACCAAAAACACCTGAGATGAATGAACGTGACTTCCTAAACGATATGCTTTCGTATGAAAAGTACATTACGGCATCTTATTCTACGGCAATGAATGAGGCAAGCCACGCTTCGCTATATCAGGACATTCACGCGGTTTTCGACGAAACGAAGAATTTGCAGCGTGAACTGTATAATCTGATGTTTCAAAAGGGATGGTATTCGCTTGAAGCGGAACAGCCACAAAAACTTCAACAGGCGGCACAGCAGTTTACAGGGTACATGTCCCAGTTTCCGCATAATCCTCCAATACAATAAGATCGCAAAAAGCTATGGTAACCAGTCCATAGCTTTTAAATTATTCAATTTTTTCATATCGACTAACCTTAGTTAAACCGTTGTAACTTTTCCAGAAAATCCATTTGGCGAATAGGGGATTGCTTGTGAAGGATTTCCTAGCAATATGATGTCAGAACCCAGAATTAGGAACTACTTGGGGATGAATTCAAAAATTTCAAGGTGTTTTTTAACTACAAAAGGCACCTTTTATAAAGGTTCATTGCCTTTTGCCTGACATGGGGTCAATAGGGGGAGTATTTCAGATTATTCATTTTGGGCTGCTTCCAGTGCATTCTTTACATCAATTAAGCCATTGCCGAAATCGCTATCATTTCCAGGGATTCCTAAATCATATGCAGAATTCTTAATAATGTCTATTACTTCTCTGTTAGTTAAATTAGGGTTTGCAGAAAGCAAAAGGCCAGCAAGTCCTGCCACATGAGGAGAAGCCATAGAAGTACCTGATAAAGCTGCATACTGCTGGTTAAAATAGGTGCTCGTAATTTGGACTCCTGGAGCTGAGACATCAATATAATCCCCGTAATTTGAGAAAGATGCTCGTCGTCCTGTGTTGTCGACAGCTGACACACTTAAAACTTCAGGATATGCTGCTGGATAGCTCGGTTGCATAGTATTTTCATTTCCTGCTGCAGAAATCAAGACTACATTTTTATTGTATGCATAATCGATTGCCTCTTTCAAAAGAGAAGAAGGCTGATAATTGCCTAAACTCATATTAATGACATTTGCTCCATGATCCACTGCCCAAATAATCCCTTTTGCTATATCAAAGGTCGTTCCATATCCTTCAGCACCCATTGCTTTTATAGGCATTATTTTGTTATACCAGGTGATGCCAGCAATGCCTTCTTGGTTGTTTGTTTCCGATGCAATGATTCCGGATACATGGGTGCCATGGCCACTGTCATCATCAGGAAAGTCGTTATTTTCCAGAACATTGTATCCATTTGTTAATCTTCTGCTCAAATCAGGATGGTCCAGATCAACCCCAGTGTCTATAACAGCAATAATAATATGTTCATCCCCTGTTGTAATATCCCAGCCTGCTTCGGCTTGAATGACCGGTAAGTTCCATTGATATTGTTCGCGGTATAGTAAATCATTAGGAAGTCCAATTTGATTTTGCAGATAAAGATAATTGGGTTCAGCAAATTCAACAATAGCCTGTCCGTTAAAGTATTCAATTAGTTCCGAAGTTGAAAGCTCATTGGAATGAAAAGCAATCGTAGAATTCAGATCTTCAATGATTTTACCATTTATCTCACTTGCCATCCGTTCTAAATCTTGCGTTGTTGGGTGAACCTTGAATTTGACGGTTACTTCTTTCTTAATATAATGACTCTCAGTTTTTTCATTGTGTTTAATAAGAAAAACGGAAGGATCATTTCTTAAGTGATTCTTTATGGTTTCATCCATGGCAATGCTGTTTATTTGAAGAACATTTTTTTCGCTTTCAACATTTTGGACTCTGGTTATAGGGGTATTAAATCTGTTTTTGACAGCTACAGTTTCATTTTCGTGATTCTCTGTGTTTCTTGTATTTTCTACTTGAAATAGTAACCCTATGGATAAAAGAATAAGTATGGAAACGGTAACCAATAAGGCCCTTGGTATTTTTCTCATGAGACACCTCTAAATAGTTTTGTTATTAGCTTGTTTCGTCCCAGGAATTTTTACAATGGGAATAGGTGGAAAATAAAAAAAGAGGTTTCGTATTACATTGCCTTAAAAAAAAATTAAAAGTAAAAAGTTGATGATAAATAAGTAAGCAATCATGTCATTAAGTTTACTATTTCTTATTTTCTTTATTCTTTTTCTTCAAACTAGGAATGTAGGCAAATGTCTATTCCTAGGAAAAGTGAGGAACATAAGATAAAACTGAATATACTCAAAAGAAAGGGAGTTAAAAAATGCATCAATATCATAATCACATGTCTAATTATCACCCTCAATATTCCACCCAGTCTCAGCAATATCCTGAGTCTGAAATTTGGGCAGAGCAACAAATCAAACAACCTTTATATCCTCATTTGAAATCACAAGTATTAAATATTATTGCCCCTTTTGTAAAATATGGATTAGAAGAAGCAAAAGATACTTCATATATCCATGCATTGCAGGAAGTTGCTGCAATAACCTATTTAATTGGTAAGGGTATGGATCCACAGACCGCTTATTTAACGGTTGAATCTTGGGAAATTAATGAAATGTTTTAAAAATGGTTGATATGATCCATGCTTATAAAGGAAAAACTAGTAGAGTTGAAATGTTTAAATGTATTTTTGTTCTATTGGTTCAAAAAAACAGTTGAGTTATCATAACAGTTAAATTTGGAGCAATAAGGCACACCGTTTGAAAACAAACGGTGTGCCTTATTGCTGTCTATTAATATTTATTCATCTATATTATCTGGATCGTTTACATCTTTAGGATCTTCAATGGGTTCTTCTGCATCAGGGACTAAATCAGCTTCATCATCCTTATTTTCATCTGTATTATCTGGGTCATTTGCATCTTTAGGATCTTCAATTGGCTCTTCTGTATCTGGGTCCACATCATTTTCATCTATATTATCTGGGTCATTTGCATCTTCAGGATCTTCAATTGGTTCTTCTGTATCAGGATTTACATCCACTTCAGGTGGTGGAGGATCATTATCCTCTTCTACATTATTACACCCCGTTAACATGAATGCAGATAGAAAAACTGCTGTTAATAGTCTTAACCACTTTAGATTCATTTTTATCGTCCTCTCTATTGGTTTTTTACTTTCAATATTATCTTCTCCTTCCACTTTTTTATACGAACATATTAACTTAACAACAATAATATTAAGGTCCTTAATCACCAAACAGTAGGGGCCTATTTGTATCATTTTCAAAATTTCCCTTTTAAAAAAGAATTAGAGGATTTATTGATAAACGGGAAGGTGTCAGGAATTGGAGATAAAAAATGTAGTACAGAAAAGTTTTATGATGCAATCTTACAGTCAAAGTTCAAATAGAGGAATTGATGGGGATAGGGAAAAGAGGCTACTATCAAAAAAATGGTGCCATTTGTCAAAAATAATTACATAACTGTGGGTTTTTGTTCATTTAAAAACAAGAAAAAATTGGAAGTGATAAAAAATATTCTTATACATCATTCTAATAAAGTAAAAATTAAAGGAGGCGTTATTTATGACAGTAATAAATGAGGTAAAGACAGCTCTAGCAGGATTGAAAAGTGCGCAGGCTAGCTTCGAAACATTTGCTCTTGGTACGGAAAATCAACAAGCTAAGCAGCTTTACCAAGAGGCTGCTAAACAAACTCAATCCGTTCTAGACAGCGTTGAACCACGCGTTCAACAAATCGAACAAGAAGAACCGCAATATGCTC
>DATMGC010000158.1:0-59471 GCA_035555915.1 Ureibacillus sp. | reverse complement strand
AATTTATAAAAATTCTTATATTAAAATGAAAATAATTTATGTACCTCGAAAGATTTTATACTACCGTTTTCCCACAGTCAAATACTTAATATACTAATAGACTAAAGAACTAAAATTCTAAAAACATTAAAAGTTCCATCTTATTCAAATTATTAGTTTTATCAAAAAAGCTTATAAAGCCGGAAAAAATTCTAACTTATATAGTAGATAGATTTTAATACTTTTTTGATAATTCTGATATAACCCACATCATATCCTTCATAAAAAAGGACTATATTCAAAGTCTCTGAATGACTTTTAATATAGTCCTCTTTTGTTAATTAATGGGGTAAGGCTTCTATCCCAAAATTCGACCCTATATATCTTCTTTATTCACGACTCTCTAATAAACTTGTTCTCAACATGATCCCTAGAGAAAAATAAAATCCCTAAGGTGTTTTCCGTTTCTATAATAGATTTGCCTGCAATTTGATCATAGAGTAACTGTTCCTTCCATAGAAATTTCTCATCTGGTTGGGCTCGTTTATCTGTATCATGGATCTTGTAAGTAGGGTCGCAATAACGATAGAGAGTATCTGTTTTCTGTAACATCTGATTAATTGTTGCCATAACCTTCATGAGTAGTCCAAAATTTTTAAAGCTCATATTTTTGATTGGACTTGATGTGATTTGTTTTACTTGAAGTTCTTTATTATTAGGAAATGAAAAAGATGAAGTTACCGAAAAACTATAGTGGACGTCACCAGAAAGGATAATTGTGTTACTTGGTTCCCATTTTGCTAACTGATTTAATAGATTAGTTAGACCTTTCCCATTGTATCTCCATGCTTCTACATCAAAAATAGTTTGTACATGTACGCCCATTTTACTTAGTATAGGAAGAATTTGTAGCATCGCTTTCTCGATAAAATCGAAACCAATGACAGGAGTTGGTGAAACAATGATTAATGGATCTCTTTTTTTCCACCCACTGTCCTTTAACTGTTTTGTAACTTCCTTGTATTCAGCTTCATTAACTAGTTGAGGTGGATACGCTTGTTCTTCAACAAGTTCTTCCACAATTTGTGTATTAGGTTTATCCTCATACTCTCTCATTGTTCGCGTGTCAAGAAACAGTACTCTTGGGAAGGTAGGAGTTACAAAATGCCAAGGATGATGCGTCCACAACATTTCAACCCACTCCTCATAATGAGCCATTATTTTCCCTTCTCTTAGATTCTTAAAATGTTGATTTAAAATCTGAATAAAAGTATCCCCGAATACTTGTGGGGTATTCCCCCATCCTTGAAAGGCAAAGTAAGCTGATAGACCGTTTGCAACAATATGTTTACCTATTGGGGACGATTGAACAGTCTCTTTCCAATCAGCATTGATATTCCAATCATCTGTTATATCATGGTCATCAAATATCATATATGTTGGTATATTGGCGAACACTCTCCTAATTTTATATGTGGCAGAGTGACAATTAGCAATGTGTTTTTCTTGATTAGAATATCTTTTTTCTAATTGAGATTTCTCAAGCTTTTTTAGCTTATCTGTACCTCTAGCCAGTTTTAAATGAAAGCCATTTTCCTCGTATGCCTTATCAAAAGGTTGTAATAGTCCTTCCTCCTGGCATAGTTCCCAAAGAACTGGACTCCAAGCAAATAAATACATTGCAGCATATTCACCAAATTGGATAAGATGATTCGCACCATTTCTAGTTGAAAATTTTGCAAGTTCTTTTATGAGTTCTTTTCTACCATTAATTTTGTTTATGGACGCGTTATATGGTTTCAACTTTATTCGTTGTTCAATGGAAGCCAGGTTCACTTCTATTCCCATTAGTTCTTTCCCCAATTGATTTATTGGTAGAAATAATGGATCTGCTACATCGTCTGCATAAATTTGATCTCCCATTAGAAGTAGTGCCTCCGGACGATTATTTATATGTCGACTTTGCTCTTCTAGAAGGCTGTCTACCTTTGATAGGACATCCTCCCCTTCCCCATGTGGCTTCCGACACGAGCCAAAAAGGAATTTAGAGGCTAACTGCGAGTTCTTTTCCGGTAAAAAAAAGTAGGATACTTGAATGAATCATAGACAATACTTTTTTCATTGGAATGAGTGAGAAGTCCAAGTTTCCCTAAATCAAAGGACTCCTCCTGATTCTCAAAATGTAAGTTATAACCTATAAATTCATTAGTTGGAAATTGATTAATAGTGGGGGTTATTTGTATGAGATGAATAAATAGATTTTTACCAAATTGAATTGTTTGGGTATTCGTTATAGAGTTAATTTTGGAATACTTTTCGGTTCCGTCGATTGTATTTACTAGATATACATCCGCTGTTATGGAATATTCTTTACTCATCGCGACCCAAATATATACTTGAGAAGTATCGAGCCGTCGAATAATCGGACCAGCTAACAAAGCAGGAAACAAAACAGAATTCATGCATTTCTTCCCCTCATTTTATGCTTTTTTTAACATATGTTAAAAGCCCAAAAATTGTGAAATGGGGGAACCTACTAGAAGTAATTACGAATGGAAATTATAAATATTGAAACTTTTCCCATTACTCTTACGTAAATATAGAAAAATAGTAATTCTCTATTTAGGGGGATTGTAATGCGAAAAAAATATTTTACTGTTATGTCCGTTGCTTTCATTTTAGAATTACTTCTTACGTATTTAGTTGCCTCTTTCTTCTCTGTGAGAACGATTGAAATAATGTTTTTTGTAGGATTAGCTTTGACTGTACTCATTTTCTTTTTTACAAGTAGTGGTGGTGTGATTTCGAATATGACTTCTTCTGAAGTAAGTGCTCGAACGGGAATTATACAAAAAAGTGAGCCTTTTATATTCAAACGAGGTCCAATATTTACAGCTTCCCTTCTTTTATTAATTGTCGGTCTCGTATTCTTTATCTTACTTGTATATGGGATTATTCCACCAGTAGAAAATTGAGAATTTGTTAAGCAAAAAAGAGCTTGGATGACTGTTCAAGCTCTTTTTTATAAGAATTAGAGTAAGTTTCCCTTATCTCATGCAGTTTTCAATTAAAAGTCTTCCTTTACTAAGTCATTAATTACACCCATTGCTGCTTTGGTCCCTTCACCTGCAGCAACTATTACTTGTGAGGGAGTTGATTTTGTAAGATCTCCACAGGCATATACCCCATCAATATTCGTACGTCCAAAATTATCAGTTACAATTCCTCCATTATCACCCTGAGTACACCCTAAGGAATTTGGAAGAGAGGAAGCTTGCCGTAAATGAACTGTTACAAATCCACCTCTTCTTTCAATACCTTTCCCATTTATAAAACGTATTGATTTTAATTGACCTTCATCCCCTTCTAAAGTTACTATTTTGTCTTCCATCACATCGATTTTATTTTTCAATAGCGCTTCTTTCTGCTCCATCGAGAAAACTTTCTTTCCATTCGTACATACAACTAAATTCCTGCTCCAATTAAATATTAACTTCGCCTTATGAAAGGCACCTGGACTTTCAGAAATGAGAACAAGTGGTAAATCCTTTAATTCCCACCCATCACAAAACGGACAACTAAACAAACTGGTCCCATAGAATTTGTGCACCCCATCTACATCTGGAAACTCATCTTTAAGACCAGTGGCTAGTATCACCTTTCTGGATTTGATTACATAATTATTCACATGAATAGAAAAGCAGCGATAATCTTTTTTTATTTCAGCGACTCGTTCTTTTTGAATAGTGAGATTAGGATACTTCGTTAAATCTTCTATAGCTGCCCTTTTAAAGTCAGAAGGTTTAATCCCATCTCTTGTTATAAATCCATGTGATGCATGAGTTACTGCATTTCTTGGACTATCATCATCGAATAAGATTACCTTTTTATTTGCCCTTGCAAGAACAAGTGCAGCATTTAAGCCCGATGGACCTCCACCAACAATGACACAGTCTAACATCGAAAAAAACCTCCCATAAAGTAAAATCGTAGTAACTATGTATTTCTCCTAATATGTTAGACAGTAATTACTGTAATAAATCAAAAAACCGATCTCTAAATAAGAGATCAGTTCGAAGATGGCTATTTGAATTCGTAATGGTCATCCGTTAAAAAGGTTCATTTTTGTCATTGCAATTGAATACTAACTTTATTCGTCACTTCTATATTCTAATATATCCCCAGGCTGACAATCTAATGCCTTACAAATTGCTTCTAACGTAGTTAATCGAATCGCTTTGGCTTTGCCATTTTTTAGAATTGAAAGATTGGCCATCGTTATTCCGACCTTTTCCGATAACTCTGTTACACTCATTTTCCTTTTCGCTAGCATCACATCAATATTAATAATAATTGCCATTGTTTTCACCTCAGACCGTTAAATCATTTTCAGATTTAATATTGATCGCTTCCTGTAATAGTCTTTGGAGAACTGCAGCAAAGACTGCAATCACAAGTGGGGCAAAAACAAAAACCGCCACAATTAATATAAGACCAGGTGCATCGTCTTTTTCTGCAATTAGATAAAAGAGCGGCATACCAACTACATACAGACTACTAATAATAATAGCACTAATTTTAATCTTCTTTAATGCATCTACAGAAATTTGCGAGAAAGCATTATTTTTATCAATATAATTTAACAGTTTAAAAGCCTGATACAACGTAAAGTAATACGCAATAGCAGCTCCGTACATTACGATAAATAGTAAAAATTTAATTAACGGAAAGTCCGGATACAACCTTGCTCCAAAATTCGCCATATCGGGAACCATAAATATGCATACCCCAAGCACTGGCAATCCCATTAGAATCACACAAATCTTTAGAAAGAGTGTTGACCCTCGTTCCATAAAAAAACACCTCACCAAATAATTTATAATGTTAATTTATCACACAATTTATCGTTTTACAATAAAACTTTATTCCATTTTAATTTTTATTTATTGTTTTTATTATAAAAACCTCTTTCTAAACGCTACTACCACTTATATTTTTAAATTTATATGCAAAACGCATTAGAATAGAGATACATTGCTATGCTATTACACTTCAAGTGCAAAAAAAAACGCCGAGAATTACTCGACGATAAATAAAATTTATTTTGATAATTAAATTGAAATGTATTTAAAACGTCATCATCTCACCTGTCATTAAAAAAACTACACAATAAATATCCGCAGGGACCCACACTAGTATCGTAGCCATCGGATTAATTTTTACCAATAGCCATATTATCGTGTCTTTAAGACTTCTTTTTACATCTATGTTAGTTTCTAAATTTTGTTGTTGTACATCGATCGATATATTTTCATATTCTAATTTTGCTCCATTCAAGCTACTATTCTTATAATCGGCCTCCAGAAATGAATATTGAGGATTTAAAATGGTCAAATTTTACACTCCTTCGCATCATTTTCAAATCCTACATGAAGAGTTGATGCAACAGAATACGGAATTGTAACTAGCTCATTTTATTCATAAGCGACTAAATACATGCCAAAAGATTTAAAATAGTGCCCATAATATAAAAAACGTAGTTCAGCAATTTCATGAACTACGTTTTTTCAATTTCTATATTTTAAGCTTTAGATGATTTATTTCTAAAATTATTTATCATCTACGTTGACTGAAAATTCACCTATTTTTTCAATCGAAATTCGGACTATATCATCTTTTTTTATAGGGCCAACACCCTCTGGAGTCCCTGTTGTAAGAATATCTCCTGGTTCAAGAGTCATTACCGCTGAGGCAGCTTCAAAGAACCTATAGCAATCATAGATTAAATCTTTTGTATTGGCAGAATGTCTTACTTCGTCATTGACCCATAATTTAAAATTTAAATCATTGGGATTATCGATTTCGTCTGAAGTGACAATCCAAGGTCCAATTGGGGTAAACGTATCAAAAGATTTTCTCCAAGGTCGATCCTCTTTACCTCGAACGGTAATATCCATTAAACCAAAATATCCAAAAATGTAGTTATGTGCTTCTGATGCAGGAACATCTTTTGCTTTTTTCCCAACAACAAAAGCAACTTCCGCTTCATGATCTGTCCGACGATCTTTAAAAGGTAGTTTTATCGTCTCTCCAGGTCCTATGATTGAAGATGATGCTTTTAGAAAGAAACCTAGTTGGTCAATTGTATATTCTGCATTGTTAAATTGCTCATTCATTTCATCTTGATGTAAATAATAATTTACTGGAGCTGCAATGATTTTACCTGGCTTTGGTATAGGTGCATCCAATTTCACTTCGTCTACTAAATAAGATGTACTATTACTTAGTAATTGATCGATATCTTTTTTAAAGCTCTCAAAGTTCTCCATTAATGACACTAAGGAATCTTGCGGTCTACTTGCATCCCAATATTTATCACTATCAATATGATAAATTCTTTCATCTACAACAATTCCTAAACGATTTTCATTAAACAAAGCAATTTTCATATTCCCCACCCCAACTCACTATATGATTTCTATTACTCTTCTAATGAATACATCCTATCAGATAGAAAGTAGTCTTGTAAACAATTTAATTGAATAGTTCGTTTTTTTAGAAAATTACTCTTGCCCTATGAAAAGTTATTTTCTTTTATTACCTCACTACTTTCAGGAAGTGCATGTTGTTAAAATATTGCCGAAATCTTCCTTTGCATGTCATAACAATAATTAATTAATGTACTATTTGAACTCAGCTCAATATTCGAATTGAAGCCTACGACCGTTATAATACATTTCAATTCATCAAAACCATCTAATATCGGAAAGGCAATGGATGAAATATTTCTTTCGAGTGGCTCAAAGGAATAGATGATTTTTTCCTCTAAAGCCCTTTTTAATTCCCAAGGATCGATTGTTTCCTTTGCTTTTTGCTTCCACTCGTCATTAAGAGGATCTTTATAAAAAGCCACAAATATTTTTCCCGCAGAAGTGTTAGGAGGTAATATAGCACCAATTTGCCCTCCGAGAGTGATTGCTTCGCCAGGGCTATAAAATTTAGAGATAATCGGACCATTAAAAGTAGGAAGCATGAGAAAAACAGAGTTCTCAGTTTGCATACTTATTTCTCGTAAGAAAGGTGTAACAATGGCCGTTATGTCCTGCTGTGCATGAAATTTTTTATTGTACTCCAATAACTTCATTCCAAGATGGAAAGTTCCACTATAAGGATCTCGAGAAACAACACCAATTTTCGTTAACGTATTTAAATATTTATATAAGTTACTTTTTGTCATTTGGGAGCGTTCCTGAATCTCACTAAACTTGATTGGAGTGGGACTCTCCGCTATTACTTCAAGTACATTAAATCCAATTTCTAAAGATTGTACCGTAGAATGTATTTTTTTATCTTCATTTTCCATAAATAATGCCACCTTCACGTATTGTATTTGAGGAAAATCAGTAATTTTGCATAGATAATCTAGCTAAATCAATAAATAGAATTTTTAGAAAATTAATTGACAGACTATTATATTCTCATTATACTTTCATACATAGTAACATTATTCCATATATTGTGGAATATGGATAGTGATATTAGTGATTATAATAAGGGGTGAATGTTTAGGTGCAGAATTCAAAAGATCATCCATTAATTATTGTTGGTGGAGGTATCGGTGGTTTAACAGCAGCTCTTACTCTAGCTAAAAAAAATAAGTATGTAAAAGTGCTAGAACAAGCACCGGAATTTCTAGAAGTGGGAGCAGGTATCCAAATCGCTGCAAATGCCACTCGAGTTCTAGATAAAATTGGCGTATTAGAACGTTTAAAAGAAATTGCTGTGTTCCCTAAACGATTAGTATTAATGGATGCGTTTACAGGAAAAGAGTTAAGTTCAATAGACTTCGGAAATGACTATATTGAACGCTATGGTGCGCCTTACCTCGTGTTACATCGTGCAGACTTACAAAATTCCCTCTATGAAACTGCAAAAGAAAACGGTTACATTGAATTACACACAAATCAACAAATTGTAGATACTGAACAAAATGAGCATGGAGTTAAAGTAGTTGCTGCTAACGGCCAGGTACACACAGGTAGTGCTGTAATTGGTGCTGATGGGATTTGGTCAAAACAGCGTCAAAAGCTAATTCAAGATGATGTCGTTTGTTCTCAATATGTGGCTTACCGCGGAACAATCGAAATGTCACAAATGGGCGACTCGGTGAATATGGATGATGTCTATATGTGGATCGGACCAAATTTACATTTAGTTCAATACCCTGTTCGTAGCCGTAAATTATATAACCAAGTAGTTGTATTCAAATCCTATAAATATACACCTGAAATTGAACATACAACTGACTGGGGTACACCTGAGGAAATGGAAACAGTGTTCAACGGGACTTGTGACTTAGTTCAACATGCTATTTCATTTATTTCTCGTCAACGTCGTTGGCCGATGTATGATCGAAACCCAATTAACAACTGGACTGATGGTAAACTAACACTTTTAGGTGATGCTGCTCACCCAATGTTACAATATCTTGCTCAAGGTGGTTGCCAAGCAATTGAGGACGCTAGTTATTTAGCGGAAATGATCGAACAAAATGATGAAATAGAAGAGGCGTTTAAGAAATACCAAGAAACACGAATCCCTCGAGGGAATTTCATACAATCAAGTGCACGTACTTGGGGAGAAATCATCCATGCGACAAAAAAGGAAACGATTCTCCTACGAAACAACATTTTAAGCAACAGAAATAACTTTGACTATATTGATGAGTTTCATGGATATAAGGCAGAAAAAGGATTTGTTGAATACAACGACAATCAACATAAAGAGCAGAAAAATAATGCTCTAATTGGAAACGATTAAATCTATATAGAAAGTTATAGAGTAATAAGTTTTGATTGATTTCACTAAGGCCATGCTAAAGTAAATTTAAATACTATTAATCTAAGGGGTGTATTTTTTATGGCAGGAGAAATGAGTGCAGAAGTAAAAGAATATATGAACAGTTCGATAGTTAAGGATTTTACGAAGGATATTCAGCAATACAATTTAGGTCCACTTTGGGAAGCGCTTCCAGAAATTGCGCCTGCTACGCCAAAGCCACAAGCAGAAGCTTATCTATGGAGCGTTGAGTTGATTGAGAAAAAGATGAATGAAGCTGCTCAAATTTTCACTCCAGAACGTGGCGGAGAAAGACGCGCTATTTATTTCCAAAATCCTGGATTAACGTACCGTAAGCCATGGGGATGGGTTTCGACTACACAAACAATTTATGCAGCTGTACAAATGCTTCAACCTGGTGAAAAAGCGCCATCACATCGTCACTCTCAAAGTGCTCTTCGTTTCATTACAAATGGCGAAGGAGCTTATACGATTGTACAAGGAGAGCGCATTTTCATGGAAGAAGGCGACTTCTTAGTAACTCCTAAGGGTTTATGGCATGGTCACGAGCACGTTGGAGATAAACCGATGATGTGGATGGATGCTTTAGATATTCCTACGATTTACGCTGTCGGTGGAACTTTCTTTGAACCATATGAAGCAGGATTACAACAACCTCTAGTACCAGATAACTATTCGGAGAAGCGTTATCGTGGTGGGATGGTTCGTCCAGTTGGGGATGATAAATACACAATTGCCCCACTTACAAATTATAAATGGGACCGTACAGTTGAAGGAATTAAAGGTTTAATGGAATTCGATCCAGATCCACTTCATGGATTTGCTGTAGAGTATATTAATCCTTCAACAGGTAAATCTGCAAATCCATCGTTTGGAACTCGCATGCAGCATTTACCAGCTGGCTTCCATACTATTGCCCAACGTCATACACATTCTACTGTATTCCATGCACATCGTGGATCCGGTTATACGGTTATCAATGGGGTTCGTTTCGATTGGAAACAAGGTGATTACTTCGTTGTTCCAAACTGGGCTTGGCATGAACATGTTGCATCACAGGATTCTTATTTATTTTCAGTGAATGATATCCCGATTATGAAAATGTACGATATTGAGCAACAACAAACTTATGAGGAAAACGGCGGTCATCAAAAAATCACAGGAGAATTTAAGGCAGCATTCCGTTAACAGTTAACTGTTTGCTTTTTCTTAAGAGATAGATAATTAGATTCAGATAGTTCAAGTTGCTTTATTCAGATTCTAGGGGGGAAAAAGATGAAGCTTAAAAACTATATTTTTATTTCATTAATGATGATGCTATCTCTAATTTTGGTTGCTTGCGTGAGTAAAGAAACAGATACATCAAGCTCTGCATCAGCTGAAAATAGTAGTACTGCAAAAACAGATGAAAAAATTGAATTTAAAATTACCCACGTAGCACAAGCTACGCATGTTTGGAATGCAACTGCTGAAAAGTTCGGTGAAGAATTAGCTGCTTTATCAGATGGTCGTATGTCAGTAACTATTTATCCAGGCGCTCAATTAGGCCCTGAAGCTGACATCGTATCACAATTAGAAACAGGATCAGTTGACTTCGGCTTTATGACCAATGCATATATGAGTACACGTGAAACGTCACTTAATGGATGGTTTATGCCCTACTTATTCGATACATTAGAAGATGCAATTGAAATGCGTAAGTCGGACGAAGCAAAAGCAATGCTTGATACGTTAAGCTCACAAGGTTTAGTAGGTCTTGACTTTGCATTTGTAGGTAACCGTAATGTGTTAATGAAAGATGGTTTTGTAAAAAAACCTGCTGACCTAAAAGGTAAAAAAATCCGTATCATTGGTTCCCCAGCAATGCAAGAATACTGGGAAGAGGTTGGAGCCGGTCCTACTTCAATGCCTCTAACAGAAGTTTATCAATCATTACAAACAGGTGTTATTGATGGAATTGACATTGACCTTGACGCATTAGTAACTGAGAAGTACTACGAACAAGCGAATTATCTAACACTAACAAACCAAATGACTTTCCCTGCAGTCATTGTAATGAGCCAAAAATCATATGATCGCTTATCACCAGAAGATCAAGCTATCGTGAGAGAGGCTATTGATAAAGCTGTAGAATGGGGTAACCAGGAAGCTTTAAATCGTGAAAAAACAAATTTACAAACCTTAAAAGATGCCGGTGTGGAAATTTTAGATGAGGTTGATTCTTCTCTTTATACAGACATCTCTCAAAAAATGCGTGAAGAATATTCTGCCAAATCAGCTATCATCAAGTCATTTATTGAAAAAGCTGAACAATAGTAACCAAGGAGTGTAGACAAAGCAAATATTTCTTTGTTTACACTTTTTTTACCGTTACTCTCAAAGTACTCTTCGTTTTTTATTACGAATGGCGAAGATGCTTATTCCATTGTACAAAGAGAGCAGAGCATATTTGGATGTAGAAGGCAACTTCTTAGTTACTCCAAAACGTTTATGCATGGTTACAAGCACGAAAGTAACTAGAAAATTACTGGTGAATTTAAGGCCATATTCCGTTAACAGTTAACTGTTAGCTTCTACTTAAGAAATAGAGAATTGATAGTTCAAGTTGCTTTATTCAAATTCTAGGGGGGAAAAAGATGAAGCTTAAAAACTATACTTTTTTTGCTTTAATGGTGATGCTTTCTCTAATTTTGGTTGCTTGCGTAAGTAAAGAAACAGATACTACAAGCTCTGCATCAGCCGAAAATAGCAGTTCAGGAAAATCCGATGAAAAAATTGAATTTAAAATTGCACACATTTCACAACCAACACACCTTTGGCATGAAACTGCTGAAAAATTTGGGGAAGAATTAGCAGCTTTATCAGATGGTCGTATGTCAGTAACAATTTATCCAGGCGGTCAATTAGGTACTGAGGCTGACATCGTGGCACAATTAGAAACAGGATCAATTGATTTCAGCATTACGACAAATGCTTATATGAGTACACGTGAACCTTCATTAAACGGATGGTTTATGCCCTACTTATTTAATTCAGTAGAAGATGCAATTGAAATGAGTAAATCGGATGAAGCTAAAGCTATGCTTGATACATTAAGCTCACAAGGTTTAGTAGGTCTTGACTTCTTATTTGTAGGTAACCGAGTTGTATTAATGAAAGACGGTCTTGTGAAATCACCGGCTGATATAAAGGGTAAAAAAATGCGCATTGTCGGTTCACCAGCAATGCAAGAATACTGGGAAGAAGTTGGATCAGGTCCAATAGCCATGCCTCTTCCTGAAGTCTATCAATCATTACAAACAGGTGTTATTGATGGACTTGATATTGACCTTGATGCTTTAGTGACAGAGAAATACCACGAACAAGCGAATTATCTAACCCTAACTAACCATATGACTAATCTATCCGTAATCGCAATGAGCCAAAAATCATATGATAGTTTATCACCTGAAGACCAGGCTATCGTGAGAGAGGCTTTAGATAAGGCGGTAGTATGGGGGAACCAGGAAGCAATAACTCGTGAGAAGACAAATTTACAAACATTAAAAGATGCAGGTGTGGAAGTTTTAGAAGAAATTGATACCTCTCTATATACTGATATCTCTCAAAAAATGCGTGATGAATATTCAGCTAAATCCGATATCATCAAGGCATTTATTGAAAAAGCTGAACAATAGTAACCAAGTAGTGTAGACAAAGTTGATAGTACTTTGTTTACACTTTTTTATATTTTATAAAAATCAAGCATACTCAGTAAATCTTTTAAAGACAAAAAAGAAGTGCAAGTTTTTGCACTCCTTTTTCATGAGAAGAACCATTTACCATTCTTGAAATCCATTATAGACCACAGACCAAAACTTAATATTTTTGTAGTGTAATAGTATGCTAGTCAATGATCCCCTTTTCTTTTAATTGGTGAATTTCCTCCTTAGCTAAGTTCAAACGCTCTTGTAATACGGTTTCTGTATGTTCTCCTAATTTAGGTCCTGTCCATTCTGTTCTACCTGGTGTTTTACTTAGTTTTGGTACGATACCTGGTATTTTTAATTTACCTAACTGTTCGATCTCATGCTCTTCAATCATATTCCTCGCCTGATAGTGAGGATCCTGTACAATGTCTTCTATTGAATAAATAGAGCCACTTGGAACATTAGCTTTCTCTAACTTGTCTAGCACTTCTTCTAATGTGTGCTCTTTTGTCCAATTTTCAATGACTTCGTCTAAATGTTCCGCATGCATAGACCTTTTCGCATTTGTGCTAAATCGGTCATCTTCTGCATAATGTGGCATATTCATGATATTCATCAACCGTTTGAAAATACTATCACCATTTGCTCCAATTACTACATATTTACCATCTTTACATAAATAGGTGCTGGATGGTGTAATCCCTGGTAATGTGCTTCCTGTTCTTTCTCTAATAATGTTAGCAAAATCATATTCTGAAAGCGTACTTTCTAGTGTACTAAATATTGCCTCATATAACGCAACATCGACGTATTGCCCTTCTCTTGTAGGAGTTGAGTTTCGATGATGCAACGCCATTAATCCACCAATTACTGCATATAAAGATGCTAAAGTGTCTCCTAAACTAACACCGACTCGAGTTGGTGGACGATCAGGAAAACCAGTTAAGTACCTTAATCCCCCCATTGCTTCTCCAATGGAACCAAAACCAGCTTTATCTCGATATGGTCCGTCTTGTCCATAACCACTAATTCGAATCATGATTAAACTAGGATTTATTGCTTTTAAATCCTCATATCCTATGTTCCATTTTTCTAAAGTTCCTGGTTTAAAGTTTTCAACTAAAATATCAATCTCTTTGACAAGTTCTTTAATAATATTTTGGCCATCCTCAGTTTTTAAATCGATACAAATTGATTTTTTATTTCTCCCTTGTAAGTGCCACCAAAGACTCGTTCCATTTTCAACAACTCGCCAATTTCGAAGTGGATCACCAGAACCTGGAGTTTCAACTTTAATAACATCTGCGCCAAATTCAGCAAATAATCGACTCGCAGAGGGTCCTGCTATTAATTGTCCCAATTCCAATACTTTTACATTACCTAATGCCTTCTCATTCATAAAAACACCCCTTTGGATTTGTAGATACTTTAGATTTTCTTTACAAATTCGAGTTGTAAACGCTTACTTTCAGTTTTTAAGTTTTCCATAAGATGTTAATATCCTCGACATTCAAATCAAATAAATCAATAAAAATCTTAAGGTCGTTAATAAGATGTTTCTTCATCGCCATAAGCGCAGATTCAGCGTTCCCTGCTTTCATTTCATGATAAATTTCCCAATGCTCAGATAAAAAAGTTGATGGACGAGTTGTTTTTTTTATGATCGTATTCCGACATATATTCGTTAATGTTCGAATATTACCTAAGATTAGCTGAAGCCTGCCATTCGGATTTAGCGCGATTATTTTTTCATGAAATAAAGTATTCAATTTCACTACAACGTCTACATTCGAGGAAAATAAGACGCTCTCTGTTTCTTTTAAGATCTTCTCTAGTTCTATGAGATCCGATTCTTTTAAACTTTTAGTTGCTTCATATACTGCTAAAGGTTCTAAGGCTATTCTTAACTGATATAATTCCACTACATCCCATACAGTAGGACTGTAAACATACATTTCACCGGACTTATTGACTAACAAACCATCTTGCTCCAGTTTTCGCATTGCTTCTCGGATAGGTCCCCTACTTACCCCAAACTCCTGAGCCAATTTAGTATCAATAAGACGCTCTCCGCTTTCCAACTCTCCATTCAAAATAGAATTTTCTAGACTATGATAAATCTGTAAGTATAAAGGTTCGTTTTTTTTAATTTCCATCAAACCAACTCCAATTAAAGGCTGTTTATGAGCTAGCCTATCTGATTTTGTATAGACTGGAAATAATTCATCAAAGTTGACTGTTAACAGTCAACACAATACATTTATATATTATCAGAAAAATTAGAAAAAAGGAATAATAAATGGTAATTTTTTCATTAGAACCTAACCTTTTTTACCTGCTATTAATTAAAAAGAGAACTCTTCATAAAAAAGAGTCCTCTGCACATTCTATTCAATCATATGGTTTAAAGATGATTGATTATTTATCCTGAGTGTTCAACTTATTAATTAACTTTTCCAGCCAAATGATTTCTTTGCTAGTAGTATCTGAAAAATACGCTTCAGCAAAGTCCACCATGTCCTTCATTGGTTCCTCTACGGAAATTTGATCATAGATTGCTTTTAATTTAGATCGCTTCTCACGTAAAAGTGCTAACTTTTTTTCTAAAATTGGTACAATCAGTGATTGTTCTACAAATCGTAAAAACATAAGACCAATTACCATCTCTGACAAGTCTTTAGCCTTCTCAAATAATTCATAAATTTTGAGTGGCAACTGTTCACGCCCTTTATCAGTAATTGCAAATACCTGTTTATCTGGACGATTTTCTTCTTTAATAACTTCACGTGGTTCAACTAACCCTTGTTTTGTAAGTGACTCGAAATGGTAATATAACTTACTTTCTGTTAAGTTGCTCATTTTATCGAACGGAATTGGATCTGACAATTCTTTTTTTAATTTATAAGGATAATTGTCCTCTTCCATTAGTTTACTCAGTATATAAATTTGTATCGACATATTGCACCCCCATACTAACTGTACCTAAGAAGCAATAAAGCTTCAACCAAGTTCTTGATTGAAGCCTTATTATCTATTTAAATTACTGTTGACTCAGTATTAATATGAGCAATTTTCACAGTTGACTCCGCTTCAACTGGAACCTTTTTGTGTACAAAAGTAACAATAATAATATTAATAATCATCGCACCAACTAACACTGCTGTTAAGCCCCATAGGAATGGCGATTGCTCAGTTGAACCAAACATCACCGCAAAATAAGATTGTACCGAATAATACATTGGTGTGATGTGACTTACTACATCAAAGTAGCTATACATCATATCACGAGGCATTGTCGCGCCATTTGCAATAGTTTGTGATAATAGTACTGGAATATTTAATATCATACCTGCTTCACCTATTAAGAATGTGAAGATTGCACATACATTAAATGCGGCCATGTATAGTAAAATTTGTTGACCGGCAACTTTGAAGAGTATATCTGTATCAATATCTGCAATTAAGAATGTAACTAATAATGCAAAGATTGTAGATACGATGGCAATCACTAAAGCTGAACCTTGAACATATGCAAATAATTTAGCTTTTGATGCTTTCCCACGACTCTGTTTAAAGGCCCCAACTAATTGCATCGCTGCAATCATCGCTCCTACATAACATGCCATCGTTAAGAACATCGGTAGCATGTTGTTGTGCATACCATCTGGAACATCGTTCATAATGACATAGTTGCCAACATAAGCATTTTCGATTTGATCTGCAATGGCAGTCGCTTGTTCTTCAGGTACATTCATATTTAATAATACACCTTTTGCAACTTGTGTTGAGAAATTCGCACTTAATTGATTGTTAATCTCCGTTACAACTGATTTCATTGAAGATGCAATCATTGTTGCTGATGCTTCATTTACAGTGAAATCAATTTGTGCTGACTCACCGTTTTGTGCGTTTGCTGAGAAGTTCTCAGGAATGTGAATGACTAACGCATATTTATTATCCTCTAATTTATCTAATGCTTTTTTATTCGTTAAATCTGAATCAATTTCAAAAGGTAAGCTATCTGCTAACTGATTTGCAATTTGAGTACCTGATTCACCCACGTCATCATTCACTATTGCAACTTTCAACTCGTCCATATTTCCCGGTAATGCTGAATAACCTAGCAAAAAGATTAATAACATGGCTACAGCATAGAAGATTCCCATAAAGATAGACGCTTTTACACCCATTAAACCTAAAAACTGTTTAAATTTCATTTATTTACTCCTTCTCAATATCAACTTTAAATATAGTACTCAGATTAAAGTACTTAACTTTTACTATGTTATAAGATTATTTTAATGAAGTAAAGTGGCTATTTTGTGTCAGTCATTTCATCTTCAAAGATTAAAAATGCCACAAATCCGTAAATATAGATGTGAAACACTTTTCTTTAGTACTTGTTTTACTTTCATAGAATTAGATGCTGTCGTAGAAATTTTGCCCCCTTTCATAAGACACAATTACGTGTTAGCCAACTAATCAAGATTATTACTTAGTTTATAAATGGGGTATAGAGTAAAAACTTATAAATATTTTTAAGGAGTGAAAATAATGAAAAGACAATTAATTTTTGCTTTTAGTATGTTAATGCTAACTGCTTGTGGGACGGATGAAGTAACAGTTCAACAACCACCTGAGGGTTCGGTACAAATAGATGTCGTTGAGAAAGAAGTGAATGGTCAAACAGAAGAAGTAGGTACTACAACAGAAGAAAATGTTAAAGAAGCTGATAAATCTATTAGTGATATCACTGTTGAAAAAACATTTCAAAGTATTATTCCAAGTGACTGGAATATTAAACTTCCATCTGAATTTCCCGTAACAAAAGGTAAATATCTAACAGCTATTACCTCTTTGGAGCAACAAAAAGAAGTAACTTTTAATTTTTATGAAACAGACCGTGAATTTGCGATGAATGACTCAAAAATTAAAGAAACTGGTCATTTCGTCGGTCAGTTAATTATCACTAAATATTCAACATCAGAACTAGCTAGTAAAGAAATCGATCAAACTGTTTTTTCTAATGGTGAAGTTGTTGATTTAGGGCATGGAATAAAGGGCTATCAAGATGCAGGTGCGGGCTCACTATTTACAAGTTGGAATGAAGGACGTTGGGCAATAATTTCACGTTCTACTACAGAACATTCGGAGGAAAGCTTAGCAAATGCTAAAGAAACAGTAGAGTTTTTGGAAACTCATATGATGCCAATCCCAAAACAATATGGCCAACTGCATATTGATGCCGAGGATAGTGGTAGCATGGCAAAATGGCAAAAACACAATTATGTCTACACTATAACTGACTTTGGAGATAAAACGCTTGAGTGGCTTGTTTCATTTGAATAAAGCTATAGATTAATAAAGAAGTGCAACCTTGGAATCTTAATGCAGCAAGTTACTTCTCCATCTACTACAAAAAAAACATAGGAGGACTAATTCTCCTATGTTTTCATTCATAATCATTGTTCTGTTTGTTTCTGCTTCTTTTTCATATATTCTGCACGTAATTTTTCAAGTTGCTGCTTTTTATCAAATTGGGCAGGCTTATTTTTTTCATGATACTTAGTTACAGCTACCTTCCCCTTAGTATCCAATTGATATTTTCCCACTTTATTCACCTACTTTTCTTATCTTTAAAGAAGCTCTATTCAACAAAAAAGAATATACCTCGTTTTCTGAAGTAAACCTCATGACTTTATTGTGTACTGTTGGTTTACATATATCAGTAAAAACAATAATTCGAATAAAAAAAGGAATTCTGAATCGATGACCGAAGCCTCGACCGAATTCCTAATTTCTCACGAACCCTTTTTAACAAAAGTTCGTGACCGTTTTATTGACGTCCCAGGAGGGATTCGAACCCCCGACCGTACGCTTAGAAGGCGTATGCTCTATCCAGCTGAGCTACTGAGACATTTTCATTCAAGTTAATTACCTGAAAGACAATTATTATTATATGCCTTAAAAATAGAAATGTCAACGGTATTTGAAAAAATAATTTTATTTCGCAAAAAAAATTTTCCTTTTCTTACATCACACGGTTAAGTCATAAGTTTTTGAAAAAATTTCTACACAATTTTCATTATATGCTGTGACTTTCCAAGTATGACTCAACCATTCTACAACTACATAACTTTTTTCTGATATACCTCTTGGTTTTAATAAGCTTCCCGGATTCACAAATAATATATTGTCCACAAGTTCTGCTCCTAGAATATGCGAATGACCGAAAAAGACAACGTTTGCTTCTACTTCTTTTGAACGGTAAAGCAAATTCATAATTGTAGATTTGACATTTAGTAAATGTCCATGTGCTACAAATACCTTTATTCCTTCGAGTTCGACTAGTTGCTCATCTGGAAAACGAGCATCGCAATCACAATTGCCGCGTACTTTTATCACATCCTCTAGATTCGGATGGTCAAATGGAAGTTCACTGTCACCACAATGGATAATTCCATTTACATCTTGATTTGCAGATCGTACTCGACGTATCACTTCTTCATCCCCATGAGTATCACTCATCACTAACAATTTCATCAAATATACCTCCAATCAAAAAAAGGTTCAGTATCTCTTTTGAAAGTGGATTTAAAAAAACTCCATGAATATTCCAAGATACTGAACTACAGTGCTATTTATTAGAATTGCCAAAATATAAGTTGAAATAATATCTGTTTTTCCAACTATTCAGGTTTTGTTACCCTGCTTAAAATTACTTAATCAAATTCGGTAGCTCTTCAGATAACTTACGAATAGCGTTCCCACGGTGCGAGATGGCCCCTTTTTCTTCTGGTGTTAGTTCAGCCATCGCACGATTTAATTGAGGTACGAAGAAAATTGGATCATAGCCAAACCCATTTGTTCCACGTTTCTCGTGTAAAATTACACCTTCACAAGTACCAAAAACAGTATATGTCTCCAATTTTGGTCCTGCAATTGCTAGAGCGCAGCAAAAACGAGCTGTGCGTTTCTCATTAGGAACCCCTTCTAACTTTTTCAACACCTTGACTATATTAGCCTCATCGTCATGGTCTCCTGCATAACGTGCAGAATACACGCCTGGTTCGCCATCTAGAGCATCTACTGCTAATCCGCTGTCATCAGCTATCACTAGTTTTCCAAGCTCACGAGAGAGCGTTTCTGCCTTTAAGATGGCATTTTCTTCAAAAGTCTTGCCTGTTTCTTCTATCTCCATATCGGGAGCAACATCAAACATTGTCACCACTTCATAGCCTAATGGAGAAAAAAGCGCTTCAAAATCTTTTGCTTTCCCTTTATTTTTCGTTGCAATGACAACTTGTTTCATTACGCTTCCTCCTTTGCATCCCGTACTAACATCGCCGTTTCACCAAGGACGGATTTTTGAATGGCTATCAATTCGCGTATCCCTTTTTCTCCTAAATCTAATAATTGATTTAGTTCATCTCTTGAGAAAGTTGCTTCTTCCCCCGTTCCCTGAATTTCAACAAATTGGCCGTTACCTGTCATTACTAAATTCATGTCAACCGCAGCAGCAGAATCTTCAATATAGTTTAGGTCTAAAACAGCCCCGATTTCATCGACAAAGCCGACACTTGTAGCAGCTAGATAGTCTACAATTGGGAATTTTGCAAATGGTTTTACCTCGTGAATTTTAGCTAAAGCTTGTGTTAAAGCGACAAATGCTCCTGTGATTGAAGCTGTACGTGTCCCACCGTCCGCTTGAATTACATCACAATCAATCCAAATTGTTTTTTCGCCCAGCGCTTCTAAATCGACGATGGCACGTAATGCTCGTCCAATTAGGCGTTGTATTTCCATTGTACGACCATTTACCTTACCACGTGATGATTCACGTTGTGTTCGTTCTGCTGTCGCTCTTGGTAGCATAGAATATTCAGCAGTAATCCATCCTTTACCTTGGCCACGTAGAAAGCCAGGTACACGGTCATCAACTGTTGCTGTACAAATAACTTTAGTATCTCCTACCTGAATTAATACAGAGCCTTCTGGATGCATTAAATAATTTGTTTCAATTTTTACTTGTCGTAATTGTTCGATTTCTCGTCCATCATGTCTTGTCATATATATCCTCCTAGTTGTACGCGCTACCCATATTACCATAATTTATTATTCTTTTCGAGTAGTGTATCAAATCCAACTTAGTAAATAAAAAAGCGTAATAGTAGGTTTTAATTACTATTACGCCAAAAAGTTTGCATATCAAATTATAAAGCTTTCTGGTCATGACCAAAAGGTTCCCTCATTCATTTACATATTAGTGCCTGAATGTAGACAATACACAAAAGAGAGATTAGTAATGAATAATGCTACAAATTTATACGTCGTATATCTAACTCTTCTGACTCCAACCAATTGTGTGCGATCATTCGAAAGATTGGAACTGAACCTGTTGTAAAGAACACATGATGTAGCTTACCTTTAGAAGTTGAAAGTTCGTGATTATATTCAAGTAAATCTTTCACTTCTTTAGCTGTTTCCTCCGCTGAAGAAAGAACAAATACATGTGGTCCTACAACTTTTTCGATATGATGCTGGATAATTGGATAATGAGTACATCCTAAAATAACTGTATCAAACTTTTTATCAGCTAACGGCTTTAAACCTTTTGCTACTAAGTCGAATGCAAACTGGCCTTCATATTCACCACTTTCAACAAGTGGCACAAATGTAGGGCACGCAAGAGGATATATTTTCGCCTTCGTACTTAAAGAAAGTAGAGCATTTTCATATGCTCCACTTTTTATTGTACCTTCTGTTGCAAGTACGACGATTTCATTACGTTTTGTTTTTTTCTCTGCAGCACGTGCTCCTGCATTGATTACACCTACGACTGGAATCGACATGTGCCTCTGAAGGCTTTCTAACGCTACCGCAGTTGCTGTATTACAAGCTACGACGAGCATTTTAATTTTCATTTTTTCTAATGCATGAGCCATTTGCCATGTGAATTGTAAAACTTCACGTCTGTTACGAGGGCCATATGGACATCTTGCTGTATCACCAATATAGTAAATTGTTTCATTTGGTAATAATTTCATTATTTGTTTTGCAACTGTTAAGCCGCCAACTCCTGAATCAATAACGCCTATCGGGGCATTCACAAAACTCGCCTCAATCCTCTTACATTTGTTGATATAGTCTATGCAGTAATTTTGATAAGCTTTCAACTTCTTCTTCATCAAAGTCTACTAACACATCTTGTAAGTAATTCTGTCTTTTTTGTATTACTTCTTGAATAATTCTTTCGCCTTCTTCAAGTAAATGAATGTGTACAACTCGGCGGTCTTGCTCATCACGAATACGCACTACTAATTCATTTTTTTCCATACGATCAACTAAATCTGTTGTCGTACTAAAAGCTAAATACATTTTATTCGATAATTCACCAATTGTCATATCGCCTGATTCATGTAACCATTGAAGCGCTACAAATTGTGGAGGTGTTATCGTATAGTTACTTAGTATTTCTCTACCCTTTTGTTTAATTAAGTGTGAAATAAATCGAAGTTCCTTTTCTAAAGACGCTACAGTTTCATGGCTGTGCTTTTCGACCTTGCTCATTATAGTGCAGTCACTCCCCAAGAATCAAATCAGTCTATAGCGAATTTAAATTCCGTGTGAACTACGCGGAATCAATATATATGCTATACCGTTTCGTATCTAATTCTATTTTGAAGTGTTTTTGTCGAAATAGCAAGTATCCAATCAGTGTAATGATAATTCTTCTAGCCTCAGCAATTCAATTAATGCTTGTGATCTACTGGAAACGCCCAGTTTTTGAATCGTGTTTGAAATATGATTACGCACCGTTTTTTCGCTAATGCCCAACTTTTGAGAAATATCTTTAGTTGAATAATCCAATATAAGTAACTGGAAAATTTCCCGTTCTCTTTTCGTCAAAAGTGAACGATGCTGCGGGCTATTCATAAGGCAACACCCTCCTATCTCCTCTTCTATGTAAAGTATGATAAGAGTTGAAAGGCTGTGAGGGCATTTTCACTATTTCTCTTGCAATATTATTTTTTCTTTTTCATCCCAAGGAATGGCTTTACCTGTAGATTTATCGATTTGAACAATCGTACCTCTGCCGATAAAACATGGTTCGTTATTTTCATTTCTCGCTAGATAATGAATGTCGATGGAAGAGTTTCCTATTCGCGCTGCCTTCACATAGATTCGGAGAGTCTCGTCAAAATAAACTTGTTTTAAAAAATCACATTGCAAATCTGCTACAACAGAAATTTTTGTCAATTCCTCTGAGGATCGATTCATAAAACCAATATGTTTCATATACTCAATACGAGCATATTCAAAATAGACGAAAGGTACTGTATTGTTTAAATGACCGAACATATCAGTCTCTGAAAATCTGACCGTCACCTCAACAAAAAACTTAAACTCTTCCTCCCACTTTTTTTGATCTTCAATATAACTTGCCTTCATGCATACAACCCCTTTCCCTTTTTACACCCTATTCTTCACACCCAATCCGCTGGCACTATTGTTTATTCACAATGTATACCCAATAGCATATAACGGATTTCATTTTAATTAGTTTCATAGAAACTTAAAATGAATAGTGGTTCATTTATTATAACAAAATTATCACTATGGGATAAAGTGGACAGCTTACTATATTATTCTCTTTTGAATAGACATTATCCTTGAAAAGAGTAAACGAGGGTTAACAAAAATCGTAAGAAAGGGATGTTACTCAAGTTTCAAAATCGTAAAAGGCAAAGAAGCTTTCTTTTATAATGCATGAAGAATTTTATATCGCTCTATCTTATGCACAAAAGTTGAAAAGGGTATCTAAAGTCATGAAAATGACTTAGATACCCTTTTTTATGGAAGAAACTAATTGATTCTTTAGTTAAAAATAATTCTATATTAGTCAACCATATGGTCAGATCCGAAGAAGTTACGGAACATTTGAACAGATGTTGCACGGTTAAGTGATGCAATAGAAGTTGTTAAAGGAATACCTTTTGGACATGCAGCTACACAGTTTTGTGAGTTACCGCAGTTAGCAAGGCCTCCATCTCCCATAATTGCATTTAAACGTTCATCTTTAATCATAGCACCAGTTGGATGCGTATTGAATAAACGTACTTGTGATAATGGAGCTGGTCCGATAAATGAAGCTTTTTCAGATACGTTTGGACATGCTTCCATACATACACCACAAGTCATACATTTTGATAATTCATAAGCCCATTGACGTTTACGTTCAGGTAAACGAGGACCTTCCCCTAAATCGTAACTTCCGTCAATTGGCACCCAAGCTTTAACTTTTTTAAGTGCATTGAACATACGACTACGGTCAACTTGTAAATCACGTACTACAGGGAATGTTTTCATTGGTTCTAAACGAACAGGTTGTTCTAATTGGTCAATTAAAGTAGAACATGATTGACGAGGACGACCATTAATTACCATAGAACAAGCTCCACATACCTCTTCAAGGCAGTTCATATCCCAAGTTACTGGAGTAGTAGATTTTCCATCTGCAGTAACCGGATTTGAACGAATTGACATTAAGGCAGAGATAACGTTCATACCTGGACGATAAGGAACTTCGAATTTTTCCCAACGAGTTGCGCCACCTTCAGTATCTTGACGAAGGATTTCCAATTTAACAGTTTTTACTGCTGTTGTCATGATTAATGACCCCCCTAAATTATATCTTATTTAGAATAGTCACGTTTACGAGGTGGAATAAGTGAAACGTCTACATCTCCGTAAGTGATTTCAGGTTCACCAGTTTTAGGATTGAACTTCGCCATAGTTGTTTTTAAGAAGTTCTCATCATCACGGTCTGGGAAATCAGGTTTGTAGTGAGCTCCACGAGATTCGTTACGTAAAAGTGCGCCTTTTGTGATTACACGAGCAAGGTATAACATGTTTTTCAACTGACGAGTAAAGTGAGCACCTTGGTTACTCCATTTTTGAGTGTCGTTGATGTTAATGTTTTCCCAACGTTGTAGTAATTCAGTAAGTTTTTTATAAGTTGCTTCAAGACGATCGTTGTAACGTACTACTGTTACATTGTCAGTCATTAATTCACCTAGTTCTTTGTGAATTAAGTATGCGTTTTCAGTACCATCCATTTTTAGGATAGCTTCCCATTTCTCTTGTTCTTCTTTGACGCGTGCATCATAGATTGATTGTGGAAGATCATCCGCATGTTTCTTTAAGCCTTTAACATATTTAACAGCGTTTGGTCCAGCTACGCTACCACCATAAATCGCTGAAAGTAATGAGTTTGCACCAAGACGGTTAGCACCGTGTTGTGAATAATCACATTCACCAGCAGCAAATAGTCCAGGAATTTCTGTCATTTGATCGTAATCTACCCATAATCCACCCATTGAGTAGTGAACTGCAGGGAAGATTTTCATTGGTAATTTACGTGGATCATCACCTACGAATTTTTCGTAGATTTCAATAATACCACCAAGTTTAACATCTAACTCATGTGGATCTTTATGAGAAAGATCTAGGTATACTACGTTTTCACCGTTAACACCTAATTTTTGGTTAACACATACATCGAAGATTTCACGAGTTGCGATATCACGAGGTACTAAGTTACCATAAGCTGGGTATTTTTCTTCTAAGAAATACCAAGGTTTACCGTCTTTGTATGTCCAAATACGGCCACCTTCACCACGAGCAGATTCTGACATTAGACGGTTTTTGTCGTCACCAGGAATCGCTGTTGGGTGAATTTGAATCATTTCACCGTTTGCATAGCTTGCACCTTGTTGGTAAACGATAGATGCTGCAGAACCAGTGTTAATGATTGAGTTAGTAGATTTACCGAAGATAATACCAGGACCACCTGTACACATAATTACAGCGTCAGAGCGGAATGATTTAATTTCTTCAGTTTTCATATCTTGCGCTACGATACCACGGCAATGTCCTTCGTCATCAAGAACAGTTCCAAGGAATTCCCAGTGTTCGTATTTCGTAACTAAACCATCTACTTCATAACGACGAACTTGCTCGTCCAAAGCATATAGTAATTGTTGACCAGTTGTTGCACCAGAGAATGCAGTACGGTGCATTAATGTTCCACCGAAACGACGGAAGTCTAGAAGACCTTCTGGAGTACGGTTAAACATAACACCCATACGGTCAAATAAGTGAATGATACCAGGAGCGGCATCACACATTGCTTTAACTGGTGGTTGGTTTGCTAAGAAGTCCCCACCATAAACTGTATCATCAAAGTGGATCCATGGAGAATCCCCTTCACCTTTTGTATTAACAGCACCATTAATTCCGCCTTGTGCACATACAGAGTGTGAACGTTTTACGGGAACTAATGAGAATAATTCAACTTCAGTGCCTTCTTCGGCAGCTTTCATCGTAGCCATTAAACCGGCTAAACCGCCACCTACGACGATAATTTTGCTTTTCGCCATGATTATTCTTCACTCCTCTAAATTTGCTCTTAACCTATCTGGATATCCTGCTATTGTAATTATGCGAATGCTAGAATTGCTGCGACACCAACGATACTTAATAGAACAAAGAAGATCATTGTTACGTAAGTTGCAACTTTTTGTGAGCTTTTAGATTGTGTAATCCCCCAGCTCACTAGGAATGACCATAGACCGTTTGCTAAATGGAATGTTGCAGATACAATACCTACAATATAGAACGCTAACATAATAGGATTGTTAACGATTTCTTCCATCATATTGAAGTCTACATCAGAACCAAGTGCTTTTTGAATACGTGTTTGGAAAATATGCCAAGCAATGAAAATTACAAGGAATACCCCAGTAAAACGTTGTAATACGAACATCCAGTTACGGTATGTTCCGAAGCGTTTTACATTCGGTGTAGCAGTGAATGCAATATACAGACCAAATAAACCGTGGAACAAAATAGGTATGTAAATTACAATCCATTCAACAATTAACAAGAACCAGTGAGGAACAGTATCCATGATACTGATTGAATTGTTGTAATTTTCTTCTCCGCCAATAGCAGTGAAGTTCAGTGATAAGTGGAACACTAAGAACAATCCTACAGGAATTACACCTAATAGTGAATGTAAGCGTCTCCAGTAAAACTCTTGATTTTTTGACAAGACTATTACCCCCCTAAGTACATTTAAAATACTCAAGTCAATTTCCGTCACCATTTTGTAAATGATCCATCATTGACTGTGTATTTCATAGTGGTACAATATTATGACATGTTCATTGTACTCTCAGATGGTACAAGCGTCAAGGCAACATCCGATATTTTATATAACCTTTATAGGAACATATTCTCTATCCTAGAAGAGAATTTTCTATATATCGGAATTTTTTTGTTATTTTATACTAAGAACAAGAAAAATTAGAAAGAGGTATTTTAAAAAATGACATCAAAAGAGAACAAAACTGTTCCAGTATTTGGTTATGATATTATACGTGACTATCTTCTCCCAACAATTCTTGGGAAACATGAAAAAGATGTACTATACTGGGCAGGGAAAGATTTAGCCCGAAAATTCCCATGTACTGATATCCAACTAATTATATCCTTCTTCCAAGATGCAGGTTGGGGCAATTTATCTTTAGCAGAGGAAGAAAAGGAAGGATACATTTTCCAACTTACAAATGATGTCGATTTATTAAAAATAACTGAACGTTCTTTTCGAATGGAAGCTGGTTTCTTAGCCCAACAAATCCAATGTATTAAGGGCTTTTTAACTGAATGTTATGATGAAAAACACGAAAAACAACATCAAGTAACTTTTACTGTGAAATGGGATAGAAAAGAAAAGATAGAGTAATACAAAGACTAGGGAAGGTATTCTAGTTTTGTCTTACTCAGACCACTACAATTAAAAAAAGCCAATTCTTGTAAGAATAAATTCTCAACAGAATTGGCTTTTTATATTTGTTAGCTTAGCTTATTACTTCTATTAAATTAAACTCATCATGTAATACATTCGCTGCACGTACCATTTCATCTTGTGGTACTACAACAGACACTTTAATTTCGGATGTACTTACCATTTTAACAAGAATGTTCTCTTTACGTAATCGATCAAACATTCGAGCAGCTACACCTGGGTTTGAGACCATTCCTGCTCCAACGATTGATACTTTGGCTAATCCAACCTCAAAATCTGCAAAACTAAATCCAAGTTCAGGCTTGTTTTTTTCAAGTACTTTTAGCGCTTCTGCAAAATCTTCTTTTGCAATAGAGAATGAGACTGTTGGTTTAACCCCATCTATCACTGCCTGAACAATGATGTCTACATCAATTTTATACTCCGCAAGAGTGGTAAAGATACTTGCAAGAGATGATTGTTCGTACGAATCATAACCAACTGTTAAACGAATAATGTCTGCTTCATATGCTACACCACGAACAATTAAATTTTTCTCCATGTCAATCTCTCCCTTAATCAACGTACCTTCTTGATTCTCTGAACTAGAGCGTACCACTATTGGTATTTCAACTATTTTCGCCAATTCCACTGCACGTGGATGAATATATAGCGAGCCAAGATTTGCTAGTTCTAACATCTCATCGTATGTAACTTGTTTTAACTTTCTCGCTTGTTTAACCACTGTTTGGTCTGCTGTATAAATGCCATCCTGGACAGTTAATATTTCGATATGCTTTGCCTCGATTGCTGCCCCAATTGCTACTGCAGTCGTTTCTGGACCACCTTCACCCAGAAGTAAGATATTGCGATTTTCATCAATACCTTGAGAACCAGCAACGATGACAATCTCGTCGTTATTCAAATGCTCAATAATATGCTCATCTTGAATACCTTCAATGAGGACATTTTGATTGGATTCAACAACTTTAACTCCTGCTTGCCATCCATTTAAAGAGATGGCTTGTTTGCCTTTTTTTGCAAGAGAGATTGCTAGTAAACTACTTGCAACTTGACTATTCAATGCATTCAAGGCATGTAGCTCTCTATTCGTAGGATTGTCAGATAAAATCTGTGAATAGTGCAGTAGTTTGTCTTCTAGATTTTCAATTGTAGGCACAACTGCAACGATTTGATTTCCCGCGTTTTGTTGCTCAATCAAACGCTCTGCAATTTGTTCAATTTTTTCTGGTGTTGCAAGTGATGTACTGTCTATTTTTACTACAATTCTGGACATTGACAACTCCCCTTCTAAAGCATTTTAAGCTGAACATTGTTTTTATTCTGATAATTTAGTTTGGTTTTAGACTAATTTCAGTCATTTCTTTTATGTATAGCAATAATTAACCTTTGCTATTTATTACTTTTCATTAGAAAAAGACAGCTTTTCACTTTGTGTGAGAAGCTGTCTCAGAACATACTTAGTGTTAAACAGTTTGTTAAGAGCTAGTCCTCTAGAACAATTTATAAATTAAGTCTACTAATTTAGCTTGTGCGTCTATCTAATCTTTCCTATTTATCCTAACCTTATCATACTATTATTCCGCTGACAATGAATCTTTGTGGAAGTGATTATAGATGGCAGTAGCTGTTGCGCTCGGAATATGTGCCTCCATTAATTGTTCAATTGAAGATTCTTTAATTTTCTTAATAGAACCAAAATGTTTTAACAACTGTTGCTTACGTTTTGGGCCAACTCCTTCAATTTCATCTAAGACGGATTGAATCGCATGGGTTTGGTGTTGTTGACGTAAAAATGTTATCGCAAAGCGGTGCACTTCATCTTGAATTCTTTGTAATAAATAAAAACCATCACTTGTTCTCTTCATCTCTACTGGAATCGGTGGGTCTCCATATAACAATTGTGATGTATTATGCTTCTCATCTTTTGCAAGACCCGCGATGGGAATGAATAATCCGAGTTCATCTTCAATCACTTCCCTTGCAACTTCCATCTGTCCTTTCCCACCGTCAATAATAATTAAATCTGGAAGTGGCAAGTCTTCCTTTAAAACTCTAGTATAGCGACGTCGAATAACTTCTTGCATTGCTCCATAGTCATCATGCTTTGCAGTTTCACGCAATTTAAATTTTCGATATTCTTTCTTAGCTGGTTTCCCATCAATAAAAACAACCATTGCTGAAACTGCATCTGTTCCGTGCATATGACTGTTATCAAAAGCTTCTATCCTAAGTGGCGTGCCAATTTCCATAGCATCTCCAAGTTCTTCACAAGCACCAATAGTTCGCTCTTCTTGTCGTTCAATGAGCTGAAACTTTTCACGAATGGCAATCTGTGCATTTTTCATCGCTAAATCTACAAGTTCTTTTTTTGATCCTCGTTTTGGAATAAGAACATTGACATCAAGGTACTTTTCTAAAAGTGCTTTATCGATGTTAGATGGAATGAAGATTTCTTTTGGTTTGATATGTTCTGGGATATCATAGAATCGGCCGACAAATGTAAGAAATTCTTCTTCAGAATCTCGATATATTGGAAAGATTGAAACATCTCGTTCGATTAGCTTTCCTTGTCGTACAAAGAAAACTTGAACACACATCCAACCTTTCTCTACTGCATAACCAAAAACATCTCGGTTGGACAAATCCCCTGTTACAATTTTTTGTTTTTGCATAACGGTTTCAATATGGGCAATTTGATCACGAAATTCTTTGGCCCGTTCAAACTCTAAATTTTCAGCTGCCTCTAACATTTTCTTTTCGATATCTAATTTAACGTCCTCAAAACCACCATTTAAAAATTTTGTAATTTCTTCTATCATTTCATCGTATATTTTTGGTTCTATCTCTTTTACACATGGCGCTAAACATTGACCTAAGTGATAATAGAGGCAAACACGATCTGGAAGTCGTGCACATTTTCTTAAAGGATATAACCGATCGAGGAGCTTTCGCGTTTCATTCGCTGCACCTGCATTTGGATATGGACCGAAATACTTTGCCTTATCTTTTTTTACTTTTCTCGTTGTTAAGATACGAGGGTATTTTTCATTGGTAATTTTAATATAAGGATAAGTTTTATCATCCGTTAACATAATATTGTATTTTGGATCATGTAACTTAATTAGGTTTAACTCTAAAATTAACGCTTCTAAGTCACTCGATGTAACTATATATTCAAAATCTTCTATTTCACTTACTAATCGTTGCGTCTTGCCATCATGAGAGCTATTAAAATAGGAACGGACTCGGTTTTTAAGTATTTTGGCTTTACCTACATAAATAATTGTTCCCTGCCGATCCTTCATTAAATAGCAACCTGGTTCATCAGGTAAAATGGCTAACTTATTTTGAATTGTATCATTCATTTATCATCTCACCTTAACGAGCTTTTTGTAATATTATAATGGATGTAAGAAGGCTAAGCGATTGAAATTTTACATTTGAACTACCTTGATGATGTTAATCTTACTTACTTCTGGAAAGAAAAAAGGAGAGCCTTAGTTTCATAAGGCACTCCCATTATTGTTTTCAGTAAATTTACAAATATCCCTAAATTGTTGGTCTATTTATTTATTGTTGTTAATGAATTCAACTAAAGCTTCTTTCGGTTGGAAACCAACAGTTTTTGCTTTTAGTTCACCGTCTTTGAATAGAAGTAATGTTGGAATTGACATTACTTGGTATTCTGCAGCAGTTGCTTGATTATTATCAACATCTAATTTTGCGATTTTAACTTGATCGCCGATTTCAGCATCGATTTCTTCTAATACTGGAGCGATCATTTTACATGGTCCACACCAAGTAGCCCAGAAATCTACTAACACAACGCCAGAAGCGATTTCTTCTGAAAAGTTTTGATCTGTTACATGAACAATTGCCATTTAAATAGCCTCCTTAAATCTAACATCTGAATGTAGTATATCACGATAGAGAAAAATCAGTTAGTAAAGTGAACTGAAAATGTCACATAAAATTTACAATTCTTCTAAATGTTAATCATTTAAATAGACAACTATGATGTAACTCAATCTGTTAAAACAATCAAAAATGATTCATTGATTCTCAAAAAAATGTTCCAAAGGTTTGGAGTAAAACCCTTGGAACATTCATTAAAGTATATTTTAATTATGAATTTACTTTTAGTGCTTTAAATTCTTCAATTAACATCGGAATTACTTCAAATAAATCACCAACAATTCCGTAGTCTGCAACTTTGAAAATATTTGCTTCTGGATCTTTGTTAATGGCAACAATAATTTTAGAATTCGACATACCAGCTAAGTGTTGAATAGCTCCAGATATTCCTACTGCAATATATAAGTCTGGGGTAACAACCTTACCTGTCTGGCCAATTTGAAGTGAATAATCACAATAGTCTGCATCACATGCACCACGTGAAGCTCCGACCGCACCACCAAGAACGTTTGCAAGTTCTTTTAGTGGTCCAAACCCTTCTGCCGATTTGACACCACGTCCACCTGAAACAATAATTTTTGCTTCAGATAAATCCACGCCAGTTGAAGTTTTACGTACTACCTCTTTAATAATTGTACGTAAATTTTTTACATCTACCGAGATTGACTCTACATTCCCAGTGCGAGTCGCATCTTTTTCTAAAGGTTTAATATTGTTAGGACGTACAGTGACAAATACAAGGCCTTCTTTAATTTTCACTTTTTCAAATGCTTTCCCAGAATAGATTGGACGAACGAAAACAATATCGTCTCCAGTACCTTCAATGTCAGTTACGTCTGAAATTAGTCCTGATTTTAGTCGTGAAGCTAATTTTGGTGATAAATCTTTCCCTAAAGCTGTATGACCAAATACAATGCCATTCGGTTTTTCTTGTTCGTATACAGCTAAAAATGCTTGACTGTAACCATCTGAAGTATATGATTTTAAATGTGGATGTTCAACCGTAACTACTCGGTCTGCACCCAATGCGATTAACTGACTAGCTAGTTGTGAAATACTTTCACCAAATAGCACGCCTACTACTTCGCCACCATCAGCAATTTGTTTTGCTGCTGCAATTGCTTCACCTGAAACATTACGTAAAGCACCTTCTCGAACTTCACCCAACACTAACACTTTGTTTGCCATATGAAAATCCCTCCGTTACCGTCTTTGTTATCTTTAGACTACTTTTGCCTCTGAATGTAGTAAGTTTACAAGTTCCTTAACTTGCTCTGAGAGTTCTCCTTCTAAAACACGACCTGCAGCTTTTTGAGGTGGTAGATAAATATCTACAATTTCTACTTTTACTTCTACATCCTCTTCATTAATAGCTAAATCACCGAGTTCAAGCTCCGCAAGTGGCTTTTTCTTCGCTTTCATAATCCCAGGTAAAGAAGGATAACGCGGTTCATTTAACCCTTGTTGAGCTGTCACTAATAACGGTAAAGAAGTTTCAATAATTTCTGAATCCCCTTCAACATCACGAACAATTTTTACATTTGTTCCATCAACCTCTAAATCTGTTATTGTCGTAACATAGTTAATGCCTAGTAAATCTGCCACACGTGGGCCAACCTGACCAGTGCTTCCATCAATTGCTACATTACCCGCTAAAATTAAGTCAGCCTCTTTATCTTTTAAATATTCTGCTAGAATAAATGCAGTAGAATATTGATCTAATTTCTCTAAATCTTCCTTAATTAGTACCGCTTCATCGGCACCCATCGCTAACGCAGTTCTTAGTTGTTTATCAGAATCCACGTCACCAACCGTTACAACTGTTACTTTCCCCCCCTGAGCGTCACGTACTTGAATTGCCTCTTCGATTGCAAACTCGTCATAAGGATTAATAATATATTCAGCACCATCATCTTGAATCTTGCCATTTGCAATGGCAATTTTCTCTTCTGTGTCAAATGTACGCTTAACTAAAACAAAAATATTCATTCCTACTAACCTCCCAATGCGATTATCAGACTGCTTGTACAATCTATGATTTATTTTATGAAGCTATGAAACTGCATTTATTTTCCTTTAAAAATAGGTTGACGTTTTTCTAAAAATGCTTGAATTCCTTCTTTCGCATCCTCTGATTCAAACACAGTACCAAAACTATTTGATTCTGCTTTCACCCCATCAAAGTATGCTTGATGCTTACCATATTGCAGCATGTCAATTGTCGCTTTTAAGGTAACTGGACTCTTAAGGGCTATTTTTTTAGCAATCTCTAAAGTCTTTGGTAGAAGCTCATCAGCTGAAAATGCTCTAGTAGCTAGACCAACTTGAACTGCTTCTTTTCCTGAAATCGGCTCACTTGTAAAGAGCATTTCAGCAGCTTTTGCTATTCCGACATATCTTGGTAAACGTTGAGTACCAGCAAAACCAGGGATTAATCCAAGTTGTAACTCTGGTAAACCTAATTTTGCATCTTCCGTAACGTATCGAATATGACATGCCATAGCAAGCTCTAAACCTCCACCTAAGGCTGCTCCATGAATTGCAGCGATAACAGGCTTCGAGAATGTTTCCAATCGTTCAAATACGTTTTGACCATTGGTTGCCAACTCAGAAAATTCTTTACCTGATGCTACCTGTGTGAACTCTTTTATATCAGCTCCAGCAGAGAAGAAACGACCTTCGCCGTGAAGAACAATTACACGAATGGCCTCGTCCTTTTCCACACTACTTAGCATTTCATCTACTTCAAAAATTAAATCTCGTGATAACGCATTTGCAGGAGGGCGTTGAATTGTTACAATTGCTACCCCTTCTTCAACTCTCCAACTTAGAAACTTCATTTCTCCCACGCTCCTTTTTGAAACTGCTTTTATCATTAACCCCTTTATTGATAAAAGATTATATGAAATTATACAGATATGAAAATAATTATTTTCAATCTGTAAAACTCTTCACTAAGAAGGCTAATTAAATGGACTCAATTCTAAAAACAATTATTCTTTAGATTGAGTTTGATAAGAAGATTAGTTACCTTTTAATCCATTTAACAATAGATGTCTAACTTTCGGTGCCGTCTCAATTAAATCATACCGGAATTCATTCATGACCCAACTTGTAATGGTTTCATCAATCGTCCCAAATACCATTTGTCGAGCAATTCTAACATCCATTGTCGTATTAAACTCTCCTTTAAGCATTCCCTCGATTAAGATTTCATCAAGTAGCATCAAATACTCCTTTAGAATAGAGTTAATCTTTAATCTGAGTTCTTTATTTGACTGTCTTAACTCCAATTGCGTTACTGTAGCAAGGTGGCGATCTTTTGCTAATACATTAAAATGGTTATCAATCATTTTTGATAGCTTATCCGTAGACGACTCACCATTTTGAATGATTTCTTTTAGAGATTCTACGAAGACACCCATTTTTTCTTGAAAGACAGAAATCAAAATATCCTCTTTATTTTTAAAATATAAATAGATAGTTCCGTCTGCAACGCCTGCTTGCTTTGCAATTTTAGATATTTGTGCTTGATGATAGCCATTTTCTGCAATTGCAATAACAGCAGCATCGATTATTTGTTTATATTTGGGTTTATCTCGTTTCATTTGTTCCACCACCATTTAAAACTTGACTTATTTATAACTTTTGCGATAAGCCTACGCATAAAAAAATGAAAATATGAATGACCATTCATTCATATTTTCATATTATAATTTAATAAAGATTCTGTCAATGAGTCCGTTAAATTATTTTGCTTCTAATTCAGAAAGTTTAACTTTTTCTTCTTCAACTAAGGCACGCCGTAAAATTTTTCCTACTGCAGTCTTTGGTAATTCTTTTCGGAATTCATAGTATCGAGGAACTTTGAAAGCTGCTAAGTGATCACGACAGAATTTATTTAGCTCTTCTTCTGTTACTGTTTTTCCTTCACGTAACACAATATAAGCTTTTACAGTTTCTCCACGGTATGAATCAGGTATACCCGCTACGACACATTCTTGTACTGCTTCATGCTCATATAATACCTCTTCAACTTCTCTTGGATATATATTGAATCCGCCAGCAATAATAAGATCTTTCTTCCGATCTACTACATAAAAATAGCCTTCTTCGTCCATATATCCTATATCACCAGTTAAAAACCAATTATCCACAAACGTCATTGCCGTGTCTTCTGGTCGATTCCAGTACCCTTTCATCACTTGTGGACCTTTTATAGCAATTTCACCTATCTCACTAGGAGATAACAACTCACCATCCGAAGATTTAATAATAGCTGCATCTGTATCTGGCCATGGTACTCCAATTGACCCTTTAACACGTTTATCCCAAATAAAATTAGCATGTGTAACTGGTGACGTTTCTGTTAGTCCATACCCTTCTACAAGTTTTCCACCAGTAAGGGTTTCAAATTTTTGTTGTACTTCTACTGGTAAGGGGGAGGAGCCACTTAAACAAGCCTTAATTGAGGATAGATTATAATTACTTATCTCTGGATGATTGAGTAATCCAATATACATTGTAGGTGCGCCTGGGAATAGTGTTGGTTTTTGTTTTTCGATTGTTTTTAAAACCTGATCCACTTCAAATTTAGGAAGTAAGACCATCTTAAAGCCTCTCATAACCGATAAAAGCAATACCGTAGTCATTCCATATACATGGAAAAATGGTAATACACCAAGTATCACTTCTTCACTTTCATTACATTGATACATCCAAGCATCACACATCTTCGTATTGGCTATCAGGTTTTTATGTGTCAACATAACACCTTTTGGTAATCCGGTTGTGCCCCCTGTATATTGTATTAATGCGATGTCCTCATCAATATTAAATTCTCCAAGTTCAATAGGAGTCGATTCACTAGTACGTAAAATTTCAGTAAATAAATGCGTTAAACCTTTATGCTCAACTTTCACACTAAAACCATATTGTTTTTTTTGAATAAATGGGTAGACAAGATTTTTGGGGAAGGGTAAATAATCCTTTATCCACGTTATGATAACGTTTTCAATTTTCGTATCTTTTAACACCTTAACAATTCGTGGATATAAGATGTCCATCGCTAGTATGACTTTTACTCCTGCATCGGCCATCTGATATTGAAGTTCACGTTCAGTATAAAGAGGATTTGTTTGAACGACGATTCCGCCTGCATACAAAATGCCATAATAAGCAATAACAGATTGAGGACAGTTTGGGAGCATAATTGCTACACGATCCCCTTTTTCAACACCTAAACGTTGCAGATAGTTCGCAAACTTTAATGAAGACTCATACAATTCTTTGTACGTTACATCTTTTCCCATAAAATGAATGGCCACTTTATTAGGATATTTCTCGTATGCATTCGTTAAAAAGCTTTGAACAGGAATATTCTCGTAAGTTATACTGTGAGGTATCTCTTTCGGATATTGGGAAAGCCAAACTTTATCAGTCATTTACAACTCCCCTTCATTCAATGTTTTAAATATTCTTACAATTTATTATAATGGAAAAAGAATGTCCATACAAACTATTTTTACGAAACTTTTAAATTTTCGCTAGAAAATGCATCTATATTCTAATTTATTGCAACAATTTAATAGATTTATATTAGAATTGCACTCTCAAGACACAAAAAAAGCAAGTTGATGAACTTATCTTACTTGCCTTTTATATAAACTATATAGTTGATAAATAATAGATTCCAACAATAATAAACAGAATACACACAACGATTAATACCTTTGATAATTTTTCCATATATATGCTCCTATGAAATACTTGCACCGATAACAAAAGAAAGACCTAATGAAATCGTAAATGAGATAAAGCCAACAGAACGATTGTCATTTGCAATTTCATCATCTATTTTAAACCGGGGTGTTAAAAATTCAAATAACAAATAAGCAAAAATTAGTAATGAAAATCCAAACAAGCCCCACCCAATCATTTCAAGTAAAGTGGAATGACGTTCAATTGAATACCTAAAAATATTACAAATTCCAACGATTTTACCACCTGTAGCAAGGGCAACAGCAACATTCCCATTTTTTACTTCTTCCCAGTTTTTATACTTTGTAACTAGTTCGAATACTACCATTGAAACTATTAAACAAAGAACAACAACGCTAAAATACCCCGCTGTTTCAACTAAAGGATGTTGCCAAAACCTTGAATCTAGCATAAAGTCAACCCCCTCTTTTACTATCCCAAATGTACAACGGCTTAATTTGTCTTCCTAGGAATTAATGTTCTCTTTAAATTGATCCTAGGAAGACAAACAATTTTTATAACATGAACACCTACTAAAGAAAATGGATTATTTCAACTCAACTATAGTTACTCCAAATCCACCTTCTCCAGCCTCACCGTAACGGAATGACTTCACACGCTTATGACCCTTTAAAAAGTTTTGGATCCCTTGTCTTAAAGCACCTGTTCCTTTACCATGAATAATGGATACACGAGGATAATTTGCTAAAAGTGCATCATCAATGTATTTCTCAGTTCTCAAGATTGCCTCTTCATATCGTTCTCCGCGTAAATCTAACTCTAGTTTAACATGACCATTACGATTTTTTACGTTTGTCATCACGACTGTTTGTTTTTCTTTTTCAGGCTTCACATATTGTAAATCTGATTCGTCTAACTTCATTTTAAGAATACCAATTTGAACAACCCACTCGTTATCCGTTACTTTCTCTACTAACGTTCCTTTTTGACCATAGCTCAATACTTTTACTTCGTCACCTACTTTTAAGTTCTGAGCACGTTCACGAATTTGCGCTTGTTTTTTAAGTACTTGGTTTTCTTGTGGAGCTGCAGCATCGAGTTTTTTCCTTGCTTCAATTAACTCATGCTCTTTTACAACTTTGCTTGCATTTGCACGCATTTCACGTAGCTCTGCAATTACCTTTTCAGATTCTGCCTTTGCTTCATCGACAATTTTACGAGCTTTTTCTTTTGCTTTCTTCTCTAGTGCATCCTTTTTCTCGTCATAGGTTTTTAGTCGTTCCTCTAACTGCTCATGCAATTTTTGCGCCTCTTTCAGTAATGCATGAGCCTCGTCTGCTTCACGTTCTGAACGACGTCGACTTTCCTCTAATGAAGCAATCATCGACTCGACTTCATGACGATCAGAGCCAGTATAACTCCGCGCTTGATGAATAATAGACTCTTTTAAGCCTAGACGTTTAGAAATTTCAAATGCATTCGAACGGCCTGGCACACCGATTAACAATCGATAAGTTGGACTAAGCGTCTCAATATCAAATTCAACACTCGCATTAACAACACCTGGACGATTATAACCATATGCTTTTAGCTCTGGATAGTGAGTTGTCGCCATCACCCGAGCACCGCGTCCTACTACTTCATCTAAAATAGAAATAGCTAAGGCTGCCCCTTCTTGTGGGTCTGTCCCAGCTCCTAATTCATCGAATAATACTAGTGAACGTGAATCAAACTTCCCTAAAATATCAACAATATTCACCATATGTGAAGAGAAGGTTGATAAAGATTGCTCTATGGATTGTTCATCTCCGATATCTGCAAATAATTGATCAAAAACTGCTAATTCTGAACCATCTAATGCCGGTACAGGTAAGCCTGCTTGTGCCATTAATGTACAAAGTCCTACTGTTTTTAGAGTGACGGTTTTACCACCTGTATTTGGCCCTGTAATAACAATTGCTGTAATATCTCGTCCGAATTCAATCGTATTAGGAACCGCTTCTTCTATAGATATTAGTGGATGTCGAGCTCGTACCAATCGGACATATCCCTCTTGATTCATTTTAGGTTTTGTACATTTAAATGCTTGACCATATTTCCCCTTTGCTAAAATAACATCAATATCACCTAGAATTTGCACTAGAACAAAAAGATCATGCGCAACTTCTTGCACTTTTACAGATAGTTCTAATAAAATTCGCTCAATTTCCGCTTTTTCCTTTACCCTTAAACGTTGAATCTCATTATTTGCTTGTACAATAGATTCGGGTTCAATGAAAAGTGTTTGACCGGATGATGACTGATCATGCACAATCCCACCATAATGACCACGATATTCTTGTTTTACTGGAATAACAAAACGATCATTTCGAATTGTAACAATTGCATCAGAAAGCATTTTAGTAGCATTCGAACCTCGTGTTAAACTTTCTAATTTTTGACGTACTTTGGCTTCTTCTGAACGAAGAGATTGTCGGATAGAACGTAAAGTAGTACTTGCTGAGTCTAAAACTGCTCCATTGTCATCTATACAATCATTGATTTCATGTTGCAATGCAGTTAAGATTGGCATTTGCTCCTTACGTTCGACAAAATGAGGAATTGTTATATTTCCTTCTTGTTCAATATCTTCTATAAAATTTCGAAGTATTCGACTAGCACGGATGGTACTTGCTATTTCCATTAGCTCCATTGGGCTTAACATACCGCCAATTTGCGCACGTTTGGATTGGGGACGTACATCAAAGATCCCCCCCATTGGTACATTGCCTTTAACTCTTAATATGGATAGTCCTTCATCCATCTCTTCTAATAATTCCACTACAGTTTCAAAATCAGTTTCGGGGATTAGTTGTTCTATTGCGCTTTTCCCTAGTGAAGAGGTACAAAAATTAGCAACCTGTTCACGTACTTTATCGTATTCTAATGTTTTCAATGCGCGTTCAGCAATCACTCCCGAACACCTCCTACCAATTCAATTAGCCCAAGTCTAATCATTTACTTATTTTTGTTTATAAAAGTTTCAAATTGTTGTAACGACCATGTATTCACTACTAAGTCTTTTTTTAGCCATGCTTTTTGAGCATATTTTGTACCGATTTCCATAACACTAAGCTGCTCTATCGCATGTGCATCGGTATTAATCGCGATTGGTACATTGTGCTCCATCGCCATGATTAGATGTTCAATACGTAAATCTAATCGGTATGGGCTGGCATTTAGCTCTAGAATTTTACCATATTCCGCTGCCCATTTTATTAATTGTGGTATATCAGGATTATAACCTTCACGTTGCCCAATAATTCGACCTGTTGGATGGGCAATCATATGCACATACGGATTTTGAATAGCTGTATGCAGTCTTTCCATAATCATTTCTTGTGACTGCGAAAAGCTAGAATGAATGGAAGCAATTACGAAATCTAATTCTTTTAAAACTTCATCCTCAAAATCCAATGAACCATCTGGTAAAATATCCATCTCCGTTCCAGCAAATAAGCGGAAATTAGGATGTGTTTCATTAAAATCGTAAATTTCTAAATGTTGTTTCTTCAATCTTTCAGGTGTAAGACCATTTGCTACTTTTAAATACTGTGAATGGTCTGTAATGACTCCATGGGTGTATCCGCGCTGGATTAACGCTTCTCCCATTTCTTTCACAGTATGTGCTCCATCAGACCATGTCGTATGCATATGCAAATCAGAAACAATCTCCTCTAAGCTGACAAGACCCTCAAGTTCGTCCAAACGCTCTAATTCTTTCCCTGATTCACGGACTGTAGAAGGAATAAATGGTAAATCAAAATGAGCAAAAAATTCTTCTTCCGAATCAAATGTCAGAATAGTACCATCTGGTTGTTCTACCCCGTACTCACTTATTTTCTTTCCTTGCTCTTTCGCTAACTGACGCATGCGCACATTGTGATCCTTTGAACCAGTAAAGTGGTGTAGCGCTGTTGCATATTCCTTTAACGAAACGAGACGGAAATCAATACTTACAGGATCTTCAGCTTCTAATACAACAGATACCTTTGTATCCCCTGCTGCAACAATTTCTTTCACAGAAAGACCTTTTAATATTCGATCTTTTACAACCTCAGGCTGTTCTGTGGCAATAATAAAATCAACATCCTTGCTCATTTCACTCACACGACGAAAACTTCCCGCTACTGAGAACTTTTGAATTTCCTCAATCGATTTTAAACATTCATTGATATCTGTGACCACTTCTTGCAAGTACCAGATTGGTAATTTTTCACTACGTTCTCCGAAATGCTCTAGTTCATTTAATATTTTTTCCTCTGATTTCGGCCCGAAGCCAGCTAGTTTTTGTATTTTATGGGATTCACAAGCTTCCCTTAAACTTTCAGCACTGTCTACCCCAAGCTCACTATAAAGTTTTGCTAACTTTTTCCCACCTAAACCAGGTAGTTTTAATAAAGGAATTAATCCCTTTGGTACCACTTCTTCCAGTTCTTTTAGTTGAGAAGATTGTCCTGTTTCAATCAACTCATGAATAACGGCTGCAGTTCCTTTTCCAATACCTTTTAGTTTCGTTATCTCTTCGATTTCACTTAAACTGCGTTCATCTAGTTCAAGGGCATTCGCAGCTTTTCTAAATGCTGATACTTTGAATGGATTTTCACCTTGAAGTTCTAATAGAAGTGCAATTTTCTCTAGTGTTTTCACGACAATTTTTTTATTCATATTTACCTCCTAAAACGGTTATTAGATTCCAAAAGTAATTTCATATACGTAAAAAATAATTTCCTCGTTCGTGGAAAAAGGAAATGCCCCCAAAAGTCGCCTTGGGACATTTCCTTTTAATTGATTACCGACGACAAACGATAATCTTACCGTATATAACTAGATATCTTTGTAAATGTACCACCAATTTTGAACCATCTTAGTGAAGAATGGAGTATGTTCTAACATCAGTTTAGCAATAATAGAACCGTCCATAATATTTTGAATTGACCCTACCGGAATCAATGCTAACACATACATGATAATAAATACTATTAAATAAAACTCTACAAAACATAGGGCAGCCCCTAATAGTCGATTCACTGAGTTTAATATAGGTAAATACGTTAAAAAGTCAAAAATTGAACCTAGAATTTGCAGAGCAATCTTCACTGCAAAGAAAATAACGGAAAAGGCAATGATTCGATAAAACGTCTGATCCACATTTAGCGTATCCAAAATAAGCATCGTAGATAAATCTTCTGTTACACCTGGATACGGAATCCATAATACAAACTTTTCTGCTAGCGGTTTATAATATATATACGCTACAATAAGTGCAACGAAAAAGCTAACAAGATGAATAATCTGAACAATAAAGCCACGTTTAAGTCCTACTAGTATACTAGCAGCAAAAATAATTAGTAATATAATATCTAGCATTTACTTCAACCCTTTAATTTTTTCAATTCTTCTTCAAGCTTTTCAACTTGTTCTTTTAATTTTAGTAATTCATGTACGGTATTGACAGCTGTTAGTACAGCGAGCTTCGAACTATCTAATGATGGATTATGTACACGTATTTCTCGCATTTTATCATCTACTATAGAAGCAACTAATCGCATATGTCCTGTAGATTCCGTCCCGACCATTTTATAGGAATGGCCGTAAATTTCTACGGATATTCGATTCTTTTCTTGTTCGGCCATGCAATACCTCCTAAAACGTAAGCAAAAAACACTCATCACGAACTTCTAAACCTAATAAATTATTCAAATCAAGCTCATTATTCATAGATTTGACTATTTTTACTTCATTAGAATATATTAAGAAAATTTATAATACATATCATACCATGAAATTGTTTTTGATGTGAACCTTAGAAGGAAGAAAGGACGAACTATATGTCGAATATTGTGTTACAGCTTTCTAGCGATCTACAAAATGAGGTGAAATCCTATTATGCTTCAAGCAAGATTGAACGAAATGCTCCTGGAGTAGTTTTTGCAGCAAGACTATCCGATACTGCCATTACAATCTATAAATCAGGCAAAGTAATGTTCCAAGGGATGGGAGCAACTAGAGAGGCGAGCCGTTGGGGTGAAGTTAAGCAAGCTCCTTCTCAAACGTCTACTACCAATACAACCAAAGGCATTCAAACAAAAGGTGATACTCTACCAGAAAACTTTGACACTATGTCCGTCCTGGGGTCAGATGAAACGGGCACTGGCGATTATTTCGGACCAGTTACTGTCGCAGCAGTCTATGTACCTAAGGATAAAATCAAACTGATCTATGAGCTTGGAGTAAAAGATTCTAAAATGTTAAATGACCAAATTATGCGTAAGATTGCTCCTGATATTATGGCAGTCTGCCCTCACAGTATTTTGACATTACGTAATGACAAATATAATGCTATTCAAGCAAAAGGATATTCACAAGGTAAAATCAAAGCAATTCTTCATAATCAGGCACTTAAACATGTATTAACAAAAATTGAGCCAGAAAAGCCTGAGTATATATTGATTGACCAATTTGCAGAACGAAAAATTTATTATAATCATATAAAAAATGAAAAGGAAATTGTTCGTGAAAATGTGTTATTTTCAACAAAAGCTGAACAACTCCATGTTGCGGTTGCTGCTGCATCTATTTTGGCACGGTATGCATTCTTAAAAGAGATGGACCGATTATCCCAAACTGTAGGTATGGACTTACAAAAAGGAGCAAGTAGCAAAGTGGATGAAATGGCTGCTCGCATTTGGATAAAACACGGGGAGGAAACATTAAAATCAATTTCAAAGTGGCATTTTGCGAACACAGAAAAAGCTAGAAAGTTAGTGAGTAAAAAGAAATAATTTAATGTATGAAATCGTAGGTAAAAAAACAAGCATTTATCCTCTTTAATAATAACTCAATCATTTCCAACTGAATTCAAAATGGAAAGAACCATACACCCGTTACAATTCAGCGGTGTATGGTTCCTTTTTATCTATTCGATTTATTTTACTAGTTTACTAATTGCCTTAAATTGATCCCCTTTGGCAATTTGAAGCATTTCAAATAAGGCCATTTCAACTGTTGTCACTTTAACGCCAAGCTGCATCATTTTTTGTAATCCGATTTCGTTACTTTTTGCTGTGCGAGAAGATACACAATCTGCTAATACTTCCACTTCATATCCGTTTTGTAATAAATGCGCGGCAGTTTGGTACACACAAATATGCGTTTCGATACCAGCTAGTAAAACCTTTTTACGTCCTGTTGCTTTTAATTGCTCCACAAACTCTGGTGTATCGTAAGCACTGAATGTAATTTTTTCAATTGGTTGTTGATTTGTTAAAGTTTGAGCGATTTTTTCAACTGTTGGTCCAAGTCCCTTCGGATATTGCTCCAACCATAAAACAGGCAACCCTATTATTTGTACACCCTCTGATACTTTTGCTATATTGGAAATCACAAATTCACTATCATGTACAATCTCTGCAAGTTTTCCTTGAATATCAATTAATACTAACACTGTCTCTTCTTTTGTAAGCATTTTTATATCCCCTTTTCCCATAATTTCTAATTTATATATTATATATGAATTGATTTATATATATAATTCTCGAACTCGTAGATTCCCTCAAATTGTTACCAACTATCTAATTTGAAACTACATCAACAAAACATGTATAGTACAAATAAGAAAGGATGATGTTTTTGTTAAGGTTAAGCTGGTTGATTAGTCTTGGGATATCGTTACTTGGCTTCTTGATAATTGGCAATTTATTCACAATCCAACCTGATGGAGTATCAGGTAATGGTAATTTAGGCTTTGTTGGGATTACTTTTGTTGTACCATTCTTATTATTAAGTATCTTTACGACATTCCGATATTTTCTTACTATATCTAGAAAAACACAAGATCGCTTAATGAAGTTCTTATCGTTAATTGGGGGATTATTATTACTTGCTGTGCTTATGTATTTATCGTTTAATTTTAAAAATGATATTTTAGAGACATTGGACAAAACGAGTGATAATCCATCTTTTCCAAAGTTAAATTCATATACATATTCAATTTATTTTAACTTTTATACCTTTGCATTACTTCACACGATTGTTGGCGTTATTGCCTTGTTCGTAGGTTTAATGAATCCTAAAACGAAAAAAGAAGAGTTGTCTGAGTAAACCCCAAGCAACTCTTCTTTTCTTTTTTATGTTCTTATCGAAGCTCTGCTCCAGCTTCTGTTAAAGCTTTCAACACTTTGTTATGAGCACTCACTACTTCGTCGTCTGTTAAAGTGCGCTCAGGATCAAAGTACGTTAATGAGAACGCAACGGATTTTTTACCAGCTTCCATTTTGTCTCCCTCATAAACGTCAAATACTTTGACTTCTTTTAATAATTTTGTTCCAGCATTACGGATAATTTCAATGACTTCACCAGCAGGTTTTGAACGGTCAAGTTCTAAAGCAATATCACGCGTCATAGCTGGGAAACGTGGTACAGATGTATAAACTAATTCCTCAACTTGTGCTGTAAGAACAGCTTTTAAATTCATTTCTGCAACAAAAGTATCTTTTAAATCGTATTTTTTACGTTCAGTAGGATGTAACCCACCGATAATCCCTACTTTTTCTCCATCAAGTAGAATTGCTGCTGTTTGACCAGGATGTAATCCATCAACAGTTGTTTTGACGAAAGATACGCGATTAGTTAAACCTAGTTTTGCAAACAAACTTTCCACAATTCCTTTTGCCACAAAGAAGTCTACTGTTAATTTTTCACCTTGCCAAGCATTATCAATCCATTTACCTGATACAACTAGGGCAAGATGTTCTTCTTCATATGGAAGTTCTTCTTCTGTTTTTCCTAGGAAGACAGAGCCAATTTCATATAAAGCTACCGAATCTGCTTTACGAGCTACGTTATAGCTAGCTGCTTCTACTAAATGTGGAATCAAGCTTTGGCGTAAAGTTGAACGCTCTTCACTCATCGGCATTAATAATTTCGTTGTTTCTTCTGCTTTTAATGCAAATTTTTGTGCAAGCTCATCAGAAGTTAATGAATACGTAACAGCTTGATAAAGTCCTGCACCTTCCATAACATTTCTTGTAATACGGCGTTTTGCTTGGTATGGAGTTAATCCTCCGATTTGCTCATTGCCTTCTGGTAATGTCATTGGAATTTCATCATACCCATAAAGTCTTGCAATTTCTTCAACAATATCTTCTTCAATTTTAATATCTTGACGACGTGTAGGCGCATCAATGATTAATAAACCATTCACAGCTTCTACCTCGAATTGTAGACGGTTTAAAATTGATAACATGTCTTCTAAAGAGATCTTCATACCAAGACGATTGTTGATAAAGTCTGGTGATACGATAACTCGTGCAGGTGATTTGTCTAAATCATCTACTAACACAGTTCCATCTAATACTTCACCGCCAGCAAGCTCTGCTAATAGTTGTGCAGCACGTTCTCCTGCTAATAGGACGCGATTTGGATCTACACCTTTTTCAAAACGAGCTGAAGCATCAGAACGTAAGCCTAATTCTTTAGATGTGCGGCGAACTGAGAACCCATCAAAGTATGCAGCTTCAATAACAACCGTTGTTGTTTTATCTGTTACTTCTGAGTTAGCGCCACCCATTACACCGGCGATAGCCACTGGTTCTACACCATTTGTAATGACAAGGTTATGCGCTTTTAAAGTACGTTCTTGATCATCTAATGTAACAATTTTTTCCCCTTGATTTGCAAGGCGAACGACAATTTCATTTGTTTTAAGCGCATCGTAGTCGAATGCATGGAGCGGTTGACCGTATTCCATTAAAATATAGTTCGTAATATCAACTACATTATTATGCGGACGAACTCCTGCAGCCATTAAATAATGCTGTAACCAAAGTGGTGATTCTGCGATTTTGACATTTTTCACTACTTTTGCAGCGTATAATGGATTTTCTTTTGCTTCAACACGCACTTTAATATAATCTTCCGCTTTTTCTGAAACTGTATTGTACTTAATTTCAGGTAATTTCACTTCTTGAGATAAGATGGCTGCTACTTCATAAGCAACACCAAGCATAGATAGTGCATCAGAACGATTTGGAGTTAACCCTAGTTCCAATACTATGTCACGAAGTCCGATTAGTTCTAAGGCATCGCTACCTGCTACAGCATCTTCAGGTAGTACATAGATGCCCTCTGCATAAGCTTTTGGTACAACGCGACCTTCTACACCTAATTCCTGTAATGAGCAAATCATACCGTTTGATTCTTGACCGCGCATTTTCGCTTTTTTAATTTTTACGCCACCTGGTAGACGTGCCCCTGGTAAAGCTACGATCACTTTTTGCCCAGCATCAACATTAGGAGCTCCACAAATAATTTGTCGGATGTCGCCCTCTCCTACTTCTACTTGGCAAATGTTTAATTTATCCGCGTCAGGATGTTTTACTTTTGAAACCACATATCCGACAACTACATTTGTCATTCCTTGTGAACGATCAATTACTGCATCTACTTCAATACCTGAACGAGTAATTTTCTCCGCTAACTCTTCTGGCGCTATACTTTCTATATCAACATATTGTTTTAACCAATTTAATGAAACTAACATAGTTGGACCCCCTTACCCTTCTGTTCTATGGAATTGTGATAGGAAACGACTGTCATTTGTATAGAAATGACGAATATCATCTACTCCGTATTTCAACATTGCGATACGTTCTGCACCTATACCAAATGCAAAACCAGATACTTTCTTCGAATCATAGCCAGCCATTTCTAATACGTTCGGATGTACCATACCAGCACCTAAAATTTCAATCCAGCCAGTGTGTTTACATACGTTACAGCCTTTACCACCACATTTAAAGCAAGAAATATCCATCTCTACTGAAGGCTCCGTGAATGGGAAGAAACTCGGACGTAAGCGAATTTCACGATCCTCACCGAACATTTTCTTCGCTAATGCATCTAATGTTCCTTTTAAATCACTCATACGAATATTTTCGCCAATTACTAACCCTTCAATTTGCATAAATTGATGTGAGTGCGTTGCATCATCATTATCACGTCGGAATACTTTACCTGGGCAAATAATGCGAATTGGTTCACCTTTTTTCTTTTCCATCGTACGTGCTTGCACTGGAGATGTGTGCGTACGTAACAGAGTTTCCTCTGTAATATAGAAAGTATCCTGCATATCACGAGCAGGGTGACCCTTTGGTAAGTTTAACGCTTCAAAGTTGTAGTAATCCTTCTCAACTTCTGGACCTTCTGCAATTTCATAGCCCATTGAAACGAATAGATCTTCAATTTCTTCAATAACACGTGTTAGCGGGTGACGGTTACCTTGACGCACTTTACGTCCTGGTAAAGTGACATCAATTGATTCCTTCTCCAATTGTTCTTGAATTGCTTGTTCTTCTAAAACGGCAACTCTCTCTTCTAATTGTGCTGTTACATTTTCACGAACTGCGTTTACAAGAGCACCCATTTTTGGACGTTCTTCTGGGGACAATTTCCCCATTCCTTTTAACAGATCCGTGATTGGACCCTTTTTCCCTAGATACGCAACACGAACGTCATTCAACTCTTTTAAATTAGAAGCAGCTTGTAATTTCTCTAATGCTTCTTGTTCTAATTGCTTTAATTGTTCTTCCACTAATATACCCTCCTTATTAAATTCGCTTTGTTTTTTGTGGGTGTAGTATTGTTGGTAGTGGGAAACAGCTCCCCATACCACTCATTCCAAGAAAACACAAAAAACCTCGCCCCTAAAAAGGGACGAGGACTAGATTCGCGGTACCACCCTAGTTATTGCAATTTAGAATTTGCAATCACTTCATTGACATAACGACTCATTTGGCCGGCTTTCCTTTCACAATATTTTGATCCCGGAAGCTGCTGACGGGGTGAACTTCAATACTATTGACTATACATAAGCTTTCAGTCTATGGCTTATGCTCCCTTAACAGTCACTTTACTATTTACTCTTCCCGCTACTAACGCATTTATATACTTATTCGTTTTTAGTCTACATCATTTTACGGCAAAACGGAAAACGTTTCAAGTAATGCTAACAATAAGTTATTTATCTTTATCTCTATAATAGGTAAAATGAAACATTTTCAAACTTATTATATAGAATAAATTACTCAGTTAGTATATATTTAAATTGAAATGTAAGTTTTTGTAACATCAACTATAAGGAGGGATTTTATGCTTTTTATGAAAAAAAGAGAAGAAAAAACTAAGACAATTCCATTAGCGGAATTAACACGAAATATGGATGGCCAAATCCAGGTTGCCGTTGATCAATTAAAAGGAATCGTTGAACAAATAAATATTGCTTCCATTGAATTAAATGAAACATCAACTTCCAGTAATGAGAAAACAAAAATTTTGTTGAATCATAGTATGCAAACCGTAGAAAATACGCAACAGGTTGCTTTAAATATGAGCGAGATTGAATCCTCTGCATTACATATTTCTGCTTTTTCTCAAGAAATTTTATCAAATTCTCAAACTTCAAATGCAGAACTAGACTATTCATTTGAATCCTTTAAGTCCTTACAAAAAAAATTTGATACATTAAAAGAAAGTCATCATATCCTCCTTCAACAAATGAATCAACTTGTAAACAACTCTAAAAATATACATAATATCGTTCATACGATTGGCTCCATATCGCAAAAAACTAGAATTCTTGCTTTAAATGCTTCTATCGAAGCAGCTAGGGCAGGCGAACATGGTAGGGGATTTGCAGTCGTTGCAAACGAAGTCGGTAAATTGGCCAATCAAACTTCTGTCGCCGTAGACCAAACACGGGAAAATCTTGATCAAATATTAAAGGAAATTAATAGTTCTACCAGTATGGTAAAAAATGAAACAATACAAATTGAAGAAGGCTCCAGTGAACTTCAAGAAATCTTGGATTCAATATACTCATTCAAATCTCGACTAACATCTATTACAAGTATGGTTTCTGAATCTACACAGTTGGTAGAGTCTCAACGAGAAAGTACACAAGAGATTTCTCAATTACTTCAAGAAATCGCTCAATTAGCAATCGAAAATAAAGAACATGTCTACCAAGTAACAAACGATTTAAATCAACAGCACCAAAACGTCGAAGAAATTCGCTCAATTAGTACTGCTTTAATTACGACTTCAGAGGAATTACAATCTCTCATACACAAAGATGCTACTCAGATGAATATAAACATCAATAATACTTTAATCGTAAAGACGAAGGAGATTCTTTCAGAACCTATTCATACAAGTAAATTAATTTCACTGGAGCCACTTGTTCACCAGAAAATTTTAGATAAAATCTTATCAACTAATACACAACTTGAAGCGATTTGGTCTAATCGCTTAGATGGCACATTTATTTACTCAAATCCAACAGCTGGTCTTGTGAATGCGAAATTACGTCCTTGGTTTATTGAAGCATCTGAAGGAAAACCTTTTGTTTCCCAGGTCTATGTTTCAGCTCTAACTAAAAAGGCTTGTATTACCCTCTCCCTGCCAATTAAAGATGGAAATAAGATTGTCGGTGTACTTGGGGCAGATTTATCAATTTAATCAAACCATCTTTCAAATAATAAAAACACCGTTCAAATGTGAATCGGTGTTTTTAGATTTCCCAACTTTATTTTACGAATTGATATAACAGAATCCCAGTTGCTACCGCTACATTTAACGATTCTGCTTGTCCCAAAATAGGGATAATGACATTTTGATCAGTCTTATCTAAAAGCTGTGGATGAATACCGCTACCTTCATTGCCCACGATCAATGCAAAGCTCTCTGACGATGCTACTTCCGTATATTCTACTGCCTCTTGAAGTGCAGTACCATAGACTTTTACATCACGTTCTTGTAAATCATCAATCCATTCAGATAATTCTCCTCGAACAATGGGGATATGGAAATGTGAACCTTGTGCTGAACGTAATGTCTTTGGGTTATAAGCATCCGCGCAACCTTTACCCAATACAACAGCATCAATTCCAGCTGCATCTGCAGTACGAATCATAGTGCCGATATTGCCTGGATCTTGTACCGCATCGACTAGTAACAACTTTGTCCAGCTTGAATTCACTTCAGTACCAACATTTAGTTGTTTGCAATGGGCAAAAACACCTTGGGAAGTTTCTGTTTCAGCAAGTTCAGTTGCGATAGATTCAGATATTTCAACCATCATGACATTATCGATATCCCAAAGTAATGGCAAATCCACACCTTCGCGAACGATCAATTGCATGATTTGCTCTTTATTTTTTAATGCTTCCTCTACTAGGTGGAAACCCTCAACGATAAATTCTCCTGACTTTTCACGTTCTTTTCTTGTCGTTACAAGCTTTTTCCAATGCTTCACTAAAGCATTTTGTGGTGATTCAATTCGTTTCATAATAATACTTTTACCGCCTTTTCCTTCATTCTATTGCCTAATTTTACATGAAAAGCCGGCCAGTGTAAAAAATGTTCTTCGGAAACAACCGAAATCTATTTTATCGTTGAATATCTTCTGCAATTTTCTTTAAGCTAGATCCTAATTTTTCAATATGCTCATCTGTCGTTCCCTCTCCAAAGGATACACGGAAGAATTGACGTGCTTTCGAAGAACTATGTCCCATTGCAGTCACAGCTTTTGAACCAGAAGCACTATTTATATCACACGCACTTCCAGTAGAAATACAAATTTCTTCCTCATTTAATCGTAACATCACTAATTGTCCCTCTATTCCGTCTATGCATAAGCCACAGATGCTGGGTAGCTGGTAATCCTCCTCAGCTTCTATAAAGATATATCCTGTACCACGTAGATGCTCTTTTAACTGTTTACGATATTTTTCAAAAGTTTTTCTTTGATATATAAAGTGATCCATTGCAGTGACCGTGGCTACGATGGCAGGTGTGTCTACCGTTCCTCCTCTTATCCCCTTTTCATGTGTCACACCAGGAAAAACAGGAGCAATTCTTATGTGCGGATTGATATAAAGCACCCCACACCCTTTAGGTCCACCAATTTTATGGGCAGAGACTGTCAAAGCATCAACTTCATTAGCAAAATGTTCAATTGGTAATTTACAGAAAGACTGTACACAATCCACATGATAACGAATCTGTTTTTGTCGTGCCAATTTTGCTATTTCTTCTACTGGCTGTATTGACCCTATTTCAGAATTAACATGTTGAATTGAAATGAGTACTGTATCCGGTCTTATTGATTTTTCGAGTAAATCCATATCAACAACCCCGTCTTCTTTAAAGGGGAGTTTCGTAATTTCAAAACCTTCTTGCTCGAGAGTGTTCATAGCAGCATGTATACTTGTATGCTCTGCTTCTGATGTAATCACATGATTGCCGCTTCCTGCACGTGCTAAAGATAATATAGCAATAATATTTCCTTCTGTTCCGCTCCCTGTAAATATAATGCCATCACGGTTTACACTTAACTTGTTCGCAATTTTCGTTCTTGCCACTTCTAGTAAAGTACTAGCACTCCCCCCTGCATCATGTAAGCTCGAAGTATTTCCATATACTTTTCTTGCAACCTCTGCGTATGCCTGAATTGCTGCATCTGTCATTGGTGTTGTTGCTGCATAGTCTACATAGATCATATTCATAAACTCCTTATTTTTTATTGTTCATTATGTTATTTTGGACATTTATTTAATTCTCTATCAATCTCATAATATTTCACTACTTGTTTTCCATTTCATTTTATGTAAATATAGGTGTCAAGACAACTGTAAAGAAGGGAAATCTATGAATATTAAAACAGACATCGTCATTATTGGGAGTGGAATTGCTGCACTTCAAGCTGCTCATGTTCTATCTAAGCGTTTTGCAGTTCACATTATTACGAAGTCTGACATAAGAAACGGAAGTTCCTATAAGGCACAAGGTGGTATCGCTGCTGTTACAAGTCCAGAGGATCATACAACTTTGCATATACAAGATACACTAGACGCTGGGGAACACCACCATGTGAAAGAACATGTAAAACAATTAGTTATACAAGGTAAAAAAGTCGTTCGAGAGCTCATTGATCATAACTTCCCTGTTGATAAAACTGAGCTAGGAGAAGTTTCGCTTGGTTTAGAAGGTGCACACAGTAAGCCAAGAATACTTCATTCCGGTGGAGATGCTACTGGAAAGGCGTTGGTCGATTATCTCATTCATTCCCTACCTGAAAACGTAAAAATTACTGAACATCAAATGGCTTACGAATTAATTCTAAATACAGCTGGTGAATGTATAGGAGTTAAAACAAAAAGCAATTCCGGCCAATCCGCTTATTATGCTTCCTACGTCATTCTTGCTACTGGTGGAGCAGGTGCACTCTATGCTTGCACTTCGAACTGTCCTGATAGCATCGGGGATGGAATGGCCTTAGCTTATCTGGCCGGTGCTCAAATTACAGATATGGAATTTTTCCAATTCCACCCGAGTCTATTATTTATTAATGGCACATCAAGAGGTCTTGTTTCAGAAGCGGTCCGTGGTGCAGGAGGATATTTTATCGATGAAGATGGACGCAGACTGATGAAAGGTAAGCATCCTTTAGAAGATTTAGCACCTCGACATATAACAGCATATGAGTTGTATAAAGAACGAGCAAAAGGAAAATCAGTTTATCTAGATATTTCAACGATTACTAATTTCAAAGATAAATTTCCTACCATTACACAGATTTGCAAAGAGAATGGAATAGACCTTTCAAAAGGGCGAATTCCAATTTCACCTGGTAGTCACTTTTTAATGGGAGGCGTAATTGCAGATAGCTATGGGCGGACGAGCATCCCAAGATTACTAGCGGTTGGGGAGGTAGCATGTACCGGTGTTCACGGAGCTAATCGATTAGCAAGTAACTCTTTACTGGAATGCATTACCTTTGGAAAACTGATGGCCAACAATCTCTTATCCAATGGAACAAAACAAAAAAATTTCATAGAATCCCCTACTCGAAAAAACAATGAAAACTTAACTTTACTTCCAGCAGAAACTCTACAAAATGAAATGCTGAAAAATGCTGGCATCATTAGACAATCAGAAGGTTTAAGTAAGTTACTAGAACGATTACCAGCTTATCATCAAATTAAAGATTTTGATTTCAGTAAATGTTCGAAGCAGCAAATTGAACTTACCCTTATGCATCTAACATCATCACTTGTTGTGAATGCTGCATTAATAAGAGAGGAATCGCGCGGAGCACATATTCGTAAAGAGTTCCCATTCCAAAGCCAAACTTGGCAAAATAGATGGGTTATTTTTGAAAAAGGAAAAATGAATGTGAGGGATGGTTTGTATGAACAACATCAAGCTTCAAACTATGTTAAAGCAATTTTTTAATGAAGATATTGGAGATGGAGATCTTTCAGGTGAGGTTTTATTTTCTCCCTCTGAAGAAGGTTCTTTCACTTTTTACGCAAAAGAATCTGGCATCTTTTGTGGAGCTCAAATTATTAAAACTGGCTTTCAAGTATTAGACCCATCATTAAAAGTAAAGCTTTTCAAACAAGATGGTGAAAAAATTAATATTGGTGAAGAGTTAGCTAGAGTAGAAGGTTCTTTGCAAAGCCTATTATCAGGTGAACGTGTCATTTTAAATTTAGTCCAACGTATGAGTGGTATCGCAACAAATGCTAATAAAGCAGTTGAATTAACAAAAGGAACAAACACAAAAATTTGCGACACTCGAAAAACCATACCAGGCCTTAGAATGCTAGATAAGTATGCGGTGCGTACGGGAGGTGCGTTTAATCATCGAAGCGGGCTGTATGATTGTATTATGCTGAAAGATAATCATATTGCTTTTGCAGGAAGTATTACGAAGGCGGTACAAACTGCTAGATCAAAAATCGGTCATACTGTGAAAATTGAAGTCGAAATTGAAACGAAAGAACAAATGCTTGAAGCAATTGAAGTTGGAGCAGATATTATTATGTTTGATAACCGAAGCCCGGAAGAAATTCGCGATTGGCTTCCCCATGTTCCATCACATGTGGTTACAGAGGCTTCTGGTGGGATTACATCCAATAACTTAAAAGACTACATAACAACTGGTGTCGACTATATATCGTTAGGTGCCCTGACCCATTCGGTTAAAGCTTTAGATATTAGTGCATTAGTTGAATTGAAAGGAGCCTTCTCTTATGAGCCTTACTAATTTACTTGAAAATAAGATGTTACCTGACAAATATCGTAAGATGGACCGTTCAGAAATGGAGCAACGTATTAGGGAAATAAAAGCAACTCTTGGTGATAAATTATTTATCCCTTGCCATCACTATCAAAAAGATGAAGTCATTCAATTTGCAGATAGTGTAGGAGATTCTTTACAGCTTGCTCAAGTAGCAGCGGCAAATAAACAAGCAGAACATATTGTATTTTGTGGTGTTCACTTTATGGCTGAAACAGCGGATATGCTAACAACGGATCATCAAGTCGTTTACTTACCCGATATGCGTGCAGGATGTTCTATGGCAGATATGGCGAATATTTATCAAACGGAAGAAGCATGGGTAAAATTACAAACACTTTTTGGTGATACAATGATTCCTTTAACTTATGTCAATTCCACTGCTGCCATTAAAGCCTTCACTGGAAGAAATGGTGGAGCGTGTGTCACTTCATCTAATGCAAAGAAAATGGTAAATTGGGCTTTTACACAAAAAGAACGCATCTTCTTCTTACCAGATCAACATCTAGGTCGAAATACAGCTTACGACCTTGGCATTCCTTTAGAGCACATGGCAGTTTGGAACCCGATTAATGGAGAGCTTGAATATGAGGGTACTCTAGAAGACGTAAAGGTCATTCTATGGAAGGGTCATTGTTCGGTCCATCAAGGCTTTACCGTCGCAAATGTTCACCAAGTACGCGAAAAACATCCAGGGATGACGATTATTGTTCATCCAGAGTGTTGCCGCGAAGTGGTAGAAGTGTCTGATCTGAATGGTTCGACAAAATACATTGTTGATACGATTGATGCTGCTCCTGCAGGTTCAAGCTTTGCCATCGGGACAGAGATGAATTTAGTGAAACGAATCATTGCTAGTCACCCAGACAAGCAAATTATCTCTTTAAATGAAAACATGTGCCCATGTTTAACGATGAACCGTATTGATCTCCCCCACCTATTATGGGCTTTAGAGCTCATTGAAGAAGGGAAAGCAGGAAATATTATAAACGTAGACCCTGAAATTACGATGGAGGCAAAATTATCTCTAGATCGTATGCTTGCATTAGCTTGAGTCATTAACTTATATGAAAAAAGGTAACTAACAAAAGTTACCTTTTTTCATTTCTCCCTATTTATCTAAAGAAGTATATGGTTAAGAAAACTCTGTTCGCATTCTCTTTATTTACTATGTATAGTTTTCAAATAGTGATGCAGACTAGTCATTAAGGAGGCGATTGTAATGAACTTTCAAATTAGACAAGCTATTACGTCAAATGTTCAAGGTGATAGTGCAGCCGAATTCCGCGAGACAGTAGAAGATGCGATTGCACGTGGAGACGAGCATTTATTACCTGGTCTTGGTGTATTTTTAGAAAAATGGTGGAATACATCATCACCCGACGAGCAACAACAATTTACTGAAAAACTTTCGAAAGCATTTCAGAACTAAAGTCATGTAGAATTGGCTGGCTAGCATGAAATCATATTTCATGTCTTGGCAGCCTTCTACTCTTATATTCCCCAATCACTTTTCAAAATTGTTTTTAATTGCTCAATTTCAACCTTTTTTGCTATTTTCTTTTCTAATTCATTTTTCAAGACTATGTATCTTTCCACACAGATATTTCCTAGTTCAGTGAGTTGAATACATTTATCACGATTATTACTTCCAGGAACAATTTCGACTAATCCTTTTACTTCCAATTTTTTTATAAATTTATGAGCTGCCTGTCTAGATATTTGGACGGTCTTAGCAACCATTGATATGGTAGGTTGTTGGTTGCTCACTTTAGACATAATGTACCATTCTGAATTTGAAATGGAAATATCGCTCGTTTCATTCCATTTTTCTTCTAATAATCTTCGTATTGTATTATGTCGCTCACTTATAAGGTCAAATAAATCCAATTGTTCCACCTACACCATTCCTTTTACTTCTTGTTTCGAAAATAATATACTGAACCACGGATCATTTGTCAACTAAGTTGACGTTTTTGTTTTTATAGCGTATAATGAAACTAATTAGTCAACCTAGTTGACATACTTACTTGGGGGCGAAATAATGTTTAATATTGGAGATACTATTATTTACTCATCTCATGGGTTATGCCAAATTGATGGAATTAGCGAAAAGACTTTTTCAGGTGTAACAAAAACCTACTATGTTTTACATCCACTAAATAACGAAAAGTTGGAAATCAGTACTCCTGTAGATAATAAAACCATTTCGACTCTGATGGAAAAAAAAGAAGCTAAGGAAATTTTGAATCTATTTACACAACCTGGTGTTGATTGGATTGAAAAAGGTAATCAGCGCACACAAGCGTATTCTTCCATTTCGAAAAAAGGGGATCGTAAAGAGATTGCAAAAGTTATTAATACATTGCTTGTAAAGAAACACGAACTTGAAGGAAATGAAAGAAAGTTTCCAGAGCAAGATCGTAAACTTCTCGTATCCATGCAAAGTATTTTATTCTCAGAACTTGCTCTTGCATTAGATGTGACTACTGAAAAAATTTCAGAAAACGTTCATCAATTATTAGGTATTGATGAAGTAGTTATGCTTACAGTTGAATAATGATATAGTTGTTTTTAGATAGATGCTGGGACAAAAGCCAAAATAGCATTTTTCCACACTAGGAAAAATGCTATTTTTACGTTCTAATGAAAATTGAGGGTACGCTTTCCGCGGGCACGGCCTGACACGAACGTCTCAGGCGGCGTGCTGTTCCCGCAGGAGTCGACCCTCCATTCCAATCAATTTTCAAAGTATCAATTTTTTATTATTACGTTTTGGGTATTTCTTTAAGTTTTTCACTTATGGCCCATCCTCATTTTTTTGGAGAAAATAAAAAGCAACCCAGCGTCTCCCAGGTTGCTTTTCCTATGTAGCGGTGTCTCATTCCATCTTGAATTCCACACCGCTCGAAATCTCTACAGCGAGTCCCCCATAGTCGATTTCTTTTTATTCATCAAGTAAAAAATATACCACCCGTATAGTTTTTACCTTTTACTTCATGTTACGCTAAAATTGATGCAAGTACTGCTTTTTGAGCATGTAGTCTATTCTCTGCCTGCTCAAAGATATACGAATTTGGACCATCGATTACCGATGATGCTACTTCCTCTTCACGATGCGCAGGTAAGCAATGTAAAAACATGTAATCAGGTTTTGCATGAGCAACTAAAGCATCATTAATTTGATAATCTTTAAAATCTACTAAACGTTTTGCAGATTCTTCTTCTTGGCCCATACTAGTCCAGACATCTGCATATACCGCATCTGCATTTTTCACCGCCGCGATAGGATCATGCGTTACTATAACAAGGCTGCCATTTTCTTTTGCAATTTTTTGTGCTTTTGCAATGATTTCTTCATTTGGTTCATAACCAACAGGTGTTGCAACAGCAATGTCCATTCCTACATGTGCAGCTGCTATAACTAAAGAATGTGCTACATTATTTCCATCACCAACGTAAGCAATCTTTAATCCTTTTAACTCACCTTTGTTTTCAGCGATTGTTTCTAAATCTGCCAACGCCTGGCATGGGTGATAAAGATCTGTTAAACCATTAATTACAGGTATTGAAGCATGATCTGCTAATTCCTTTACCATTTCATGGGAGTTTGCACGAATCATTATCGCGTCCAAATAACCTGATAAAACATGCCCTGTATCTGAAATCGGTTCACCACGTCCAATTTGCATATCTCGGGAATGCATAAACATCGCTTTTCCTCCAAGTTGATTCATGCCAACTTCAAAGGAAATACGTGTACGTGTTGAATGTTTTTCAAAGATCATTCCTAATGTTTTACCCTCTAATAATTTCGGGCATCTACCAGCCTTCGTGATCTTTTTAAGCTGTGTTGCTAATGCAACTAAATTTTGTACTTCTTCACTTGTATAGTCTAATAGTGTCAATAGGTCTTTTCCCTTTAAAGATGACACTAGTTTAAGCTGAACCTCTTCTAGTAATTTCATGTGACTTCCGCCCCCAACTTCCAATTGATGTTAAACATATTATACAATATGCATATTTATAAAATCAAGTGTATTTTTATTATTTATAGAACTTTTTAAATTTTCCCTTATATACAGATAAAAGAATAAAAATACACATATATTCATACAAGTCGGCTCTTTAGCCACATTTATATAATAAATATTCAATACAACTCTCCAGACCCTTAATATATATATGCAGTCATTTCCAAATTAGACACCATAATGATAAAAAAGAATGCCGTTTTTCCACCCTTATA
>DATMGC010000157.1:0-6480 GCA_035555915.1 Ureibacillus sp. | reverse complement strand
AAAAGAAAAACCCATGCAAGGAAAAGTTCCTACATGGGCTAAGTTCAATTAATTCGTTGTAAAATCGTCCGTTGCGTTTTCACTGATATCTGTATCGTCAGTGCCAGAAATATTTGATGTATTAGGTATTAATCCTAAATGGCTTTTAAGAATGTGTTGTGTTTCCTCTAGTGATTCATCGTCAAGTTTGTAATAGTAAACACCTGTAGACATATCGTCATCGCCTTTTAATGTTAAAGAATCGATTTGAGGCATACCCTCTGTGAAATAACTAAAGAATGACTTCATTTCATCAAATGTCATGTCTGTTTTCATATTATCGCCAATCGCCTCAATGACATTACCGTATTTTGTAATGGCTGTTACATTAGTTGCTTTTTTAGCAATAGCTTTAATGATATCTTGCTGGCGCTTACCACGCATAATATCACTATCTACATAACGCGTACGTGCTAATGATAAAGCTTCCCGACCATTTAATTCTTGCAACCCTGGTTCTAAATAGATGGTTTTCTTATCGTTTTCGTCCTTTTCATAAAATGCATATGGAAGATCAACATCAACTTCAATACCATCTAAAGCATCCACTACTTCAATGAATGCATTGAAGTTCATACGTACATAATAATCTACAGGAATATCAAATAATTCCTCAACTGTTTCAATTGTAGCAAGTGTACCACCTGCTGCATGTGCATGTGTAATTTTATCTTTTTTATCTTTATAAGGAATGTACACATAAGAATCACGAGGGATACTAACTAATTTAACGGATTTGTCTTTGTTGTTTAAAGTCGCTAAGATGAGTGCGTCGGAACGAGAGTGATCTGAACCTTGAGCTCTTTCTTCACTATCGTCTACTCCGATGAAAAGCACGGATACATTGTCTTCAAGCGGTTTAACTTCAGCTTGCCGTTTGTCGGACATCTCTCGATCGACTTCTTCGTAAGATTTATTTGCCGCGGTTTCAGCTTTTTTCGTTATGTAAACTCCATAAGCTGTAACGCATATTAATAACGATGCCGCCAATAATAATAGTACTTTTAGTACCATTGAGAACTTGGTGGACTTCCTCTTCTTTGTATGCCGTTCTGATCGTTTCATGTCAATTCTCCTCTAACTAGGGAATGTATTTATATAATAAGTAGTTGTTCAATGATATTTTTTAGTATGTCAATCACGAATGCAAATATCAGTGGTAAAACTTGAGTAAGTAGAAAAGTGACGACAACTAATCCAATACGACTAATTATACTATGATGTCGAATTACAGTAAAATACATTTTACTTACCTTTCAAAAATAAAGTGTTTATTATCCTGAAATATGTAAAAAAACTGGATTGATTTCACTAAGATAAACGTACCTAGATGCTCAAAGATAATAAACAATAGGGAATAAGGACTTCACCGAGTAGTTCATAAAAAGTCCTTTATCTATAGAAGAAATCTAAACTGTTAAATGATAAATTCGACAAATTTTTTGTCGATACAATTGACTGTGGATTGTCCATTTGTTAATTCAGTTACCCAATTTGTAAAAGTTTCTACGTCAGATGCTAAAACCTCAACCAGCACTTCTACGCCTTCTGCATACTGAATTGAATTTAGCGTATAGTTGGAATTTCGAATTTCGTTTTCAACTTTTCCCAACCAAGTATAGTCTATGGAAATTTTCATCACATGATGCAATTTTCTTTCTACTACTTGAGCTGCATCGATACCTTCTGTAGTGGCTTTACCATATGCTCGGATTAAACCTCCGCCACCTAGTTTTATGCCACCAAAGTAACGAGTTACAACAACTACAGTATCCTTTAACCCTTGTTTTTTTAATACCTCTAGCATAGGGACGCCTGCAGTCCCACTTGGTTCCCCATCATCATTTGCTTTTTGGATTTGATCATGCTCTCCAACCATATAACAAGAGCAGTTATGCGTTGCATTGGGATGTTGTTTTTTTATTTGATTGATAAATTCAATTGCTTCTTCTTCCGTCTCTGCTCTATTTACATAAGAAATAAAACGAGATTTTGATAATATTATTTCTCTCTCTCCGTAACCTTTTACAGTTTTATAGTTATTTCGCATCACGGCATCTCCTTTTTCTTACAAAAAATGAAGAATTCTATAGTAAGATATTTACTTAAATTTTGAATGTAAAATGGTATAATAATATTTGACAATTACAGTTCTGGTTTTCAAAGATATATACTATCTACATTCATAATAATAATTTTTTATTGTTTTGCCTAAAGAAATAGTTTCAAATTAAAGCGGATAGGTTTTGAATGTGGATAAATGCCTATGAAATATAGTTGTGAATTTCTTCATATAGTTCTTTTTTATATTTATGTCCGAAATTCAGAAGCATTCGTCAAGGCATATTAGATTTGTTATACTTATATATTAACACCAATTAGACTGGGGTAAAGGTATGTTTTCAAACGAAAAAGTTGATATTGGCTCACTTGATGTGATTTTTAATCGAATGATTGAAACGATAACTAGTTCAAAAAATGATATTTTCATAATTAGTGAACAAAGCCGTAACAGCTTTGAAGAGTTAAAGGCAGAATTAGAGAGTATTAAAGAAAAGATCAGACGGATTATAGATGAAAATGATGATTTAGAGAAAAGAACCAAATCGGCTAAATTACGTCTAGTAGAGGTAAGCAAGAATTTTAACCTATACACAGAAGAACAAGTGCGTGAAGTTTATGAAGCAACAAATGATCTTCAAATTCGCTTATCTCTCACACGTTCTGAAGAAATGCGGTTGCGTGAAAAAAGAGATGAATTAGAACGACGATTAAGAACTTTATACGATACAATTGAGCGTGCTGAAAACATTGTAAATCAAGTTAATGTCGTAATTAAATACTTAACGACGGATTTAAAAAATGTGGGTCATGCTCTTGAAAATGCGAAAATAAAACAAGACTTTGGCATTAAAATAATTGCTGCACAAGAAAAAGAACGGAAAAGATTATCTCGTGAAATACATGATGGTCCAGCACAAATGATGGCCAATGTTCTTATGCGTTCAAACTTAATTGAAAGAACGTATCGCGAAAATGGAATGGAAGCAGCCATAAAAGAAATCGCTGAGTTGAAAATGACAGTACGAAATGCATTGTCGGAGGTTCGTCGTATTATTTATGATTTGCGTCCTATGGCACTGGACGATTTAGGAATCGTTCCGACATTAAAAAAATACCTGTCTACAACTATGGAATACAATCCAGGTGTAGAAATTCATTTTCAAACATTCAGCGATGAAAAAAGATTACCATCTGATTATGAAGTTTCCATTTTCCGCTTAGTTCAAGAAAGTGTAAATAATTCCATTAAACATGGTAAGGCGAAAGATATATGGGTAAAAATAGAATGGCTAAAAAAGCAAATTAGTATTTTGGTCAAGGATAATGGAATTGGTTTTGATAAAGAAGTTGCAAGAGAACAGTCCTTTGGTATTATAGGCATGAGAGAAAGAGTCGATTTACTAAAAGGGTCGATGGATATTGAGAGTAGTCCAGGTAATGGGACACTTATACTATTTAAGGTGCCAATGCCAGGTAATGTTCCAACAATCGAGAGTTAAATAGACACCGCTGTAGGGGGAGAAGGATTTATGACGAAAATTATTATTATTGATGATCACCAATTATTCCGCGAAGGGGTAAAGCGAATTTTAGATTTTGAAGATACATTTGAAGTAGTTGCTGAAGGGGATGATGGTGGTGATGCTATCAACCTATACGCAAACAACTTACCAGATGTTGTTCTAATGGATATCAATATGCCTGGCAAAAACGGTGTAGAGGCAACAGCGGATTTAATTGCAGAATTTCCAGAAGCAAAAGTAATTATGCTTTCTATTCATGATGATGAATCTTATGTTACACATGCACTAAGATCAGGTGCTTTAGGATATATGCTAAAAGAAATGGATGCTGATGAAATCGTAGAAGCGATTAAAGTGGTAGCAAATGGCGGTTCTTATTTACATCCTAAAGTAACAAAAAACTTAGTAGCTGAATTCCGTCGTTTAAGCGAGCATGAAAATAAAGGGAATTTCCATCAAACAGAAATTCGCCGTCCGTTCCATTTACTAACAAAACGTGAATGCGAAGTGCTTCAATTATTAACAGATGGACAATCTAACCGTACAATCGGTGAAACTTTATTCATCTCAGAAAAAACAGTAAAAAACCATGTATCTAGTATCCTACAAAAAATGAACGTAAACGACCGTACTCAGGCTGTAGTTACTGCCATCAAAAACGGTTGGGTAGAAGTACGATAATCTAGTATTGAAAAAATTCCAATTGACGATTTTTCGTTAATTGGAATTTTTTGTTTATTTAGAAAAGCATGGGTTGTTTTTGTAAATGAATTTACGGGTAAACTGTGTAATAAATTAGAAGTTTAGAACCTAGTGTTAGTTAACAGAATAGAAGAAGTTGCTTAATAAACTTGAGTGAGTATAAGAAATTAAGAGATTTCCCATATCAACTATGCGATTTGTACATAATGTCTATGGAAGAAGAATTAAAGAAACTTATAGAGTCGGAATAGCGTCATACAAACGGTATGAAAAGTAACGATTAATAAGTTCTTATTACATATTCAAGGAAATATTACGAAATTAGCCATAGTTTGACAATCATGCTACAATATTTACGCGGGAGGTATTAAGTTTATGAAAAAATGGTTAATGCTAGCATTAGCACTATTTTTGTTAACTGCTTGCAATAATACAGAAGATAGTAAAACTGAAGATACATCTGCCAACAAAAGCGAAAGCGAAAATGCTGTTGGTTTTGAGGTATTAGGTAATGATATAGAAGAAGCAACCAATGTACCAGAAGATGAACAAAAAGCAATTCTAGCAGCGTTTGATGAATATATATCCGCATTTAATGAAGCAGACATTGATCGTTATATCCAAACTCTCTCAAAAAATCCAAAGGGGTTTGAGTATGAAGAGGATGTAGAAGCTGCGAAACAAGCCTTTAAACAATATGATATTAACCGAACAGCGACAGATACAACCATTGTGAAATATAGTGAAAAGGAAGCTCAAGTCTTTGCAAATCTCGATATTCAAATGACTGAACTTGAAACAAATGTAGAATTAGCAAGTAGTGGACGTCAAGTAACCGTCTTTGTAAAAGAAGATGGAACCTGGAAAGTAACAAGCGTTTACTATATAGGAAATGATTCTATGCAATAAGAGAATCGTGTAAAAGATTGTCTTCATGGATGTAGGATTTTGTCTTACGAAAGTTTCCAACATACATAAGTGTTTCGTGTACAATAGTTTTTAACGTATACGAAACACTTTTTTTGTTAAAAAAAGAGATTGAACGTTATTGTGATAAAACGCGAAATATTTTATTTAGTGCTTACGTGTAATAGGAGATTCACAGGCAACAAAATCTAAGGTAATATATGACAATAGGAGAGTGGGTATCATGAGTATTGCAGTCGTTACAGACAGTACAGCATATTTGAGCGTAGAGGTGAGGGAACGCTACAACATTCGAATGATTCCTCTTAGTGTGAACTTAGAAGATGGTAGTTACGAAGAGGAAGTAGAAATCACCACTTCCCAGTTTTATGATAAAGTACGCGAATTTAAAACTTTTCCGAAAACAACACAACCGCCAGTTGGGAAATTTGTAGAACTTTTTGAAGAACTAGCAAAAGAGTATGATGAAGTGATATCAATTCATCTATCAAGTGGCATCAGCGGAACATATCAAGGGGCCGTGCAAGCTGGACAAATGGTTGAGGGGATTAAAGTTCACGCTTTTGATAGTGAAATTTCTTGCGCGCCTCAGGGCTTTCTTGTCGTAAAAGCAGCTGAGATGGCTAAACAAGGTGCAACAGTTGACCAAATTCTAAGCACATTAGAAGAAATGCAACGTCTAATGGGTGCCTATTTCGTAGTTGATGATTTAGCGCATCTACAGCGTGGCGGTCGACTTTCGGCTACAGCAGCACTTGTAGGTGGGTTATTACAAGTAAAACCAATCCTTACATTTGAAAACAAAATCATTGTGCCATTCGAAAAAATTCGTACAAAGAAAAAAGCTTTACGCCGTGTGGAAGATTTACTAGCAGAAGATGCGATGAAAGGCGACAAGTATATCGCCACAGTAATCCACGCGAATTGCGAAGAAGAAGGGCTTGCGTGGATGAACCAGTTGGCAGATACCTATCCAAATGTTGAATTCTCCCTTAGCTACTTCGGTCCAGTTATAGGAACACACCTTGGCGAAGGATCGCTGGGCTTAGGTTGGGTGAAGAAAATCTAGTGGAATGAACAGTCTCTACTTAATTTAAGTAGGGGCTGCTTTTTTATAGAAAATTCAAAGGAGTGAGATTAAATATTTAAACTTACCAAAGTAAGCACGCACTCAACCTATAAAGGAATCATCATCGAACCACAGATTCGTGATTTCTTTACTGGT
>DATMGC010000156.1:0-27414 GCA_035555915.1 Ureibacillus sp. | reverse complement strand
CGAAGCTGAAGCAGGTATGCTTGGTCAAGCGTCATACTTCCCAATTCCAGAAGTAATCGGTGTTAAATTAACTGGTGATCTTCCAAATGGTGCAACTGCAATGGACTTATCATTAAAAGTAACTCAAGTATTACGTCAACGCGGCGTAGTAGGTAAATTTGTTGAGTTCTTCGGTCCTGGTGTATCTAAATTACCATTAGCTGACCGTGCTACAATTTCAAACATGGCTCCTGAATATGGTGCAACATGTGGTTACTTCGCAATTGACGAAGAATCATTAAACTATATGCGTTTAACTGGTCGTGACGAAGAACACATCGCTGTTGTAGAAGCTTACTTAAAAGCAAACAACATGTTCTTTGATCCATCATTAGAACCAGTTTACACTGATGTATTAGAAATTAAATTAGAGGACATCCAACCAAACCTTTCTGGTCCAAAACGTCCACAAGATTTAATTCCTCTTTCAGATATGAAAGCTCGTTACCATGAAGCAGTTACTGCTCCTATGGGCGTACAAGGTTTCGGTTTAACTGAAGATGAATTCGCTAAAAAAGCTACTGTTAAATTTGCAGATGGCGAAGTTGAAATGCCAACAGGTGCTGTAGCAATCGCTGCAATCACTTCTTGTACAAACACTTCTAACCCATACGTTCTTTTAGCTGCTGGTTTAGTTGCGAAAAAAGCAGTTGAAAAAGGTATCCAACCACCTGCATGGGTTAAAACTTCTTTAGCACCAGGTTCTAAAGTAGTAACTGGTTACTTAGAAGCGTCAGGTTTACAATCTTACCTTAACCAAATCGGTTTCAACACTGTAGGTTATGGTTGTACAACATGTATCGGTAACTCTGGTCCATTACTTCCAGAAATCGAAGAAGCTATTAAAGAAAAAGACTTATTCGTAACTTCAGTTCTTTCTGGTAACCGTAACTTTGAAGGTCGTGTACATCCACTTGTAAAAGCTAACTACTTAGCATCACCACCACTTGTTGTTGCTTATGCATTAGCTGGTACAGTTGATATCGACCTACAAAAAGATGCAATCGGTACTGACAAAGATGGTAACGATGTATTCTTCGCTGATATCTGGCCATCAACTGAAGAAGTAAACGCTGTATTAAACAAAGTTGTAACTCGTGAATTATTCCAAAAAGAATATGAAACAGTATTCACAGCTAACGAAAAATGGAATGCAATTGAAACATCAACTGAGTCTTTATACACATTTGATGACAAATCAACTTACATTCAAAACCCACCATTCTTCACTGGTCTTTCTAAAGAGCCAGGCGCAATCCAAACTCTTGCTGGATTACGCGTAATCGCTAAATTTGGCGACTCTATTACAACTGACCATATTTCACCAGCAGGTGCGATCGGTAAAGATACACCAGCAGGTAAATACTTACAAGAAAATGGTGTAGCTATCCGTGACTTCAACTCTTACGGTTCTCGTCGTGGTAACCACGAAGTAATGATGCGCGGTACATTCGCTAACATCCGTATCCGTAACCAAGTTGCTCCTGGTACAGAAGGTGGATTCACTACTTACTGGCCAACAGGTGAAGTTGAGTACATTTACGATGCAGCAATGAAATATCAAGAACAAGGTACTGGATTAGTAGTATTAGCTGGTAACGACTATGGTATGGGATCTTCTCGTGACTGGGCTGCTAAAGGTACATTCTTACTTGGAATCAAAACTGTAATTGCACAAAGCTACGAACGTATTCACCGTTCTAACCTTGTAATGATGGGTGTATTACCACTTCAATATTTACCAGGTGAAAGCGCTGATACACTAGGCTTAACTGGTAAAGAAGAAATCTCAGTTAACTTAACTGATGATGTAAAACCACGTGATATCTTAACTGTAACTGCTAAAGCAGAAGATGGAACAGTTAAAGAATTCAAAGCTCTTGCACGTTTCGACTCAGAAGTAGAAGTAGACTACTACCGTCATGGTGGTATCCTACAAATGGTTCTTCGTCAAAAAGCTGCTGAATAATCATTAATATTAAACCGATAAGTTCAATGAACTTATCGGTTTTTTTTTATAAATAATCTGTAGTTAAAATAGCATATATCGACTTATTTAGTGATATTTTTCTATTAAACCGCCCGTATATCTATAATATTAGAAATAATAACATTAATTTACATAATATGAATAGATTTTAAGATTGATATAGTATAAAATGTAATAAAATTATGTAATTTCATAATTTTAAAAACATAATTACTCGGAGGTTTTATATTGATGAAATTATCTAAAGGTAACAAAGTCTTTCTTGCTTCAGCTACAACTGCTGCATTAGCCTCATCACTAGTATTAGTTACTCCCGTTCAAACACAAGCTGCAACATCTTTTAAAGATGTTTCTACATCAGATTCTCATTACGAAGCAATCACAAACTTAGCAGATTTAGGTATTATTAACGGGTATCCAGATGGTACATACAAATCAGGTAATCAAATTACGCGTGGGCAAGTTGCCTCAATTATTGCTAATATCTTGAATCTAGATACTAAAAGTCCCAAGGATCCTGGATTCTCTGATGTTACAAAATCTAACGATCATTACGGTGCAATTGCAGCATTAAAAGAAGCTAATATCATTAGTGGTTATACAGATAAAACCTTCAAACCAAATGAAAAAATTACTCGTGCTCATTTAGCACTAATGATTGCATCAGTGTTAAAAATCCAACCAAAGGATAATAAGGAATTACCATTTACAGATGTAACATTATATAACAAAGAAATTAAAGCACTATATGATTTTGGTATTACAGTAGGGACTACAAAAACTACTTTTGAACCAAACAAAAATGTAACACGTGGACAAGCTGCAACGTTCCTTTATAGAGCTTTAAATTTATATGATTCAACATTCTCTTTATCATTAATGCACACTAACGATACACATGGTGCAGTAGAAATGGCTCCTAAACGTGCAACAGCTGTAAAAGAGGTACGTGCAAAAAAACCATCTGCTTTATTATTAGATGCTGGAGATGCAAACACAGGTACTCTTTATTACAACGAATTTAAAGGTCAAGCCGATGTGGCATTTATGAACTATATGAAATATGATGTCATGACATTTGGTAACCATGAATTCGATGCAGGTTCTACTCCAGAAGGGCATAAAGCCTTAGTAGACTTTATCAATTCGGCAGAATTCCCATTTATTACTTCCAATATTGATTTCTCTGGTGATGATAAATTCAAAGGTTTATTCAGTGATTTAATCTCAAGTGAACCAGAAAATGGAAAAATTTATAACGGTATTATTAAAGAAGTGAATGGTGAGAAGGTTGGTATTTTCGGATTAACTACTGCTGAAACTGCTGATATTTCTTCTCCAGGCAGTGTTGTTTTCGAAAACTATATTGAAGAAGCTAATAAAGCTGTTAAGGCCTTCGAAGATCTAGGTGTAGATAAAATTATTGCGCTATCTCACTTAGGCTTTGACGATAATCCTGCAGTTGATAATGATATTATTTTAGCTAAAACAGTAGAGGGTATTGATGTAATTGTTGGCGGTCACTCTCATACACAATTAAACGAACCATATTTAGTAAACACAAACACAAAAGGTGAGGCAAAAGACGCAACCCTAATTGTACAAGCTGCAAACGCAAGTAACTATTTAGGTACTCTTGATGTAACATTTAACGACAAAGGTGTTGTTGTAAGTTATGATGGGAAATTACTTGATTTAGCTAAATATGCTGACGATCAAGAAGCACTTAAATTGTTACAACCTTATAAAAAGCACATAGATGAAGTGGGTGGAACGGAGATTAAGGCTACAACTACTGCAGCTTTAGTTAGCCCACGTATTTCAGATGAAGGTAATACACAACAAGTAAGTGTTCGTAAAAACGAAACTGCTCTAGGTAACTTAATTACTGATGGTATGCTAGAAAAAGCGAAAAGCTTTACGAAAAAAGATGTAATTATGGCAGTTCAAAATGGTGGCGGTATTCGTGCTTCTATCAATGAAGGACCGATTACAATTGGCGAAGTAATTACAGTTCTTCCGTTTGGTAATACGCTTGCTGTAGTAGATGTCACAGGAGCTGAGTTAAAACAAACATTTGAAACAAGTGTGGGCGTGTATCCAAAAGAAAATGGTGGCTTCTTACACGTTTCAAAAGGAACAAAAGTACAGTTCGACTCTTCTAAACCAGCAGGTGAACGTGTTGTAAGTATTACTTACACAAATGCAGAAGGTAAGGAAGTTGCAATTGATGATAAGACTACTTACACAATTGCTACAAATGCATTCACAGCTAAAGGTGGAGACGGATTTACTGCACTAGCAAAAGCATACGAAGAAGGTCGTGTAACAGACTTAGGTCTATCTGACTGGGAAAACCTTAAAGAACATTTAGAATCAATCGGTACAATTACACCTACAGTTGAAGGACGTATTGTAGACGTAGCAAAATAATCTCTTTTCATATAGACTCGATTTACTATGTAAGTCGAGTCTATAATATTGTAATTAGAATCTAAAACTAAAATTTACAATAGATTTACATAAAATTTATTAAAATTACAAACTATTGAAATTTTAGTTGAAATAAATACTTTCAGTTAATAAAATAATATACATAAAAGCATTATTTAAGATTTAGTTTGCTACGGGAGGAATTATGGAAAAGAGATATAGTATTCTAGCGAAGTTTCGAGAAGGACATTATTTTTACCTAAACTTCAATAATCCTAAAATCTTAGATTGTCTAGAACTAGTTCCTCCGCAGCAGGGATTATTAGCCCTAGCAGAGTGGCCAATTTATAGACATGCTGAAATTGAATTTTTTGTAGAATTAATCAATGGAAATATAAGATATTATCATCTAAAAGACCGCCAGACTAAAGTTATGAAAACAATCAAACTTGGGTAAAGTGATCCTCCATAGTATTAAGTAGTTTGTAAAACTGGAAGATACCTAAAATATCTTGAAAACGCTTTAGCTGTGTAAAACATACAAGTAGCACAAACCATGTTATGGTAGGTGCTACTATTTTTTATTGTAGAAAAGGAAAGTCATTAGAATAGAGAAGGGAAAAAAGTATAAAGAGGATCAAAATAGAATAAGCCGATAGACAAACTCAAATTTTGAGTTTGTCTATCGGCTTTAGTTTTTATGCTTAATGAGACAAAAGGCTTTAAGAGCTTTTTACCTTTCTCTTATTACCATTCAATTTTAGCAATAATTCCTTCATCATCATCCAGATGTAGGGTAATTCTAGCAGAAATGGAATCTCGATTTAATTGTTCATCAAGATAGAGTCGAATCGCAGTGATAAAGTTTACGGTATTATAAAAATCCATTTGGCCATTTACATATGCTTCTGCTGTAAAACCAGCTGCATCATCGTACATTAATTCTACTTCAACATCAGTGGGTTGGACAGATTTGAATTTGGCATGGAAATAACATAGGGAATTAATGATTTCTTGTTCTGATAAGATTATCTTTTCCAACTGTCAGTTACCTCATTGTTTTTCTTACGTTTCATCATTTGATAGATTTTCATACAGATGAAGACAATGAAAATAATTGCGGCCGCATTTATTGCTAACCCTAACAGATTGCCAATCAGTCCCATATCTGAAAATAGACTACCAAATAATAATCCCGCAATCCCACCAATGAATAAACCTCTCATCAAACCACCACTAAAGAAACCACCTTTACTTTTTGTTGCAGTTGTAGATTTATTCGTTGTAGTTGATTTGTTAATCGTTGAATTGGAAGTTGAATCATTATTCTTCACATTATTGTTTGATGTTGTTCCAGGATTTGATTGAAAGCTTTTTTTACCTGATTTGTACGACTTTGCTTCAACTGTTTGTACATGATCAAAAAAAGGAATAACCGTACCTACACTTGAGAACGCTAAAGTCATGGCAATTAAAATTGCAGAAAGTTTTTTCATAAAAAATAGTATCCTCCATCCTTATTAAATACAATTTCGAAATGTATTTAGATAATATAATTATATCAAAATATTGACTAATAAAAAAACATTTGCTATTAGATATTTTATGTCAAATATATTATGTGAATTTTACTGAATAACATTCAACTCTATAAAGAGAGAAGAATTTGCTATAGCACTAGTTATTAGTAAATCTTCCATTTTGCTTAATGAGAAAGTATGATAGAAAAGGGAATAAATAATAACTTCTTAAGGTTAGAAAGGATTGGAAAAGAATTTGAATGATTCACGTTTTAAAATTGCAAATCGAGAAGCTTTAATTGGCATTGGGCTTGTTATTATCAACTTTGCCATTTGGTTTGGATTTGCCTACGGTTTAGGTTCAGGCGATCCCACTGAATATGATTATGTTATGGGATTTCCGGCTTGGTTTTTCTATAGCTGTATCGCAGGGACTATTTTTATGATTATTCTCATTTGGGTAACAATTAGAGTCTTTTTCAAGGAAGTCTCTTTCGATGATGAGGAGGAACAAAAATGATTCATTGGCAAGTTATTATTCCTTTATTTGTCTTCCTAATCATCATATTTATGATTGGTTTTTGGGCTAATAAACAAGTACGTACCTCTAATTCTTTCCTACAAGAATATTTCTTAGGTGGACGAGAAATGGGTGGTTTCCTTCTGGCGATGACGATGATGGCTACCTATGGGAGTGCATCAAGTTTTATTGGAGGTCCCGGTGTTTCTTATAGTTTAGGACTAGGCTGGGTATTGCTAGCGATGGCTCAATTACCTGCAGGTTATTTTGTACTTATGATACTGGGAAAGAAATTCGCAATTATATCTCGAAAATACGAGGCGATTACCTTAATCGACTTTTTGAAAAAACGTTATAACAGTAATGTCGTAATTTTTATTTCAGCTTTAAGTATAATTGTTTTCTTATTTGCCTCTATGACAGCACAGTGGGTTGGTGGAGCCCGATTAATTGAATCATTAACGGGCTTAAATTATACTGTCGCATTATTTATTTTTGCAGTGACTGTATTGATTTATGTCATTATTGGTGGTTTCCGAGCAGTAGCATTAACAGATGCTTTGCAAGGGACGATTATGATTATTGGGACAATCATTTTATTAATAGGTACCATTATTGCAGGTGGAGGAATAGATAACATCATGTCCTCACTATTAAATGAGAATCCTAAAATGCTATCGCCTTTTGGTTCGGACGATTCGCTTACACCTTTATATGTATCCACTTTTTGGATTTTGATAGGGTTAGGTGTTATTGGACTACCTCAAATTGCAGTAAGAGCAATGAGCTATAAAGATTCTAAGAGCTTACATCGTGCAATTATTATTGGAACATTTGGTATAGGTACGATTATGTTCGGTATGCATTTAATTGGCGTACTCGCACGTCCAGTCATACCAGGTATTGAAATAGCCGATACAGTCATGCCAACATTAACATTAGAAGTGTTACCACCAGTTTTAGCTGGTATAGTACTTGCAGCTCCAATGGCAGCCATTATGTCAACAGTGAATGCATTGCTCATGCTTGTAAGTTCAACTGTTGTAAAAGATATTTATCTTAACTTTATCAATCCTAAAGCAACGGACAAGCAAATAAAGAAAAGAAGCTTTTGGGTTACTACAATTATTGGACTTGCAGTTGTACTATTCGCATTAAACCCACCAGAATTTTTAATATGGCTAAATCTTTTTGCCTTTGGTGGATTAGAATCAGCATTTTTATGGTCTGTTGTATTTGGATTGTATTGGAAGAAAGCAAATAAATATGGATCTATCGCATCAATGGTTGTTGGCTTGGTATTATATATCGCTATCGATCGATTATCACCCCATATTTTTGGTATGCATACCGTAACACTTCCAATCTTTATCTCTTTAATAACATTTGTCATCGTAAGTTTAGCTACACAGCAAAAATCGGGATTAAATAAGACAAACTTATAACAGATTATTTATTAGATTTTTTAAAAGGCCAAAGAATTAAGTAACTAGGACTTTCTTATATGAAATGATCCACAAATAAAGTGATAGGAAGGGGTCGTTTCAATGGCTAAGGATATTAAAGCACAATATAATGGCATAATTTTATTATTAGGGTATCTACAAAGATTGTTTGTAGCAGAAACGATTTATGAGCGTGTAGGGGAACCATTTGAACAAAATCGTCTAGATTTAGCAAAGTCACTTTTAGATGATACTTATAAAATAATGTCAGTAGTGGAAAAAACTCAACTGTTAACAGTGGAACAGAAAAAGCAACTAGAATTAATCTCTCAGCAGACAGAAGAGTTAATGAAAACCTATTTTCAACCACTACCATATACATTTAATCAAAAACTAGCACTTGTTGGTTCTTCGTTATATGCTGAGCAACAGGTAAACGCAGGAATTATACGACTAGGTGACAAGTTTAATGTTCAAGTGAATAAAGACTTTCATCAACGCATGAAGTTCTATCAACAACGTACAAAAATGATTGATTATCTAGTCTCTAAACTTCAACAAAAAGAAGAGCTGGAGGAACAATACACAAAACCAATTGAGCCTTGGTTTAACGATGTAATGATGAATAAAGAGTTGATATTAGAAGATTATAAACAAATTGCACAACTATTAGAATTTAACTAAAAAATAAAAAAACTGATGGGAAAACCCATCAGTTTTTTTATTTTTCGTAGAAAACTTTTTCGATGTTATATTTTGCACGTAGCGAGTTAATTGCATATGTTTCGTAAATTTCACGTTCCATCGCATCTTCCACTTCATAAACTTCAATTTTATAAATTTCATCACGATGATTTTTCATTGGTGAAACATTATCTTCAAAGTGTTTTTTGATACGTTGACGAATTTTACGAGCTTTTCCGACAAATAATACTTCGTTTGCTTTGTTATAAAATAGGAAAAATCCACCTTTTTCACGAGTGATTTTGTGGAAGTCAATAAAGCCGAAGTAAGGTGTAATTGGCACATCTCCATCTTTTAACTCTTGAGTACGTTGATAAATAACAACATCCGGTTTTGGTAAATCAATTTTGATCAAAATAGTTCACGTCCTTCATATGAATAGAGTTCCATGCTACCATAAATACCAATGAATTGCTATAAAGGAAGCAATATTCGGTGGTTTTTAACCCATACGCTATCCATATTATCGACAAAAGGGGGAAGAGTTATTAATTTTACGTGCAATTTGGCATTCAGTCGAAAAAACTCTTTTCCAATTGAATTTCTACGTTTGCAACTTTAAATAAAAAATATATAACCAATGTTTGACCCCTTAAGATCATGTGATTTCCATTGTGAAAATTTTTACGCCTAGATATTGTTTAACGAGTAGGTTTGCTAAGTTGTAAAGTGTTACTCCAGTATTTTTTAAATACTTTTTTAAAAACTCCACGTTTATACATACACCAAAAAAATCTTACTCATAGAATAAGGTATCGAAAAAAGGGAGGTGAATATATATGTCAAGCTGCTATGATGGCGGAGGATACAATAACAATGGTTCATTCGTATTAATCGTTGTACTATTCATCCTATTAATTATTGTTGGTGCATCATTCATGCGTTATTAATCCATAGGATACACCTGTAAAAACAATAAATTAATTTTAGTACGAATAGCCTAAATACGAAGAAACAATCTCAACTGCACCCCAAGTGTTAGACTTACTCTAACGTTTGGAAGTGCAGTTTTTAATTTTAAGATGTCAAAATATTTCAGAGAGTATCTAAAAATGGACAAGACTTTAACTATGAATCTAAAAATACCCCAAATATTTAGTTTGGCCGTTTATCAAAAAATTAAAAGAAATAATTAGAATTTACTGGTAAATTTTAATAAAAGGGAGTGATATTATGTACAAGTACAAAGTAAAAATGCCGAGTCCAAAAAGTGATGATTTAGAATTTGAAAGTGGTTTACACATAACAATGTTAAATCCAAAAGTACTTGCAGAAGATGTGTCTATTGTGTTTTTTAAGGATGCAGACGTTGTACTTAATCTAGCACTTATCTCAGAGGTTGAAATTAATGGTGTTAAATATCAAATACGTAGTTAAATCGATTAAAATATAAGTCTTTCATACTTTGTATGGAGGACTTATATTTTTGAGTATTAATAAAGCTACTCAAGTAAGGAGACTAAACTTCCGAAAACAATTTAGATTGGGCTGGAGTAAAAAGTAAAATTGTGATTGATATTTATATAGTTTTTATTTATTTGATAATAATGTTCAAAACTAAATTACCTACAAACTCACTTTCTTTAAGTTATAATGAAAGAAGAGGTGAGTTAAGATGTTTGTAAGTGAAAAACAAATTGAAATACGTTATGCAGAAACAGATCAGATGGGTGTCGTATATCACGCAAATTATTTAGTGTGGATGGAAATTGGTCGCACACAATTAGTTCAGGATTTAGGTTATAATTATGCAGGGCTAGAAGAGCAAGGCTATTTATCGCCTGTGTTAGATTTATCGATTCAATACAAAAAAGCAATGCGTTATGGACAAGTTGCTACGATAAAAACTTGGGTTGAATCACATTCTAAATTAAAAACAGTTTATGGTTATGAGATACTGCACGAAGATGGTACCGTTGCAGCAACTGCCACATCTTTACATACGTTAGTTAAAAAAGATAGCTTCCGTCCATATCCACTAAGTAAAATTGATCCGGTTTGGGATGCAAAATATTTAGAAATCGCACACTCAAAAAATTAATCTAAATTTTAGACTAGCACCTCTGCTAGTCTTTTTTTGATAAAAATTAATCACTAACATCATATTATCCGACACTTTCTATACAAAAAATGCACATACACGCACAAACACAAATAAAAATCGAAATTAAAATACGCAAAGTTAATAAAGCGTGGATATAAAATTGATGATAAGGAAGTCAAATATAAACAGCTAACTTAAGCTTTAATAAGTGTACGTGTTCAAGACATAATCAATTTATTTGGTTATCGTCGGTTACTTAGCTTTCAACAAGTAGTAGCAAATTTCGAACTATTTTTGTCAAGCTACCAAGTAGGTGAGAATATTGGTATAATAAAATTTATCCGAAAAAATTGAAACCAAAGGGAGGGGTGTAATCATGGTGCAAAAAATGGAAACGCTTGAGACAGTGAAATGCTTCATTGTGTTAACAAACACGGCTCGAGAAGCCATAAAACAACACTTTCAAGATGAGCACTCCTTCTTTAAACTCCAAAAAGTCTTCGATGTTTATATCGAAAAACAATCCGTTGAACAAACTCAACTATCATTAACAATCTATTTTGATAATCAGCGGAATGAAAAACTAAAAAAGAAATTTGACGAACGCGTAGTCATTATGGACTGCGCCTTTGATTTGAAAAGTGGACTAGTGGCTAAAAGTTTCCGAACACGAGGGAAAAATACACCCATTGCAACCAATCGTAGACAACGAATGCGCATACGTTTTGTTCCGTCCCGTATTAATGGCCATACATATCCAAAAGAATTTATTTCAACATTAGCTGAGTTACCGATCGCCCAAGAACGCTTTGACTTTGTCAATAAGCGTATTTCGAGTTGGGAAGGATATTTAAAGGTTCAATATAAAAATGCATCGATAGACGATATCGATGCAACTTTTAGTTCGATTCAGTATAGCTCTGACTATTCAAAAGTTTCCCTACGATGTAACGGGATTGAAGACAAGGAATGGAAGCAGCTTAAAGGGTTAAGTGCTTATGTCAAAGGATTTCCTAGAGAAATTGGGGAAGTTATAAAAGTACATAGGCAAGATCGAACACTTGAAATTGAATTGAATTCAAAAGTCGCAAAGCTTGCACGTTCGAATGAGTTTGATTTCAGTTCGGAGTATATTACATTCAGTAATGCTTCTACTAAATCGCAATTGAATCGACTTTTAAAAGGTTTTGAACGTTTAAAAGAAGGCTTGGCTGCCAATCCAAATCTTGAAAATATACTATTTGAAGATACACCGAAAATTAGTGAACAAAAAAATGACCTCGAAATTGAATTTCATAATAATTTAAACGAATACCAAAGAGCCGCAGTGGCCGGAGCAATGTCCGCTGAGGATTTATATGTTATTCAAGGTCCTCCAGGTACAGGGAAAACAACCGTAATTTCTGAGATTTGCTACCAAAATGCAAAAGCAGGATTAAAAACACTAATCGCATCTCAGTCAAACTTAGCAGTTGATAATGCACTTAGCCGTCTTTTATCGAATAAGGATATACGAATTCTTCGATACGGTCGTACGGAGAGCATTGAAGAAGAAGGTAAAAAGTTCATAGAGGAAAATGTTTCTGAATACTGGAAAAAGCAAACCTACGAAGCGATTACAAAAGAAATAGAGGGCCATCACTCAAAAGAACAGCAATTAAATGATGACATTACAAGATGCCAAACTGAAATTGCCGCCCTCAAAGAAAAAAAAGTTCAATTAGTAGCTGAAATTGAAAAAAAAGAAAATGCAAAAGAAAAATTAGAAGTTCTATCTGAAGAAATTTCTCAACTCAAAAAGCAAATTATTCCTCTAAAAAAGGAAAGAGAGAAAACTGAACAAACGTTAGAAAAGCTTATTGAATCACGAAATAAAATTGCAGCACGACGCAACGAAATTAGCGCGGTACTTGAAGGTATTGGTACGGATGAAAAAACAAATGAGGACATTCAAAAAGCGAAAAATAATATCGCTAAAAGTAAACAAATGCTTGAATATTCTCACTTAAATAATGAGCTAAAGAAAATTGAAACCGAACTTAATGAAGCTCAAAATCAAAGAAAAAGCTTTGAAAATCGGACAAACATGATGGAATCAAAGCTTGCTGAAGCAAAAGGACTCAAAAAAATGCATGAAGTAGAAGCATTCATTGAGGAAAATGGAATTCGCAGAGGATATGTGTTAAATCGACTGTATGCAGATATGGAGCAAATTCACGAGCAACTACTCAGCTACAAATCACTAAAGGAAATTGCAACACGACTAGATAAAGCGATTGAATACAGTAAATCTGCCCTTGGAATTCATGTGCAAGTTCCTGATTTACCTGCCAACCATCATTACTCTTTACAGGAAATTGATGAATTTTTAACAAAACTAAGTTATGCATTTGCTCAAAAAAAGATTAATAAAGAAAATGGTGTCCGTTCCATCCAAGGTCTCTATATAAGAAAACTATTCCTAAATCAATTGTCGCTTCGGTATCGAGCACTAATTGATGAATCATTATTAGTATTTAATAAAATTAAAGAAGATGTTGTAGACCAATTGATGCAACAAGGTGGAATAGATCAAACATCTAATTTATCAATCAAAATGAAAGAAGAAAATCTTATTTCTAAACAAGCACAATATGTAACACAGTTACAGTCCTTTAATTTAACGAAACAAGAAATAGAATCTATTCCTTCTGTTTCTGAAATACAAACCGTTTGCGATATGTTGGAAAAAGAAATTGTTGAATTAGAACAAAATAGAGAAAAAATGGACGGGTTACAAGAGCAGTTACTGAAAAAACAACAGGAATTAGAAAGTGTGCAAGAACAGGTCACTAATGGTGAGACTGTGTTGAAAGAATTTATTGCACAGCTAAAAGAACTAAATTCTAAAGGGATCCAGCTAGAAAAAAAATACGAACAGTTAGAACAAATCACAAAGCAAAACCCTGAACTAGAGCTTGAAAAAACAAAGGAAAAAATTGAATCAAAAGAGCAAGAAATCGAGAAGTACAAAAAGAAAATTGACATGCTTCCTATTGCTCGAAATATGCAGCTTCAATGGAAGGCTTTACTTGAACAGGCAACGGAGCATGACTTAGACGAGATTCGTAAGCTTTATGTAAAACATGCAAATGTTATTGGGACAACTTGTGTTGCATCTGCCAATAAAGAATTTATGGAAAATTATCCAATTTTCGATGTCGTGATTATTGATGAAGTATCAAAAGCAACACCTCCTGAATTATTACTTCCAATGTTAAAAGGGAAGAAAGTTGTACTGGTTGGAGACCACCATCAGCTCCCTCCATTAATTGGTGATGATACATTTGAAGAAACATTGGAAACAGTAATTAAAGAAAGTGATACGTTTGAAGAAAAAAGAGAACTCGAAAAGCTTCTTGAAGAATCGCTATTTGAGCGTTTATATAAGAACTTACCGTCAACGAATAAGAAAATGCTGGCGATTCAATACCGTATGCATGAAAAGATTATGAAAACGATTTCTCCGTTCTATGAATATGGAAGTGACTCATTAAAATGTGGTCTTCCAGATTCAGATGCCCTGCGTGATCATAAATTGGAAAGCAAATTTATCAAGCGTGAAGAGCATTTGTTATGGGTAGATGTTCCGAACAAACAAGAATTCTTTGAGGAACGAATGAAAGAAGGCTCAAGTTTACTAAATGAATCTGAAATCAATATCATTCGTAATATGTTAATTGATCTGAATGAAGCTACAGCCAATGCGAAAGCGCAAGGATTGATGGCAGAAGATGATTTAAAATCAGTAGGGGTTATTAGTTTCTATGCAGCACAGGTGAAACGAATCAACAAATTGATTGAACAAGAGCTAAATTTACCTCACCTCCATATTCGTACTGGATCCGTCGACAAATTCCAAGGGATGGAGATGGATGTCATCCTAGTGAGTATGGTACGTAATAATGACAATAAACACGGTGATATTGGATTTGCTAAAGATTATCGTCGTCTAAATGTTGCTTTATCACGTGCGCGAGAATTACTTGTTTTGATCGGTAGTACAGAAATGTTTGTTAACAGACCGAAAAAAGAAGAGACTCGCAAAATGTATAAAACACTATTGAATACGGTAAAATCACAAAATGGTTATCGAAATATAATTGAGAGTTATATTTCATAATTTTAAGGAGGAACCATGCAGTTAAATTCCTTAAAGCTGTCGCTAACTGAAGAACTAACAAAAAACGCACAAGTATCTTTATTGCAAGCTGATACTTGGTGTGTTCCTGTTCACACCTTAAATGTCACATATAAACCAGTCATCCGGACGAAAATGGATATCTTAATGAAAATGCTATTCCTTTCTTTAAAGGACACACACTTTGAAAGCGCGGAGCAAATTAGTGAGATCCTGCTAGTGGAACAGCTTTTTGTAGAAGATTTATTATCGAAAATGGAGAAGACAGGTTTGATTACAAAAGTAGATTCCTACTACCAACTTACAGAAAAAGGGCAAAAACAATTTGCGAGTGGAGTTTTTGAAGAAGAGCAAGATCCAACTTCAACCGAGCTTTTATATAGTCCTACTCATCGTTCCTTCTTAAATGGAGATATTGAGGAAGTGCTTGAATTTGAAGATTTTCCTGACCAAATCTTCCGTTTCCAAAATACAGAGAGTGAATTGAATCTCGATGATCAGGTTGTAATTGAAAAAATTCGATTGCAAAATGATGATGATGAAGATCAACTAGAAGAGCTGCAAGAAAAGGATAAACTTTATATTACATCCATTGATTCTGTAGAGGATGTACAAGTAAACGACGTACCATGTATAGAGTTTCTACTATATGATGTAGAAAAGGATCAATTTTTCCCTCGCGTTTGGAATACTTTAATGGATAAGTGGGATGAAAAATTAGAAAACATTATACAGGAAAATGAAAAATTAACATGGCGGGAAAAATATCCTCAAACATTATAAGTAAGTCCTATAAATTTATTTGAATTGATAGAAAGATCAAATATTGCAAATATTTATGATTCGTGATATTATTACCTTAATTTCATCTATCTTATCAAGAGAAGCAGAGGGAAATGGCCCGATGAAGCTTCAGCAACCTCTAACATGGTTAGAAAGGTGCTAATTCCAGCAAGACGATTTGTCTTGGGAGATAAGAGTGTGCGTATATCTCATACCCTCTCATTCTCATGCTGGAATGGGAGGTTTTTTATTGCTCAAAAAGAGATGAATTTGGCATGTTAAGAAATGGGGGAACATAAATGCCTATCAATATTCCGAAAAATCTACCTGCTGGAGAAATATTACGACAAGAAAAAATCTTCGTAATGGAAGAAGACCGTGCAAGCACTCAACAAATTCGACCTTTAAACATTTTAGTTTGTAATTTAATGCCTGAAAAAGAGAAAACGGAGTTACAACTATTACGTTTACTAGGGAACACACCCTTACAAACAAATGTGACATTTTTAAATACCGCTACATACTCATCAAAAAATGTGTCGAAATCACATCTTGAAACGTTTTACAAAACTTTTTGCGAAATCAAGCACCGCCGTTTCGATGGAATGATTATTACAGGGGCTCCAGTTGAACGAATGGAATTTGAAGACGTTAGTTATTGGGAAGAAATAAGTGAAATTATGGATTGGGCTAAGGAGAATGTTACTTCTTGTATGTATATTTGTTGGGGAGCACAAGCTGCTCTTTACAAACATTTTAATATAGGAAAGTTTGAGCTTCCAAAAAAATGCTCTGGTATCTATTCACATGTCATTACAGATCTAACAGTTGATTTAGTTCGTGGATTTAGCGATGAATATGTTGCACCACACTCTCGTCATACTTCGGTTTCAATCGAAGAAGTTCAAGAGCATCCGGATTTACTATTGCTTAGTTATTCTGATGAAGCGGGTCCATTTATTATTCAATCAAAAGATACAAAGCATATTATGATCACAGGTCACCTAGAATATGATGCAACGACTTTGGCGGATGAATATGCGCGGGATGTTGAAAAAGGGGAGGATTCTGTTCAAGTACCGGTAAACTACTTCCCAAATGACGATCCTAAAAACACACCCAAAAATACGTGGCGTGCCCATTCTTATCTTCTATTTTACAATTGGTTGAACTACTATGTTTACCAAGAAACACCATTCGATTGGCACTATGTAGAAGATGCGATAGAGTTTCATATATAATTACAAACAACTATAAGACATATAGAAGTAAACACCATTTTCTTTTGAGAATGGTGTTTTTTTCATTGAAATTGGAAGCTTAGCAAACTCCTTTTTAGAAATTACTAACAAAAGTAAAGCATATTAGTTCTACATAACCAATAGAATACTTTACATAATAGCCAATGAATTTTGAGAGTTGCATGGGTCAACATCAATTCTGATAAATTCATATTTTCAAGTGCTTGTATGTAAGCTACGAAAAAATGAGGTGTCAAAGATGTAATACGTTTAATCGCGCTTAAACCAAAAATAAACTTGCTGAAAAAAGGGAGAGGTGAAACTTATGTGGAGTTTAATTATCATTGCACTATCCTTAATTTTGCTAGTTATCCTTGCATTACGAGGTTTTACAATCATCATTATTGCACCAGTTGTGAGCTTCTTTGTTATCGTATTGCACAATATGCCGATACTTGAATCCTTCCAAGATGTGTATATGAACGGTTTTACGAATTATGTTAAAAACTATTTCTTAATTTTCTTATTTGCTGCGATGTTTGGTAAGTTTATGGAGGAATCCGGAGCTGCTCGTACAATTGCAGAGTCCTTGTTAAAATTTTCCGGTAGAAAAAGTAAATTACGAATTTTAATTACGATTATGTTCATCTGTGGCTTGCTAACATATGGTGGCGTTAGCTTGTTTGTTGTTATTTTCGCTATTTTACCAATTGCGAAACCGATATTTAAAGAAATGGATATCCCATGGCATTTATTTATTGCTGCATTCATGCCTGGTATGGCCACATTTACAATGACTATGTTACCGGGTACTCCTTCTGTACAGAATATTATCCCAACAACCTATTTAGGGACAACTGTTACTTCAGGTGCATGGATTGGGATCGTTACGGCTATTGTTGTCATTATCCTAAATATTTGGTACATCAACCATGCATTAAAGCGTTCTGAGAAACGCGGTGAAACTTATGGAAATATGAAAAACTTAGAAAAAGAAAAAGATAAACTTGAAGATAAATATGTTGAGAAGAAATTACCTAACATAGTGATGAGTTTATTCCCACCTGTATTATTATTACTACTACTTAATCTTGTAAAGCTAGACGTCCTTTATACATTAATGATTACTCTAGTTGTAAGTGCTATTCTCTTCTGGAAGTATGTGGATAAGAAAAAAGATACAATTAATATCGGTGCAACGAATGCGGTACTGCCTATCATTAATACTTCAGCTGATGTTGGTTATGGCGCTATAATTGCTGCAACATCGGGGTTTGTATTAATAAAAGATTTCGTTGCGGAGATTCCAGGTAATCCATTAATCTCTTTATTCATCGCGACAAATATTTTAGCAGGTATTACAGGGTCAAGTTCTGGAGGATTAGCGATTGCAATGGAAACCTTAACAGACCTTTATCTAAAATTAGGCGTAAATCCAGTAGCTTTCCATCGAATTGTCTCTATTGCTTCAGGCGGTTTAGATGCGCTACCTCATAATGGGGCAGTCATTACAACCCTTGTTGTTGCTGGTTTAACACATAAAGATGCTTACAAACACATATTTGTAACTTGTGTAATAGCACCAATAATTGCCGCAATACCAGGCTTACTTGTAGCTATTATGTTCTATTAATCTAGTAGGAGGTTTATATTATGAAAAAAATAGGAGTAATTGGTGCAGGTACTATGGGCTTTGGAATCTCTTTTTACTTAGCCATTCACGGGGTATCTACACATGTAGTAGATGTATCAGAAACTGCAATCGCAACAGCTAAAGAAAAACTTAACACCTACTATCAGCTATTCAAAGATAGTCAATATCCGTTAAAGTATAGCGAAGAAGAAACAAAAAGATATCTTACTTTCTCAACAAACTTTAAAGACTTACAGGATTCTGATTTTATTATCGAAAGCGCAACAGAGAACTTAGCACTGAAGCAAGAAATATTTAAAAAACTTGATTCGTTGACAAACCCAGAAACCATTTTAGCTTCCAATACCTCAAGCTTAAAACTATCAGATATTGCATTGCATGTAGAAAAACATCGAAATAGATTATTATTAACACATTTCTTCAATCCCGCGCAAATTGTCCCATTAGTAGAAATTCTAGCATTAGAAGATACAGATTCTCATATAGTAGAGGAAATTAAGACCTTTTTCGAATCTATTAATAAAACACCAATCATCATCCAACGAGAAGTCCCTGGACTAGCTGCAAATCGTATACAAGTCGCGCTTGCTCGGGAAGCGTTATCCCTTCTAGAAGACGGAATAATTTCAAAAGAAGATTTAGAAAAAACCTTATATGATGGGCCAGGTTTTCGTTTCTCAGCCAGTGGATTACTTAAAATAATTGACTTTGGGGGACTGGATGTCTGGTCAGTTGTTTTACAGAATCTACAAAAAGAAATTGAGTCGGGTCAACGTGAGTATACAGTTATAACCGAGTTGGTCAAAGATCAGTCATTAGGAGTAAAAACTGGAAAAGGATTTTTCGATTATCCTGGAAAAGGTTTTGATGAATATGTATTACAGCGAGATACTGAACTATTAAAACATTTAATCAACACACATTACTAATCGAGGTGTTAAGTTTGAGTAAACAGAGAGTAATACTTGTCACAGGAGCTGTTGGTGGCCTGGGTATGGCAATAACTAAAAAGTTTCTTCAACAGGATGATATAGTTTGTTTACTAGATTTAAGTAAAGAAAAACTAGATTTAGAAGTTAGTAAATTAGGAGAAAATGCAAAAGGGTATGTTTGTGATGTAACAAGTGAATCGTCCGTAGAACAAACGATTAAATCAATCATAGATGAGCATCACCGAATTGATGTCCTTGTGAATAATGCAGGCTTGCAATATCGAGCTAAGATAGAAGAATTTCCATTAGACAAATGGCAATTATTGATTGATGTGATGTTAACGGGAGTGTTCTTGATGACAAAACATGTATTCCCACATATGAAATATCAAAAATCTGGACGAATTATCAATATTTCATCTGTTCATGGCAAGATGGCAACGCCGGAAAAAGTAGCCTATGTAGCTGCAAAGCATGGAGTAATAGGAGTAACTAGTGTTTCTGCCCTAGAAGGCGCACCATATGGCATCACAGTTAACTCTGTTTTACCAGGTGCAGTCAAAACGCCTCTCCTTATAAAACAACTAGAAGATTTACATGAAAGTGAAGGGTTAACAGAATTAGAGGCATTATCACGCATCGTTTATCCAAGACAAGCAATGAATCGTTTCATTGAAGATACAGAAGTGGCAGACACAGTCTTTTTCTTAGCGTCGGATGAAGCTTCAGCTATCACTATGGAACATATTAAAGTCGCTGGTGGAATGTAAAAGGAGGAAGTCAATTTGGTTTATATTATTGAAGGTAGCCGAACAGCATTTGGTAGTTATGGCGGATCCTTTTTAAATACGACAGATGTTGATTTAGGTGTAGCTGTAACGAAAGAAGCATTAAATCGAAGTAATGTTACTGCAGACAATATTGATGAAATTATTTTCGGCAATATCATTCATACAGGGACGAACTCGGCCTATTTAGCGCGGCATATTGGCTTAAAAAGTGGATTATCTGAAACATCCTCAGCGCTAACTTTAAATCGTCTTTGTGGTTCTGGGTTACAAGCAATTGTTAGTGGGACACAATCTATTTTATTAGGAGATGTGGACATTGTAGTGGCTGGTGGTACAGAAAATATGTCACGTGCTCCCCATGTACTAAGAGGTACGCGGTTTAGTAATCCAAACAAAGCACCAATTGTAGACGATATGCTATGGGGGACATTGACGGATGAATATATTGGCTGTGGCATGGGAATGACTGCAGAAAATCTTGCAAAAAAATACGAGATTTCCCGAGATCAACAGGACGAATTTTCTGTTCTGTCCCATCAAAAAGCAGCACAAGCATCTCAATCTGGTCGATTTGCAGTCGAGATTGTCCCAGTTGAGACAAAAAACGCTAGAGGTAAAAGTATTGTCGTTAATCAAGATGAACATATTCGCCCCGATTCTAGTATAGAAAAGCTAGGCTCATTAAAGCCAGCGTTTTTAAAGGACGGGACAGTTACTGCTGGAAATGCAAGTGGTATAAATGACGGGGCAGCAGCAGTTGTCATTGCATCAGAAAAAGCAGTAAAAAGTAATAATCTAAAACCAATCAGTCGAGTTGTAGCATGGGCAGTTGCTGGCGTTGACCCGAATATTATGGGAATTGGGCCTGTACCAGCCACATTAAAAGTCTTAGAAAAAGCAAATCTTTCTATCAATGAGATTGATTTATTTGAATTAAATGAAGCGTTTGCTGCACAATCTTTGGCAGTCCTAAAAGAATTGCAAATTGACCCACAAAAAGTGAATGTCAATGGTGGGGCAATCGCATTAGGACATCCTGTAGGAGCAAGTGGAGCGCGCGTTACGTATTCATTGGCGAAGGAATTGCAATTGCAAAATAAAAAATATGGGATCGCCACTTTATGTATCGGTGGTGGTCAAGGCATTGCCATTCTATTAGAAAATACAAATCTCAAGGCCACTTGAGGAAGAAAAATTTCGGAAAAGTAGAATGGAAACCCGTTTTAAACCGTTTTGAGACGGAAAAGTACTCGTAAGCTCGTATAGAAGTAATCTCAAAGCCGTTTTAAGCAAGTAGCAGCTTAGAAAGGTAGAAGAGAAGTGATCTCAAAGTCGTTTTGAGCAAGTAGCAGCTTAGAAAGGTAGAAGAGAAACAATCTCAAAGTCGTTTTGAGCAAGTAGCCGCTTTAAAAGGTAGAAGAAAAGCAATCTCAAAGCCGTTTTGAGCAAGTAGCCGCTTAGAAAGGTAGAAGAGAAGGGATCTCAAAGCCGTTTTGAGCAAGTAGCAGCTTAGAAAGGTAGATGAGAAGCAATCTCAAAGCCGTTTTGAGGGAGTAGCCGCTTTGGAAGGTAGAAGAGAAGCAATCTCAAAGCCCTTTAGAGCAAGTAGTAGCTTAGAAAGGTAGAAGAGAAGCAATCTCAAAGCCCTTTGAGCAAGTAAAAGCTATGAAAGGTAGAAGAGAAGCAGTCTCAAAGCCCTTTAGAGCAAGTAGCAGCTTAGAAAGGTAGAAGAGAAGCAATCTCAAAGCCCTTTTGAGCAAGTAGCAGCTTTGAATGGTAGAAGAGAAATGATGTCAAAGCCGTTTTGAGCAGGTAGCCGCTTTGAAAGGTAGAAGAGAAGGGATCTCAAAGCCGTTTTGAGTGAGTAGCCGCTTTGAAAGGTAGAAGAGAAGTGATGTCAAAGCCATTTTGAGTGAGTAGCAGCTCTGTATGGTAGAAGAGAAGGAATCTCAAAGCCGTTTTGAGCAAGTAGCAGCTTAGAAAGGTAGAAGAGAAGCAATCTGAAAGCCGTTTTAAGTAAGAAGAGCTCTTAAAACGTCGAAGGGTGTCAATCTCAAAGCCATTTAAACTGGAAGGATTTCTACAATGTAAAAGTATTTAAAGAATACGCATGTAAAATTAGTCACTTAAAAATAAAAAGATAAAAACCTAAAGGGAACAGATATAAAATTCGCTCATGAATTCAGCTCTTATTTGTGGCTTCGTTCGACTTCGTTCCTATATATCTGCCACTTCACTTTCGGAACAGTCAAAACATATCTATCTAACGCTAACCCTCTCAAAGTAAATAAATCCAGTAAGAAGGCGTTTTCAAGATAGTCCGGGGGAACAATTTTTTAAGAATTCAAAGGACACTTGCAGACAAAGCCGATTATATTAATCGGCTTTTCTTCAATAGAAGATGAACTATTACTAAAGAAAGTAGGGATATATTGAAACAAAAAATAGTTGAGGATCTTAATAACTTAATATCTTTGTTTAAAGATGGCCAGAAAATACTTGTTGGTGGGTTTGGTATTTCCGGAACGCCTCTCACAGTTATTGACATTATCGCTGAATCAAAAGTAAAGGGTTTACATGTTGTAAGTAATAACTTAGGAGATTACGGAATGGGATTGCATCAGCTATTCATTCGTGGACAAATAGAGAAAGCTATAGGCTCCTTTTTTACCATAAATAGGGAGGCAGTAGTCGCTTGGTCTAAAGGAGAACTACAAATAGATTTATTACCTCAAGGGACATTAGCTGAAGCAATTCGTTGTGGCGGTGCAGGAATTGGCGGTTTTTATACAAAAACTGCTGTGGGAACTGAATTGGCAAAAGGGAAAGAAGAACGTGTAATTGATGGGGAACGTTATATTTTTGAAAAGGCGATTAAAGGTGATGTTGCCATAATTAGGGCTAAAAAAGCAGACCGATTAGGTAATTTAATCTACCATACGACAGCCCGTAATTTTAACCCGATGATGGCAACGGCTGCAGATATTGTCATTGCTGAGGTAGATGAGATTGTTGAAGTTGGCGAAATTGATCCAGAACAAATTGTAACACCTCATGTTTATGTTGATTATATCATTCAAACTGCCTATAAGAAGGAGGGTGACAAATATGTCAAATGCTGATGTTCGATACAAAATTGCTCAAAGAATTGCCCAAGAACTTGAAGATGGGCAAGTAGTTAATTTAGGAGTTGGAATTCCAACTTTGGTTAATGAATTTATCGACGATAAAGAAGTCTATCTTCAGGCGGAAAACGGACTATTAGGTATTGGACCACCTCCAACAAAAGAAGAATTAGATATTGACTTAATCAATGCTAGTAAAGAACCAGTTACAATTGCAAAAGGTGCCTCATTTTTTAGTAGTGCGGATTCATTTGCGATGATCCGTGGGGGACATGTTGACGTTGCGGTTTTAGGTATTCTACAAGTTGATCCCCGTGGGCAGATTGCAAATTGGGCAGTACCTAATCAGCCGATTTTAGGTGTGGGAGGAGCAATGGACTTAGTTGCAGGAGCAAAAAAAGTGATCGGAGCTGCAACACTTTTTACCAAAGACGGTACATCAAAAATCGTCAAGGAATTAACCTATCCGGTAAGTGGTGTTCGCTTAATTGATATGCTGGTAACAGATTATGCTGTCTTTTCTTTTGAGAATGGGGAAATCCAAGTAGAGGAGATTTTAATAGACATCTCATTATCTGAATTAAGTGAGAAAATAGGAATATCTTTAAAATGGAGGGAATTCATTGACAAGTGAGGCAGTCATTAAGTCAGCTACAAGAAAAAGAAACATAAGAATATTACCGTTTATACTAATCTTGTATATAGTTGCCTATCTTGATCGTGTCAATATGGGCTATGCGGCTTTAGAAATGAATGCTGAATTAGCTTTAACCGCAGAAGTATTTGGTTTACTTTCTGGAATTTTCTTTATTGGTTATTTCTTCTTCGAAGTTCCAAGTAATATGATTATGCACAAAGTAGGGGCTCGTCTTTGGATTGCTCGAATCATGTTGTCTTGGGGAATAGTAGTGGTATTAACCGGGTTTGTACAGAATGCCACACATTTATACATTCTTCGATTTTTACTAGGTGTAGCAGAAGCAGGTTTCTTCCCAGGCATTATTCTTTATCTTACTTATTGGTTTTTAGAGCGTGAGCGTTCAAAAGCTACTGCCATTTTAATTTTAGCGCTCCCAATTGGCGGATTGATTGGTGCACCACTTTCAACTTGGATACTTGATACAATTTCATGGGCAGATATGTCAGGATGGCGTTGGATGTTCATTTTAGAAGGAATACCAGCACTTATTCTTGGGATTATCGTATTGTTTTATTTAACCAATCGACCAAAAGACGCGAAATGGTTAACGCAAGAGGAACAAGATTGGCTGGAACAAAGTTTAGAAGCGGAAAGATTAGCTAGTAGTAAAATCAATAAACCAACAAAATTAGCAATGTTGAAGGATTGGACGGTTTGGAAACTTTCTGCCTTTTATTTTGCGGGGTATACAGCAATCTATGGACTATCTTTCTGGGTGCCAACCATTATTAAATCCTTATCTGAGGCGAATACAACAAATTTAGAAATCGGTTGGTTAGCAATGATTCCTAATATTGTTGCAATTCCAGCTGCGTTATTCGTTGGATGGAATGCAGATCGTACAGGAAGTCATAAAAAACATTTAAGCATATGTTTAATCATAGCGTTACTTGGATTCATTTGTTGTGCAACTGTAACATCGGTTGCTCCAATGGTATTTGTTTTATCAATTGCTTCCTTTGGCTTATATGGATTTACAGGTTGTTTCTTTGCTTATTTAACATTCTTCTTTACAGAATCAACTGCTCCTGTGGGAATTGCATTGGTTAATTCATTTGCTGCCCTGGGCGGATTCGTTGGTCCAACCATTCTCGGTATGTTTACTTTAACATCGGGTATGTTCTTATTAGCTGCTATCATTGCAGTAGGTTTACTCATTTTGCTCACAATGAAGCGGAAGAGCCCAATTTCTATAACTTAATAAAGATAATTAGTAATTAAAATAGCTAACAAAAAACTCACTAAAATCGTGGGTTTTTTGTTTTTTTGTTTGGGAGTGAATAAGGATTAAAGTTAAAGAAAAAATACTAAGAAGGAGGTTATGAAATGACAGAGCAAATGAATTATGGTGAGGATTACAAATATATACCTGTTACCTCTTCGATGAGCGGAGTTGGGGTAGAGGTTTTACCGGATCTATACGCTGTAACGATTCAGATAGTGAATATATGTATGGTTGGAGACAAAAATCAATCAACTAACTGGACATTAATTGATGCAGGAATGCCAAAGTCAGCTGATATGATAATTAGAGAAGCGAAAGAACGTTTTGGTGACAATGCCCGTCCTAATGGAATAGTTCTAACTCACGGACATTTTGATCATGTCGGAGCAATTATTGATTTAGTTGAATATTGGGATGTTCCAGTATACGCACATGAATTCGAAATACCTTATCTAACAGGGAAGATGAGGTATCCGGATGCAGATCCTACTGTGAAAGGGGGATTAGTTTCAAAAATGTCCCCATATTTTCCAAAAACACCAATTAACTTAGGCGAACATGTGAAACCATTACCTAGTGATGGAACTGTCCCATTATTAAAAGATTGGAATTGGGTACATACACCTGGCCATTCACCAGGACACGTGTCTTTCTATAGAGAATCAGATGGAGCCTTAATTGCCGGCGATGCATTTATTACAGTAAAACAAGAGTCACTTTTTAATGTACTAACACAAAAACAAAAGATTAGTGGTCCACCTCGTTATTTTACAACTGATTGGAACCAAGCTTGGCACTCTGTAAAAAAGCTAAAGGATTTAAAACCCACTGTAGCAATCACAGGACATGGTTTACCAATGAAAGGAAAAGACTTAACCGATAACCTAACTAAATTGGTAAATGAATTCGATAAAATTGCTATTCCAAAACATGGCCGATATGTTGACGGTCTTGAAAACTAATAAATCTCTAAGGAAAGGATGTAAAACATCCTTTTTTTTGTACAAACGGGCTGAGAGACAGGTTCTCTACGACCATTCGGGGATAGTTCCAGCTCCTAACGGCATAGAGAGCGGTTCTCTACGACCTATAGGGAACTCTTCCAGCTCAAACGGGCTTAGAGATAGGTTCTCTACGACCATTCGGGGATAGTTCCAACTCCTAACGGCATAGAGAGCGGTTCTCTACGACCTTTAGGGAACTCTTCCAGTTCAAACGGGCTTAGAGATAGGTTCTCTATGACCACTCGGGAAATGTTCCAATTCAAACTGGCTTAGAACGATTTGTTGATTCGACCTTGCAGATAAAGAATAATGCCAACATAGCAGGTCTTTTATAATAAACATCGAAATATATCTATATTAATTAGTTAGGAGGAAGTATGGTGAAAGCTGAAAAAAGTTTAAGAGTGTGTGAAAAGGGACATGAGTATTATAAAAGTAGTGACTGTCCCAGTTGCCCTACCTGCGATAAAGAGAATAAGCCTAAAAGTGGATTTCTGTCGAAACTAAGTTCACCTGCAAGAAGAGCATTAGTTCTCGAAGGGATAGATTCTTTGCAGGAACTATCAAAGTATAAGGAAAAAGAAATACTGAATTTACATGGTATTGGTACAACTTCCTTACCTATTCTAAGAGCATCATTAGAAGAAGAGGGCTTAACATTTAAAGATAATAAACAATAATATTCAGCGTATCGGGGCCACAGTTGAAATAGAAATTCCATATAATCTACTAGTATTCTCGAAAAGAACGTAAAGCTCTTTCGTGGAAAGAGCTCAAATATTATTCAAATGTTAAATTAATAGGCTCTTCAGGTAAATGATCAATGCTTGAATTATTGAAGTGACCCCTAAAAGTTAGACACGGTTATTTCATCTAGGCTGCTTGGGTAATCTGAGTTCGGTATTGTACCGGGCTCAGTTTTAATTTTGCCTTGATCCGCTTTGTGTTGTAATAATTCATATAATTTTCTAGTTCCTTTTTAAACTGTTCAACACTCTCAAATTCCTTTAAATAAAGGAATTCTGATTTCATGATGCCAAAGAA
>DATMGC010000155.1:0-6259 GCA_035555915.1 Ureibacillus sp. | reverse complement strand
TTTCCTCTTGCATTGCAAGTATTGTCTCATTTAACAAAATCAATTGTTGGTCAATATCTTGTAATGTTTCTTGTTCAGTCAATACCGTTTCACTTTCCAATTGCAATTCTTCGTCAGTTGGCTTTTGTTCTTCTAATTGTTCAACTATCTTTCCGAGAAGTTCCGTTGTTGTCGCTTGTTCTTCTGCTTGCGCTTCATCATCTAACAATTTTTGTTCTTGTTGTTCTTGTAACACTTGAGTTAATTCGTTCACAGAATCCACTACGGGTGTTAGATCCGTAGATGAATCTACGGAACTAACTCCTTCGTTCACTTCTTCGTTCATATATTTACACCGCTTTAATTGATGTTATAACCGCATTAGTTCCACGGAAATCCGTTCTCAAATCTAAGTCAATAACTACTTTTTGACCATGTTTTAGTCCTAATTCTTCTTTAATCGAATTTTCATCTACAGACAAAACATGATTTTCAAATGTTTGAGTGTCAGCAAACTTTACCATATGATACGGGTTCCCCTTCTTACTAACTCCACGTATTTCTTCTAAAACAACGTAAGTTTTCGCCATTTTTGTACCCTCTTTCCATTTTTTTAAGTATTTGCTACTACTCTTATAATATAAAGAAAGCCCGTGGACATGTCCACGGACTTTTTACCTATTTTCTCACATAGAGACAACTTTTTTCATTTTTACGTTTAACCTTTAATTATTCGGTTATATTTGTTATACTTAGTTCAATACTTTTGAACATAATGTTCTTGTAATTTCCGAATCTGAATAAGGATTTTTGTAAGTTGTCGAATACTGTGACGAGTATTCGGCTTTTTTCTTTTCTATAGACTCTATAACCGCTATATCATTCATTTTGATGTATTCTACTTCTGGTCTTTTTAAACCTTTTGACGGGAAATACTTTCTTTTTCCGAGATACTCCAGATACGATTCTTCCGTATCAGCAAGACTATTAAACGACTTAATAAGATACTTGCAAAGATAGGTTGACATCTTTTCCTTATCCCTAATTTCCTCTACATCTGATTTCCCATATGACCAATGCTTCATCATTTTTCCATTGCGTTTTTTCTTAGTCTTATAATCTATATCAAGCCACTCAGGACACGCTATAAGATATTCTTCATCAATCTTTGTACTTATCATATGAAAATGGTAAGAACCGTCTTTATGTTGCTCATACACCGCTACATATTCAAATTGTTTGCCTTTCCTTCGCATATTCTTTGAAACTGTATTTATAAACTTTGAAAATACCTTTTTACATTCTTCGAAGTCCTTAGTATCTTCAATCAAATCGAATACCGAACCATTTTCAAGATACTTCGCTTCATGTTCTTTCCTAGCAAAAGTCAATGTTATAAAACTCTCAAATACATTCAAATTCGCCCTTATCAGTTCAATAACCGTTTTATATGCCCTTCTTGATGAAGTCCTAGCCTTGATATATGTTGGAGTCTCATATTTGATTTTTTGCCCAGATAAAATAGTAATCAATTCATCTTCAAATATACCCCTATCATATCTTTCTTCTACTTTGTCTATTTCTCTTTGTTGCCTGTATTCTTCATACTGTTTTGAGTTCTTCCATTCGCTATAAGCTTTATTAAAGAATTCATCATCTTTTAACCTCATATACTTTTTGAAATCACTGGAGAGCTTCGAGAAGTCGTAGGAACCATCTTCTTCTATTTCTAAACCCTCTAACTCTTCCAAGATCTTGTCCTTTTTCGGCATTACATAAAGAGCCTTTTCATATTTCGTATGCTCCAGAAAAGCACCATCATCATATGTCAGCACCTTATCACTAGCAAGAATCCGCCTTGACCGTCTGATATATCTGATATGTCCTTGTGTCATGTATTTCGTAGAAAAGAATTTGAACCGCAATTTCATCTCACTCCTTTTTGTCCGTTAAGTGTCTCTATTGACAAGAGAGACACTTTAAAAGATAAGACCTTGCCTTTTAAAAAAGGCAAACCCAAAACTTCCCACTCGCCGTTAGGCACCTTCCCAATGTGCATTGGGAAGAGAACAAGAGGGTGTAAATCATGTTTGATTAGTCAACAGCTTATCACTCCTTAATGCTCACTACGTTCCGCTTACCGTGATAAACTATTGACTAAACATCGCAACTTACTTTCTATACTGGTTCGCCCTTTTCTAGAACCCTCATTACTTTTTCCTTCCCAAACTCTTTAATTGCCATTTCACATAAAGCAATACGCATGACTTCTGAATAAGGAATATTCTCTTGTTTTTCTTCACTCATCCGTTTAGACATTATCAACAACAACAACTTTTCTTCTTTGGTACATCGGAATTTTATGAGTTCGGTTCTTTTCATCATCCAACCCCTTTTCATAATAATACACAAACTCACCCCGTTTGTGTACACAAAATTAAAAGGAAGTGAATATAATTCACTTCCCCCTCATTCTATACCGTGGACACATACAAATAAACGAATACGATTGCAATAATTGTTAAACCAATGAATTCTGGTAAACTATTTAGAATTATTCTTTTCATCATTCGCTTTTTCCTCCACTCCAAACAATTTCAAAGTGTCGTATCTGTCAGCAATCTTTTTTCTATAAAAATATAAACGCAGAGTACCACGTTCATTTCTCATTCCATTCCAGAAACTAACACCACCGAACAAAGTTACTCTAAATAAGTTTAATAGTTTAAAAGCAAACATATTGTTTAACCTTTTATGTTGCACTTCATATTCACATAATTTCCGAATCTGCTTATCCATCATATCTCTATGTTGAGTTATAAATATAAAATCATATCCAAACTTTCTCGATTGGCTCAAGAAGTCAATCCACTGCATACGGTCAGGACTATTCCATGAGCGAGAATTGAAGGGAATTCCAGCCTCGTCAAATATGACAAGGCAAGAACCCTCTTTCTTATTCCATCCACGGTCAAGGCTCTCTTTTATCAAAAAGTCTGGAGTCAATTCATTATTTCGCTTATGAATCCAACGGGGATCTATGAACTTTTTCTTTCTAAATCTGGAGAACATAGTCTTTTTCGGTTTAATAGGAAAGTTTGCAATAACCCACCTTTTACCCATCGGAGCATCTGCAATCATCGTTCCATTCTTCACCGCTGCATAACTTTTTCCACTTCCAACGAATCCCGTATAAAGTTCTATAGTCACTTAGGACACCACCCTATTTAATCATTTTTATCCACCGCATTACATATTCGTAGGAATACCAGAGAATAATAACTGCTAACATTAAAACAAAATGTTGAGCCATTGTACCAACGGGCAAAAAATACCCTATTGCACTTCCAAACTCGCCCCAATCCAAAGGTTCATTTTGAACTGGAAAAGACGGGAGCAAACCGATTAACATTGCAATAAAATCTATTACATTTTGTATTACATGGTCTTGTATAGCGTTCCAAAATTTTATCAACGCACACCAGACCGCATTCAATACCCCCATTAATCGCCCCCACCTTTCATAAATCTATAGAATAAAAATAGAATTCCAATATCAAATCCAATCACCATAATCGCCTTACCAAACTTCACCCACTTGTCAAAGTAACTAGGTATTTCAATCACAACACCATCACCAAACATAGAAAGCTCAAATGATGGTCTTTCATCATTTACACCACCAAAGGCATTATCTATCATCCTCTTAATATCCCACGGAATAGAGAACGGGAAAGCCGTTGTAAACGATTCTCCTATAGGTTTAAAATCTGGTTTTTTAGGACGAGCACAACTTAAATCTTCGAAATCTTCTTCATTAATGTCTTTTGGAGGAGTTTCCGTATCTGGAGGAATTTCAGTTTCTGGAGTCGGAATTATCTCACCCCCTGGAATTTCTACACCTTCTGGAGTGACAATCGGTTCACCCACTATTAATTCATCTTCATTCGGCACCACAACGGGTTCACCCGTATTTACATCTTTCCATCCACCCTCACCGTCCGGAGTTACTGGAGTACCTTCTGGAGTCGTTATAGGAACAGCCGTAGGAGGTATAACCTTTACTTTTTCTTTCGTATAAGGTTCCGTTATTTCTATATCGTTATAAGTAGGAACATAGTCTTTTAATTCACTAACCTTCCCATTACCAATATAAGAAAGTGCTAATCCCACTTGATTTAAATTTAGAGCATTAGTTGTAACAGTTGCCGTCATACTAGAATAAGGAACGGAACTAGGCAAAGAATTATGACCGTTCGTTGAATAAACTTGTGCAATCGTTCCATCATTCGCAATTAATGTTAATGGTGTAACTGTATAATACGAGTAACTTAAATACGTCCATCTATATCTAGGATTCAAACTTGCTTTTGAAACGATACTTGTTGGATAAAGTATCACTCGCTTTAAATTCATCAAACTTATATCAGTTGTCATAGATGTATTCATATTATAATCATTCATTCTTACCACATCATTAACATACGAATTGGCAATCCCCGAGGAATTTGTGTACATATTTGAATTGTAGGCAGTACCATTCCCAATAATAATTTGCTGACCAATATCACTTTTCAATTCAAGTCGTGTAATACCTAAAGAATTATCATTATTTTGTTTTGCCAAATCTAAGACCCATACACCAACAGACGATACAAAATTTGACGTTGCAGTTACTTTATTAACCGTTGAACCATCACCACCAAATATATAACTATCGCTAATTAAACGATTATCTACAACATTATTAGTTATATTTGTCGTATCCGTTGGAATTGGATTCGTTCCAGTTGGAGGAATTGGAGAACCATCTTCTTCCGTTACTATTAATTTGTCTTTGGTTTTCAATTGCTTCATCATTCCCGTATCTTCGAGAGCTTCCCTTGCAATTTCATCCATTAGAGATTGTTCTTCTTTACTTAAAGCATGGTCAATCCACGCAATAGCACCACCTACTAGAAAAATAGGCACAAACCAATCCAAGAATTTTAAAAACCCTACAGTACCCGTTTTCTTATCTAATATTGTATCCATAGACTTTTTCAATTTAGATTTATCATTAGAATCAATATTAGTTTTTATTTGCACAGGCTTTTCACAAACAGTTGCTTTTGGGTTCTTATCCAGACATACCGCCTTGTAATTATCATCTGGATCTACGTAAGTTCCTTTCATCATTTCACGCATTTCTTTTTCAAAAACAATATTCATTGCCATTTCAACGGCAGAATTAACCGCCACTTCTTTTACAACTTTCTTCGCTGCCGTTGTTGCAACTTTAGAATAAGCCGCACTTGTTTCCATTGGTTGCGTTATAACCGTGAATATTAATACATTCAATATCATTAAGATTGCAAATATCTTTTTAAAAATGATTCAAACCCCCTTCGGTACAAAAGGCTAGTGTCGGTCAAAATAAAACACGCTCTAGGGAGCCCAAGGGAACCCCCGTCAGAGACGGCACCCTTACGCACCCTAGAGCGTACATTTTGACACGTATTAGGCTTTTGCACCCGTTACACGTTTGAAGATTTTCACACCGATAAAAATCCCTGCGATTGTTGCAAAAATTCCACCTGCGATTGGTAAAGCTGTCATGATTTCGCTAGACATTCCAGACGCTACACCAGTTAACAAAGTACTTGTTGCTGAAGTTCCTTCCATTAATAACACCCCTATAATTTAGAATTATGATTTCGGAGAGCCTTGCCCTCGTTAGACTTTCCCTTTTATGCCCTATGGTGAATAGAGTCATTAATCGGGAGAGCCTAACGAGAGCAAGGATTTTTAGAAAGACTTCATAAACTGTAATAGTTTCTTTACTGTAAAACCTATCAAGAAAGCCGTTCCTATTGTAATCATACAGAGCGAAATTATGAAACTCGCATCTTGTTCCAAACTAATATCATAGACTAGCATTATTTTTCAATTCCTTGTTTTGCTTATGCAATAATAGAATCATTGCAACAGTTCCGAGATTTGCCAAACCCAACATACTTACACTAAACAAAGTAATACTTTCCATATTTCGTCCCCTACCATTTCGAAAGTTGATTCCAAAACATATAGACACCAAGAGCAATCACCACACTCAAACCAACATAGAAAAATCCTTCTACAACTATTTTTTCCTTTGGCATTTCCTCTTGCATTGCAAGTATTGTCTCATTTAACAAAATCAATTGTTGGTCAATATCTTGTAATGTTTCTTGTTCAGTCAATACCGTTTCACTTTCCAATTGCAATTCTTCGTCAGTTGGCTTTTGTTCTTCTAATTGTT
>DATMGC010000154.1:0-15698 GCA_035555915.1 Ureibacillus sp. | reverse complement strand
ATTCCTGACGTTCACGATTGATATTTCCTCTATCGCTTTGTACTCCACGCTTTTCCATATCATTTGCAACATGCCCAAGATGAACAGTAGGAAGCGTCTCTATTCCTCTAGCTTCATGGGAAAGATGGGAAATTCGGTCTTGAATTCCTTCACGTTCTAATGCTTTATTGGCATGATTTGCCCATTCTTCTCGCCAGTGGTTTAATAATTCTCTATCGTTCCACTCACGATTTTTTTTGCCGAATCCTTCTTCGGATATTTCTCTAGTCGTTAACATTACATGAGCATGAGGATTTAGTTTATCATCTCGGTGAATGGCAATATCAGCTACCATTCCCTTATTTACAAATTGCTCTTGAACATAATTAATGATTAATTCTTTTTGTTGTTTATTGGATAACTCACGAGGTAGAGAAACTTCAACTTCTCGTGCTAATTGAGCATCTTTTCGCTTTTCAATTTGCTCAACTCCATTCCATAAACGGTTACGATCATGAACCCATTCTGGTGCATGAGAAGGGGCAAGAATCATAGCTTCTGGTTGAACTTTTCTTTTATACTTTTTGGTTTCTCCTGTGCGTTCATCGTGTAATTGTTCACCAGAACGATAAGCAGCAGATTTAACAGATGATTGACCTTTACTTCGTGATATCACTTTTGCTGAGAAATGATAGATTGCCATGATTTTTACCTCCTCTCTTTTGTCGCTACGCGTATCCAATTTAACCAGAACAGAAAGTGAACAATCTTCGATTCTTCACTTTCTGTTCTGGCTTCGCCAAAAGGCGATTATGGTTTTTGGTCCTTCCGTTTCGGAAGGACAGTGTTTTCGTTCCGAAGGAACCGCACACATCGGTACGATGTATAAGTGCGCCCTTCCTCATTTTATTTCGTTGGGATGATTGTAGCACATTGATAGATTAGTGGCTATTATTTAGGTGGGAAAATTTAACTTGGTGGGATAGAATAAACCTAAAACCAACGGAAGGATGAGGACAAGTGGCGAGGAAAACAGATGCAGAACGTTTACTAGAATTGGAGAAAAAAATGGAGCAGTTGAAGGCGAGAAAGCAGCAGGTGGAAAGCCGAATGAAGGAAAAGGAAAGGAAGGAGCGTACGCGACGATTGATTCAAGTAGGGGCGATTTTTGAGAAATATTTTGATATTGAGGATGTCAATCAAGCTGAGAAAATAGCTTTTGCAATGAGAGAACATGTTGAAAAGAATAAAGAAAAAATAATGACTATGGATTTGGAAAAATTCAAGTGAAAATCTAATAATAGAACATTTTTAAGCTTAGTTTATATTTTTTGTATTTTGTTAGTAAAGTCTTATATATAAGATTTCAAAAAAAGGGGCTGATTAATTTGAGACATATAACAGCATCTATATATATTTCATTCGGTTCTTTGTTTTATTTTTTATCATTTACTGATGGTTTTATTGGGCCTGATAATATGGGATGGATAATTTTTTTGTTTATTTTTGTGGGTGTTATGTATTTATTTATTGATCTAAGAAATTTCATAAAAAAGAAGGTACAGTAATAATAAAAAGAAGTTTTCTCTCAATCTTGTCCCTTTAAATAAGAGGACTATGTACACTCTAATAGAATAATATATATAGAACCATAATAAATAATTGCAAGGAGTATTTATTATGAAGTTAAATTTAAAACAAAAAAAAATACAAGAAAAATACAGAGAAAGCATTAAACAAAAGAGAACAAATAAAAGGTACAGAAATACAACGCTTATTATCTCATTTTTATTAGCAATCATATTTTTTCTATGTTTTTATTTTCGTTATATTTAATAATTTAGTTAACATAATGAAGCATTTTAAGAAGGTAGCATACTTAAAACCCCTTGGCGCCCAAGGGGTTTTAACATGTACATTTTTATTGGTTATGCATGATTTTATACATCGTTGATGAATCAACGTTTCCGGCTTTTGTAGAAGCCTGGTGGCTGCATAAAAAAGTCGGGTTTTATACAATCACTTATTGAACTAACGCTACCCGTTTGTTTAAGTGTAATTTATCACAAATTACAAAATGGTTGTTCTACAATCATATCCAATCTTTCACATAAGCAACTAGTCCTAAAAATGCACCCAATCCAGCACCAATAAAAGCAAAAACTACATAACTAGATTTATTTTGGTTAAGCTTCTCATTCATAGCACCCATTAAGATAACCCTCCTTTTAATTCCTCTTATATATAAATCGTTTTTTCACAATAAAGTCATCCATATTATACCATATAACCTATCAATTTCTTCATTACAGGAATGCTGCCCCTATAGTTTAAGTATACTTCTTCACAATATCTATTCCCGTTACTAAAGAATCTGGCCTTTTAATTGAACAAGATCCCATAGATTGTATGTATACTCTTATACCAAACTAGTTAACATAAGGCCCCATCATGAAAGCTAAAAACGAAGTCAACCCCTGAATCCAGCCAAAATCGGTCAAATTCAGGGGTTTGGGTGTTGGGAAATAACGTGAAAAAGACCTTTATAAACGAAGATCACGTTCTTCCGTTTTCGCCGGATCTCTCTACATTACTAGCAAGTTTCCTTACAGACCAACTGATTGCCTTGATGGCTGCATGTATCTAAAGATATTTTCAAATTATAAGAACGGATGATGTTAAAGGAGGTTTCAAACATTTTTCATTTTGAAAACAATTTGCTCCACCATGATTTTTTTTCTTCATTCATGATTTTTCACTTCGTTCATGTCTTTTGTTAATAGGAATTGATAAAGCAAATGTAAGCAAAATAGTAAAAAGATTAATAGATAAAGGGGTTATAGCACGTTCTGAAACTGGTGTTGATGGTTCTAATGCTAGAGCCTATGCTTTGTATATCAATCCAAATATTATATATTCAGGTAATAAAGATGATGTTAATTTGACTTTACAAACGATGTTTAAAAAGCAGCCTAAGAAATTAAAAGACCTTCCAGAAAGATTATTTTAGAGACCACTATTTTAGTAGCTCTTTTTTTATAATTTCATAGTTGGCAAAGTTACCAACTATAAAAAATCGCAAAACCCTTAATATATAAGGTTTTTTTACACTTTTAATATCTTGTCCCTCTAACTCTTATATTAAATAGCAATTCGGTTCTTGTTTTGCAACTCCTATTTTTATATTTTTTACGTTTTAAAAACAATTAGCCTCAAGGCTAAAAGGCTGCACTTAAGGCAGCCAAAACCGGTCTATAAGGTAATTTATGTTTGTAAAAGTAATTTTAAACGGTCTGTTTTGCCTTTTTCAATAAAATGAATACCCGATAACAACATGATCTGTTCCAAACTATCAAACTTAGTATAATCCGTTTCCAAACGTATAGCTTTTTCATCATGCTTAATATGAAATTCTTTCACGCTAACAACATCTTTTACTTTTAACGCCATAGTACCATGATATTAAACGCTGCCGCCGGCTTATTTTTGTTCAGCAGCCTTATCTAACTTAAATTTAATAACCCGGGATTCTTGAACCCAACCGATAAATACGTCATCCTTCGTTTCAACCTCAACTAATATCCAATTTCCCTTCTTTTCAACTGGAAAGACCACCGTATTTTTAGAAATAGGTACTTCTGAAGCTAGATGAGCTTTATTACTAGGGCGTGTTCTTAATTTACTCTCTGTGCGTAAAAATGCCATTTCTTGAATTGGTTTTTCAATCTCTGGATCTTTAACAAATGCTTTTTTTACTGTTTTAGCAGTTTCAGTTTCGTTAATTTTTTCACTTATCTCTTTAAATACATTATAATCGTGGTTTCCAGATGCTATTGCAATCATCAAGGAGAACAAAACTTCAAGAAAAGGCCAAATGATTTCTTTGCTTATATCTTGCCCCATGCTTGCTATTACTCCAAAAACAAAAAACTGGATTCTTTCTTTTACTGTCATACTTTTACTAACTCGAGATTGTGCTTCTTCAATAGCTTGTGCCATTTCAACTCTCAGCTCAGCTTTGGTCATATTACTTACTAAATCCGGTCTATTAACCGTAATGGTAGCCTGTAAATCTGAATTTCCCTCTTGATAATAAGGTTCATCCTCATCACTAATATCAGTAATGATTTCGTCTAACACATTTAAACTATCAAAAGTTACATCATCGAATAAATTATAAAGATTTGTTGATGAGACAATATTATTAAACATAATTTCTTGAACTTCGGGATAGTTAGTAACAAGACTGGAGTGAAGATTGTTTAATCTAGCCATATGCTCTACTAATGGAGAATGGTTATTCCATTTGTTGAAATCCCGAATAACTTTTGAAATTCCTGTATTGTAAGTATTCAAACCTTCTATTTTGGGAATTCTGGCGACTTTTGAAAGTATTGAATTCAAATGGCCAAAATTATCAAAACTTGGTATAGTAACTTGATTTATTAGGTTTTGCTGATTACGTATAGCCTGCATTATTGGTGGATTAATTATTTTATTAATCATTTCTTGCTGCCTCCTAATTGGTTCGAAAGCATCAAAAGCATCATAAAGATTAGCCATTATGTTATCTCCTTATTCTATCAAGCACCATGTAAGAATATAGATTCGAACTGTGTACCGGACACTATGAATTTTGAATAAACGTACAGTTAGTACAAATAAATAATCATTTATTATTTACCTTGTATCTGTGGTTAGTAGAAAGATATGCATTTTTCTACCAACCTTCTAAAACGCACATAAACACACCTATATTGCATTTTAACTTTTTCGCGACTAAAACCATTCAGGTTAATTTTAAAACTCTTAGAAATCAAGTATAAAGGTCGTTTTTCAGCTACTTGTGTTCAATTTCTTCACTTGCTCCCAAATAGCTTTTTTCTGTTCTTCAGATACAGTTGTTGTTTTTTTCTTTTCTGGTTGTTCAGATTTATCGTTATCACTATTAAACCAATTTGGAAGCATTTCAGTACGAGTTGCTTTTTTAGTTGATCCAGTTCGCTTTTTTTTGTTTGCAGCTGCTACTTTGTTTTTAGGTTGGGTTCTTCTTATAGCGATGCCGTTCACAAAATAAAATGCCCAATCTCCAATACGTTTTATTTCGTTTTGTTTAATCATGAAGTTGTGCTGATCTGCCATTTCTGTTTCTGTGAAATCAGTAATACCAAACGCAGCCATTTGTTCAGCGATAGCTACAAGAAGAGTAGAATCATATTTTAATTGGGTTTTTAAGTATTCCTTAACTGATTCTTCTAATTGAATAGAAGGTGCTTTCCCTTCTTCCTCTTCTTCTTTTTTTAAAGAAAAGTTACTTAATGAATAGTTACTTACTGTATATGAATGCTCATTGTAAGCATCCGAATGCTCATTTTGGGCAATGGAATGCTCATTTTGAGCATTCGATAGTATCAAGGGTTCATGGCTGTTTTCTTCTCTCGTTTCAGTGTTTTCTGATTGCTCATTTTGAGCATTCGATGATTTAAGCATTTTATAACCATCTAATGTATAACCAAGCTTAGCTAACTCTTCACGGATAAACTGGATGTTAACTCGGTATTGGTTCTTTTTATCCCATTTATTATTAGGATTTTTTCTTGTAGAGAAGTATCCTGCCTTTACCAGCTCTTTCATTTTTCTATCTACAGTAGCGCGCGTAGAAATCATAATCTCTTCGTTCATTTCATCAGCTGTTTTGTAAAACCAACCTCCACGAAGTTTCTTTTCTGCCTTCTTAACCATATCTTCATTTCCTAATTTTCGATAAGCAGTTATTTCTTCTTTTACTGATTTGTCCATATCCTCTATGATCCCAGCCCAAAATACCATTTGATTCATGATAATAGCTTTTGTTGTATCTCCTGTAAGAGCAATTAATTCTTCTTTAATGACTACTCGTTTTAATTTATCTGACATAATTAATATTTTCCCCTTTCGTAGTGGAAAGGGACGGTATACCATGTTAAAATAAATTTAACTAAATTTAATAAGGGTATAACTCTCCCTAGAGGGTATACCTATCCCTAGTGTGAAGGCATAATTGTCCCTTTCCACACTATATGTATTTTTGAGAAACCCCGCAGGTCGCCAAACTAGAGGGGTTTTTCTATGTCTATTATTCTACCAATATTGCCATATTTCCACAAACAAGAGTTTGGAACAAAGGGTGCCATTTGTGAAATGGACACCCTTTTTTAGTTTTCTTTATTAATTGTCAATTTCTTTGTGTAATAACCACCAAAATAAGCAGTGAAAATGATTAAAAATAATAAAGCTGCTGACATCTTATGTACCTCCTTCTTTTGATTGGTGTTATTTCTTAAATTAAGAGTAAAACGAAATATTCGTTTCGTCAAACAATTTACTCGTTTTATTTTTAAATATTCGTTTTATGGTGTTATAATCGTATTAAAATCAGGTGCGGGAGGGTATTATGAAGGAAATTAATTTATCTGAGATGAGTATGAAATCAGTTGTTCGTTTAATGATGGAAGGCAGCGATTTCGATCAATTTCAAAAAATAGCTGCAGCTTTAGGGAAAGAAAAGAGTACTTTTCAGTCTTGGTTAGATAATGAATCGCTAAGGGTAAAAGACCTTCAAAGAATCGCCGATCTACTTGGATATGAGATTAAATTAGAACGAAAATAAACCACTGCAGCATTAACGACTGGGTGGTTTATTGTTTACTTAACTATTCATTATCTGAAAGGAATTTTTTAAAATGGAAACTGTATTTTATCATGGAACTATAGAAGAATACGGAACGGAAATTTATAACGGTGAACCATTTCATTTTTCCGATGGAGAGAAACATTTACTTGGAAAAGGTGTATATCTATATAAAGACCCTAAACACGCTTTGGTTTGGGCTAGGATGAAAGCTAAGTCTGAAGGAAGTAAACCGATGATTCTAAGAGTAACAGTAGATGTAAATGAAGAGGATTACCTGGACTTAGATTCCCGTGACGGACAAGACTTCTTTTTTGAGCAAAGGGATGTATTTTTGGCTTTAACGAAGGATAAAGGTATCACATATATTAAAAACTATTATACCGACAGTCATTTTTGCGATTTTCTTGTTCAACGCACATCTGATACAATGTTATCAAAGACTTTTGTTTATATTCATCCGAGAGACCGGGCTAAGATACCTGTTCGTCATACTAACCAAAAGCAAACGGATCGAAATATTACAAGACATTTTAGAACCGAAAAGCAATATTGTTTAAAGGACTTAGATTTAATTACAAACGTTGACATATTCGAATTTTAATTAAGGTGGTGTACAAAATGAAAGATCGGACTAAATTACTCAATGATTACTTTCAAAACGTATCCAAAGAAGAATTATTAGCTGACATAGAAAAGACTGGGATGATGAATAGAAAAGTATCTGTGCCAGCTCATAGCAGAGAAGTTACGGTATCAGTAGGAAGACTTACTCCTTCTGTACTTAGCAGGAGTAAGCGAGCACGCGGCTTAGCTGGTAGAAGACGAACTCCATTAAAAAGAACTTCCCATAATTAAAGTAAAGAGCCATCCTCTTAGTAGGGTGGCTTTTTTCGTTCGTAAAAGTACACAAAAACGGACGGATTGGAAATAGTGATTATATCTATATTTTAACCGTCCGTAAATTAACAAAAATACTTTGCGAACGTTCGTTTAATACAGATATATTTACGGACGGACAATAGATTGAAAGCATAAAAAAAGACCGTCTATGGACAGTCCTGTTCTTGAGGTAAACCTACCCTTTGCTTTACTTTTTAAACAAACAATAAATTAGTTCAAAAAGAATTACTCATCTACTTTGGCCACACCCAATGCTAAGTGCTCCCAAAGCACCTTTTCTACCTGTTCAACTAGTTCATTGGGGCAATTAATTACTAATATAACGTCTGACCCTTTCCCTTTTAATTCCCGTTTTCTTTTATGAATGACTTTATAAAAGATGTAATCAATGATAAATCCAAGAATAAATCCAGTTGCTCCACCGATTAATCCCCAAAAAATCGGACCCCATTCGAGCATGAAACCAACACTTGTTCCAATAACAGAAAATGCCGTTCCGATGGCTGCTCCCTTATCAAACAAACTAATTCCATCAGCCCGATGAAGCGTATCAAATAATTTTCGTTCTTGTACTCGATTCATAAGAGGTACAGCGAGAATCTTCTCTCTTTGGATTCCTATTCTCTCTACAGATGTAATTGCTAACTCAAGATACGATGAATGCTCAAAAGTGGAAAAAATCTGCAATTTATTTCACCTCATCTGCAGATGCCGGTAGTTTTACACGATATTGTTGATAGTTTTTCTGTAGAAATTTTCGTTGTTCACTTTCAAATAGTTTATTGTTTTCTACTGTATTCACGTAGGAGTCATATACGCCAAATCCAATGTGAGAAGGAATAAACAAAAACCACTGTGGATCAAGGACCCTTGTTGCTTGTCCAATGTCCCCCAGAAAAAGGTACTGAACAGCGACGAGGACATTGGACAAGTACACAAAAACAATCATAAAAGACATTGTGAAAATAGCTGTGATGACTCGGTGGACATATAATTGACCTAATCCTGGTGTGAGAAAGGACCATATTACTGCCATCGAAGGTCTTCTTTTATCCAAATAATTAATTTCTAAAGCACCAATCGTATACGAATTAAAATCAGCATTTTCTCGTTCAGCCAATATGAAAACTTTGTTCATATCAACAGAAGTCCGGTAGCTATCCCAGATGGCAAAGAGATAAACAGGGAGATACAAATGGATCCATCTTGGTTCAAGAACTTCCTTTGCCATCCCGATATTCCCAGTAAAAGAGTAGACAATTGCATGATTAATATGAGCCATATTATTAATAAGAATTTCCCACATAAATAAAGCATACCCTCTAAGATATTTAGATAAGAGAAGATGACCAAAACCAGGAAACGCGGCTGACCACCAAGCAATAATATAGGGGTTTCGTAAATGTAGTTGTGTAGTACCCAAAAGGCTCACATGGGCTTTATAACGTCTAGCTGTATTATCATTGGTGTAATTATCCATTTAATGCCACCTTTTAGTTTGTTTTCCTAACTTTACTTACCGATTTATGGTAATACAATGTAATCAGCAGTAGAAAAGGATAGGATAGTGCTGAATACTCCAATTTCCACCACCCATAATGAAAATATCCCCAAGGTTCTGGAAGTAAAGATAATACTTCATAAATAACAATCAATATGGACCACAAAATAATATAAAACATACGTTTTAAAAATGAAGTGTGGAAAGGAAACCAATTTAAGAACAACATAATGGTAGGTGCACCTAATAGAGTAAGTGCCGGTAAATCGGACCATTCAACGCCTTTATTAAAATACCAATAACCATGATATTTAAGACTTAAATACATATCAACAAGTAGCTGAAAGACTATTGTAGATAGCCATATATGAAGAATTTGATTTTCAGTAAGTCGTTTATTGCTTATAAAAGCAACAGAATTCAAAATGATAACCGCAATACTGAGTCCTAACATAAATAACGTCCTTTTTAAAAATTATTATTTACTCATACTTCTTCAATTATGACACCCAAAGGCACAAAAAGATCAATCCTGTTCTTGGTCAATGTTAGTTTGACTATCCATCCATCAATAGCTATAACTCCCTTGAAATTGCGAAAAATTATGCACGTTTTTATACAAAAAAGGAAGATAAATATGTGAACGAAATACGCCAAACATGCTGTTCCATCAACGATGTATAAAAATGTGTATATTTGATAAAAAACGTGTAGTCAGTAAACATTGATATAAAGGGATTTGTGTCAATGATGGACTGCTGATAGGGTGTATTATGTTGACTAGTAATGTATAAGTTATACACCAAATAGAGTAAAGTTTACATATACATATAAGCTTTTTATGAAATATTACTTTATTTACTTATAAATCAATAAATGCTATCATATAAATCAGATATAAGAGTTACCTACAAACCCAATTGTATCAATAGTTTCTCAAGTAAAAAAATTAAAATTACTTATTACTTAGGGGGAAAAACAATGAATGTTTATTTAATGAAGACTTTTAAGGAATGGGCAGAACGCTTTATGAATGGAAATCCAACACCTTTTGTCGCAATTGACGAACCAGGAGTTGATATGGACTATGGAAAACTGACAGAAGCGAAAAAATCAATCCTATTTGAACAATTAGATAAACAATCTGATACAAAACGTCGATGGGGGTTAATTAGAACATTCTTTGACCGTTTTTATGATGATATATCAATTGGGGATATTTTAGTCTTAGGAACAGGACAAACAACAAAATTTAACGTTTATGCTATTGTGAGAATTAAAAGTGACTCATACTACATTACTGCCCCTAGTAGCGAATATTCAAGACATCGTAGGAATGTCGAAATTCTTTGGATGGGAGAACCGTTTCAAGTTGAAAAATGGGGATGGGCTAGAAGAATCGAGTTACTTGATACAAAAGACCGTTTAAAAGAATTTATTAAAGTTTATACAGACTTAAAATGATGCTAACAAGCCACCTGAAAAAAGGTGGTTTTTTATATGGGAACTATCAAAACTCAACATAAATGATAGTACCTATGTACATACGCAGTACCAACGGTTGATGGACTATCGTAAGTCACTATCATAAATGAGGGACACAGGGAAGGACACGAGGTATACCTCTGCAAATTAGATTTAATTATAAAAAGGTCGTGGTGTCCTTCCCTATCTCCCTTATATCCTTTGTTATGGACACAACTCATGACCGTATGATTGAATTGTGTAATCAGCCATGACCGATAAGAAGGAAAAGCTATATATATCAACGAATAAGACAACATGACTGAATGGTGTACGACTGAATGACCGATACGAGAAAGGAGTGAGATCCCATGTCTGATAGTGAGTGGATAACCGTTTCTGAAGCTAGTAAGCAACTGAATATTCCAGCAGAATCTTTAAGACGCTACATAAGGTCTCATAGCGTTCATTTGAAGGTTAAGAAGTTAGGTAAGAAGTATTTTATTCATGATGATTCCATGACCGTTATTAGACGAATCAGAGCTTTGTATGAACAGAACAAGAGTGTAGAAGAAGTAGAGGAAGCTTTATCAGCAAGTGGTGTACCTATGACTTTTACTGTTACAAATGATGATGACTCAATGATGACCGTTAATGTAGCTGATGAATTGGAGCAGATTAAGAAAGAGTTATATGAACAAAAGGAGTTTAATCGGAGTTTAGTACATGAGTTTAAAAATTTATTACAAGAGTTTCAAAAGCAAGGAGAACAATTATCTCAAATAGTTGATGTCGTGAATAAAGACAAAAAACTTCTTGAAGAAAATAGAGATTTACTAGAATCAATCGTTAATAATCAACAGGCAGAAAGTGAAGTAGCAACAGCAGAGCAAAAAGTTGAGAAAAAGCAATCATTTTTTGCTCGATGGCTTGGTAAATAAGGGAATATAGCGATACATCAGAGAATAATATCAATGGTAAACAAAGGAGGTTACTAAATGGCAATAGAGAACTGTCCAAAATGTGATGGTGAAGGGGTAATCACTATGGATGTTGGATGGGATGGAACAACGGTAACTTGTGGTGATTGCAATGGTAGGGGTTATTAGTTAAAGCCCAGGAGTGATGTCCTGTGCTTTTTTGTTTGATTGATAAGTCCTTTTAAATAAACGCTCGTAGACAATGTACAAGCGTGATACAGGAGAGATAACAGAAAAGTAGTATCTTTCTATTCAGAATATATCAAATCGTTTATATGAAGCGAGATAAATCCCAGTCGATAGATGACGAGGGCTTATTTGTGTTTGTATATGCTTTTTCTTAATTTTTTTAAAATCGTATTTTCCAAATAAGTTGATACCATCTACAATTAATAGTTGATAACATAAAGGGATAATAAAACAAGAACACTCGTTCTGTTTAGGAAAATGATATACACTTTTAATTAAAGGAGATGAGACAAGATGAGTAGTGAAGCTACTGTGTTTACTTAGTGAGAAATCAATAGGTTGATTAGTTGGTCCTCATTGTGATGATTTGATTTTTTACGTCAATAACCGTGATGTGTAAACATTTGGTTCACAAGATCAACAACGCACAACGGCTCTATCTTTAAAATTAGCAGAAATAGGCGAATATCCAATTTTGCTTTTGAATGTTAGTTTATCAGGGCTAGATGGCTACCAAGAATACGGTGCAGATCAAATACAAGTATTAGAAGGATTAGAAGCTGTACGTAAACGCCCAGGGATGTATGTCGGAAGTACGTTTTCAAAAGGATTACATCACCTCGTTTGGGAAATTGTCGATAATGGATGCGGCGGCTACAAAGTATCTGGTGGATTGTATGGAGTAGGTGCTTCCGTTGTAAATGCGTTTTTGCGAGATTTTTGAAATTGACTAATATTATTCAAAGTGGCGGTATGGCTAATTGGTTTTTAAGTGAATCTGAATTTTGATTATTTAACAGAATTATAGTAATTGGTTAACCCCGAAAGGTGAGTAATTAGAGCTTTCCTTTGAAAACAAAGTAAATGTCATGGAATCTATTTTTGTTTTAGTGATGGCAAAATCTCACCGAACTTCAAATGACAAAGAACTCATTCGTTGGGACAAAGGATATGCTAAAATAAAAGGTAAGAAAAGAGAACAACTAGAATCGTTTTTGATGATTGTCCTGCCTTGCACGGGAGGAGGTGGGGGAATCAATGGAATTGCTTAGTTTTACTTCTGATGTGATAGAACTGTTATCATCTTTAAGTGGGCTTTTAGTATCTGTCATTACACTTGCTAGTTTTGTAAGCAGTAAAAAAGAAAAACCCTAATGTGGGATTAGGGTCAGTGAAAAAAAACATATTCTGTTAGTGTACCCATCAACGGGTCGTACAAACATCAAAAACTAAACATCTTGACACTCTTGGATCAGGTGGTGGGACACCTGATTCTTTTTTATGTTTCTTAGGCCAGAGTGCTTCAAATATTCTGGCTTTTTTTTGCGTACTTGCGAAATACTTACTACTCCAAGTATAACTCTTTGTACTCTACCTGTGAACAATTTTGTAATCGTATTAGTTTTGAAATTAATCTTAATAGGGCTTTTTTTACGTTTGAAAAACATAAGCCTTAAGGCTAAAAGGCTGCACTTAAGGCAGCCAAAAACCTTGTCTATAAGAAGCTATTATTTGTCCATTCTCCGTTGTTGCTATTTTCTTCTTTTTGACTTTTGGGGCTGTTGTTGTCATTGCATGCTTCTATTTGCTTGTTCAAGACTATTTATAATACTTTCTAAAAAAATAAGAAATAAGGAGTATATCCCCATCGGAGCGAGGAGTTTTAAAATCATAAAAATCCTTTAAAAAAGCTATTAAATTAATGTTTTTTAAATATATCCATGACGTTTTCTCTTTTTTTCTTTTAAAAGGGGTTTGTTTATAAGGGGGAGTTATTGAAGGGTCTTCTTTTGTAATTAAGGTTTACAATCCCTTATTTATTTATGGAGGCGTAGGGCTTGGAAAAACCCATTTGTAGAAAAAGAAAGAGAGAAATAAAAAAACTACCGTAGATTCTACAAAATTCAAACTTTAGTTTTACAATATAAAGATATAAACAAAGGGCTTATGTAATCTGCCAATTACATAAGCCCTTCAAGGTGGTGAATTTTTCATGGATAAAGATACAGTTATTGCAGTGTGCGCAATATTAACTGTTGTTATTTCCATAATCGGTTTAGTGATGTAAACCAATTAACTTAAAGTGTTTGCCGACACTTTAAGCTTTTTTATATTCAATAACATTATGTGTTTTTTTAAAATTACTTGCAAGATTTGGCTCATTGTAGATTTATTTTGTGGTTCTGATAATAATTTCTCCATGCCAACATTTCACTGATCCGAGGAATAAAGGAAACAGCATAATGTATACAGAATAAATACAGCACAAAACACTGGAGGGGATAACATGACAACATACTTAAAACAATTTGCACGAAACAAGAAACAAAAAGAAAAAACAGAAGTATTGACAGCTCGACTTCCTCACAGCCTGTACAGCGACTTTAAAGCACATTGTGACGAACTAGGTCTAAGCATAAGCGAAGCAGTTTGTTTGCTCGTAGAACATGAAATTACGAGCCTCAAAGGAGATTCAGAAACAGCTATTGCAGTTGAAACAAATACAGATAACGACGAAAGTAGTGTGGATGAAACAAAAGCGAATACAAATGTAGTCACAAACAATTCAAAACGAATCGAATCAACTACACAACGATTCACATTGAATCAATGGAAAATCAATAATGAAGTTCCTTGTCCAATTTGTCAAGAATGGAAGGCAGCAGGTAACTTTCAAAGACACGCTAAAACACACAAAATGACCACACAAGAAATTTTCATAAGTGATAGATACAAAGATACTATAAATGCAATGATAGACGCTAAAAAGGCAAAATAAAGCCTTTTTAGGAAACGTTTATCAGTACTATTCATAATATTTCTCCTTTGTTTTATCGTTCAATGCTTTTATTAGGTTTATTTTTTTTTCCTTTAGTTTTATTTTTTGTTTGTTGTTGGCGATTTTGTTCTTGCTGCATGGTTCTATTTGCTTGTTCAAGACCATTTATAATGCTTTCAAGTATTCCAAGTGAACTTTGTTTAGCGTCAATTGTTTTTTCAACTTTAGATATTTGGGATTGAATAAGTTCATTTCTTCCAAGATTACTTTCTTTTATGGTTTGGAAACGATCAAATTCATCATGGAGTTTTTGAATTTCTGTTTTTCGTTGATTTACATTCTTTTCAATGGTTTCAATTGGGACAACCCTATTATTCGATTTATTAACCTGATTAATCTTGTTAGCCGTCTCATAGCTCATATAAACAGTTTCTGGTCGTTCAGGATACTTATTAGCTATTTCACGAATAAAACTATTTTTAAGCGCATTTTCAGCCTTATGAAGGGTATCTTTATAAAAATTAATTTGTTTACGAGTATCTCTGTTTTTTTCTAAGAGTCCTGGGCGCTCTATTTCATGTTGTTTTTTAACTAGATTAAATTCTTGTTCATTATTGAATCCAAGTTTTTTATGATAAAGATTTATTTTTTCTTGGTGGTTTTTTATTAATTTTTTATCTTCGGTTATTTTGTTTTCAAAGTCTCTTTTCTTATTTCTGTTTTCACTTTTAAGCAAGCTTAATCGACTAAATTTATTAATTTCATTTTGTGCATTTGTAATTCTTTGTTTGGCTAAATCAATTTCATGATAGTAGTTAGCAATTGTTTGAATTGCTTCATCTTTCCAACGAAGGAACTGACTATTACTATCGTTTCGCTTTTCCCATTTGTTAAGTTGTTCAAGTCTTTCGGCAATATTTGATAAAGTAGGCTCATCTTTTAAGATTTTAGAAGCTTCTCGCAAATGAACACGTTCTGAAGCTGTGTGAAAACGTTCTTCCTTCTGCTTTTGTTCCTGTTTACGAGCTAGTTCTTGTTCTAGGGCTCTTTTTTCTTCTCGATACTTTTGTAGATCTACAACAAGGCGGTTATATTCCTGACGTTCACGATTGATATTTCCTCTATCGCTTTGTACTCCACGCTTTTCCATATCATTTGCAACATGCCCAAGATGAACAGTAGGAAGCGTCTCTATTCCTCTAGCTTCATGGGAAAGATGGGAAATTCGGTCTT
>DATMGC010000153.1:0-9155 GCA_035555915.1 Ureibacillus sp. | reverse complement strand
TTATCGAAATCGACAACCAAGGCCGTGTTAACTTATCACGCAAAGTAGTAATTAAAGAAGAAAAAGCACGCGAAGAACAAGCAGAACAATAATAATTAAGTTTAGACTTAGGCAGAGGAAGATACCTTCCTCTGTTTTTTTGTGTTGGAGAGAAGGCGATTATTGATTCTCTGAGTTGGAGGAACTGATTTAAAAGGGAAAGGTTCGATAAGATGAATGGTTGATGTGCGCGAGCGTGTGGATGGTAGGAGTGAAGGGGGCAATTGGATGAATGGTAGGTAGTACGAATGCAAACGGTCGGATAGGAGCGTTCTATGAGACATTGAGGGAGTGTGAGTACAACGGAGTAGGAGAGAAGCGCTCTATAAGACGTTTGAGAAGTTAGTTGGGGTAGAACGGTAGAATAGGAGCGTTTCAGAACAACAAAAAAGACTGCCCCAAACAAATTGAACAACCTGTTTGGTCGGCCTTTCTACACACCCTCGTTAGTAATATCAACCAAGTTCTAACTTTCTATAACTCTTGTCGCAACGCCTGAATGACTTCAATCTTTGTTGCGTTTCGTGCTGGGCGCCAACCGGAGATGATGGCCACGATTAAACTAATACCTCCTGCAATGACCACTAGACTCCATGGGATTAAAGAGAAGGTAATATCATAGCTTGATAAGTCTTCGTCCGATAAAGCAAAAGATACGACATAAGGTAAAACCGCATTTGCAGCAAAACTAATTCCGTAGGACACGATAATGGCTAATCCTGTACCTAACACACCGATAAATGAAGATTCCATCAAAAATAATCTTTGAATTAACGATGGGGAAGCACCTATTGCTTTAAGAACACCAATTTCACGTGTTCTTTCTGTCACAGCCATCGTCATTGTATTAAAAATACCAATAGAAGCAATAAGGATCGCAATCGTACCAATAAAGATAAGTCCAATTTTAAAGATTAAGAAGAACATATCGAGTTCATCTAATTGTTCAACCTGAGAGTATACTTGGTAATTCTGTTCTTTTAAAAGATCCAACACAGGCATTACATTTTCTATGGAGTCCACATAAATTTTGCTCGATGGGGATGTAACTAAATTTGGATACACCTCTAATAAGGAATCACTAAACAGAACTTTTGAATCAACTGCCCATTCATAGGAAGGCTGCTTAAGAATCCCGACGATTGTAAAAGTAGCGGGTTCTGAATATTCTGTTGTTTCTTCATCATAAAACTGAAGTGTTACCTGTTTATTTAAGAGATCCCCTTTAAAACCTTCCTCCGAACCATCGTAATAAGTACCAGCTGCATCTGCTTCTTTTGATTTTCGCTCAATTTCTGCTTGATCCGCTTCGTTCAATAAATTTTGAGCATAATGGTACCCTACCACAATTTCGCTCGACTTTTTCGGTAAACGACCTTCACTTAAATTAGAAGGAAGTTCCTCTTGCGCCTCCATATCAACCATTAAGGCATTCGATTCTCCTTCACGATCCTCGAATGTAGATTTAACGCCACCACTAATTTCCGCTCGATTTAGTACAACTTTTACGTGATCAATTCCTTCGATAAATTTTTGATCTTTGCTCGATAAAGTGCCATCGTTCCAAAGTTCAATTTGAGTAATATCTTCATCATTTAGTATTTCATTTTTCAACGTTTGTTGAATACCAAATCCAATGGAAGCTAATACAATTAAAAAGGCACAGCCAATCATTGCGGCTAAAACGGTCATAGTAACACGAAGTTTATTTTTCTTCATATGTTGAAATACAAATTGTAATTGATCCTTAAATAGCATGTATCTTTCCTCCAACTCGAACTAATACGCCATCGGTCATACGAAATTGACGATTGGCAATTGATGCGACTTCCTCGTCATGTGTAATGATGACAAAAGTTAAATTTTCTTCCTTATTTAGCTTTTGAATTAATGCTAATATTTCTTTCTCTGTTTGTGAGTCCAGGCTTCCGGTAGGCTCGTCTGCCAGAATAATCGGTGGATTGGTTATCATCGCTCTCGCAATCGACACACGTTGCTGTTGCCCCCCTGAAAGCTCATTAGGATAATGATCCGCAACTTCTGTTAATCCGACTTTCTGGAGTAACTCTGTCACTTTTTTCTTCCGAATCCCACGACTTACGCCTTTTAATTTCAATGGAAGTTCAATATTTTCAAATACCGTCTGTGCCGGTAACAATTGAAAGTTTTGAAAAATAAAACCGAAATTATCTAATCGAAATGCAGCACTTTGTTTTTCGTTGTATTTTGCAATCTCGGTGTTATTCACCATGATTGAGCCTGAATCGGGTTTCATGAAACCAGCAATTGTTTGTAGAAGTGTGGATTTACCAGAACCACTTTTACCGACAACTGACACAATTTCTCCACGCTCGATATGGAAATCAATGTCCTTTAATACTTCTATCTTTTTTTCATTTCCTTTCTTCCCGATGAGAAATGTATGCTTTAAAGAATTAACTGTTATCATATTTTTCATTCCTTTGTTGTATTTGATAAATTCATTGTAACGAGAGTTTCTGAAGATAAAGGGAGTACAATTCTGAAGAAATTCTTAAGAAATATGAAAATATGCATATAGAATTGAGAGTTTCTTAGTTGAAGGTTCGAGGAGTTTAGCATATGATTAATCAAATAAGGCCTAGCAAATATGAAGGCTAAGCGAGCAGAAAAATGAAATTTATTTAATGTAAGTAGATGTATAGGAACCACGTAAATGTGGGGTGCAAGATAAAGAATTGTAGATAGGTGAGGGGAAAATTTGGTAAAAGTGTATACTTGTCAAAACGGTGTTCGAATTGTTTCGGAGGAAATTCCTTATGTTCGTTCCATCTCAGTTGGAATTTGGGTAGGGGCGGGATCACGATTCGAACTACCAGAAGAAAACGGAATTACTCATTTTATTGAACACATGTTATTTAAAGGTACGAAAACAAGAACAGCTAGACAAATCGCAGAAGAATTTGATCGTATCGGTGGGGAGCTAAATGCCTTCACTTCGAAAGAAAACACATGTTATTACGCAAAAGTTTTGGATCATCACGGAGAATTGGCAGTTTCTATTTTAGCGGATATGTTTTTTAATTCAACATTTGATCCAATTGAATTAGATAAAGAACGTCAAGTTGTCTTAGAAGAAATTCTGATGAGCGAAGATGCCCCTGATGACGATGTACATGAACAATTATGGCGTGTCATGTATCCAACAGATGCTTTAGGTTTGCCCATCTTAGGGACTAACAAGACGCTTTCAACTTTTACAGCTGACACAATTCGACAATATATGGAGAAATTCTATTTCCCAGAAAATATTGTCGTTTCAGTTGCAGGGAATGTAACAAAGGAATTACTGTTACATATTGAACAACTTTTTGGTCGATATGAACGTTCTTCGAAGGCAGTAGATACAAAATTGACATATCCTTCATTTAACTCTGGAAGATTTGTGAAAGAACGGGATGTGGAGCAATCGCATCTTGCTATTTCTTACCCTGCTATTGGTGTGAAGGACCCAAAAATCAATAGTTTTATTGCATTGAATAACATTGTTGGAGGAAATATGTCTTCTCGATTATTCCAGGAAGTACGAGAAGAGCGCGGGCTAGCGTATACGATTTTTTCTTACCAATCATGTTACGAGGATGTAGGTGCTTTTACCATATATGGAGGTACCAATAATCAACAACTGTCTAATATGCATGAGACCATCAATACGACATTACAAAAGGTACGTAATGATGGAATCTCGGAAACCGAACTCCTGAATGCAAAAGAACAGTTAAAAGGAAGCTTTGTTCTTGGATTAGAAAGTACAAATTCTAGAATGAGCCGCAATGGACGAAATGAACTGATTCACCGCCGCCATAAATCCATTGATGAAATCTTAGCAGATATCGATGAAGTCTCTATGGATAAAGTAGATGAGCTGATTCAATCAATCCTTTCAACAGACCCAGCCATCTCCATTATCGGCCAAGGTATAAAATAATAAAAAGGTTGTCTCTACATAGTGGTAGGGGCAACTTTTTTTATTAGGTATTGGTAATTTTTGTTAATTTTACGCTACTATTGGCGAAAAGGATGTTTTTCTAAGCGGATTAGTCATAATGTGTAGGTCAAGTTAAGTAAATTAATATATCTGAGATAACCTTTGTAGTAAGTTAACGAGTTTAATACAACTCAATATGACCATAAGAACTGTTTAAATAGAATATATTTTTGCATCCGTTTTTTAGATTGTGAAAACGAAACTTCGGATTTCGTGGAGTTCAAAAAAAGGGCACAACATTTTGGGTGATGCATATAGTAAGAATAAGCTCATGGAGGAGGGAAAACATGCTGCTATCGGAGCTTGCGGAGAAGGAATTAATTGAGATGGAAAATGGTGTGAGATACGGTTACTTATCTGAAACAGAATGTCTATTCGACCCGAAAACAGGGAAGATTTTTGGTTTTGAGCTACATGAGCAATCTTCCAAAATGCCATTCCAAAAGAAGAAGACGACCGCACCGTTATTTATTCCTTGGGAAGAAATTCATCTAATTGGCGAAGATCGAATTTTATTCCACCGAACATCATCAAAAAGAAGGCAGTTTGACTAATGACTGAAGAGAAATGGCTCGTTGTGGGAACAGATATGCGTATGAAAGTTTTAGCTAAAAACTTAAGTAAAGATAATCGAACAGTTTATTATAAAAATCTAGCAGTGTGGGATGGAGAGCTCAACAAAACAGTTCTTGAATTTCATCCTGATTTTGTTGTGCTGCCCATACAACCACTACCGATTGAAGTGCCGATTGTGTTAGGACTTTCGAATGCAGTTATTTTTGCTGGAAAGTTAAACGAGGATTGGCGCGGAATATTGAAGGACAATGAAATTAATTATTATCTAGAAGATGAAGGGTTTATATGGCACAATGCGGTGTTAACTGCGGAAGCATTTGTATCTACCTTTTATAATACGAAAAGAGCAGTGCTAGGGAAGAAATTCATCGTTACCGGTTTTGGTCGAGTGGCGAAAATGGTTGCCCATATATTAAAAAGTATAGGGGCAGAGGTGAGTATTGCGGTTCGCTCTAACGTCCAGCTGAATGAAGCAAAGGCATTTCGTTATGAAGCTGTGGATTTAGATGAGGTTGGAGAAATCAAAGGTGACTTTTTGATTAACACAATCCCTGCTAAATGGCTAGATGAACAATTTAACGCTCAAATCTCTATACCAATTTTCGATTTAGCCTCCTATCCTGGGTGTTTACAAGATGGAGTGAATAGAAAGCAGTATGAATTGTTGCCTGCATTGCCAGGAAAGTTTTTCCCTGAAGATGCTGGAAACGTACTATATGAATCAATTGTTGAACAATTAAGGAGGAGACACACTTGCTAGAAGGTAAAAGAATCGGGCTAGGTATAACAGCATCTCATTGTACGTACGAAGATGTTATACCAAAAATCGAGAACTTCACAAAAGTGGGAGCAACGGTTGTGCCTATTATTACACATTCCGTGTTAACTGCAGCAACGCGATTTGGAACAGGGGAAGAATGGATTAAAAAGATTGAAGCACTAACTGGAGAGAAAGTGGTTTCTTCTATCGCAGAGGCAGAGCCATTCGGACCAAGTAACCCATTAGATTGTATGGTTATTGCACCCATGACAGGGAATTCGATTAGTAAATTTGCAAATGCTTCAACAGATAGTCCTGTTTTAATGGCGGCAAAGGCCACACTTCGTAATGGATCACCCGTAGTGTTAGGGATTTCAACAAATGATGCCCTAGGTTTAAACGGTGTTAATATTATGAGATTAATGAACTCCAAAAATATTTATTTCATTCCATTTGGTCAAGATGATCCGATTAACAAACCAAATTCTTTAATCTCCGACTTCACAAAAATGGTAGATACTGTTGAACATGCGATCTATCATCACAAACAATTACAACCACTTCTTATTCAATATTCAAAATAACTAAAAATTCTAACACAAGTATTTCTTTTTATGATACAATTTTCAACATTATGTTACTTGTATTTTGAGGAGAGATGAGTTTATGGTAAAAGAATTGACAGTAGCTATCGTAGGTGCTACAGGAGCAGTAGGAACAAAAATGAAAGAACAACTTTTAAAACGTAATTTTCCAATTAAACATATAAAATTTTTAGCTTCAGCTCGTTCTGCTGGAACTGAAATTGAATTTGGTGGCAAAACTTACACAATCGAAGAAGCGACTCCTGAGGCTTTTGAAGGGGTAGACGTAGCATTATTCTCAGCAGGTGGTTCTGTTTCAGCGAAATTAGCGCCAGAAGCTGCAAAACGTGGGGCAGTGGTAATTGACAACACAAGTCATTTCCGTATGCACCCTGATGTACCTCTAGTAGTACCTGAAGTAAATAGAGAAGATTTAGCTAAGCATAATGGTATTATTGCAAATCCAAACTGTTCTACAATTCAAATGGTTGCAGCTTTACAACCAATTCGTGAAAGCTTTGGCTTAACGAATGTAATCGTTTCTACTTACCAAGCCGTTTCGGGTTCTGGTATTTCAGCTATTGAAGAATTACGCACACAAAGTGCACAATGGGATGCTGGTAAAAACGTAGAAGCTAACATCCTTCCAGCAAAATCAGATAAAAAACATTATCCGATTGCACGTAATGTCATTCCGCAAATTGATGTATTTACGGACAATGGCTTTACATATGAAGAAATGAAAATGATTAATGAAACAAAAAAAATCATGCATATGCCTGACTTAGCAGTTGCAGCAACATGCGTACGTGTTCCAGTTGTTTCTGGACACTCTGAATCTGTTTATATTGAAGTAGAAAAAGAGGCTACGGTGCAAGAAATATTTGAAGTGTTACGTAATGCTCCAGGCATTGTTCTACAAGATGATATTACAACACAAGACTATCCAATGCCTTTATTTGTTGAAGGGGAAGATCCAGTTTATGTTGGCCGTGTTCGCCAAGACCTATCAAACAAAAAAGGATTCCATTTATGGATCGTATCAGATAACTTACTAAAAGGTGCCGCTTTAAACTCAATTCAAATTGCCGAAGCCATGTTAGAGGATAATTTACTCTAAGGGGTGTTTATTAGTGGATTTAGGTCGAGTTGCTACTGCGATGATTACCCCATTTGACGACAATGGAGCAATTAATTATGAAGTAGCAGAGCGAGTAATTGAACACTTAATATCAAATGGTACAGATACTATTGTGGTATGTGGGACGACAGGTGAAACTCCAACTCTATCAATAGAGGAAAAAAGAGCCTTTATCGACTTTACAATCAAAAAAGTCAATAAACGCATTCCAGTGATTGCTGGTGTTGGGTATAACGACACTTCGTACACAATCGAAGCAACGAAAGTGGTAGAAGCATTCGGTGCAGACGGCATCATGGTCGTTGCACCTTTCTATAACAAGCCAAATCAAAGGGGGATCTATGCCCACTTTGAGGCGGTTGCAAATGTTACAGATTTACCGATTGTTGTGTACAATGTTCCAGGTCGCACGGGTGTCAACATATCGGCTGACACGACAATTGCCTTAAGTAAAATCCCGAACATACGGATTATAAAAGAGGCAAGTGGCAGTCTGGAACAAATGACGGAGATTCTTAGATGCGTCTCGGATGATACATTTGTGTATAGTGGAGACGATGCCTTAACGTTACCGCTCGTTTCAATTGGTGGCAAAGGGGTCATCTCCGTTGCTTCACATGTCATCGGAAATGAAATGCAAGAAATGATTCGTGCCTACGAAGAAGGTCGACACAAAGTTGCTCAAAAATATCATCAAGCCATGTTACCACTAGCGAAACAATTATTCGTAGATCCAAACCCAGTCCCAGTAAAATATGCACTAAGCAAAATAGGCTTCCCTGTCGAACACGTACGCCTACCCCTCGTAGGCTTATTGGAAGACGACAAACGGAAGTACGACCAAATCTGGGAACAATTCCAGGCGAAAGTTCAGGAAATTAAGAGTCTTTCATAAAGAGATGCTGCTGAAAAAGCAAACACTGAGGTGTTTGCTTTTTTTGTATGAAGATTCAAGATACGATTGGGACTATTCATAATAAACCCATCGGTGAACATCAACCAATTTAAAATTGTTCTTTAAGATTCTCTGAATTCTCTTTTTCGAGGTTATTATTTTGCACCAATCAAATATTTTATTTGTTGTAATTCTCTCATTCGGGAAAAGAAGCTTGTATTCATTGATAGTACGCATGATAGCAGAATCAATATGCTCCACATTTCCACACAAAGTACAAATGCATCTTCTGCCATTGACCTCAATCGAGAAGGAGTGGCATGCAGTGCAAAGTATTCCTTTTCTTAACTGTTGATAGTTGTAGGAAGGAAGATGGCGATATGGATTTTCTGAAATATGTAGGGACATAAAGTTCTCAGCTAATCGTTTATGCAATGCCAATAATTCTGCGCGATTCGTATTAAGTTTTTGTATAAAACGATTAAGTTGATTAGGAAAAATGAAGGGTTTATCAGAAGGTGCTTGATATAACACAAATTCAGGGTTAACAAAAACGACCGAGGATAGAATTGGTGTAGAAAAATTGAGTTTTTGTAACAATTGACGGAGCAATGCTTCTGTTCGAAACAATTGAAATAACGGATTAGTTATTTCAGAGTTATCCTTCTTAAGTATCTGATCAGATATGTAATGAAAATCACCGGCAAAATTTTTAATCTCAAAAACATAAATTAAATCTCTAGTGATCAAGAGGGAGTCGATTTGAAAAGTTTGATTGTTCGTTTTTAATAATAGATCGTTTAATAGAAAATTGTCACACTCAAGTTTTTCTAATAGGGAATCGAACAAAAGCTCTCCTTCATATCCCTTTGTGAGGTTATATAAGTTCTGCTGATCTGCTTTCGACAACTGCATCCGATGTTGGAGTGCCTCTAATATAATTAATTCAGATGGTTTACTTCTGGACTTGTATAACAAACGCATCACCCTTTCTATATGATTAGCTTTATTTTATAGGAAAACGACTAAAAGATTATCATGCTTCTGGAAAATAAATATTTGAGAAGCATTTAATAAGGCTCTGAAAATGCAGCAGAGAGTGAAAGGTTAGAAGTGAAGGTTGTGTCTCTACG
>DATMGC010000152.1:0-54473 GCA_035555915.1 Ureibacillus sp. | reverse complement strand
CCTGCGGGAACAGCACGCCGCCTGAGACGTTCGTGTCAGGGCGTGCCCGCGGAAAGCGTACCCGGAATGGAAATCAATTTTCATTAGAACGTAAAAATAGCATTTTTCCTAGTGTGGAAAAATGCTATTTTGGCTTTTGTCCCAGCCGCTTTAATTTTTATTGAGGTTGAACCGGTAAAATATTTACAAATTCTGATTTATATTGTACTTCGTCTTCACTCATAAAGATATGAATTTCACCATAGTCATTCGACGTACGAATCAATCGTCCAATACCTTGCTGAAGTCTAAGTTGCATGAACGGCAATTCAACCTCATCAAAAGGATTTTCGGAGAATGCACGTTTCGCATCAAATAATGGATCATGTGGAGGGAACGGTAAATCATAAATGATAACACGTGTTAACGCTTCTTCAGGTAAATCTAATCCTTCCCATAAATGATAGGAGCATAGAGTTTTCACAGTTCCCTCTTGGAAATCACGAACAATTGCTGATAACTCACGATCACCCTCAAAAGCCATTGTTAATTTAGACATCATCGATAATTTTGATTTAAAAGCTAACATAGATTGCTTTGATTTAAATAAAATTAAAGTTTGTTGCTGTCCATCTTTTAACAGTTGCTCAACCTTCTGAGCCTTCTCTTCTTGTTTTAATTCATGCAATTTGACCTTCATGACTTCTTCATAATCAAATGGCGATGGGACACTAAATGATTGATACTTTTTAATTCCTAAACTATAAGCAATATAAGAGAAATCTTTGTTAACAGATAATGTGGCCGATGAGAATACAATCGGTGTTTTTTTAGAAAATAGTTTTTCCTCTAAAACATCTGTAATTAAACGTGGCATAATCACTAATGTTTCTTCGCCATCAGTATCTTCTAACCAATCAACGGCATCCCCTTGAGCAATGAAAATACGAATCGCTGCCTGATATTGTTCTAGAAACTCTTCAGCCATATTTAATTCGTATTCTGGAATCATATATAGTTCAGATTCAAAAACAAATTCTTCTAACAATCTTTCAACATCTACAATTAATTGCTTTCCGATTACAAGAAGGCGTTCTGATTTTTTAATCGTCTTTCTTTCTTCCTCAGAAGGTACAACATCATCACGTAATTGATCAAAAAACAATTCGTGGTGATCCTGTAACGTTTCCATAGCATACAATGTTTTTTCACGAACTCCGTCCACCATCAGACGTTCTAGTAAGTTTACTATCGTGTAACTTTGTACCTTCACCGTCATTGCATTTTGGGCTGCATACTCTAATAAATGTCCTTCATCTAGTACAATCATGGAAACCTCAGGTAATAAAGGTAACTGTCCCTCACGTTCACGAGACTCTTTCGTTGCTAAATGCTCCATTAGGAAATCTTGTGAACAAATAATTAAATCCGAAGAACCGCGATAATGCGAGCGGTGTAATGTTTGACCACAACGGTTTCTCAGCTCACAAACAGAACATTGCATGATCGCATTATAATTTACTCTTTGCCACTCCTCGTCACTAATAGATGAGTAGTCACTTCTTGCTCCGTAAGGACTTACCGTTAACATTGAACCTTGTGCATACACTCCATCTGGAATGGACATTGCAATATCGTCAATCCATTCTTCCGTCACAACTTTTTCCGTTTCTTCAAATCTCTTTAAACATAAATATTGGTTTCTCGATTTGGCCAATCTCACATCAATCGTTAAACCAAGGTGCTCTGTTAATTTATAAATATCGCCACCTTCTTTAACAAGCTGGTCGATTAATGTCTCATCTGCACATGCAATCAGCGCTGGACGTCCCGTATAACGGGCATACGAAATGGCAGGTAAAAGATAAGCAATTGTTTTACCAGTTCCTACTCCTGCTTCAGCAAATAAAACATTTTTTTCTTTTAATGCCTGTTCAATCTGATACGCCATAAAGATTTGTTCATCACGGCATTCAAATCCTTTTTCAGGGAGTTCATCATATAATACATCGCCCATCCAATCCCCAAGGGAATCGAAAAAGGAACGATCTTTTGAAAGTTCAAAAGGTAAAGACTGTCTCATTTATTTAATCTCCTTTATATAGAAAAGCAAAAAAACACATCCTAAACCATCGCGTCGACGATTTTGATCCATATAATTGGTCTACAAAAACGGAACACTAGCAATATCAACATAGATATATCCTTATACCTCGCCTAAAGATTTGCTTTGTCCTTGTTTGCTATTTCCTAAAATGGTCTAGGCACTACCAGCTACAGCTAAACATCACTCGTCGATTTATACTTTCTTATAGTATTAGAATTCTTTCCAAATGTAGATAATTTGTTTAAACATCTACTAAAAAAGACATTGAAACGGAAGGAGTAAGCCTCCTTCCGTTAATAATTAATTTTCTCGTTTAGACTTTTGACCCCAATATTGATAAAGGTCCGTACGAATAAATCCATTAAATAGTTTACGCTTCTTGGTTGCTTTTTTTCCATATAATTCTTCAAAATTTTCCATTGAAGATAGCATATAAATCGACCAAGTCGGATAAGCCTGCATAACTTGTCCAAAATCTCTAATTACTTTTTCTATCGTTTCTTTCTCACCAATACGTTCTCCATAAGGTGGGTTTGAAATTATTACACCATCTGTTAGTCTAGTTGTAAAGTCAGTTGCTTGCATTTGTTTAAAAGTGATAATATCACCGAATCCAGCTTCTAGTGCATTTTCTTGGGCAATTGAAACCATACGATGATCTATATCTGACCCAATGATATCAAGTGGTTGGTCATAATTTGCTAAATCATCTGCTTCGACCCTTGCATCATCCCATATTTTTGCTTTCATCCATGACCAATCTTCTGAAATAAAGTCACGGTTATAACCCGGTGCTATATTTTGACCAATCATTGCCGCTTCTAAAGGGATCGTACCAGAACCACAAAATACATCAACAAACGGTCTAGTCGGACTCCATTTTGAAATTTTCACAAGCGCAGCTGCTAATGTTTCTTTTAATGGCGCTTCCCCTTGCGATTGTCTATATCCTCGTTTATGTAGTCCTGCACCTGAAGTATCAATTGTTAGCGTAGCCACATCTTTTAAGATAGAAACCTCGATTTTGTAAGTGGCACCTGATTCATCTAAAAAACCTAATCGCTTATAGTGAATTTTCATACGCTCTACAATCGCTTTTTTTACGATAGCTTGACAATCTGGAACACTAAATAATTTCGATTTAACAGACTTTCCGGATACAGGGAAAGCAGCGTCTACCGATAAAAACTTTTCCCATTCAATTGCTTTTGTACTTTCAAATAATTGATCAAATGTATGAGCAGGAAATTCTGCTACAACGATTTTCACACGGTCTGCAACACGTAACCATAAATTACATCTAGCAATTGCAGTTTCATCACCTTCGAAATACACTTTACCGTTCTCTACTCTAGTTTCATACCCTAAATCTTGTACTTCTTGTGCAACAATTGATTCTAAACCCATTGCTGCAGTTGCTACTAATTGAAATTTTGTCATGATTCAATTTCTCCTTGATGTCCATATTCCCAAAATTGTAGGAATTTAATAAGTTCCTCCATCGGAACTGGCTTACTATAATAATACCCTTGTATGAAGTCACAACCCATTCGGCTCAATTGATTGACTTGTTGCTCACTCTCTACTCCTTCAGCAATTACTTGCATATTTAACCGATGGGCAAGTTGGATAATCGCATCTACAATTGCTTGTTTATCAGACTGAAGTACAATATGCTGAATAAAACTCTTATCAATTTTTAAATAGTCTACCGGAAAGCGAACTAAATAACCGAGAGAGGAATAACCTGTTCCAAAATCATCAATCGACAATTTAAACCCAATTTCTTTTAACCTAACCAGCTTACTGACCGTCTCTTCATCATTATTCATAATGGTTCTTTCAGTAACTTCAATTTCAAAATTATGAGCGGATGTATTATTTCGTTCTAAGATTTTCTGAATTGACTCAAAAAAGTTTGGTTGTTGGAAATGTATGCTAGCTATATTGATGGAAATTGGTAATTTTGAATATCCGGCTTGTCTTAATTTCATCAATTCCCCACAAGCTTCATCTATTAAAATCTCAGTTATTGGAATAATAAGTCCTGTCTCTTCTGCATAAGGAATAAATTCCGCTGGAGATACAAAACCTAGTTTCTCACTGTTCCATCTTACTAATGCTTCAAAACCTATAATCTTGTTTAACTTAACATCTACTTTTGGTTGGAAATATAACACAAATTCACGATTTTCAATCGCTTTACGTATTTCTGAATCTAATAGAATAAGTCGATTAGCATCTGTGTTTAATTCATCGAAATAAAACGAAAATCGATTTCTTCCTGATTGTTTCGCATAGTTCATCGCTTTGTCAGCTCTGTTGACAAGTTCTTCGGTTGTATCCCCATCATGCGGATAAATGCTAATTCCTATACTCGCGGAGACAAAAATTTCTTGATTATTTACTTTAACAGGCTTTTCAATTTCTTGTATCATATCTTCTGCAAATTGAGCTGCTTCACGAGGATGTCGAATATTCGCCAATGTCAGTACAAACTCATCTCCACCATATCTTGCCACAATGTCCTTTGAATTTAATAAATTTTTTAACCGGGTTGCTACTTCTACCAATAATAAATCACCAAATTCATGTCCAAGAGTATCATTCACTTGCTTGAATCGATCCAAATCTAAAAAGAACACTGCATGTTGTGTACTATCAATTTTTGATGTAGAGTTTAATAGTGTATTCATTTTTTCCAAATAACTATGACGATTATTCACATCTGTTAATGAATCTATTTGGGTACTTTTTTCTAATTGCTTCTCAACATTTTTCCTCTCAGATAAGTCCGTAAAAATGCCACAATAGTTAGTGACTAACCCATTGTCATCTCTAATTTCAATAATTGATAACCATTCCGGATAAATATCCCCTGATTTTCTTTTATTCCAAATTTCTCCTTGCCAAATTCCCTCTATTTGAATAATTGTCCACATTTGATTATAAAATTCACGATTATGTACACCTGATTGTAAAACCTTTGGACCTTTTCCAATCACTTCTTCTTTGTTAAAACCTGTAACAAATTCAAAGGCATTATTAACAAACAAGATTTCCATCTTGTCGTTTGTAACCATTATACCTTCTTTTATGTTTTCAAAAATTTCAAACAAAAGATGCATATTATGTAATAAATTCCTATTAATTGTATTCAAATGTAAATTATTCGATTTTTTTTGCATATAGGCTCCCCATTCACTAAAAGAAAAGCTCTCCAAATGATATGGAGAGCCTCTTATATGATTCGTAAAGTCATCACTGAATTTACTTTTTCATAATTTCGTTAATAAGCTTGTGCAAATTTAACCTTTAGTTAAATATCTATTTAAAAATAGTACGTATTGAATTCATAGGTGTAGTTTACATAAGTAGAATAATATCATAGAAATTCATAAGCCATGTTTTGTTCCCGGGTACTCAAACAGCGTTAGCCTCGTACGTATCGGGTAGTAACCATCTATCTACGAAAAGAAAAATCTTCTCGTCTCTCCATCCGTTCATTTCCTTTTGGAGAGTGCCCCTACCATAATTTGGGTTTCTCACTCGTGGGGTTTACCTCGTTCCACCTTTATTGTTTCCAATAAAGCTCCGTCACTGTGGCACTTTCAGGAAGTGTCAACCATATCGAAACCGACTTAGGTTTTCCTTCCGCCGTCAAGGCGATTGCCTTGCCTTACCTTATTTGTTCAGTAAGCACGAACACTACGGTCATCTCAGATCCGTGTGAGCATGGACTTTCCTCTACAATAAAAATTGCAGCGATTACTCGAATTTCTTAATGACATGTAATACTATACTAAAAAATCTTTAAGATGACAACCCTTATTTATGAATTTGTTTTAGAACGTTTAATTTTAGTAGTGGAACTATACTACTATCATTTTCAGCGAGTATTATTCGTACAGTTTGCTACCAAAAACATGTTTTTCTAAATTTGAAAGACGTTTTAAAATATCAAAATTCGTATTTCCTACTGTTGGTGGAGATACTTGTGGTCGTCTTGCTGTATTATTTTCAAGTTCATCTTTTAAACGTTTATTTTCAGCACGTAACTCTTCAGTAATTTTCTCAAAAGTATCATAATCTTCCATAATTTGATCTAAAAATTGATCGACTTGGTCAATACTATAACCTTTCATCGCCTTTTTAAATTCTTTTTCTAATATGATTTTTGAGTTTAATTTAATTTCCATTCACATCGCCCTTCCATCCGATACAGTACATATACCAATTATATCATATGAATGTTATAAAAGGGATTGAAAGTAATCATTTCAAAAAATAATCCTAACTTCTTTTGACTAAAATCGACACAATTAAGAGTTTATTGTCAAAACATGCGGTTGCCTGGGAAATGTTTTTTAAATATTCAGCAAATAGAATATTTCCCAATTATTTTTGAAGTTCAAAGCTATTTTTGATTTGTTTCATTTCAATCCTTTGTAGCCTTTTTAACCAATTCTCACGTTGCTTTACAGTTTGTTCTTTTTTCATAAATTGATTGTTATCTATTATTTTCAAACCGAGCTTTGTATAATGTATGGCCTTTTCAAAATCTTTATCCTGATGTTCATATATAATAGCAAGTTGCTCTACTGCTTTTAGTTTCTCTCTTTTTTCTATAAATAATAAGGCCTTTTCAAAAGAATTTTTTGCTTCTTTATATAATCGACTCTTCTTTTGTTGTAATGCTAAATAGTAATGTGCTAAACCAGCATCCTCATTGGCGTAGTTTGTTGTGACAGTAGACAATACATCCTCACTTTGATTTATATACTTTAAGTCTCCAAACCATTTCCCGATGTTTGTATAAGTAGTTGCTGATTCATCTAATCTTTGCTCAAGCAATAGATTAGTAGAATGGATGTAAAGTGTAACCAAAGATAGAAGATCCCATTCATTATGATGCAGTACTTTCATTAATGCATCTGCATGTCCACTTTTAATGGCATCTGTATAGATGATAGGTGCCAAAAATCCTGGTATATCTCCTTTTCTATTAAATCCAAGCTTTTCTTCTTCAACTTTTGTTAATTTCATTCTTTCTAAATTATTTTTCCATATGCGTTTCGAACTATGTAATAAATCAATCTGTTTTTGTTTACGTAATTTCGGTAAAATGTGTTGATTAAGCGTCCATCTCGTTTCCAATTGTGGCCAATCAAAGCTTTTACCATTATAAGTAACAACGGTCTTGGATTGTTGCCAAAATTTGGATTCATATAAAAATGCAGCTTCATTAGCAGGATCTGCTAAGACATATTGGGTTAAAACAAAGGAATCGTCAAACGCATCTAACAAACCTATTAAAAAAATGTTTGTTCCCACACCTTTTAAACCTGTTGTTTCCGTATCAAAGAAAACAATCGATTCATCAAAATCCATTGCATATGGATGATTAATCGACGTAAGTTGCCACTTTTTAATGGCATCATAGAATAAACCGAGTTGATAAGTACCGTGTTGAAATTCAAGCGGATAAGTTACTTCACGTTTAAATAAAACGCCATATTCATTCTCAACCAAAGTTAAGCCTGCATTTTCCCACTCACTAATATAAAATGGTTTTTCTGGTCGTTGAAATGTAGGCTTATCTTTTGGTTGTTCTTTCTTTTTGCCAAGCTTCTGTTTAAGTTGTAGCATTTTATTTTCATATGACATGGGAAATCACCCTATTTCTTTTAACAAAATTGAAAGTACCTTTAGTACCTTGTGCTTGCTTTCATTTAAACTGTCCTGTGCACCAATACAAGATGGACAACCACTTTGACATGGACAATTTCGTACATGTTGAATTGTTTCTTCTAGTATCGGTCCTAGGAGATCATACACTCTCTCAGCTAACCCTATTCCTCCTGGATAACTATCGTATATAAAAAGAGTCGGTTTTTCATTATGAGTCGATTTAACTTGCGGTACTACCGACAAATCACTTCTATCACATTGAATATACAATGGAATAAACGAACTAATCGCATAAGCAGCACCAGTTAATGCATCGGTAAGCATCTCCTCTGACCAATTTTCAGGTAAATTAAAAGACATCCATGTTGCATTTGTATGCATTTCTAATGGAGGGATATGAATTTTTCCTGACCCAATATTCTCATGTGTTTGGAAGCGGATTTTCTTGAAAATAGTTGGTATGGCTAAAATACTTATATCACCGAAGCTTATACTAGCCGAATTATAAGTAACACTCTTATCCTCATTTAAAATTTTTAATTCAACAGCTAAGTTAGCATCTGTGAAATAGTCAACATCTACTTCACGAACATACGCTTTCTTTTCTTCCCAATCTAATATTTCAACCTGGAATTGAGTTCCCTGGTGAAGATATATTGCTTCTTCATGAAGAAGTGTCATGGCGCTATAGGTATCCATTTCTCCTATCACTTTTGTTCCTGCAGGAATGGTTTGATCAATAATGATCACATTCTCTTGCGAAGCAGATCGTAAAGAAATTTCATGGGCTGGAAAGCGTTCGCTCATCCAATACCATGTTGAACTTGTCTGTACTAGCACTCCTTCTTCTTGTAAAAACTCCAATAATTCCTGTACTTCGAACTCGCCATAAGTATCTGTCATGGAAAATGGCAACTCAAAAGCAGCACATTTCAAATGATCCATTAAGATAAGGATATTCTCCGGATTAATCAACGCTTCTTCTGGTGAACTGCCCAATAAATAATCAGGATGATTGACTACGTATTGATCTAAAGCTGTTGAGTTCGCTACATAAATAATTAAAGCGGAATCTTGTCTTCTTCCTGCTCTTCCTGCCTGTTGCCAGCTACTTGCAATGTTACCTGGGTAACCAGTCATAATACATGCCTGTAATTGACCTATATCGACACCTAATTCAAGTGCATTTGTACTAACTACGATTTGAATCGTGCCATCTCGGAGTCCCTTTTCAATCTTTCGACGTTCAGTTGGCAAATAGCCGCCCCTATACCCTCTTATAGACTCATCTTGAATTTTATTTTTTGTCAGGCTTTTTAAATAGGTTACGAGCATTTCTACGCGAACGCGGGATTTTGCAAATATAATAGATTGGATTCCAGCTTCAAATAAGCGTGTTGCTAAATCACGAACTTCTAATACACTACTACGTCTTACCCCGAAAGTAGGGTGGACAATTGGCGGATTGTAAAATAGAAATGTCTTTTTACCAACAGGAGCACCTGAATTTGCAATTAACTCATGCTTTGTATTGGTTAACTTCTCAGCAAGCTCTTTTGGATTTTTAATCGTTGCAGAAGTACAAATAAAAATCGGGTCACTTCCATAAAATTCACAAATTCTTTTTAGCCTTCGAATGACGTGAGCGACATGACTTCCAAATACTCCTTTGTATGTATGTAGTTCATCTATTACGATATATTTTAAGTTTTCAAAAAGGGAAACCCATTTCGTATGATGAGGTAAAATTCCTGAATGTAACATATCAGGATTTGTCATTACAATGTGTCCAGCTTTTCTAATTTTTTGTCGGATTGCTGGAGCTGTATCTCCATCATACGTATAACTTAATATTTCCTCTCCCATTTCCTCGATTAACTCGTTAATATCTGATTTCTGATCTTGAGCAAGTGCTTTTGTCGGAAATAGATAAATGGCTCTACTCGATTTATCTTCTAATATTCTTTGTAATACTGGTAGGTGATAGCAAAGAGATTTCCCTGATGCCGTGGGTGTAACCGCAGTAAAAGATTTTCCGTTTACCGCATAATCAAACGCTTCTCTTTGATGTGTATATAGCTGTTGGATTCCTCTTGCTACAAGGGCCTTTTGGATTGATGGATGTAAATTATTAGGAAAAGACGCATACTTTGCTGGTCTTGGTTCTAATGTTGTCCAATGTAATATATTTTGTTTTAACTCTTCGTCGTATCGCCATTCTGAAAGTAATTCATCTATTGAACGTTTTTTATTGAACATTTTTATTACTCTCCTCCTCTAATGTTCTTATAAAGAAGGACAAAGTATAGTGAACAGATTGTACAGATTGGATAAACCGCTTTTTACTTGTTTCCTTATAAAAAGATTGCACGACAAACTGATTCATAGCATCTACAACATTTTGAATCTGAGATTTGTGCATATACTTCGGTTTATACTCATCAATCCAATTTAATGCGTTTTGTTGCCAATCTATTAAAACGGATTGATAGTAATCCGCATGTGGTTTAACTTCTTCAAAAAATTGAGGTGTTGCGTCAAGTTCACGCTGTTTAAAAAAGCGACTAATTGACGCATCACACTCATTTAATAATTGTTTAGATAGTTCTATTAGTTGCATTTTAGTACCTCTTAAAATTTTTATATTTCTTCTTTTAAGTGTACCAAAATCTCATTGTTAACACTAGTAATAGGGGAACAAGCATTCTTTACATGAAACTGCTTTTCTGCTAAGCTTACTTTTTGATAAGTAGTTCCTAATTGAGAGAAAATCTGGTTATGAATTTCAGTTCTTTCATTCTCAATTTTTGCTGTCATAATTTGATCTATACACTCAAGTTGCGAAATAAGCATTTGAATTCGATGCATAATCATTCCTCCTTTAATGTGTATAGTTCCTTCAAATAATGCAAATCCCTTTCTACTTGTCAAAACTAGACAAAGGTTGCTAAAACAAGTAAATTTTCGATATGTTTTTATGTCAAAAATGGGTATCATTTTAAGAAGGAGTGTATGTCGATGATTCGTTATCCAAATGGCAAAGCATACAAACCTAGTGAACCACCAAAGACGAAATCTACTCCAAAGAAAAAAGATTTTTCCTTTAGTAATCGAGGAAAAACACTGGAAGACGAAATTAACGAAACAAATACTTATTATTTAAATCAACAAATTGCCATTATTCATAAGAAACCTGTTCCGGTGCAAATCGTCAAAGTAGAGTATCCATCTCGAAGTGCTGCAGTTATTCGTGAAGCATATTTTCGAACACCTTCCACAACTGATTACAATGGTGTTTGGAACGGATATTACATTGATTTTGAAGCGAAAGAAACTGAGAGTAAAACGTCCTTTCCTTTAAAAAATGTACATCAGCATCAAGTAAACCATATGAAAGAAGTGACCAATCAAAAAGGAATTGCTTTTACAATAGTTAAATTTGCGACCTTGGACCGTTATTTCATTGTTCCATTTAGCGTTTTAGACGAAGCTTGGTCGGAGATGGAGAATGGTGGAAGAAAGTCGATTCCGTTAAATGTTTTTGAAACAAAAACAGTGGAGATCAAACCCGGTTACAATCCAAGGATTGACTACATAACCGCAATAAAAAATATGATTACAAACGAACTATAATTGTTTGTTAAAGTGAGGAGATCATTTTGGCTGAAAAACGTCGGACTCGCGAGGAATTAAAACGTGAGCGTGAATTACAAAAGAAAAAACAAAAAAAACCTTTAGGTACATGGGTTAAAAGAGTAATACTAACCATTGTTGTACTTTTCGTAATTGGATTAGTCGGTGGTGCTGGTCTATTTGCTGTGTACGCAAGCTCTGCACCGAAACTAGACGAAGAACTATTAAAAGATCCGGTGTCATCGGAATTTTATGATAAAAATGGTGAGATTTTTGCAACAATCGGTTCAGAAAATCGAAAATATGTAAATTATGAAGATATACCACAAGAAATGGTAGATGCCATTCTGGCGACTGAAGATTCTCGCTTCTTTAAACATCATGGTATTGATATTTGGCGTACAGGAAGTGCAGTCATTGCGAACATTACGCAAGGATTTGGTGCCCAAGGTGGTAGTACAATTACACAACAAGTAGTAAAAAACTCTTTTTTAAGTAACGACAAAAAACTAAAACGTAAAGCGCAAGAAGCTTGGCTGGCAGTTCAACTTGAAAGACAATATGACAAAGAAGAAATATTTGAAATGTATTTCAATAAAATACTTATGTCTGGTCGAATTTACGGATTTGGTACTGCAGCTGAATACTTCTTTGGAAAAGAACCAAGTGAATTAGAGCTTGATGAAATGGCGTTATTAGCTGGGATCCCACAAAGCCCAAATAACTATAACCCATATAAACATCCAGATCGCGCACAAAAACGACGAGACCTCGTACTTGACTTAATGGTGCAACATGGAAAAATTACTGATGAAGAAGCAGCAGCTGCCAAAAAAGTAGATGTAACTTCCCGTCTTCTTGCTGAGGAAGATCGCGAAGCTGTAGCTGGTACTAAGTATGATGCATTCTTAGATGTTGTTTTAGATGAACTAGAGGATAACGGTGATGGGGACGCTCTTGCAGAAGGGATTAAAGTATATACAACACTTGACCCAAAGGCACAATCAACTGTTGAAGGTATTATGAACGACTCAGATAACTTCCCTACTGAAGATATCCAAGCAGGTGTTTCTGTAGTGGATACGAAAACGGGACAAATTTTAGCTATCGGTGGTGGTCGAAACTATGCTGATCGTGGCTATAACTATGCACATGATTTAACAAAACGTTCGCCAGGTTCTACTATTAAACCACTACTTGACTATGGTCCAGCAATAGAATATTTACAATGGTCAACTGGTGAAACAATTACTGACGAAAAGATGACCTATTCTAATTCAAAACAAGTCATTACAAACTTTGATAAAAAATATTTAGGTAAAATGACAATTCGTCAAGCACTATATCAATCTCGAAACGTTCCTGCGATAAAAACATTTAAAGAAGTGGGAGCAGATAATGCAAAGGAATTTATTAATAAGCTTGGCATTAATGCTGAAGATGTATATGAATCAGATGCAATTGGTGGCGGTAAAATTTCCATGAGTCCAATTCAAATGTCAGCTGCATATGCTGCATTTGGAAATAGCGGAATTTACAGTGCCCCTACTGCTATTAAAGAAGTAGAATATCGAGATGGCTCTAAAAAGTCCTATAAATCGAAACAAGATGTAGCAATGAGTGACTATACAGCATATATGGTAACGGATATTTTACGTGATGTAGTAAGTTCAAAATCCGGTGCATCAGGAACTAACGCAGCCGTGTCTGGTCTAGATATAGCTGGTAAAACAGGTACTACAAACTACTCTTCAGATGAGTTCAAAGAGCAGAATTTACCATCTGGTAGTGTACCGGATTCTTGGTTTGCTGGATACACAACAAATTATTCCATTGCTATATGGAGTGGTTATTCAAAACGTTATGAACCAATTACATCAACGGAAGAACGACGTGTACCACAAAAACTATTCAAAAAAATTATGTCCGAGATTTCTGAAGACGTTGAAACAGCGAAATTCAAAAAACCAAGTTCTGTTGTTGAAGCAACAATCGAAGTTGGAACAAGTCCTTTAAAATTAGCTAGTGACTATACACCATCAGAATTACGTCAAACAGAGTTATTTGTAAAGGGTACAGAACCATCAAAAGTATCTGAGAAATATGAGAAAAAAGAAACAGGTGCTCCAACAAACTTAAAAGCAAATTACAATGCTGACGCTAGCCAAGTTGACTTAACTTGGGACTATAAATCAAAATCTGATGATGCTAATGTTACTTTCGAAGTAACAATGTCAGTAGATAATGAACAAGCAGTAGTATATACAACAACATCAAGTAAACAAGCGACGATCTCCAATGTTGAACCTGGACGAAATTACACGTTCTCTGTCGTTGCCATTTCGGATAATGTAAAAAGTGCACCCGCAACCGTCTCAATTTATATTGAAGGTACGATTGAAGAACCAGAAGTAGAAACTCCTGATGAGCCTGATGATGTAGACGGTATAGATGAAGAAAATGGTTCCGAAGAAAATAACAACGGTAATGGAAAAGATAATAAACCTACTCCTGGTAACGGTAATAAACCTAATCCAGGAAACGGCAATAAACCTAATTCAGGAAACGGCAATAACGGAAACAATAATGGAAATACCGGCGATAACGATGATTTCGATGATTACTTTAGCCCTGGTGACGACGGTCAAGTAGAACAACCTACACAACCAACAGATCCAACTAAAGCAACCGAATAAACAAACACGCAAGTTCCTAAAAGAGGTGATGAAAATTTTTCATCACCTTTTTTATTATTTAGATTTATGGGCTTTAAAAGGAAATGGTATTGAGCTGTAGCCACTTCCCTATCAAAGAATTTTCCTAAAATCTCTTTTACGAATTTCTCCCCCCACCTAATATACAAATTCCTCGAATTACATCACCCTCTCGAACAGTAAATAAAACAAACAACAAAAAAACCCAAAAGTAACGATTCATAACCATTACTTTTGGGCTTATAAATATCATTAAGTTCTAATACGTAAGCGAGCTAGTCTTTTCTTTAACTCTTTAAATAATTCATCTAGTTGACGGAAACAGGCGTACTGACCTGGTCTTGTTTTAATGAATTGTAGACGTTCCATGCCGTTCAGAGGAAGAACCTCATATTCTTCACTTTCAATGATAGATTGTGAAGTAGTTTCAGAGCAATATATGATGCACTTCTCGAAAAGTTGAATTCCTTTATCCATAAAGGATTTCGCTTCACCATTTCGAAGTTCGTGTGCATTATGGATTTGACGATTTAATTCATTCCATTGTTCAAAGTAAGGCTCTACGGCTTCTTTTGCAATGGATTCTAGCCTAACTTTTATCATTGCTTCACCAATCCTTTTTTTAATCGCTTTTGGCCTTCTCTGCAATCGTCAAGAAGTGGACAAATATGGCATTGAGGATTCTGCGCTTTACAATGATAACGGCCAAAAAAGATGAGCTGATGATGTGTTTTTGACCAGTTTTCTTTTGGCGTTTTTTTCATAATAGTTTCTTCTACTTCTAACACAGTATCTTTTAATCTACATAATCCTAACCTCTTAGAAACACGTTCAACGTGAGTATCAACTGCAAGAGCAGGAATATTAAAAGCAACAGACAACACTACATTCGCCGTTTTTCTACCTACACCAGGAAGTGTGACAAGCTGTTCACGGCTTTGCGGAATTTCACCATTAAACTCCGTTAATAACTTTTCACATAAAAGTTGAATATTCTTTGCTTTATTTCGATAGAGTCCAATAGAACGAATATCATTTTGCAATTCCTCTAATGGAACAGCTAAATAATCCTCTGGTGTTTTGTATTTTTGAAATAATGTCTTGGTTACTTTATTGACTAGTACATCCGTACATTGTGCGGATAATAAAGTTGCGATGGTTAACTCAAATGGGTTATCGTGAACAAGCTCACAATGTGCATCAGGATACATTTTATCCATTTCATTCAAACAATGTTCCCACTGTTTCTTCGTAAGCATCTTTACACCCCCTATTCTCTTTCTTCTAACCAGTTATAGAAGGATACTTTGTTGGTATTTTCTTGTGTTGTCTTAACTTTTGGTTGAACAAAAGTCGTTTTTTGATGAAATTGCTCTGTATGCTTTTCAACTTGTTTTACGGAAGTAATATTTTTCTTCTTCCATTCAAATAAGATTCGATCAATATAACGTAATGAAATTTTACCAGCTAAAACAGCTTCTTTTAGGGCAGCCTTTATGATTGCAGGCGAGTGATGATCCGTATCAATCCACATTGAAATTGTCTCAATTTCCATAGGGGATAAAAGTCGGCCAAATTCTTGCTCGAAAATCGCAAAAATTTCACCTTCCTCATTTTTTTCGATCGCAATTTCTTTTTGTATGGAAGATGTTTCTATATGATCTAAGATTCTCTCCCATAATGGATAAACAGAATATTTCTCATATACAATGCCATTACCATCTATTCCTTGAGTTATTTCTAACAAACCTTTTTGAAGAAGCCTTTGGAGCTTCACACTAATTTCATTTTCACTAAAGTAAAGTCTTTTGACTAAATCATTAGGCGTTGGGAAATCATTTTGCTCAGAATGAAAAGCTAGTAAATGCAATACCAACAAGGCTTCATCATCTGTAACATTCAACTCTTTATAGTATTGGAAAAATAATTTGGGTATGGACACATTCCCCGATTCTATCCACAGTTGGAGTCGTTGATATTTCTTAGTCATATTAAGGACTCCTTTCTCTATAAAATCATAGTTCATGTAATTAACTATATCGTTTGCTTTTTTGCGTTAGACTATCCACTTGACATCTGTCAAATACGAATCGAATGATTCAATACTAAGGAAAGCGCCCGTACGAAACGAGCGCTTTAACTGATAATCATTGAATTTTGAATAATACAACTTTAGACTTATGGGTATAAACGATTTAAAAGTCTTGGGAATGGAATACATTCACGAACGTGCTCTGCACCACTTATCCATGCAACAGTTCGTTCTAACCCTAATCCAAAGCCTGAGTGTGGTACTGAACCTTGTTTACGTAAATCTAAGTACCAAGCATATGCTGATTCATCTAAGTTGTGCTCAGCTAAACGTTGTTTTAGAAGATCGTAATCGTGAATACGTTCAGATCCTCCAATAATCTCACCATAACCTTCTGGTGCAATTAAGTCCGCACATAAAACAACATCATCACGGTCTGGATGTGGTTGCATATAGAATGGTTTAATGCCTACAGGATAGCAAGTGATAAATACTGGTTTATCAAAATGCTCAGCAATTGCTGTTTCATGAGGAGAACCGAAATCATCCCCCCACTGAATGTCTGTAAATCCTTTTTCGTGTAAGAACTTAATCGCATCATCATATGAGATTCTTGGGAATGGTGCTTGGATATTTTCTAACTTAGAAGTATCACGACCAAGGCGTTCTAATTCAAGCTTACAGTTTTTTAGCACTGATTGTACAATATACGCAACATATTGCTCCTGAACTTCTAGACTTTCTTCATGTTCCATAAATGCCATTTCAGGTTCAATCATCCAGAATTCAATTAGGTGTCGGCGAGTTTTTGACTTTTCTGCACGGAAAGTAGGACCAAATGAGAAAACTTTACCTAGTGCCATCGCCGCAGCTTCCATATATAGCTGTCCTGATTGAGATAGATATGCATCTTCATCGAAGTATTTTGTATGGAATAGCTCTGAAGTTCCTTCAGGAGCTGAACCTGTTAAAATCGGTGGATCAATTTTTACGAAACCGTTATTATTGAAAAATTCATATGTTGAGCGGATTACTTCATTACGAATTTTCATAATTGCATGTTGTTTACGTGAACGTAACCATAAATGGCGGTTGTCCATTAAGAATTCTACACCATGTTCTTTTGGCGTAATCGGGTAGTCAACTGCTGCATGAATGACTTCAATATCAGTAATTGCCAACTCACACCCAAAGCTAGAGCGAGTATCTTCTTTTACAACACCAGTAACGTACATTGATGTTTCTTGAGTGAGACCTTTTGCTTTAGCAAATAGTTCTTCTCCCACCTCTTCTTTTACAATTACTCCTTGCACAAAGCCAGAACCATCACGTAACTGTAAAAAGGCAATTTTGCCACTAGAGCGTTTATTTGCCAACCAGACGCCTAATTTGACTGTTTCGCCAATGTTATTAGACATGTCTTGAATCATTATTTTCTTCATAAGTTGTAATTCCTCCACAAAAAACTAATTTATAATTCATCTAAACCTCTGATAGAAGAATAAACAGAATGTAGGTTTGCTTGTCTACTGCTAGCCTACACCCTGTATATTTAAAAATTAAATTAGTCTTGCCATTTTGATTTTACATAATTATCTATACGACGAACTGCTTCTTCTAAATTATCTAAGGAAGTTGCATAGCTTAGACGAATAGTAGAAGGTAATCCAAATCCTGAACCTGGAATAACAGCCACATTTGCTTCTGTTAGAAGAGCTGTTGCAAATTCATCTACAGATGTGAACCCAGTTTTTTGCGCTGCTTCTGATACATCTGGCAATAAGTAAAATGCACCTTGTGGTTTAATCACATTAAAACCAGGTATTGCATTTAATTTCGGATAGATTATTTCTAAACGAGATTCAAATGCAGCTCTCATCTCTTCAACAGAGTCTTGAGGTCCATTATAAGCTTCAATAGTAGCATATTGAGAAGTCGTTGTTGGATTTGATGTTGAATGAGAAGCTAAGTCTGTCATTGATTTGATAATCTCTGAATTACCAGCTGCATATCCAATACGCCAACCTGTCATTGAATGTGATTTTGCAACACCATTTACTAAAATCGTACGTGCTTTTACTTCTTCAGAAATAGATGCAACTGAAAAATGTTCAACTCCATTGTATAGTAGTTTTTCATAAATTTCATCCGATACGATTAGGATATCTTTTTCTACTGCTACTTCTGCTAATGCAGTTAATTCTTCTCGTGTATATACCATACCAGAAGGATTACTTGGTGAGTTAATGATGACTGCCTTTGTTTTATCTGTTACTGCAGCTCGTAATTGATCCGCCGTAATTTTGTAGTTTTGCTCACTTGTACTTTCAACGTACACTGGTACACCACCAGCAAGTTTTACTTGTTCAGGATATGAAACCCAATAAGGAATTGGAATAATAACTTCGTCACCATCATTTAAGATGACTTGGAACAAAGTGTATAGAACGTGTTTTGCCCCGATTCCTACTAGAATTTCATTTGGCTTGTACTCGAGATTATTATCTCGTGCCAATTTAGCAATGATCGCTTGTTTTAAAGCAGGAAGTCCACCAGCTGGAGTATATTTTGTAAGCCCTTGATACATAGATTCTGCTGCAGCATCAAGAATATTTTTTGGCGTATTAAAATCTGGTTCTCCTGCTCCTAGACCAATCACGTCAACACCATTTTCTTTTAACTCTTTTGCTTTTGCAGTAATGGCTAAAGTTGCTGATGGCGTTAATGTGTTTACACGATTAGCTAATAATTCTTTCATGAATAATCTACTCCTCTACAAGTTTAAAATACGTTTCCACCATTGTCCGTCTTCAAAGGTAATATAGACATAGTTCAGTTTTTCCTCATCGTTTTTATAGGTAATTTCCCAAACGGGTCCAACTTCTTCATAGCCTAATTTTGTGTGAAGAATTTCATTTACCTCTACTTCATTGTTTAAAACTGACAATGCCTGTTCCTTAGTAACACCGTCTTGCAAATTCACTTCCTGAATCGATTTCTCTTCTAGACTGATTGGAACAAATATTGCCTTTTTGTTACCATCTTCATCTTCCCCGAACACAGTAACGTACGGTTTATTACCATTATAAACATACGAGTCCGATACGCTTGCCAATGAATGAGATGATAATGCTAAATCCTCAGCTTTCTCTTCAATATCATCAAATGGTTTGTCGGATTTCCAAATTACGAGTACAGAAATAACAAGTGCCAAAGAAACAATAAAAACCGAAATGAAAATTATCCAGTTCTTCATCGAATCACCTTCATCTGTGTTGTCTTTTTATATGTCATGTTTGTCTACCTGCTTTCTTTCCTCATCCTTGTTATTATACCAATGTTCTATCTCTAAAACCATATCTTGTAGGGGTAGTTTATTAACAGAAATTTGCGGTAATGCGCGTAAAAATTCTACTCCGTACGATTTAGTTTCAATTCGTCGATCAAGCACAACAAATATACCCTTATCAACTGAAGAACGAATCAATCGGCCAAATCCTTGTTTAAATCTTAAAATGGCCTCTGGTAAGGAGAGCTCAGAAAATGCATTTTTCCCTTGTTGCTGTATGGCTGTTAATTTCGCCTTAAAGATTGGTTCCTCAGGCGCTGAGAAAGGCAAACGTACAACTATAACGGATGATAGACCGTCACCTGGTACATCCACCCCTTCCCAGAAACTATTCGTTCCAAATAGAACCGAATGACTAAACTTTTGAAAAGACTTTAATAATCGCATTCTACTGCCAGTTGTTACGCCTTGTGCAAATAACATATAGTCATTCAGTAGCTCACTTTCTTGAATTAACTCAACAGTTTTTCTTAACATGTCTTGGGAGGTGAACAATACAAAGCATCTTCCCTCTGTTGAACGAACAATTTGTGTTATGGCTAAAGCAACGGATTCAATATAATCTGACTGCGAAACTGCTTGTATATCAGGCATATCATTGACAATGAACGCCTTGGCACCTTGATAATATTGTTTTGGAGCTTGTAAAATTTTAAGCGGTACATCTTCTTTAATTCCTAATTGATTTGCAATAAATCGCTTATTATTCGGTACTGTTAGTGTACCTGAAGTCCAAATAATTGAAGATTTCTTTCTAATCAAATGGAAAAACTTCTCTATGGTAGATGTTATACTAATCGGTTTCTTTAGTACTCGTATACTACCTGGTAAATTTCTTTTATCAATCTCTATCCAAGTTGTATAGTCATCACTTGATTGGATGAAAATCTCATCCCATTCACTTGCCTTAATTTTATATTCTCGAATCCAATAATCCCATTGTTCCAGAATAAGTTTGTGTTCAGGTGCAATTTGTTCAATTTCTCTTTTAAATAGGTTAGACATTTGTTCAGCCTGATCAATCCAATTTTGCATAACTTTTGAAAATTCAAACATCTGGTCTTTATTTAGTGATAATTGATGGATAAACGCAACCCGTTTTGGATCCGATTTTGTAGTGTGAGTAATTAATTTCATTTGAGAAACAATATCCTGCATTACCTGATCAAATAATTGGGTCAATCGAATATATATTTTTTCTAATTGATGAAATGCTTTCAAAGGTAGTCTCTGTTTTTTTAATGAGATTTTCTGAAAAGTGGTAAATAATTCTTGATCTGTAGATAAACCAATTTGACCGAAAATGTATTTCCAATTAGTAAAAGTAAAAATCGCTTGATCTCTTTGTTCTGCAGCTTGAACAAATTGATGTGCTTCATCAATAATCCAACCATCAATTTCATCAAATATCGGTTCCTGACGTACAAGATCAGCAAGTAACATTGAATGGTTTGTTATTATAAGATCTGCATTTACACTCTCCTGAATTGCACGATCATAATAATCAAATGCCTGCTTCTTGTCAGTCTTCTCACTATTTTTTCGGATTTTATCAATAAACAACTGGCCCCCACCTGAACAATTTAACTCTGATAAGTCACCTGTTTCAGTTTTTGATAACCAAACAAGTACTTGTAGAGCAGTTAATGTTTCATCATACGATAACTCCTGACTTTTCATTAACTGTTCAAAAAGAATAATATCCACATAGTTTTTCTTTCCTTTTAACAACGTTACATGTATAGGTTGACCAATGATTTGTTCAACCTTTGGTATTTCACTATTTAACAATTGTTCAAGTAAGTTTGTTGTATACGTACTAATGCAAACTTTTCGGTTATTCTGTTTTGCATATATGATAGAAGGTAATAAATATCCGATTGTTTTCCCTATTCCTGTGGAAGCTTCAATCAGAATTTCCTTTTTTTGGTTTAAGTTTTCCCAAATTACATCCATCATTTCAAATTGCTTTGGTCGCTCTTCGAATTGAGGAATAGTCTCTTTAAAAAGGCTTACTTTTTCTGCGTGTGAAAGCGGAAACGATAGTGCTTTTTGTGTACCCTTTTTGATATTTGAGCGTTTCTTTAAGGCTAGTTTGTTGTAATATACAAAGTCAGTGTCTTTCGATACCGTACTCCTTTTAATCTGTAAGGCATCAAAAAATAATTGGGAGATATTGGATTTTAATCGGAAAGATTTCTTGTGCATTTGCTCCAACGTTACTTGAGGTAATGAAAGAAGCTCCTCCCAGCATGCCTTTAATAGAAGGGCACATGCCTTTGCATCATCATCTGCACGATGAGCATTGTGCAGAGGAATATTTAACTCTACCGCTAAATCCCCTAATTTATAACTTAAAGAAGCAGGAAATAGAATTTTTGCCAATTCCACAGTATCAATCTTTTTTCCATTCCATTTTGGTAATCCCACACGTTTAAATTCGCCCTGTAAAAAAGATAAATCAAAATCTGTATTGTGTGCTACAAACACTGTATCCTGTAACAATTCATAGATATACTCTGCATGTGCCTCAAATGGTAGCGCATCTTCTACATCTGCATCTGTAATATTCGTTAAATCTTGTATAAAGAGTGGGATAGACTTCCCAGGATGAATGAATGATGTAAAAGTCTTCTTAATACACCAATCCTCCATGATGACAATCGCAATTTGAATCATCCGATCTCCATTTGCTTGTGAATGACCAGTTGTTTCAATATCAACAATCGCGTATTTCTGACTTTCCACCATTTTTTCTCAACTCACAATTATTATTTAATATCAGGACATGTAGTCACATTTCCATATTAGTTATGTTCCATATGATTCAGTTCTCTATAGATAAGCGAATTTTATCACACCTGACGTCTATCGGTCATCTTATGCCTAATAAGAAAACAAAAAAATCCCAATAAGTCATAATGACTCATTGGGATTTCGTTATTTGAACTACAAAATTAAAAAGATTAAAGATAATCAATTATTTTTTATACTGTTTTGGATAGTGATACTTGTAATTAAATATTATGTAAAATAAAAGAGCAGGGGCTCATCTCCCTGCTCAAAAAAAACAAAGTACTCCGACAAATCCGTGTCGTAATGAGTACTTTGGTTGTAAAGAATAAACTTTACATAGGTTTGGCACCTAACAATTATATTATAACAAGATTCATAGAAAAACAAGTGGAAAAATTTTTCTATTATTTTATTGTCGCTTCAGGCTCATAGGAGATAATTTCTGTGATTGTATTTTGGTCACCCATAATCGCAACAGTTGGTTTATGATTCTTAGCTTCATCATTCGTTACATACACATAGGAAATAATAATAACAATATCCCCTTTTTGTACAAGTCGCGCTGCTGCTCCATTAACACAAATAACACCACTTCCGCGTTCTCCAGCAATAATATACGTTTCAAATCGTGCTCCATTATTATTATTTACAATATGGACTTTCTCATTTGGTAACATCCCTACAGCATCTAATAGGTCTTCATCAATTGTAATCGATCCTACATAGTTTAAGTCTGCTTGTGTAACTTGTGCACGATGGATTTTACTATTCATCATCATTCTAAACATTTGCTGTTTCCCCTTCTAAAGAAAAAATAATATTATCTATTAATCTTGTCTTTCCAATGTAAACTGCTGCTGCTAGTAAAAAATTCTTCGTATCATTTGTAACGACTTTTAAGTCTGGATAAGATAACAGTTCTATATAATCAATTTCCCCTGATGTATGATTTGCAATATGCTTCCTTGCAAGTCCAATTGCAACCGCTCGATCCCCTTTTTCTAAAAACTCTTCCTGTGCAACCAAAAGAGCTTCATAAATTGCAGGCGCTTCCATTCGTTCTTGTTGAGTTAGATACACATTACGAGATGATTTTGCTAATCCATCTTTCTCTCGAACAATTGGAAGTGTACGGATTTCTAATGGGAAATTGAAATCTCTTACTAAGGTTTGAATAATTGCTACTTGCTGTGCATCTTTCTGCCCAAAATAAGCACGAGTCGGCTCGACTATATGGAAAAGCTTTGTCACAACTTGAATAACACCGTCAAAATGACCTGGTCTAGTGGCACCACATAATAGTTTTGCTTGTCTGCCAGCACTTATTGAAATTCCACCATCTTCTGGATACATTTCCTGAACAGAGGGTGCAAAAATTATGTCAACTCCAACGGATTCAGCCTGCTGTGTATCCCTCTCTAAATCTCTAGGATACGATTCAAAATCTTCATTTGGTCCAAATTGAGTTGGATTCACAAAAATGCTCATTACAACAAGATCATTTTCCTTTTTCGCTGTAGTAGCTAAAGCTAGATGTCCCTCATGTAAGTAACCCATTGTAGGAACTAACCCGATGGATTTTCCTTCCGTTTTTGCTTGATGAATAATTGATTTTAGTTGTGCAATCGTGCTGACAATCTTCATTTTCCAACGCCTCCATAAATTTGCGTTAGCTCTTCGTCCTTCATCGTAAAGCTATGTTTTAAAGCTGGGAAAGAACCATCTTTAACTGATTTAATATAGTTTTTAATCCCTCGTTCAACTTCTTCACCAACAAATGCAAAACTTTCTACAAATTTTGGAATATGGTGGTTTCCATATCGCAATAAATCATGATAAACAAGCACTTGCCCATCAGCAGGTGCCCCTGCACCAATACCAATAGTTGGAATCGTTAATTCTTTTGTAACCGCTTCTGTAAGTTGGTGTGGAATACATTCTAGTACAATTGCACAAGCACCTGCTGCTTCACATTCTTTTGCATCTTGAATTAGTTTCATTGCTTGCTCTGCCGTCTTACCTTGAACTTTATATCCACCTAGAACATTTGCTAATTGTGGTTGTAATCCTAAATGTGCAACAACCGGTATACCAACGGATGTAAGTTTTTCAATAGTCTTAACTACTTCCCCTGCACCTTCTAGTTTTAGGGCATTTGCGCCAGTTTCTTGCATCATTCTAACAGCCGTTTTCAATGTGTCATTTACTTCACCATGATAGGAACCAAAAGGCATATCGACAACTACAAACGTCTCTTTTGCTCCACGACGAACAGCTTTCGAATGGTGGATCATGTCTTCAACAGTTACAGGAAGTGTTGAATCATAACCCAGTACTACCATCCCTAATGAATCCCCCACTAAAATCATATCGACTCTAGCCTCTTCTGAGAACTTTGCCGCAGGATAATCATAAGCAGTAATCATGACAATCTTTTCGTTTTGTTTCTTCATTTTCAAGAAATCACTCGTACTTTTCATCATTTTCTCCTCCTTTTATTAAGAAGAAAACATGAGAAGAACATACGTTATCAAGAGATTTCGATAATCGATGTTTTCTCTTATACTGAAAAATTCGCAAACATACGAATCTTGCAGTATAAAAAAATCCTTCTGACGAATAGACAGAAGGATTGCGTTTACAAGAAATCACGCAGTTTGTTTTCTTCCGTCCCTGTCTTACTTAGATCAAGGCAGATCTTTTTAATTGTTTAACATGTGCTAGGTACAGTTCTTATAAAAGATACTGTCCATATGGCTACTATAACAAGTTTTGATGTAAACGTATACATTTTTTAATAAAATTTAAGACTCTCTACTTTTAATTATATGTGTATAGTTAATCTTTCAATTAAAAAACCTTCCACTTCAATTTTGAAATGAAAGGTTAAGAGTGACTCTTGCTATTAAGATACCTTGTCCACATTTTATATACTATTCTCGTATTTTAAACTGCTGAAGAATTTGATGACTTTACTTTCCCACAGCGAACACAACGATCTGTAAAATAACTATATTTATGGTAGCCTAGCATACGGCAAAATAAAGAACTAATGATTTTCATTCAAAATCCCCCTAGTAAATATTTCTAAAAATTCCGATTATTATCTATCTCTATTATACTCTTCACTATAGTGAAAATACCATATTTTTAGTTAAAAGATAACATTTATTTTGAATTTTTTTACAATTTATACAAAGGAATTAATTGAAAAAATAAATTTGAAGGGTCTTTTAAACTATAAACATAAAAAAACTTCTTTCCACTAGTGATATTTCACTATATAGAAAAAAGTTTTAATTATACATATAATAATATTTAGGCTTTCAATTCGATATCTGCCGAATAAATACTTCTAATTTCTCCGCTGTCGAGTTGTATTTCTAGGACACCTGACTCAGTTATTCCAATCGCTTTTCCTTGGATTACTTCAGTTAAGGTTGTTGCTTTTATCTCTTTTCCAATTGTTCCAGATGCATCTTCCCAGAGTTTTTTAATTGGTCCAAAGCCTCGTGTAATATATAAATCACTATAATTTTCTAGGAAGCTTAAAATCGTTGCAACCAATTCTGCTCGATTTAATAATTTATTTTCCTCAATACTTAAAGAAGTAGCAATCGATTGTAATTCCTCTGGAAAATCTTCTTTTTGTTGATTGACGTTGATGCCAATTCCCACCAACAATGCCTGTACCCGATCCATCTCTGCAATCATTTCGGTTAATATACCTGTACATTTCATTCCGTTTACTAAAATATCATTTGGCCACTTAATCACTGGTGTAAATTCTTTATAGAGTGATTTTAGGGCATTTACGATAGAAACGGCTGCCACTAATGTAAATTGAGGAGCTTGGTGTGGTAGTACATCTGGTTTAATGATTACTGTCATCCAAATACCTTTTCCTTTTGTCGATTCCCAAGGGCGACTCATTCGTCCTTTTCCATCCGTTTGAGTCTCAGCAATGACAACAGTACCATCAGGGGCACCATTACGTGCTAATTCATGTGCAATCGTTTGTGTTGTTGCGCACTCATCATAATAATGTATATTGTGACCAAAACGTTCTGTGGTTAAATAGGATGATATGCTTGCAGCATCCACCCTATCTGGTTTATTGGTTAAAAGGTACCCCTTTTTCTTGATTGTTTCAAAAGAATAACCTTCTTCTTGTAAAGACTGTAAATGCTTCCAAACGGCTGTACGAGAGATTCCCATTTCTTCAGCCAAATACTGCCCCGAAATAGGCTCGCCCGAAGCTAAAAGGAAACGTTTTAATATTTTATCCTTCATTGATAAAGTCATGTATGAACCATTCCTTCAACTTCTCTTCATTATTTTCAACATATCCATTTAAAACAGCTATTATTGCAGCATCTAATGCAACTTTTATCCATGGTCCTCTTTTTCTTGTCGTCCAACTCATTAAATGATTCCCATTGATAGCTAGTTGGTCAACGGTTTGTAATGGTAAATTACGTTTAACCTCTTGTATACTTTCCTTTTCGAAGGATGGTTTATCATTTTGCCAAACTGCAAAATCATAGGCAGTTTCTAGCACATTGAGCTCATTAGCAAAGTAATCCATCGCCGTCCATTTATTCTTAAGAGCATCATATGCATTTAACACTTTACGAATATAAGCCTTTTCTTTATTAGATAACCGGTAAAAATCTACAACTTTTTGATAGTCTTGACGATTCAATAGACTTAAATAGGCCCATCCAACTTCAGAGTGATCTGCTTTAAAGGTACGCCATTGCTCAAGTTGTTCTTCAAAGCGACCGACTAAAAATTTAGACAGATTACTTTCGATTAATAGTTGAAGTCCGTAATAGGCATATTTACTTTTCCAAATTTTCGCCATCTCCATTGCGATTCTTTCATTGGCAATAAAGTCAATTAAATCACTATCTACTTGAATGGCATTTAAAGTCTTTTCTTCAATAGAAAAGCCTAACTGTGCACTAAATCGTATAGCTCTTAACATACGGAGGGCATCTTCACGGAATCGAATATTCGGATCACCTACTGCACGAATGATCCTATTGTCGATGTCTTCTTTACCCCCGTATAAATCAATGATATTACCATCCTTAGTAAAAGCCATTGCATTAATCGTAAAGTCACGTCGTTGTAAATCTTCTTCCAAGTTACGAACAAATTCAACTTCTTCCGGTCTACGATGATCGCTATATGTACCATCAGTTCGATAGGTAGTTACTTCTATTGGCTCCCCTTCATCCAACACTAAAACTGTCCCATGCTCTATTCCAACATCTACAGTAGATGAGAAGATCCTTTTCACTTCTTCAGGTAAGGCATTTGTCGCTACATCAACATCATTGACTTTTCTTTGTAATAAATAATCTCGAACAGCTCCACCGACGATAACCGCTTCAAAACCATTACGTTCAATTTTGTCAATTACACGTAATGCAACGTGCCATTCCTCACTCATATTCATACTCTTAGTGCCACCAATCGTTCATATAGTTGTTCGTAATGATCAATAATCGGTTTTGCTAAAAATTTGGTTTGAATAGTCGTAATAGCTGCTTGGCGGAATTGAATTAATCTTTCTTCGTCCCTTAATAATTCAATGGCATACTCTGCCGCGCTATCACAATCTCCTAGTTCAACGATAAAACCATTCTCACCATGTTGGATAACTTCTGGAATTCCCCCTACATTTGTACCGATACCAGGTACCCCACAGGCCATTCCTTCTAGTAATACTAATCCAAATGATTCCGTTTCAGACATCAATAATTTTAAGTCACTTAAACCAAATAACTCCGCTACATTTTCTTGTTTTCCTAAGAACAGAACATCATTTTTATATGGTGATGACTTCACTAATTCTAATGTTCTATGTTTCTCAGGTCCATCACCTACAAGCAGCAGTTTAGCTGGCATTGCTTCACGTACTTTAAAGAAGGTATTCACGATATCCGGTAAGTTTTTTATTTTACGGAAGTTGGATACATGTATTAAAACACGTTCATTTTCTTTAATACCATATTGTTCTTTTAATTTACTGGAATCAATTGGTTTAAATACAGATTCATCTACAAAATTATAAACTGTTTCAATATCTTTCTTTGTTCCAATTAATCGATAGGTCTGCTCTTTTAAGGCATCCGATACAGTTGTGACAATATCTGATTTATCGATTCCGTATTTAATTGCTTGAGCCATCGTTGAATCTTGACCTAATACAGAAATATCAGTACCGTGTAATGTCGTTACTATTCCAATATTTTCGCCACACATTTCGCGAGCAAGTACTGCACATACAGCATGCGGAATAGCATAATGAACATGTAATACATCTAATTTCTTCTCTTTGATCACATCGGCCATTTTACTTGCCAAAGCTATGTCATAAGGAGGGTATTGGAACACAGAATAATTATTTACTTCCACTTCATGGAAATACACATTAGGATAAATTTTATTTAACCGAAATGGAACACTTGATGTAATAAAGTGTATTTCATGTCCTCTTTCAGCAAGCTTTTTCCCTAGCTCTGTTGCTAGAACTCCAGAACCACCAACTGTTGGATAGCATGTAATACCAATTTTTAATTTTTTCATCCGACGTTCATCCTCTCTATCTAAAATATTTAATTACTTTAATCATTGAAAACAAATTAATTAATCAAATATGTGTAGATTCATGTATGCTTATTGTTCAAAATTACTGAACAAAGCATCCGTCAGAAATTCCGTATATTTAGATTATTAACAACTATTCTTAATGCAAAAGTTTTTTATTCAATTATCTAATTTTATTTACGTCGCTCTTGAATTAGTCTCCAATCTACAAACCCTTCTTGTAGACCTTTTAATAAAATTTCGGCAGTTCCCATATTTGTAGCTAATGGAATGTGGTATACATCACATAATCGAACAAGTGCCGTTACGTCTGGCTCATGTGGCTGGGCTGTTAAAGGATCACGGAAGAAAATAACCATATCCATGTCATTGTTCGCAATCATTGCTCCAATTTGTTGATCGCCCCCTAATGGACCTGAGCGAAATCTTGTAATACTTAAGCCAACTTCATCTTGGATACGTTGTCCTGTTGTTCCTGTTGCAAATAAATCATGCTGGTGCAATATTTCTTTATATGCAATAGCAAACTCAACTAGACTATTTTTTTTCTTATCGTGTGCAATCAGAGCTATTTTCATATTAATACTCCATTCTTATAGGATATTTTCTAATCCGTATACTAATTCTTCCAATGTCATAACTTTTTCAACACAGTAAACGACACCATCCATGAAGGATTCACGATTATAGGAATCATGACGGATTGTCAGCATTTGACCTTCTCCGCCAAATAGAACCTCTTGATGGGCAACCAAACCAGGTAATCGAACTGAGTGGATACGCATGCCTTCAAAGTCAGCTCCACGTGCTCCAGGCATTGTTTCCTTTTCAAATTCATGTCCTTGTTTAGTCGCTTCACGAACTTCTGCAATCATTTGTGCAGTTTTCTTTCCAGTTCCAGAAGGTGCATCTAATTTACGATCATGATGTAATTCAATAATTTCAACATGCGGTAAATACTTGGCAGCCTCTTTTGCGAATTTCATCATTAATACCGCTCCAATTGCAAAATTTGGAGCAATAATACAACCAACTTTACCGGATTTTGCTAAATTTTTTAACTCATCTAATTGATTGTCAGTGAAGCCTGTAGTTCCAACTACTGTACGAACATTATGTAGTAATGCTTCTTTTGTGTGCTCATAAACCGAATGCGGATTCGTTAGGTCAATTAGAACATCTGGTTTAGTCTCCGTAATCAACTGAGTCAAATTTGTATAAATAGGAACATCTAAACTAGAAGGAAACATTTCTAACTCAGCTAAGCTATCTCCCAAATGTTTATAATCTAACGCAGCCACAAGTTCTAAGCCATCTCGATTACAAACTGTTTTCACTGCCTCTGAACCCATTTTTCCTCTACAACCTGCAATAGCTACTCGAATTGTCATCATTCTACTCCCTTTCTCGTCAAAAAATTACATTTTCAGTTGGAATATTGTATTTGCTATAAAAATGCTAGCAAATTGGATACCTTGTGCGTAAGTAAAACATAATAATATGAAGAAATTATCTTGCATTACTTAATAGTAAATGTCTTGTTAAGTGCTTGCATTTTTATACTAAAACACTTTTGCAATCTTACTTTTGTTACTAGGATATTTACTTATTTATGTAAGTATATAACCTTACTTCCAATAAATTATGTATTCATCTAATTAACGATTTTATGATTTATTATCTCACTCGACATCATAACATGCACCTACTATTATCGTATATAATAAAGGGCTAAGTTGTCAAAAGAAGAAATATACAACATAATAAAATGAAACTTCTATTAGTGGCGTTTCTCTTCCATCACATGTTAGTTATACCAATTAAACTTCTAAATGTCCTATCTATCTTAAAATCGGGAATGGACATACTAGAGACACTTGAATGATAAAGGTATAAGCTTATGTCAAAATAGAAGAAATCACGACGGAGTAAAAAATTTATTTGTTGGGATGTTTGGAGGTTATTATTTGAAAGGTTTAAAAGTGAAAAATATTATAGGCATATTATTAGGCGCAGCCATTTATAGTTTTGGATTTGTACATTTTAATATGCAAAATGAACTAGGTGAAGGTGGCTTCAGTGGAATTACATTAATTTTATACTTCACCTTACATTGGGATCCTGCGGTCTTGAATCTAATCATGAATATTCCGATGTTTATATTAGGGTGGAGACAATTTGGTCGAAAAGAATTTCTCTATACCATTATTGGGACCGTTGCAGTTTCGGTATTTTTACGGATTTTCCAAGTCTATCAAGTCACATTAAACTTGCAAAATGATCTATTATTAGCTTCCTTATTTGCAGGGGTATTCGTCGGTGTAGGTCTTGGTATTATTTTCAGATGTGGTGGCACAACTGGTGGAGTAGATATTATTGCTCGGATTGCACATAAACATTTAGGGTGGAGTATGGGCCGCACAATGTTTATGTTCGATGCGATGGTAATTGTTGCATCTTGGTTAACATTCTTAGATGCTCGTTCAATGATGTATACACTTGTTGCCGTTTATGTAGGTGCAAGGGTTATTGATATGGTACAAGAAGGTGCTTACTCTGCAAAAGCTGCACTTATTATTTCAAATAATCCAGATACAATTGCTGATGTTATTTCTGAAAGGCTCGAACGTGGCGTGACTGTTTTCCATGGTTACGGTCATTATACAAAGCAATCGAAGGACGTTCTCTATTGTATAGTTGGACGAAATGAATTAGTACGTTTAAAGTCAATTGTTCGTTCTATTGATCCTAATGCCTTTGTTTCCATAATTGATGTAAATGATGTGACGGGAGAAGGATTTAGAATCGATGAGTAATACTTATTGTTGCTAATTTGACGATAGACCAAAAGCGCTTGGAGTAGAATTCACTCCGAGCGCTTCTTGTGTAAACACTGTACAAACAGACTACTAGTTATTTTTTTCATCTGCCTTTGATACGACTTCATTGACATATCGAGCGACTTCTTTTATTTCTTCTTCACTTAGAATTTCTCCAAAGGCTGGCATTGAAGTACCACCCTTTGTTACTCTTTTAATGATTTCATCAGAGTTTTCAGCTATTTTACTTTGTTGTAAATTTGGTCCATTATGTCCATTCGCACCTAAATTACCGTGACATGATAAGCAATTATTTTGATATACAGAAAGTCCTTCTTCATATGGGTCACTAGTTGCTCCTGTCGTATCTGAATCAGTAGCACCAGCGCTTGTTGTTATTTTTTCGCCATTTCCTTTTTTTCCTTCCGAAGCATCAATGGCTGTTCCATTCCAGCTACCATTGAGTTTGAAAGTATATACTTTATCACCATGAGTTGTTCCAACTAACGAGTTACCCGCATCAAAAATTGAAATATACTGTTCCCCATCAACTTCATATGTGACAGCTGGTGCATTTGCTCCAGCATCCATTTTGTAACTCCAGACTTCTTCACCTGTTTTAGCATTGAATGCAACTAGACGTCCATCATTATGTCCTACAAATATTAAATCACTCGCTGTCGCCAGTACGCCAGAGTAGGCAGGTGCATCCCATTTAACTTGCCATGCTATCTTATTCGTTTTTACGTCCATCGCCGTAATTGTCCCTCTTACAGGTGCATCCGTTACTGGTACAAAAATACTTCCTAGCCAGACTCCGCCTTCTTCAAATGCTTCCTCTTCCTGTCTAGATAAAGCAATGTAACCATCGGAACCAAGTACATAGAAGTACTCCGTCTCAGGAGAATATGCCGAAGGTGGCCAGTTTGCGCCACCAGAAGGTGCAGGCTTTAACGTAATCGGTTCATCCCAGAATGGTGTAAAAATAGAACCAATTTCCCCTTCAAAATCATCACTTAAATCACGCTCTACATCTTCTTCTGTTACTGTTTGAGGAACAAATGCATCACCAATCGGGAATGGCTGTGTCGGAGAAGTTTTTTGCTCTGCAAGTTGTGGAACCTCTTTTTCTTCTATGCCAATTAACGGTTCGCCTGTTACACGATCTAAGAAGTAAATCCAACCAGTTTTCCCAGCTTCACCAAGTCCCTTCCTCATTTTACCGTCAATCTCTACATCAAATAAGATAACCGGGTTTGTAGGATCCATATCCCATATATCATGATGTACTTCTTGGAAGTACCATTTTTGCTCGCCTGTCTCTGCATTTAAAGCAATAATAGAATTTGCGTATAAATTGTCCCCTTCACGTCTGCTTCCATCAAGGTCAGGTGCCGTATTACCAGTAACAAAATAGATATTCCCAAGTTCTGGATCTACAGCTGGAGTATTCCAAACAGGTGCACCGCCATGTAACCAGCTTTTCTCTTCATCATCAGGCCAAGTGTCCCCATTTTCTTCGTAAGGTGCAGGGATTGAATTCCATCTCCATATCTCATACCCAAATTCTGAATCATAGGCCATAATTCTTCCCCGTATACCATACTCTCCTCCTGCTACCCCTGTGTATACTTTCCCGTTATAATAAAGAGGAGCACTTGTAATTGTATAGCCCTCTTCCCAATTCGCTACTTCTGTCTCCCAAAGTTCCTCACCTGTTTTTTGGTCTAATGCTACCAATCTAGCATCTAAAAGACCGACATAAACTTTTCCGTCACCAACAGCTACCCCTCGTGTCGTCCAACCACAACAAACAGTATCAAGCTTCTGCTCAATTTCAGGACGGTATTCCCAAATCTTCTCCCCTGTTTTTACATCTAAGGCTAATACATCATCCTCACCTGAAGCGATATACATAACACCATCAACTACAAGTGGTGTAGCTTCACCAGAAAACTTCATATCTAAGCTAGAACCTAAACTTGTAACCCACTCTGGCTGTAGTTTTTCAATTGTATCCAGGTTAATTTGATCGAGTTGGGAGAAGCGACGATTAAAGTAGTCTCCTCCATGAGTTCCCCATTCCTCCTTAGTATAGTCTACCTTGATTTGAGGTTGGCTAGGACTTTTTCCGCTACTCTTTCCAGAATCTTCTGTAGTACTTGAAACGATTAGTCGGTTACCTCCTTCTTTAGCATCACCATCATCTAAACTTTTCTTCACTAGTACTCCGGCATAAAATGCTAAACCAACAATCACAATAATTCCCAGAAAACCAAACAGCACCACCTTAGACAGACTAAGTTTCATTCTTTCCCCCCTCTATATTGAATTATGTAAAGCGCATTAATGCGCTTTCATAACTAAGTAAAATCTCTACATTCTATTAAGCTAAAGTAGTAGTTATTATTCGTTAAAAAAATATATTTTTTAGCACAATTTTTAGGTAAATAAAAAAGCCGTCCTGTATATAGAGACGACTTCTCACTTACGCTAAAAAAAAATTATACTAAGAGAATGAGTAATATAAAAAAAATCCCAAAAGTTTGATTAAGCAAACTTTTGGGATAAGATTATATGCAGTTTTAATTAATCGTCTGATCTCATACCAGTGTAGATGAGAACTAATCGAAGTAGTTCTAAAACTGCTACTGCAGCCGCTGCAACATAGGTCATGGCTGCCGCGCTTAAAACTTTTTTAGCAGAACGTTCTTCATTGTTTGATATTATGCCTAACGAAACAACTTCATTCATCGCTCGTCTTGAAGCATCAAACTCAACAGGTAACGTTACAACTTGGAATAAAACACCTGCTAGAAGTAAAACAATCCCAAGTAATAGGAAACCTGAACTTGAAGCAAAAATACCAATCATAACAAATATCCATGAAGCATTAGATGAAATATTTGCTACTGGTACTAATTTTGAACGTAAAGTTAAAAACGAATAGGCTTCTTTATGTTGAATTGCATGGCCAACTTCGTGAGCAGCAACCGCTACCCCTGCAATCGATGATTCATAAAAATTACTTTCAGAAAGCGCAACAGTTTTAGTTGCGGGATTATAGTGATCCGATAATACACCCTGTGTTGGTACCACACGTACATCAAATAAACCATGGTGATCTAGAATCATACGTGCGACCTGAGCTCCAGTCATTCCTTTAGAAGCCGAAACTTGAGAAAATTTACTATAGTTCTTCTTCACTTTAAACTGTGCATAAATTGGTAAAATTAAAATAATGAGAAAGTATATAATATACATTCCTGCTGACAATTAACCTCTTCCTTTCTAACTACTTACTATACTTACAAGTTTAATAGCGCACATTCTTTATTGCAAATATTTGCGCCTATATAAAAGCTCAGAGTCATATAGTTAAGAAATTGCTTTGTCGTTTGCTTAATTAGCTTTTTTAATATTTTTATTATAAACCAAATAAGATATAGCAATACAAACAATTGATAACCAAAATGTAAAGTATCCGATTTGACTCGTGTATTCGTTTAATACACTGTAAATAGGCATTTGACCAAATACATAGTCTATGACATCATTATGCAATGTCCAAATTGCTGCAATGGCAATATGAATCATTTTAAATCGATATTTTCCGATATATAGTAAGGCTTGAATTGCCATTAATCCATGAGAAAACACAAGCATCCACCCAGCAGCACCAATGGAACCAATCTCATTTAAAGTCAATAAATTCATCACAACTGCCCATACTCCATATTTTACCAGTGTTATTAATGCTAACGCTTCAATCAATTTAAAATGTTTACCAATTATCCATCCGATAATGGCAATACTAAAAAACAAACTTGCTGTAGGACTATCTGGTACAAATATTAAAAATTTAGGTTCTGTAATAGACAATTGTGATCCATACCAAATATAACCGTATATTGTTCCAAGAAAATTAATAATAAATAATAACGTTAAAAATGAACGATGCGTTAGAAAAAACCAAATTTGCGTAAATAATACCTTCATACTTTATTTCTCCTTATTATTCCATATATTTTAATAATTCTTATGTATTTTTTCAAAGACCAGTGCATATGTAAATAGAAATAACTAAAAGAGAAGAGAGTCAGTTTCCCGACTCTCTTTTGGCTAAAATATAAAGATTATTCTTCAGCTTTTAAACTAGCAATGAACTCAGCTAAAACTTGAAGTTCTTCATCAGTACCTGCAAATTGACCGGCTGGCATTGCGCCACGACCATTTTTAATTACTTCAGCAACCTCTTCAGCTGTTAATTCGTTTCCTATTAAAGCAGGTCCAACCGCACCTTTCATATCAGTTCCGTGACATGCGATACAAGATTTACCTTGTTCACCCGTGAATAATAAATAACCTTCAGCAGTTTCGTCAATTTCGATATCAGGTACAGGTTCTTTAATTTCACCTTGTTTAGCAGCAGCTTCCCAGTCATGATTTACAACAGATTCCCAAGTTAAGTAAATCATAGAAGCAAGTGCTAATAACATAAATATAGTTGGTAATGGGCGTTTAGATGGACGACGTTCTGGACCCTTGTCCAAAAACGGCATTAATAGCAATGCCCCAATTGTTAAACCAGGAATAACAATTGCTCCGATAACATTGTACGGACCTGATGCATAAGTGTATTTTAGTAGTTGGTACAAGAATAAGAAGTACCAGTCTGGTAATGGAATATATGAAGCATTTGTTGGATCTGCCGGTCCTTCAAGTGGTGAAGGATGAGCGACAGTTAAAATTAAATATCCAATTAAGAAAACTGCACCAACCATCCATTCTTTTAATAAGAAGTCAGGCCAGAAAGCTTCCGTTTTACCTGGATACTCGGAATAATCTTTAGGCATATTCACCATACGATTATTACTCGCCACGCGTGAATCGCCTACGAATTTCATCCCTTTTCCGCGATGCATAGTGTCCCCTCCTTTGAAAAGTCATAGACCATTAAATTTTACTATTATAGTGGTCCTGAAATACCTTGACGGCGAATCATTATAAAGTGTGCCGCTAGCAATGCGAATAATACAGCAGGTAAGAAGAATACATGAATTGCGAAGAAACGTGTTAACGTTTGAGCACCAATTATTGTAGCATCCCCAGCGAGTAAAATTTTAATAAGTTCACCAATGAATGGAACAGAAGCTGCGATTTGGATACCTACTTTTGTAGCAAATAACGCTTTCATATCCCAAGGTAATAAGTAACCTGTGAAACCTAAACCTAACATTACACAGAAAATTAAAACTCCTACAATCCAGTTTAACTCACGAGGTTTCTTATATGAACCTGTGAAGAATACACGAAGTGTATGTAAGAACATCATTACAATTACTAATGAAGCTCCCCAGTGGTGCATACCACGTACGATTTCACCGAAAGCTACTTCGTTTTGTAAGTAATAAACTGATTTCCATGCATTTTCTACGTCCGGCACGTAATACATTGTTAAGAACATACCTGATAAAATTTGGATAACAGTAATAAAGAATGTTAATCCACCGAAACAGTAAACAAATGCAGAGAAGTGATGTGCAGGGTTAACGTGCTCTGGCACTTCATGGTCGGCTATATCACGCCAAATTGGTGTGATATCAAGTCGCTCATCGACCCAATCATAAATTTTATTTAGCACTGATATCTACCCCCTAACTTTTAACCTCTAGTATTTGCGATTTTTTTCCCAAGCAATAAAAAGCCATCTTTTTCTGATACTTCATATTCATCCAATGGACCTAATGGTGGAGTACCTGGAACATTTTTACCAGTTTTTTCATAACGACCACCGTGGCAAGCACAGAAGAATTGATTTGGGTGCTCAGTATTACTATTCCAGTTAACTGTACAGCCTAAGTGTTTACAAACTGGAGAAAGTGCTACCACAGTATCTCCATCTTTGTATACCCACGCAGCGTCAGTAACCTCAGAAGTATACCATGCATCAACTTGTTCATATGAAAAGTCAACTTTTACAGGCTCCTCAGTAAGATCTGTAACTTTTTGGCTTGTCTGTACAAAATCACCTTCATCCTTTGTTTTTAAGGCCGGATCGATTGCAAAACGCACCATAGGCATTAAAATGCCCGCCGCCATAAATCCACCAACACCAGTTAAAGTGTAGTTAAGAAATTGACGTCTTGAAACTCGATTGTTACTCATCCTTTTCCCCCCTCTAACTAAAAGGTCAGTCCAACGGACATACTTTTTTAGAACAAATAGTAATAACTAGGACATATCTATGATATATCAAGAAAATTAGTTGGTCAATATTGGCTTACTATAGTTTTGGAAACTTTATGAAAATTTAATTAAAAAGCCTTAATACCATCTAGATGTTAAGAAAGGTATAATCTGCTTTAGTTGATCCTCTAATACAGATTTTTTAACTCCCACATCCATTGACTCTAAAGGGATAGATGGCAACCAAATGACATCTATTTGTTCACTAAAGCTTGTCCAAGAATGATCACTCGTAATAAAAATCACATGTTTAAATCCCGCATTGATCAACTCTTCCTTCAATAAACTTACAGGTAAACCAGCTTTTGTTTGATCCGTATAAGAGAACGGAGGGACAAGCATTAATCTTCCTTTAAATTGTTGTTCAACGAATGCTGTAAGAGACAGTATGAATTCTGTTGCCGAGCTACTTTGTTGAATCTTTTCCTCTTTAAAATCTAGAGAAAGTAGTGGTACCAAAGCTGTATCAATAAAATCCTTTTGTGCTTGAAATTGTTGCACATCATTTACCTTAAAAAACATAACTTTTCCTCCATATATCAATAATTACTATTGCCAAAAACCAAAAAAATTAACATGTAAATTTTAACCTTATTAAGGTTTATGTATGAAATTCGAATCGGTCTAAATTATTGACCAAATAAAATCTCACTTAGCCAGATTACCTCCGGCTAAATGAGACATTATCCTATCTTTACTTTAATCCGTAACAGTATGAGAGCCTACTTTTGGCTTTCCACAACTTAAGAAATATAATTACACATTCTTTGCGGTTTGTTTCAGGGCTTGAAGTAAATTGGAGAGAGTGTAAAATCTCTCCTTATCCCCTTTGTCTAATGCATCATCTATTTCTTTCAATAACTTCTCTTCTTGAAATGCTAACAAACTATTATTTAGCATTTCTTCAGCGATTAATCGGTCCCTTTCGCTTATATGCAAATACTTTGGCATATAAGGATTTTCCTCTAATACAGCTAAATACTGCTGACTCGGTGGGATATTTGGAAAGTTTAGTTGAATGTACATGCTTTCAGTTGGATGCAATCTTAAATCATGGAATGATTTTTCAGCATCACTTGTCATGATGTTTCCTTTATAAAATCGAAATGGTACTCCCGTTGAATCTACAGAGGACATTACAATCGCTCTTGGACAATAATGAGCTTCTTCAACAAAGTGAATATTTTCAAGTAGGTTATCATTACTTAATAAATAATTCAGAATCCAAACGCATTCTCTTCTTTTTAATTGATAATTTTTAAGAAACCAACGCACAAAAGTTTTTTTATCAATAATCGATATGGAAGAAGTCACTTGGCAATCCCTCCTTTTATTCAAGAGTGTCGAGAAGATCTAACCATTGCTGCTCGGTTGGTTCTAAAGCAACTAATTGATTTGCAATAAGACGTGCTTCCTCTCTTTTCCCCTCTTCTATCAAGAAATAACAATATTTTTCTAAAAACGACGGTTCGTCTTTAAAATCATTATATGCTACCTTGTAAATTTCGTATGCGCGTTCATATTGTTCATTCTTCGCATAAGCATCGGCAACAAAGGGATATAAGGCACTCCAGTCGAATTCATTATTTTTTAAATTTTCATATAATTCTATAATTTCTTCGTAACTTTCTTGATTTGCATAGATTGACATGAGAATTAATATGGCTTCCATATATTCCGGATCAAGTGCAATGGCCTGTTGTAAATAATTTTCCGCCTCTTCTGGTAAACCGTTTTTCAGTGCCATTTTTCCTGCAAATAGGTAGAATGACTTTTCATATTCATCACGCTGTATACCTTCTTTAATGATTTTAAGCGCTCGTTTGTTGTCTTCTATCATTGCATAGCTCTCCGCTAATAATAAATAAGCACTAAAATAATCCGGATCTAGTTCTTTTAGATCTTCAAGCTGTTTTGTAGCTAATTCATATTTTTCGGATTGGAAGGCAGCATAAGCAGAGCCGAATAGTAAATCAGGAGATACGGACTCCTCCAATGCTTCCATATAGTAATCTAAAGCTGTTTCATAGCCTCCGCCTGCACGATATACTTCAGCCAGCCTTGCAGCTAACAAAATTCCTGCTATTTCTTTTTCTTTAGCATGTAATTCTTCATAGATACGTGCTGCTTCTGTAAACCGACCTGTTTCAAATAATAACTCAGCTTTTGCAAATTGTAACAGTGGTTCATTAGGTAATAAATCTAGAGCTTCTGTAATACGTAATTCTGCCACTTCATATAGCCCTTGCATTTGATAATAATCCGCTAACAAAAGTAAACTCTGTGGATACTCAGGGGCTTCTGAATCGATCCCCATAAGTAATTGAAGTGCCTCATCCTCTTCACCTAGCTCAATTAGAACGGAAGCACGATCAATAGCCACTTGAGCTTCATCAGGAAATAAAAACTGTAAATGTTCATATACTCGATCCGCTTCATTTAAAAATCCATATTGCATTAATAAATCAGCTATTTCATATTGAACATCTGGCTGTTCACTTAATAAAAATGACTCTAATAAATTATTAATTTGTTGTAGTTCACCATTTTGGATTGCTTGTATTAATTCATTCGATGTATTTGTCAAATTACTCACCTTTTTATACTTAGTTAATACTATGCTACTTCACTTATTTAATAGAAACAAGAAAAAGGACCTGTCCCTTTATATTATAAAGGGAAGGCCCAGTTATTTTTATAGATTAAGAATTTTTGAGAAGATTTTCTACATGTTCAAAAAATGTAGGATAGGATACCGCAATACAATCCGTATCATCAATTTCTATAGGAGATGATGAAATCAATGCAGCAATTGCTGACATCATGCCGATTCGATGATCACCATATGATTGCAACTTAGCTCCATGGAGTTTGGTTGGTCCGTGAATAATCATACCATCTTCCGTTGCTTCGATATTCGCTCCAAGCTTTTGAAGTTCTGTTACAACTGCCGTAATACGATCAGTTTCTTTTACTTTTAACTCTTCTGCGTCACGAATTATTGTAGTCCCTTCAGCTTGGGTTGCCAAAAGAGCAATAATCGGGATTTCATCAATTAATCTTGGAATAATTTCTCCTTCAATAGTTGTTGCTTTTAAATTTGAAGTTCGAATTGTTAGTGTAGCAGTAGGTTCTGCTGCATTAAGGTCGTCCACCACTACAGACAGTTCTGCTCCCATTTTCTCTAACACTTCAATGATACCCGCTCTTGTAGGATTTACACCGACATTCTGCATTACAACTTCACTATCTGGAACAATTGCCCCTGCAACTAAGAAAAAGGCTGCTGAAGATATATCACCAGGAACATTGACATGTGTAGCCTGAAGCTGTTGTCCCCCTTCAAAGGATACAACACCTTCATTCACTTCAATCGTTGCACCAAATTGCTTCAGCATTCTTTCTGTGTGATCACGAGAAACCTCTTTTTCTCGAACAATTGTAGTTCCTTCTGCTCGAAGACCAGCGAGTAAAATAGCCGATTTTACTTGCGCACTTGCTACAGGCATTGTATAGTCAATAGCTTTCAGTTTTGTTCCTTGGATCGCTAATGGAGTATATTGACCATTTTCTCTTCCTGCAATATTGGCTCCCATTAATCTAAGAGGATCTGCTACTCGACGCATCGGACGCTTCCCAATCGATGCGTCACCCGTCATTACCGTATGTAAATCAGTCCCAGATAAAATACCTAGCATTAATCTTGTTGTCGTACCCGAATTACCCGTATATAGCACTTCTTTTGGTTCTTCCCAATTGTCTATTCCCGGGCTCTGTATCGTTACATTTGTTCCCTCAACATCGATTTCTACGCCAAGTTTTCGAAAACAATCAATCGTACTTAGACAATCTTCACCAAGTAGAAAACCACTTACTGTTGTTTTTCCTTCTGCAATTGATCCAAACATGACAGAACGATGCGAAATGGATTTATCTCCAGGAACAGTAATTGTTCCATTTAGACTAGCATTTTTATATTCTAAACTTTTTGTAGAAGACATCATATGCTCCTTTCAAAATATCTTTTCGATATTATGACATATACATTTCATATTTTGTTCTTTTACTAATACAATTAAAGGCTTTTTCACGATCTTCGGCGTTTTGGAAACTAATGACTAATATACCAAATACGTCTTCTCGTGCCTCCACTACACGGATATTCGTAATACTAATGTGCTCTTCTGCTAAATACCCTGTGAGTTCAGAAATGACCCCCGGGTAGTCAGGTATATCAACATATAAATCGTATGTCGTATAGAATGCACCCGTGTTAAACGGTAATTTATCTCTAACCTCTTTTGCAACGGCAAAATATTGTTCAATCGTTTCTTCATTCGGATTAAGTAGAATCGATTTAACTCGATCCATTTCATTCTGCCAAGCGTTTAACTGACACAGTAACTCATCACGATTTTGAAGTACAATGTCTTTCCACATAAGCGGGTTGGATGAAGCAATACGTGTAACATCACGAAAACCACCTGCTGCAAGCATACTCGTCATTGGATATACTTGCTGTTCACTATCAAGCTGATGAACAAGGGAAGCTGCAACAATATGTGGAAAATGACTCACTACTGCTGTCATATGATCATGTTCCGATGCATTCACTCGAACCAACTTTGCAAGGGTAAATTTTAATAAATCTTCAAGTACTTTCACTTTTTCTTCGTTTTCATCCTTTAATGGAGTGAGCATATAATAAGCATTTTCGAAGAGATGTGCTTTTGCCGCTTGAACACCACTTTTATGCGAACCAGCCATAGGATGTCCCCCAATAAAAGTGATGCCCATTTCACCTAACTCTGCACCTTTTTTCATAATTAACCCTTTAGTACTGCCTGTATCTGTTACAATGACATTTTGCTTAAGTTGCCATTGTTTCATCTTCTCTAACCATTCCAGAGTAGCATTTACAGGTGTCCCAAATATAATTACATCCGCAATACTTGCTGCTTCTATTACATCTTCTACAACTTCTTGCACAATGTTAAGCTCTAATGCTTGTTGTCGTGTTTTTTCGTAAAGATCGAAACCGTACACCTTTGTATTTGGTGCCTTTTGACAAGAAAGGGCAATCGACCCCCCTATCAATCCTAATCCAATGACTAAGACATTCCGTGTCATGCAAAAACTCCCTGTTCCGTCAAAACATCCTCAAGTAAAGATAGGAACTTTTCATTTTGTTCTTCTGTTCCAATTGTTACACGAATATAACCTGGTGCACCTAAAGCATTACCACTTCGAATGATAAAACCGCGCTTCATCATCTCTTTAAACACAACATCACTGTCTGCTTTCACTTCAAAAAGAATAAAGTTTGTTTGAGATGGATAATAATTTAATCCATGTTTATGACAAAATGCTTCATATTGTTTTTTACCGATTTCGTTACTTGCCTTACACTTATTAATAAACTCTTGGTCGTCTAACGCGATAATTGCAACTTTTTGACTAAGAACTGTATTGTTAAATGGTGCACGAACTGGATCCAATTTTGAAATTACATCTTCTTGTGCAATTCCATATCCAACTCGGAAAGATGCCAAGCCATAAGCTTTAGAGAAAGTACGAAGAATAATTACATTTGGATATTCATTTACATATGAAAGTGTATCTTTAAATTCTGGTGAATTTACATATTCAATATAAGCTTCATCTAATACTACTAATACTTCTGAAGGTACTTTTTGTATGAAGTTTTTAAGCTCATCATCATGTACAATTGTACCTGTTGGGTTATTTGGATTACAAACCCAAACGACAGATGTATTTTCATCAATCGCCTCTAACATAGCGGCTAGATCATGTTTCCCATCCTTTAATGGAACTTCTCTCACTCCCGCGCCTTCGATTTCAGCATTATGACGGTATTGAGAAAAAGATGGTGTCGCCATCACGGTATTTACTCCTGGATATAACAAAGCACGTGTAATAATTGCAATTAAATCATCAGAGCCGTTTCCAAAAAACAACTGTGATTCGTTAACATTTACATGTTTCGCAACAGCAGTACGTAATTGTTGTGCGTACCCATCTGGATAGATTGCATGATTTGTATAATCATTAGTTAAAAAAGCTTTTACTTTAGGTGAAAATCCAAATGGATTTTCATTGGATGCTAGTTTAACTACTTCCTCTAATCCAAATTCCTTTTTAACTTCTTCAATCGGTTTTCCTGGTTGATATGCTTTCATACCATATATTTGTTGTTTCCACTTCATAGTTGCCGTCTCCTTACTTATTTGCTTCTTGTACTAAATCTGGTCGTAAACTCACTGCATTATTTAAATAAACATGACGTACGTCTTTTTGACTTAACTCCGTATTCACATGTAACAAAACACGAATACACAAAGGTAAAGCATTTGGTACACTCATTTCATGCATACACATGGTTGGTACATATTGCCACCCATCTAGTGAACGTACTGCTTTCGCTGGAAAACCAGAAGTTATATCCGTTGTCGTTGAAATTAAAACCGAAATAATATCTTCAGGTTGAATTTCGTTTGCTTTCACAATTTCTTTCACTAAAATTTCAGTTTCAGTTTGTATTAGTTCAGGTCGATCTTCTGATATTGTTGTTGCTCCTCTTACGCCTCTAATCATTCAAACCCCTCCATAAGTAAAGCTCGGTACTCTAAATCTACTTCTCTACATTCTGATAATTCGATAGTTTGAATAAAAGGCTCTCCAATTTCGTTCAATAAAACAAATTGTAAATTACCATACTCAACCTTTTTATCTTTTACTAGATATGACTCTAACACTTCAAAAGTATAATTCTCTACTGCTTCGAAGGGGTAACCATTCTTATAAGCAAATTGTAAAAATGATTTTGTGAATTCGCGAGAAATTTTCCCATAGCGTTCACTTAGGAGCAAAGCATAGACAATGCCAATTACAACCGCTTCTCCATGTGCCAAACCACCATAACCAGCAGCTGCTTCAATCGCATGACCATATGTATGACCAAAGTTTAAATACTTACGTACTGATTGCTCTGTTTCGTCTTCCGCTACAATCTTAGCTTTAACTTCAATTCCAGATTTCAAATACGATGCTAGTTGCTCATTCGGAATACTTGTGATAGAAGGAATGGATAATAATTCTTGTAACCATACCCCATCTGAAATCATTGCATGCTTAATGACCTCCGCCATTCCTGAGCGAATTTCACGCTCACTTAATGTACCTAAAAAATGAATATCATAAATGACCGCTTCTGGTTGATAAAAAGCTCCAATGAGGTTTTTACCTTCCGGATGGTTAATGGCTGTTTTTCCACCGACAGCAGAGTCATGTGCGAGTATCGTTGTAGGAATTTGTATAAATGGGATGCCTCGCATATAAGTCGCTGCGACAAAACCAGTTAAATCTCCAACTGCTCCCCCACCAAAGGCCAAAAGAAGGGATCTACGTGTGCATTTATGTTCAATTAAAAATGAATGGGCATCTTTAAAGTTTTCAAAGCTTTTACACTCTTCCCCTGGTGGCATAACAAATACTTCAAAAGCATAAGGGAAATTTGTAGTAAAATAGTTTCCCCCTGCTTCCCATACGTTACGATCGGTAAAAACAACAACCTTATCAAACTTTGGTAACTGATTGGATATTGATTCAATTGCACTCGTTAAAATGTTGTTCCCAATCACAACTTCATACCGATGTGATGCTGTGTTTACTGGAATTTTCATTTTTTTAAAACTCCTTTGAGTATTTTCGCATTTCTTCAATTTGTGCTTTTAATTGTGGTAATTGGTCACTATGGAATTGTTCCACTAATACATTCGCCACTTCCCAAGCTATAACATTTTCTGCAACAATGGATGCAGCTGGAACTGCACAACTATCTGAACGTTCAACACTTGCTTTAAATGCTTCTTTTGTTTCAATATCTACACTTTGTAATGGTTTATATAATGTTGGGATTGGTTTCATCACACCTCGAACAACAATTGGCATACCAGTAGACATACCACCCTCTAAGCCACCTAAACGGTTTGTTGCACGAGTATAGCCATTTTCCTCATCCCAAAGAATCTCATCATGAACTTCTGATCCTTTTCGACGAGCCATTTCAAATCCGATACCGAACTCTACCCCTTTAAATGCATTAATCGATAACATGGCTTGAGCAAGTCTACCATCTAATTTACGATCATAATGTACATAAGATCCAATACCTGCTGGAAGACCTTCAACGATTACTTCTACAACTCCACCAATTGAATCTCCTGCTTTTTTTGTATCATCAATCATTTGAACCATTTGGCTAGAAGCTTCTGGATCAACACAGTAGCATGGGTCTTGTTCAACGATACTGCGGATTTCATTTGCAGATTTACCATCTATTTTAGAAGTATCTGCTTTAATTCCTGCAATTTCAGTAACATGGGCAACAATGGATACACCTAATTCATTTAACAATGCTTTTGCTACTGAGCCAACCGCTACACGAACTGTAGTTTCACGGGCACTAGAACGTTCTAATACGTTACGTAAATCTCTATGGCCATATTTCATGCCGCCAACTAAATCTGCATGTCCTGGACGTGGTCGAGAAATTTGGCGTTTAATATCATTAGGTTCAACGTCTTCTGGAAGTGGTTCTGCCCCCATAATTTTTGTCCAATGCGTCCAGTCATCATTTTTTACAACTAACGCAACCGGGGAACCTAATGTTTTCCCGTGTCGAACCCCTCCGACAATTTCAACAGTATCTGTTTCGATTTGCATTCTTCTTCCACGACCATGACCACCTTGGCGTCTCTTTAAGTCGTAGTTAATCGTTTCGGCAGTAATTGGTAATAGGGATGGAAGCCCCTCGATAATTGTAGTTAATTGAGGTCCATGAGACTCTCCTGCTGTAAGGTAACGCATAAAACACTTTCTCCCTTCAACTCGCTAAAGTATGTATTTTTTAATATAACATATATTATTGCAAAAAATAATCCCAACTTTCAAAAAATATTATACCATGCCAAAAACTTGAAATGACTACTTTTTATTTCATAATCTTCTGTAAACATAGACTAACTTGTTCAAAACAATTTGGAAATGCAATAGAATATGTTTTTAGTATTAATTTTTACAACATGTTAAGGATTTGATAGTTAATATATGGAAAATACGAAATAAGGCTGAGACAAAAGCCAAAATAGCATTTTTCCACACTAGGAAAAATGCTATTTTTACGTTCCAATGAAAATTGATTTCCATTCCGGGTACGCTTTCCGCGGGTACGGCCTGACACGAACGTCTCAGGCGGCGTGCTATTCCCGCTGGAGTCGACCCTCCATTCCAATCAATTTTCAAAGTATCAATTTTTTAATATTACGTTTTGGGTATTTCTTTGAGTTTTTCACTTATGGACCATCCTCATTTATCTCTGGTATCTATTCATTGTGTCAATCATTCTCTTTATTAATTATTAATGAGGAATCACATAACTACTATTTTCTATTTTAGATCGAGTACTCTTTTCAACATTGTACCCACTTGTTCACGCGTAGCGAGTGCTCGAGGGTTATTACCATTTGTAATCCCTTTAGAAATCATTTCTTCCCACGCCGCTTTATGGGAGGACGAAACTTCATTGTTATTTTGAATAAAAGTTCCGTGATATTTTTTTAATACTGTGAAAAATTGTTGACGTGTTAAAGCTCCTGCTGGATTAGAACCTACAGTTAACCCTAATGATTTTGCCCATTCAAATGCTTCACTGTGATCAGTAGATACAGATGCTGTCGAGTTCAGGTTCGCTTTTAGGTCAAGTTGTTTTTCAAGATTTTGAATCATCTCTTTTAATTCCTCGTATTGTGACATTGTTAACCCCTCCTCTTGATTTTCTATGATTAATTGAACTCGTGTGACACTCGTAGTGGGTACAATAACTTCCCCTTCAATTTTATAACCAGGTGGCATTCTCCAGTTAACTGTAACCTCAAAGTGTGGCCGATCTAAATTGTTGTCCCATGTACCTCCCCATGTAATGTTTAACTTTTTAGCTATTTCACCTACTTTTGTTAGTGTGGCAATATCATATAACGATTTAGGAGGTGCTACAGCAATATCCCATGCTAATCGGGATTTGTGATTACTCGATTTTGTCCAAGTAACGATTTGTCCAGGACTAGTACGGCCTTGAGCATACAAGTAATCCTGTCGTTCTTGTGATCGATACGTTTCTGTGATAAAAATGTCTGTTATTCCTGCTTTATAACACTCCTGGAACAACAATTTACAAGCTAACTGAGCTACACTTGTCAATTCGTTAACGTCTCTAATAGAAGTTGTTATGGATGCTATATAGTATCCCTCCTTTCACTTACGATTTTTTAGCGCTTAAGATAGATTGGGAACCTCTGTTATATTATGCTCCCAATGATATTAAGAAGCGCTAATATACTAGTATAATCTCGCTTGCCATTGTGAATTGGGTCTCTAATTGCTTATATTAAGAATTAAAATTCTTCTAGTTCATTTCTATTCTCCTATTCAGATAATCCTATTGTATAAAATAAAAAAACTTCCACAGCAGTTTTAACTGTAGAAGGTAGAGATTGACAAACGTACTGTCTACTTTAAAAAATAAGTACGATATATTCAGATATTCTATTTTGGGTATGATTATTTAGTTTAAGTTAGGGGGTTTTAAAAGTTAAGCACAACTTTCCACTACTTCTTACGGTAAAAAAAAGTATCCTCGATTTCAAATCCATACTGGGCAGGATTAAAGATTTGTTCAGTCGAGCCCACAAACAAAATACCACCAGGACGTAATGCTTTACTAAATTTATGATAGATTTGATCCTTTGCTTCTTCTGTAAAATATATCATTACATTTCGGCAAACAATTAAATCATAATTCGAATCATATGGGTCATTTAACAAATTATGCTTCTTAAATTTGATCGTTCTTTTAATTTCATCTTTTACCTTATAGAATGAACCTTCTTGAACGAAATACTTCGTTTTATTAGGATTTGGAACTTCAGCTAACGAACGTTCTGGATATAAACCTAATTTTGCTTTCTGAATCGCATTATCATCAAGATCTGTAGCTAATACTTGCACCTGAGAAAGCGGTAGAAAATGAGATAATACCATCGAGATTGTATATGGTTCCTCACCTGTTGAACAAGCTGCACTCCATATTTTCAATCGTTTATTTGATTCTAATAATTGGGGGAAAATTTTATTTTGCAAAACTTCCCAACGTTTACCATTACGATAAAATTCTGAAACATTAATGGTCATCCGATCTAAAAATTCATTCATCAAATCACGATTTTTTTCGAGAGCATGTAAAAATTCAATAAAATTAGCATAACCTTTTTTTTCATATAAGGATGTTAAGCGTCTCTTCATTTGGGCTTCTTTATAAAGAGCTAAATTGATACCTGTTTTCTTATTTATACCAGAAATAAATTGTTCATAATCGGACATTAGTTCATCTTTCCTCTCGTTATATCCTATATTAATTATATAGGATTTATACAAAACAGGAAATAACTATCATTTTATCTAACAGAGACATATGGGTTGAGTAGATTATTTTCTAGTTTTTCTCTAATTTCAAATGTGTTTGATGATCGAGCGCCAATTTCTGTCTTGTTTGTTCAATCTCTAATCGTAGTTTCTCCGTTTCAATGATAGTACTTTCTTTTCTTACTTTTTCGAGTTCAAATTCTAGTTTTAACACTTCTAATTTTAATTTCGATTGTTTACCGTAGTAATTAGTTAATAGTGCTGTAATTGGAATTGTTGCACATATCAGTAGTATTCCTAATACTAGAACTACGTAATCTTCCAACTCTATCACCTCCATATAAGACTATATCAAGAATTTAGGAAATCGCTTCTCATTAGCAAGGACGAAATAAAAAAGGGAAAATAATAGACAAAAGGACATTCATGATTTTAAAAATCATGAATGTCCTTATTCGTAAATAGGGGTTGTCCCTAACTCATTTCAAAATTTACTGTTAGATTAATAAGAATTAAGCTAATTCTCCAGCAAACCATAAGTTAATTTCACGTTCTGCTGATTCAGCAGAATCTGAACCGTGAATTACGTTTTCAGAGATTGTTACTGCGTAGTCACCACGGATAGTACCTGGTTGAGAATCAGATGGTTTTGTAGCACCCATCATAATACGAGCTAAAGAAATTACGCTTTCGCCTTCCCATACCATAGCAAATACAGGACCTGAAGTGATGAAGTCAACTAATTCACCAAAGAAAGGTTTGTCTGCATGCTCTGCATAGTGAGCTTCTGCGATTTCGCGAGTTGCAACCATAAGTTTTGCACCTTTAAGTTCGAATCCACGACGTTCAAAACGGTCAACGATATCTCCGATTACTTGACGTTTTACTCCGTCTGGTTTAATCATTAAAAAAGTTTTTTCAATTGCCATAATTATAAAACACTCCTTAAGTTTGTATAAGGCGTTACACCTACCGATAAATATTACCAAAAGAACCGAAATACATCAACTTTTAGCTAAATAAACCTTTAAACTTTATCTAGAACTTACGTTTACCGATAAATAAAGCTACATCTCTTAGCTTTCTTTTCATTGGATGATTCGGTAAAGCATCCACTTCTTTTAATGCTTTTTTAAGATATTGGTTACTTATTGTAATGGCTTGTTTAATCGCGTCCGAATTACGAACAACTTTTAACATTTCCATTCGATCCGCTTCAGATACATCACCTTTTGAAGCTTTTTCAATAAAATTCTGTATAACAGGATGATCTTTTAATAATAGTATCGGCAAGGTAATATTTCCTTGCAGAAGATCACTTCCAGCCGGCTTCCCTAGCTCTTTGTCTGTTGCAGTAAAATCTAAGATATCATCGACAATTTGGTAGCTCATTCCAACAAAATAGCCAAATCGTTTAATATGTCTTACATTTTTATCATCAACACCACCAACGACAGCCCCTAATTCACAGCTTGACTCGATTAAAAGTGCTGTTTTTCGTTTAATGCGGCGGAAATAATCTTTTATATTTTGATTTGCGCGAAACTTATCTTCAATTTGAATGACTTCGCCATTACAAATTTCAACCATCGTTTTTGCTAAAATTTGATGAACTTTTTTATTTTCAATCGATGTTACATACTCTAAAGCCCTTGCGAAAATAAAGTCACCCGTATACATCGCAACTCGATTGTTCCATTGTGCTTTTACAGTATGTCTTCCCCTTCTCAGATCAGAATCATCAATGACATCATCATGTACTAACGAAGCCATGTGAATTAACTCTAAAGGAACGGCAATATTTTTAATCTGATTAATATTATAATTCCCAAATTTTGCACTTATTAAAACAAAAACAGGGCGAATTCGTTTACCGCCAGCCTGTAATAAATGGAGAGAGGCATCATTTATCAAGTGCGAAGACGAGTTTAACGCAGTTTCTAATTCCTCTTCGATGATGTCTATATCTGATTTTAAATCAGCATAGAGTAATTTTAACTTCATCTTTTCCACGCGCGAAACCTTCTCCCCCTAGTTTTCTTTTTTAAAGCCCATATGCATAGCAGAAGCCCCACCGCTATATCCTTTATATGATACTCTTTCGAAATTTGCTTCTTCAAACATCTTGGCAAGTTTTTTCATTCCAGGAAAATCATTTGCTGACTCCTGTAACCAAGAATATTCCTTATAACTTTTCGCAAATAATTTACCAAATAACGGCATAATATAATTGAAATAGAATCTGAACAATTGTCGGTAAACAGGAATTTCCGATTGAGATGTTTCTAAACAAACTGCCATTCCACCTGGTTTTAATACTCGATTCATTTCTCTCAATACTTGCATGTAATCAGGTACATTTCGTAAACCAAAACCAATAGTAACATAGTCAAATGTATTATCTTCGAAAGGAAGCTCCATAGCATTCCCATGAATCAATTCAACTTGAGGATAAGGTTTGACCTTGCTCTCCCCTACTTTAAGCATGTTTTTACTGAAATCTAACCCTTTTACAACGCCTGATTCTCCCGTTGCCTCAGCGAGTGCTACTGTCCAATCAGCAGTACCACAACAAACATCAAGACATTTTGATCCGGGCTTTACAGCCATTCGTTTCATTGTATCTTCACGCCACTTGACATGTAATTGAAAGCTTATGACAGAATTCATTTTGTCATAACTATCTGAAATACTTTCAAACACTTCGTGTACGTGTTCTTCTTTCGATTTTGCCATTTTTTCAAAACCTTTCTAGCTCTATTAAAACGCAACTTGTTGCTTTATGTATAACTTTAAATCGTCATTTAAAACAGTAGACGTTTGAAGATACTCGTTTAGCAATTTTTTCAGTGTTTCAATTTCATCTTGAACCACTTTTTCAAGTGAACTTTCACTTTCGGATAGGCTATCTTGCATTTTAACTAGTAAAGCTGACGGATGGCCATTTTGAAGTTGAGAAAGTTCTTTCTGCAATTGAAGCAACAATAAACCTGTATGCATAAATGTACTATATTTCTCGTATTGATAAACCTGATAAAATCTTGAAATTAATTCAGTTTGAATAACTGAAATGGATTGAAACCATTCGTGGATTGTATATTGTGTTGATTCATATAATTTAATTTGATGCTCACAGCGTCTTACAATACCTTCAGAAAGTTGTCGAATAAGCGGGATATTACCTGAACCAGCTAATATTTCATAATAGCGTCCACTATAATAATCTCCAGAAAGTACCGTTAACTGTTGCTCTTTACTTGTCGCATTTTTTTCGCTAATTTTGTCATGTTCACTTAGTGATGCATGTACAATACCAGCTGTAATAGCGCTTTCTTCGATTTGATTATCCCATTTTTCTCCATTTAAAAATGGCAATAACAAATAAAACAATTGATTTTCATCGAGCACTGGTGATCCAGTATACAAAATCAGAGTTCTATGACGAACATGCATGAAAATATTTGTTTTTAATTGTTCTATTGATTGTTGAATGTATGTTGCATCCATAGATATTACTCCATTCTACTTAAAGTGCAATGTATATCCCCATTGCATTGTTTCGTTTGGTTCACCAATTCAAATCAATACATCTTCGTGTATTACAGAAATACTTTTTAAAGTACAGAATATAATTTTATTTTTTTGAACCACTTTCAACGACACCGTGTGAAGAAAAGATCTTAGCTTTCCCACGAATTTTCATCGCAGATGTATGTTCTGTAAATTGGGCTATCATTACTTCCCCAGCATCTAATTTCTCAGAATGATGAAATTTAGTATCAGTACCACGTGTTAAACCAATAACATGTACGCCATCTTCTTGAGCTTCAATAATAATATAGTCTGGTTGAGTCATTTTATCTGTCTCCCTAAAAAACATATTCTTTTATATCATATCATAATAAAACTAGACTTTTAAGACATTTGAATAAATGAAATTACTTCTCTACGTAAAACTTCATCTTCTGCATACACACCACGAGCAACCGAAGTAACTGTTTTTGAACCAGGTTTTTTAAGGCCGCGCATTGTCATACACATATGCTCTGCTTCAATGACAACATAAACACCAAGTGGCTCTAACATTTCCATAATCGTATCTGCTACAGTTGCAGTAATTCTCTCTTGTAACTGTGGTCTTCGTGCGACAGATTCGACACATCTCCCAAGTTTGCTTAATCCTGCTACTCTACCACCTTGTGGTAAATACGCAACATGAGCTTTACCGTAAAAAGGGACTAAGTGATGCTCACACATAGAATAAAACGGGATATCTTTCACTAATACTAATTCATTATGATTTTCGTGGAAAACTGTGCTAAAAAATTCTCTAGGATCTTCTTCGATTCCACTAAACATTTCTGCATACATTTTGGAAACTCGTTTTGGTGTATCAAGTAAACCTTCACGATCTACATCCTCACCAACGGCTTCTAGTATCATTTTTACAGCTTCTTCTATTTTTTCTAAATTTACTCTCGACATCTCTCTTCCTCCTAAACAAGATGTACCGATTACTACACAAAATGAATCGTAGCACATCCTTACCCTTTACGCAAAAAAGGAATTACTTATATTAAAAAAGTTTTTATATAATTATGTATTTAGTGTATAACATGTAAAAAGAGCAGTCATCATGCTTGTCCATGACGACTGCCCTATGTAACTGCTGACGCTTATATTATTTTACAGCATCTTTAAGAGCTTTACCTGGTTTAAATGCAGGCACCTTGCTAGCAGCGATTTCGATTTCTTTACCTGTTTGTGGGTTACGCCCTTTACGAGCTGCACGTTCACGTACTTCGAAGTTACCAAAACCAATTAATTGTACTTTGTCACCCTTTGCAAGAGCATCTTGAATTGTATCAAATACAGCTTCAACTGCTTTAGAAGCGTCTTTTTTAGAAAGACCTGCAGCTTCAGCAACAGAGTTTACTAATTCTGTTTTATTCACACCATTCACCTCCTCTCAAAGGGTCATGAA
>DATMGC010000151.1:0-66616 GCA_035555915.1 Ureibacillus sp. | reverse complement strand
GTTTGCTAGAAGAAGTTTTGAAGCGGCAAAAGAAGCGAGACTTAGATTTATGTAAAAAACTTTTTAAGTTTACTTACATTTCAAATGAACATTAGTTTTTTTAGTAACGGGTACAATTCCAAAAATGGAATTGTGCCTTGTTCAGTTAATAGACTACCATTTAAAAGAAATACAGCGCTCTTAAAAAAATAAACCCTTCTCAAAACGTGAGAAAGGTTTATGGCATGTATATACTAATTTAGTAGACCTAGAACTTACATCACAATTTTCGATACTTTTTTAAAGTAAACATATTTAATATGATAAAAACAATTGTAAAACCTAATAGGATATATAGATCCGAGCTTATATCTCCTAAGCCACCCCCTTTGTACATAACACCCTTTAACGCATCCGCAGCATAATATAACGGCATGAACTTTGCTAAAACTTGGAGCCAACCTGCCATCCCTTCAATCGAGAAAATACCTGAAAAGAATACTTGCGGTACAATAATAAGCGGTATAAATTGCACCATTTGAAATTCTGAACTTGCAAAAGTCGATAATAAGATCCCAAGCGACAATGCAACAAGTGCTAGAACGATGTTAATGAGAATTACATGCCACATTGATCCGACAAGTACGATATCAAGTACATTAACGGCAAATAATACAATAATGACTGTTTGAATAACTGCTAATAGACCGTATGCAATCATATAACCCGATACAATCTCGCCTCTTTTAATTGGTGTTGCAAGTAATCGTTCAAGTGTCCCCGTTGTTCGTTCGTTTAGTAAACCGATACCTGCGATTAAAAATACAAAAAAGAATACAAAGAAGCCGACTAAAATCGGACTAAACGTATCAAAAAGAACGGTTTCACTATCTCCATACACATAATCCGTTTCAATGATAGGTTGGGAAATTGCTTGTTGCATTGGCGCGGAAGCGAATTGTTGCTGGAGTACTTGTTTTACCTTCATTTCTAAGTTTTTTGCAATCGTTGGGTCATCATTTTGTAAAGTTAACATGGTATTTATGCCATCAACTTGTAAAAAACCATCTAGATCATCTTCTACTATGTACGTTTTCAGATCTATAACGTCTTCATACGGATGTACAATAATATCTGATTCAACTAATTTCTCCACGAGTTGTTCATTCCCTGAATAAATGCCTAGTTCAGGCTCAACGGGGTCCCCGTTAAAGACGAGATTCATTAAAGTTAGTACAATGATTGGCGCGACAAAAAGCAAGGCAAGTGTCCGTTTATCTCTTCGTATTTGAAGCAAAATTCTTTTAACAAGGGCTGCAATTCTCATGAAAGTTTTCCTCCTGCCTGTATAAATACGTCATTTAAATTGCTGACACCGTATTTTACTTTCAATTGGTCAGGTGAACCTGTTGCGATAAACTGCCCATTTCGTAGCATTGCAATTTCATCACAGTGCTCTGCCTCATCCATCACATGTGTTGTGACGATAATCGTTTTGCCTTCTTCCTTTTTCAGTCGTAATAGCTCGTTCCAAATACTTACCCGTAAAGCAGGATCGATACCGACAGTTGGTTCATCTAAAATAATGATTTGTGGATTTTGAAGAATAGCAATCGCTAAAGACAAGCGTCTTTTCATCCCTCCTGAGTAAGTACTAACTTTTTTATTTAAATCATCACTTAAGTTTACTAGCGCCGCTGCGTAAGAAATACGTTCTAGCCTTTCTGCTTTTGTTAAACGAAAAATTGATGCAAAAAACTCCAAATTTTCTTTTCCTGTCAGGGCCGTATATAAGGCATCAGACTGAGCCATATAGCCAATCTTCTGTAAAATAGGTAAGTTCGGCATTTTTTCACCTAATAATACAACGGCTCCATGATCGGGGACATCCATCCCAACCAGCATTTTAATTAGCGTCGTCTTGCCCGAGCCAGATGGACCGATAAAACCGTAAATTTGCCCCTCCAGTATGTCATAATTCAACTGGTTTAACACGATTTTTTTTCCGAAACTTTTTGAAACCTGCTGAATTTGAATCGCCTTTTTCTCACCCATCTAATTTTCGCCTCCTTCTTATATTTATTCTGTCTGTAGTTTAATTCTTCCAAAACTGATATACAATAATCAAAACTAAACGTTTTGTTCATTTCTAGACAAACTAGATTGATATGTTAATTAACGGATTTGCAATTCCTAAACATTTGTTAAATGGATTAAAATAACTATGAAAATATCAATGTAAATTTAATGTAAAATTAACATTAAAAAAGTAACAATCCTATGCTTCATTAGGTTAATATTAGATGTAAAGATTCTTATACGAGACAGCTAGTAGATAAGTCAGTATGATGAATAGAGAAATATAGGAATGTGAGTGAGTATTGTGGATTTAATAAAATGGTTAATTGATTTTATCATGCATATTGATGTGCATTTAAAGGATATTGTGAGCCAATATCATGGATGGGTTTATGGAATCGTATTTTTAATCGTATTTGTTGAAACAGGTTTGGTCATCATGCCATTCTTGCCAGGGGATTCCCTATTATTTGCTAGTGGTGCATTAGCTGCAATGGGAGGATTAAATGTATGGGTATGCCTTATTGTCTTCTTTATAGCAGCAGTTTTAGGTGATACATTAAATTATCAAATTGGACATAAAATTGGTAAGTCCATTCCTGAAAATAGTTTCTTAGGAAGAATGATTAATAAAGACCGTATGCAAAAAGCACAAGAATTCTTTGATCGCCATGGTGGCAAAACAATTATCTTTGCACGTTTTATGCCCTTCATTCGTACATTTATTCCATTTATTGCAGGGGCAAGTAAAATGCGTTACGCCCAATTCATTACTTATAATATTATTGGTGGTTTTTTATGGGTTGTAATTGGAGTCTTTTGTGGATTCTTCTTCGGTAATATTCCGTTTATCAGGGATAACTTCTCAACAGTCATCATAGCAATCGTTGTGGTATCGCTTATCCCAGCTGTTATCGGATTATTAAAGTCTAAAACGAAAAAAGCATAAAAATGCTAAACACCTCCTATCGATACTTGGTATTGGATAGGAGGTGTTTTTTCATTATAGATTCTATAAGGAATGTGTCTTTTTCTTTGGTAATAAACTAAAGAAAGTGAAAGGAAAGGGTAAATAAATGAAACCGTTAATATTCCTAACCGTATTAAGTAAAAAGGTGAAATTTTATAGAACCGTAAGTACAATTGTTTACCTCTTTGCCCTTTTATATGGGAGTAAAATGAAATTTTCACTAAAGTCTAGTATATCTCTTGAGGAGGTAATGTAGTGAATCCACACAAGTTTATTATAACTAAGTATAATCCGACATTTGCTGAACAAACAGTGAGTATGTGGCGACAAACTAAGGAAAGAGCTATTGGTCAGAAAGAAAAACATAGCTTGGAAAATCATATATATTTTTTAAATAATATATTACCTGAACAGTATGAAATAGAGGTAGTGTTAAATGATGATGATCAAGTTGTTGGAATGATTGCCTATAATGAAAGTGAGATAAGCCAACTTTATATTCATATTGATTATCAAGGATTCGGTATAGGTCAAAGATTACTTGATAAGGCAAAAGAACAATCAAGCGGGAGATTGACATTATATACATTTGAAGTTAATGAAAACGCACGACGATTTTATGAAAAAAACGGATTTAAGATCATTTCTAGAGGACACGAAAATGAAGAAAATTTACCGGATATTCTTTATGAATGGAAATCTAATTAATAATGTATAGATACTATGGGGGTAAAAAAGCGTAAAGGAAGAATTTTCTTTTGTGAGGCAGCTAACTAACGGGGCTGTTTGTTCAAGAAAGCTAAGGCAGAAACTATATCTTATCTACAAGGGTCTGTTTCAAAAGACAACTTAGTTTTTAAGGTAAAAGTCTTCCCATTTACTAATGTCTTCCGGCTATCTATAAGCCAACATCGAATACTAGTTTAAAAGAGTTTGCATAAAGTGGTAACAAATAAAGAATAAGGAGTGATCACTTGATTAATGAAATCGTTTGGGGAAGTCCAGGTAGTTTATTTTGCTTAGGCTTCTTTTTAGCAGGTTTAGGAGTGTTTATTCGATTGGTAAGAACACCTAAAAACTAATCTATTTATATAGTAGAAAGGTATTTCTTATAAGTGAGAAATACCTTTTATTGGAGGTCACTAATTAAATAACAATCTCTAACCAATCTGATAGAATTCTTGAAAATGAGTAGGAAGGGAAAATAATTCATGAAACATTTGATAGGTTTGTATATGGTAATGGCAATTATGGTATTTGTTATTTTAACCAGTGAATTTATTTTAAAAGGTGATTATTCAGCAATTGCAAGTTGGGTGATCGTCATATTATTTCTTTTAGGAACTGTATTTTTCGCAAATGCGAGATTTTATTTATCCATTAAGTAAAGTAGCTTCAAAACACTATTAAATGATATACATAAGTGATTTATTACATATATATACTTTAGATTAAATACTTATTGAAGGATGCAATTTGATAAGTTAACATCAAAGAAAAAAGCGGTCCTCCACAAGTTAGATTGTGGAAGGCCGCTTTTTATGAGTACTATCACCGTTTATTGTTTAAATGTAGGTTCACTTAACGGTATTGTAAAGCTTTATACATTACGAAACTTTACGCATTGATTTCATAATTAAGCCTACAATGAACACAAGGATAATAGCTCCAACTAAGGCAGGTAAGATATAGAAATCAGAAATTTTTGGTCCCCAATCTCCAAGAAGCATACCACCAATCCAAGCGCCGATCACACCAGCAATAATATTACCAATGATTCCACCTGGGATATCTTTTCCCAAAATGATACCTGCAAGCCAACCGATAACTCCACCAATTATTAAAAACCAAATGAAACTCATACTATCCATCTCCTATTTATGTAGTTTATATTTCTGGATAGTTATATATAACCCTAAATAACTCCGTTCAAACATTAAGGAGTAAAAATTAGTTTAAGTTTAAATACTTTAATAGAGATGTGGGTTTTTATGGTAAAGTTAGAGAGAAATTGAGATTTTTTAAAAGGGGTTAGGATGAGGAAAAGGATTGTAGCAATTACAGTGTTCGTATTAAGTCTTTTATCCTTACTTATCTCACTTAAATTATTTTATAATTTAGGAGTTTTTGTAGATGAGTTTGGATTAAGCCCTGATACTGTTAATGGTGGAGACTTTTGGCTGGCAATGGATTGGTTAAGATTATTATTACTAGTATTGCTGTGTGTTGTGTCTGGAATTGGTATTTTTAGAGGGAATAAGTAAATCAAATGTGAATAGTAAAGAAGTATGTGTAATTACAATTGGTTTGTTTAAGAATATCTATATGAAATTGTGGAGCTTTTAAAAAAATCACTTCTATATCAATTAAAAGGAGAAATAACAAATATGAACGTAGATATGTCCGCCAGCAATGGTTCGACCATTGCAGAAAATAATGTAAGAACGGTTCCTATTATCGTGTCCTTCTTAATAGCCGGTTTTATTGGTCTTTTCAGTGAAACAGCATTGAATATGGCACTAAATGGCCTCATTACAGATTTTGGCATTACGGAAACAACTGTACAGTGGTTAACAACTGGTTATTTGTTAACATTGGGTATTTTAGTTCCAGTATCCGGTCTGATTTTACAATGGTTTACAACTAGACAGTTATTTATAACTTCGCTTATTTTTTCAATTATCGGTACTTTTATTGCTGCCCTCGCACCAACGTTTACAGTACTAATGATTGCTCGTGTGGTGCAAGCAGTAGGGACAGCACTTTTATTACCACTTATGTTTAATACCATTCTTGTTCTAATACCACCGCAAAATCGTGGTAAAGTTATGGGTATAATGGGGCTAGTAATTAGCTTTGCTCCAGCTGTAGGGCCAACGATCTCAGGGTTGATTCTTAAAACGTTAACTTGGCACTGGATTTTCTGGGTTTCTTTACCGCTCTTAGTAGTAGCAATTGTATTTGGTAGTTTCTATATGCAGAATGTTACAACTCCAACTAAACCAAAAATTGATATTCTATCTATATTGTTATCTACAATCGGTTTTGGAGGAATAGTTTATGGATTTAGCAATACCGGAGAAGGTGGAGGCTGGGGAAGCCTTGAAGTAATCATTGCCTTAGTAGCTGGTGTTCTAGGTTTATTACTATTTACTATTCGTCAGTTAACAATGAAGGAACCAATCATGGAGTTAAGAGCATTTAAATACCCCATGTTTGTAATTGGTTTAATTCTGATCGTCATAGTGATGATGGTTATACTTTCTTCCATGATCCTACTTCCACTGTACTTACAGACTGTACTCGCACTAAGTACTTTCACAGCAGGATTACTATTACTTCCGGGCGGAATAATGAATGGTATCCTTTCTCCACTAATGGGTGGGCTGTTTGATAAATTTGGCCCTAAATGGCTTGTCATTCCCGGATTCGTATTAGTTTTAGCATCATTGTTTGGTTTTGCAACAATTGACCTAGAGACTTCAAAAGGTTTCATTATAGGACTACTGATTGTGTTAATGATTGGTGTTTCTATGATTATGATGCCAGCACAAACAAATGGATTAAATGAATTGCCACCGGAGCTCTATCCACATGGAACAGCTATTATGAATACTTTGCAGCAAGTAGCTGGTGCAATTGGTACTGCTGTAGCAATATCCTTACTAGCATCAGGATCAAAAAATTATTTGAGTAATCCTGTAGATGAAGCAAATCCGCTAAATCCATTACTAGCATTTACAGAAGGGTTACACAGATCATTTACGTTTGCTATTATTGTCGCTTTAATTGGATTGGTTCTTGCTTTCTTTGTTAAACGAGTGAAAATAGACTATAAATAATTAATTAGTGATCTGCTTTAAATAAATTTAATAAGAGGATAAAAACAGACATGAACTGAGTGAATACACTCTGTTCATGTCTGTTTTAGGGTAATGCTAGATTAAGAATTTATATATTCCATCTTATTATTTATCATCACTCAGATTCTGGCTTAACCCACTTCTGAGACCAGTTTTCGATTGTTCTTAAAATAGGTTCTATTGATTGTCCTTTTTCAGTTAGTGAGTACTCAATAACCACAGGTGTATCGGGTATAACTTCACGTTTAACTATCCCTTGCTGTTCTAAATCTTTTAAACGGTCAGATAATACTTTTCCACTAATACCTATAGCAGATTGAATTTCACTGAATCGTTGAGAACCTGACAATAATTGATAGATCACTAATGCGGTCCATCTTTGACTTAATAATGAGATGGCTTTTTCAAATTTGGGGCAAATTGTTGGTTGCGGCATCTTTTAGTTACACCTCACTTACTATTAGTATATCACAAAAGGCAAACAATATAATTACATAATGAAATGTAGTTACTTGACAAAATTAAGTTCCATAAATAAACTAAGTTACATAAAGTAAGTTAATGTGCAGAAGAAACTAATAAAGAGAATGGATATCTAAACTGTAAAGAAGAGGGGTAATCGTAATGAGAATTGGTATAGTTGGAGCAAGTGGAAAAGTAGGAAGTCTTATTTTAAAAGAAGCTAGTAGTCGTGGTCATGAAGTGACGGCTATTGTTAGGGACGCTTCAAAACTAAAAGATAAAAGTGAATCGGTTATTGAAAAAAATATCTTTGATTTAAAAGCTGAAGATCTCAACCAATTTGAAGTAGTTGTCAATGCTTTTGGCGCTCCGCTTGGTGAAGAACAAGCACATGTTGACGCTGGACATACGTTAATAGAGGCACTAAGAGGAACGAAAACAAGGCTAATTGTTGTAGGTGGTGCCGGAAGCCTTTATGTTGATGAAAATAAAACTGTTAGATTAATTGATACACCTGAGTTTCCAGATTTCGTCAAACCAACAGCAAAAGGTCAAGGCCGTAACTTAGAAGAGTTACTTCAAACAACTGACTTAACATGGACATTTATTAGCCCATCAGCTAATTTTGATGCGGAAGGAAAAAAAACTGGGGCATATCAATTAGGAAAAGATCACCTTCTTGTTAATTCTAAGGGTGAAAGTTATATCAGTTATGCAGATTATGCTGTTGCGGTTTTAGATGAAATTGAGAATGCTAAACATTTGAATCAAAGATTTACAGTCGTTGGCGAAGCTGAATAATGTTTTTTTCGATAAAATTATATAATAATTATCAAAATTGACTCTAGTATTGAGCACAATTCCGTAGCAGGAATTGTGCTTTTTATTTTCTCGGAAAAAAGTAAGGTTGAGAAGAATGCTCATTAAATGACTTACAAAATTATGTTAAAGTGATTGTTTCCATTGTAATCTTTATTTGGATGTCTATTATTGAGATTTGTAGAACGTTGTCTCAACAAAGAAACTAATTCTAGTACATAGAAATGGATTTAAGGGGCCACTTAACTCTTTACAATAATCGGTCATTTTCCATGAAAAAGGAAAAAATTTTTAAATAAAACAATAAAAAAAGTATCAACCTCCTCAAATTTGTTAATGATACAAATAGAGGAGGTGTGATACTATGGCTCAAGATGTTCTTTGTGAGGTTAATAACTGTTCTTACTGGGCTTCTGGAAACAAGTGTAATGCTGAACAAATTTACGTAGTAAGTAATAAAGGTAAAGAAGCATCCAATAGTGAAGAAACAGATTGTAAAACATTTAAACCAGAAAATTAATTGTTTTTAGGTAACCTATTTGGTTACCTTTTATTATCTATAGTATTGATAATAACTCTCATTTTCATTCGTGATTATTTAAATTATTTTTAATCCTTATAAATAACGCGAGTATTTTATTAGATATGAAATTTGATTTTCTTTGGATTTTTAATTAACAGATTATATGCATTCTCCACTTTTTCTTCAATATAGTCTAGCGAATAATAACCATATGGGTCTGCTAATTCGCCAATTGCCCGGGACAGGTTATCAATTACATCCTTAAACTCCTCAGATTTTAACTGGTCTTCACTTAAATTAACTTTATCCATGACTTCATGAGCGAGATGTTGAATGCGTCGTAAACGTACTTCTTTTGGCTGTACGATACACATATCCTCCTTTATTTCTGCACATTTTATAAAATAAATATATGGTCAACACATGAGGTTCATGAGCAATTATTTTCGTACGCATTTAGTCAATTGATTATTGGTAACGAGTATAATCTCTCTCGTAAATTAGCTAATATTTCTTCTGGTACTTCCTTAAACTTGATATCGTCACCTAGGAAAAGGAGCCAATTGGTAATATCCATCAATTCTTCGGGCATATTAACATTGATAAAAGTCTTTAGAATGGCTGTAGCCTGGTAAGGATTCGTATAGGAAATAGAAAATTTAAAAGGATGGTACTTTTTAAATTGAGCAATTGCCTTTGGACCTAATTCAATAACAAGATTAATTACTTCTTCCTGTTTACTAAGGTTTTCTAAAACCTTTTTTTTAGTTATTCTTTTTTTCGTAGAATATGGTTCTACATTGGTGAGATGATCTACAGGAAAAGTCTTCTTCCTTTCTTCCTTTAAGTCAAAACCTTCAATTTGCCATAGGCTTTTTTCACGATAAAGGTGCAAGAGATAAATTGGATAAGACTTAATAACATCTCCTTCTTTAATGGTAATCAATAAATGTCGATCCAATAGTATGAGTTGGATGAGCTTTTCTAACATAGGATGAGGGAGATCTGTTAAATCAAGTAAATCAGGATTCTGAGGATTCGTACCTTCGAAAAGTAAGATTTGATTTAATAAAACGAGAGTTTCTTGTTGGTTTTCTGGAATTAGACCTAGTAATTTTTCAGCTAAAGACTGTCGACTTTTTAAATAGGGAAGTTGCTGGTTTCTTGACGCCATAAAAGCAATAAAGAGTGCTTTTATTTCGTTATCAGTAAAGTTAATAGAGGGCAGGACAGAGTTGTTCATAACAGAATACCCCCCATCTCTTCCAACTTCAGCTTCAAGAGGCATCCCCATAGCTTCAATTTCTCTAATATCTCGAATTGCAGTCGAACGTGAGATGTTAAATTCCTGCATAATTTCAGAAATTGTAAAGTAGGAGCGATTGTTGATATACCGCATGATGGTATTAATTCGTTCAACTTTTTTCATTGGGACCTCCTAAACAGTATCATTTTTTGACATAATTAAATGCTATTATAAATCCAGCAAGTTAAAAAACAAATCTTTTGTTTCATTTAAAGGAGGAATTTTGAAGTGGCAAATTATTCGTTAGAAGAAAAGAACAGCTTTACGGTTTTAGGAATTGGAACAGAGCTTAAGAGTCATTATACAGACTATGTTGGTATTAATAAGGAAAAAGCAGATTTTTGGCAAGCAATCAATCAAGATGGAACGCTAAATAAACTAAAAGCAATCGCAACAAATGACTATATTTTTGTCGTAAACGAAGCCGTGAATAATAAAATGATGCATTACGCTGGGGTAATGTCGGAGGAGTCCTCGCCAGAAGCATCTAGACTGATTCAATTTCCTAAAGGGGAATATATTGTTGTTAAAGGGGAAGCCCATACAGATGAAGAGTTGAGTAACAAACTTACTAGTATTGCCTTTGGAGAAGTTTTAAGGGAAGTAACGGATGTATCTTATGTAGGTGGTCCTAATGCAGCGGTTGTGATGGGTCAGCGTGACGGCTTAGTATATGGTGAAATGTGGATCCCTGTTGTTAGAAAATAAAAAGAGTAAAGTTGGGATGAAGAACCCCCAATTACTAAATAAATACTGGTAATGGCTATTGTCACCAATTAAACTTGTTCTGATGTTTGATTTGGATGTATAAAAGGGGACAAGCCCCTACTATACATCCAAATTTTAGCGTTGACTTTCTAAGTTAGTATAGAAAAGTCCAGAGATAATACTTCTATGATAAAGCCCCCATGCCTTTTACTTTCTCTTTCTATAGGATAAGTATTCTAAAAATTTTTTAGCCGCAAGTGAAAGAGACTTTTGCTCTCTCATAGCAACTCCAATATTCCGATAAGCAGGTACTTCAAGCTCTTTCGTGATAATTTGGTAAGGAATTCTTTGTAAAATTAGTTCTGGTAATATACTGATTCCTAACCCGTTTTCTACCATCGACATAATGGAATAGTCGTCCCATGTTGTAAAAGAAATTTTCGGTGAAATTTGATGTTTCTCAAAAATTTCAGAGATTTCTGCTTTTGCTCCTTTTTCCAATAACATAAATGGGCTGTTCAATAACTCATTGATTGGAAACTTCTTGTAATTAGCGAATGGATGATCTTCAGGAAGGACTACTAGCAAACGGTCTTGCTCAATAAAGATTGTATCCATTTCAGCGTTTGTCGGTAGTCGTAAAAATCCAAAGTCAACCCGACCTTCGATAATCCAGCTTTCGATCTCCGTATAATCCCCTAAGAGTAATTCAAAATCAATCCCCGGATAGTCCTTCTTAAAGTATTTAATAATATTCGGTAGCCAATGGGTTGCTACGCTAGAAAATGTTCCAATTCTTATGATTCCAGACTGGATATCATGTAAGTCCTCAATTTGTATCATGAGCATTTCATGTTCATTACAGACTCGCTTTAACTGTGGATATAACTTTAAGCCATCAGATGTCAAAGTGATACCGCTACGACCTCTTTCAAAGAGCAAAATTCCCCATTCAGATTCTAAATCATTAATCATACGGCTAACGCCCGACTGCGTATAGTTTAAGCTTTCAGCAGCCCGTGTAAAACTCCCATATTCTACTGCTTTAACAAAAGCCATATATTTTTGGATATTCATAAAGTTAGCTCCTTAGTATGCAATTTTGTTATGTAGCACATGAGAAACATTCGATTTTGTAATACATATAAATATGCTATTCTATTGCCATTAGAAACGCAAGATACATGGGGCATTATGGAATTTACTTTCCATAATTACTTTAATAACGGTTTTTTGCAGATTTAGGGGGAGTAGAACATGAAATCTAAAATCCAATTTATCTTATCCATGATAATTTTCGGTACCATTGGTTTAGTAGTTCAATATATTGATTTATCGGCAAGTGAAAGAGCTCTACTAAGCAGTTTTCTCGGTTGTTTATTTTTACTACTAATCTTCATCATGATGAAGAAAAAAATAGCATGGAATTTAGTTAAATCCAATGCGATATTTTTAATTTTTAGTGGTATAGCGCTAGGACTAAATTGGATTTTCCTTTATCAATCCTATGACCATACGACACTTGCCAATGCAACGTTGGGGTATTACTTTGCACCCGTATTTGTAATGATACTTTCGCCCATTGTACTTCGTGAACAATTATTTATGAAAAAAATTGTGTGTATTGTCGTAGCAATTATAGGGATGGTAATGATTGTAGGGGAGGGTGTAACTGCATCCAATTCAGAAGATGTACTTGGTCTATCTTTCGGATTAATTGCAGCTGCATTTTACGCTGCGTTATTACTATTAAATAAGTTTATTAAAGGGATGGAAAAATTAGAGCAGACCATCATTCAACTAGGCACAACTGCTTTAGTATTGGCGCCATATGTTTTCTTGACCTCTGGCTTTGGCATTTTTGATTTATCCAGTTCTTCGATTCCCTTTATATTAATTTTAGGGATTGTTAATACAGGGGTAGGCTTTTTCTTATTCTTTTCAGGTATGGAAAACTTAAAAGGACAGAGTATAGCGATGCTTAGCTATGTAGATCCATTTGTAGCGATTTTAATTTCTGCCATCATCCTGCATGAACCAATGACAATAGGTCAAATGATTGGTGGGGCATTGTTATTAGGTGCTACATTTATTAGCGAATTGAAGTTAGCAACCTTTTCGAAAAGACGAATGAAAACAGCTACTAAATTACATTAGAAAAAGTAATAGATAGTTTATTCAAACTCTACGATTTCATATTTAGTATAGCTTTAATAGAGTAACTAGATAAAAAAGGGCAGCTACGTAAGCAGATACCTTACAAAGCTGCCTTTCATATTAGGAATCAAGTTCAATTAATAAGTCACCTGTAGAAATTGCATCACCTGCTACAACATAAATGTCTTTCACAATGCCATCTTTCGGTGCTTGTACTGTCGTTTCCATTTTCATCGCTTCTGTTATGAGTAAATGGTCACCGCGCTTCACAGGACTACCTTTTGAAACGGCTACTTTTAAAACGGTACCTGGCATTGTAGCACCAATTTGATTTGGGTTAGAAGGATCTGCTTTTGCCGCCTTATTGCCCGTTACTTCTACCGTCATATCTTGTACAACAATTTCACGCTTTTGACCATTAATTTCAAAGTAGAGCACACGTGTACCATCGTGCTGTGGCTCACCTATTGATACCAGTTTAATGATTAACGTTTTTCCTTTTTCAATCTCAACTTCAATTTCTTCGCCTAAACGTAAACCGTAAAGGAATGTTGGTGTATCTAAAACCGAAATATCTCCAAACTGCGAATGAGTTTTTGAATATTCTTCAAAGACTTTTGGATAAAGTGCATATGCTAGCACTTCTTTATGCGATGGTGTATGTCCAATTTTTTCTTCGAGCTCCTGCGCAAGTTGTTCAAAATTCACAGGTTCTAATAATTCACCTGGTCGCACTGTAATGGCTTCTCGGTCTTTTAGAATAACTTTCTGTAACTTCTCTGGGAAGCCGCCGTGTGGTTGTCCTAAATACCCTTGGAAGAATTCGATAACAGAATCTGGAAAATCAAGTGTTTGGCCACGTTCGTAAATGTTTTCTTCATCCAAATCGTTTTGCACCATAAACAATGCCATGTCTCCTACAACTTTAGATGATGGTGTTACTTTAACAATATCACCAAACATTAAATTTACGCGGGAATACATGTTTTTTACTTGTTCCCAACGATCACCTAATCCAACAGCTTTCGCTTGTTGTTGTAAGTTACTATATTGACCTCCTGGCATTTCATGTACATACACTTCAGAATGAGGTGCATTCATGCCACTCTCAAAGTCAACATAATATTTACGTACATCTCCCCAATAATAGGATAGCTTTTCAAGTGAATCGATATCTGCACGTAAAATACGTTCTTCGCCACTTAATGCATAATATAATGAACTTGCGCTAGGTTGTGAAGTTAAACCAGACATTGAACCTAACGCTGTATCAATAATATCGACACCTGCTTCAATTGCTTTTGCATAAACAAAAATACCGTTTCCACTCGTATCATGTGTATGAAGATGAATAGGTAAGTCAGTTGTATCTTTTAATTCCGAAATTAAACGGTAGGCAGCATTTGGTTTTAAGAGACCAGCCATATCTTTAATCGCTAAAATATGAGCTCCAGCTTGTTCAAGCTGTTTCGCCATCTCCTTATAATATTGCACCGTATACTTAGCACGACGATTATCTAATATATCACCAGAATAACAAATCGCAGCTTCTGCCACTTTACCATTTGCACGTACTTCGTCGATTGCAACTTCCATTGCTTTTACCCAGTTTAATGAATCGAATATACGGAATACGTCAATGCCTGATTGTGAAGCTTGTTTAATAAATTCACGTATTAAATTATCAGGGTAATTAGAATAACCGATTGCATTACTACCTCTAAATAGCATTTGGAATAAAACATTCGGGATTTGTTTACGTAATTTTTCTAAACGCTCCCATGGATCTTCTTTTAAGAAACGATATGCTACGTCAAATGTTGCGCCACCCCACATTTCAAGTGAGAAGAAGTTATGCATTAATTTACTTGTTGCATCGGCAATTTCAAACATATCTTTTGAACGAACACGCGTCGCTAATAAGGATTGGTGCGCATCACGAAACGTTGTATCTGTCAGTAATACATCGTTTTGTGCTTTGATCCAATTTACTAAACCATCTGCACCTCGCTCATCTAGGATTTGCTTCGTACCAGAAAAAGCAGTCCCTGCTTGTAATGGACTATTCGGTTTGACGAAAATTGGCTTTGTGCGTTTTTCTACGCCAGGGAAACCGTTTAATGTTACATTTCCAATATAGTTTAGTAGCTTTGTTGCACGGTCTTTTTGTTCTTTAAATTCAAAGAGCTCAGGTGTTGAATCAATAAAGCTTGTATCAAATGTGCCTGTAATAAATTTCTCATGTAGCACAACGTTTTCTAAAAACGGGATATTTGTTTTTACCCCACGGATACGGAATTCACGTAAATTACGATCCATTTTTTGTGCAGCTTCTTCAAAAGTCATTCCCCATGTGGAAAGCTTAACAAGAAGTGAATCATAATGGGGTGTTACAACAGCTCCTTGGAATCCGTTTCCTGCATCAAGGCGTACACCAAAGCCACCTGATGAACGATAAACCATAATTTTACCTGTATCTGGCATGAAATTGTTTTTTGGATCTTCCGTTGTAATACGTGATTGAATGGCATAACCGAATAATGGTATATTTTGTTGTTGTGGCATACCGATTTTTTCGTTATGTAGTGCATGACCTTCTGCAATCTTAATTTGTGTATGAACGATATCAATCCCTGTGATCATTTCTGTAATCGTGTGCTCTACTTGGATACGAGGATTCACTTCGATAAAGTAAAATTCATCGCCAGTCACTAAAAACTCGACCGTACCAGCATTTACATACTGCACATTGTTCATCAATTGTACGGCAGCATCACAAATACGATGGCGTAAATCTGAAGAGATTGAAATCGAAGGTGCAATTTCTACGACCTTTTGATGACGGCGTTGAATGGAGCAATCACGTTCATATAAATGCACCACATTCCCAGTTTCATCACCTAAAATTTGCACTTCAATATGCTTTGGATTAACGATGGCTTTTTCTACATAGATTTCGTCTGAACCAAATGCTGCTTTTGCCTCTGATTTAGCACGCTCATATGCTGAAGCCAATTCAGTAGAATCTTTAACTAGTCGCATCCCACGTCCGCCTCCACCTAGTGCAGCTTTAATCATGACTGGGTAGCCGAATTCATGTGCAAATGCTTCAACTTCTGCTAAGTTGTTTACTGGACCATCCGTTCCCGGAATTACGGGAATTCCAGCTGCAATTGCCTGCTCACGGGCTTTGACCTTGTCACCAAACATATCTAAATGCTTAGATTTTGGACCGATAAAAATAATCCCTTCTTCTTCGCAACGACGTGCAAACGCCACATTTTCAGATAAGAAACCATAACCTGGGTGAATGGCATCTACATTCGCATCTTTAGCAATGGCTATAATGCCTTCGATATCTAAATAAGCATCAATTGGCTTTTTACCTTCGCCTACTAAATAGGCTTCATCTGCTTTGAAACGGTGAATGGCGCCGCTATCTTCATGAGAATAAATAGCAACCGTTTTTATTTTTAACTCATTACAAGCGCGGAAAATTCGAATCGCAATTTCTCCTCGATTTGCTACTAAAATCTTCTCAATATTTTTCATATATTTCCCTCCATAATCGTTCTAATAAGTTGAAAGCAGTATGATCTGCTTGACCATACTGCTAAAAAATTACGGAATCATCCAAGTTAATACGGTACTTTGTAAAATTGTTAAGATACAAATTGCTAACAGTAAGATTAAACTATATTTAAATGCAAATTTTAATAACTCTGATTCTTTTCCTGCTAGTCCTACAGCTGCAGCAGCTACTGCCAATGTTTGAGGAGAAATCATTTTCCCTGTAACACCACCGCCTGTGTTTGCTGCTAAAGCTAATACAGGATCCATTCCTACTGATCCTGCCGTTACTTGTTGTAACTTCGCAAATAATACGTTTGATGAAGTATCGGATCCCGTAACAACTACACCTATCCAACCTAAGATTGGGGAGAAGAATGGGAACAATGTGCCCGTTTTCGCTAATACTAATCCTAAAGTTGCCATCATACCAGCTGTATTTGCGACATACGCGTATCCTACTACACAGCAAATTGTAAGTAGCGGGAATTTAATTTCATTTAATGTTTCTACAAATGTTTTTAGCCATTTACTCCATGAAATTTTTAATAAGAATTTTGAAATAATAGCCGCAAATAAAATAGCTGTACCAGCAGCTCCTAATAGCTCTAACTTATAAACCGCAGCAATTTCATTACCTGTTGCGCCATCAATTACAACATTATGTAAAAACGGAACTTCAGGATAGAACGTTAAAGCGTTTCCAATTGAGTTAATAATTTTTAATAGGGCATTTCCGCCATCGTATGTACCAACTAATGCTTTTTTAATTGTTGGTATTCCCCAAGCAGAAATAAAGACTGTTAGTACGATAAAAGGAGACCATGCTGTTAAAATTTGAGCGCCAGAGTAATGCTTTTTTGAATCCTCATTGATAGCGCTATCATCATTAAAACGATAAATCGTTTTTGGTTTCCAAAATTGTAGGAAGATTGCTAATGCAATTAATGAAACTAATGATGATAAAATATCAGGTAGCTCTGGTCCTAAAAAGTTTGAGCTTAAATATTGTGTAATGGCAAAAGAAAAGCCGGATACTAAAATGGCGGGTAGTACTTCTAATGCCTTTTTAAAGCCAACCATTATGACTACTAAAACTAAAGGAATAAATACTGCAATGATCGGTAACTGGCGACCAATCATTTTTGATACTTCCATTGCTGGAATACCAGTTATCCCTTCCATTACAGTAACGGGAACACCGATTGCTCCAAATGCTACAGGGGCTGTATTGGCTATTAAACAAAGTCCAGCAGCTTGTAACGGTTTAAACCCTAACCCTACAAGTAGTGCGGCTGAGATAGCTACAGGTGCTCCAAATCCGGCTGCACCTTCTAAAAAAGCACCAAATGAAAACGCTATTAATAATGCTTGAAGTCGTCTATCCTCAGTAATCGAAAGTACTGAAGAACGGATAACTTCAAAATGTCCTGTCTTTACCGTTAAGTTATATAAAAATACTGAAGTAATAATAATCCAACCGATTGGAATAATACCGTAAACAGCACCTTGTGAAGCAGATGCTAATGCTGTTACAACAGGGACTTTAAATGCAATGATTGCTACTAATAGTGCTAAAATTAATGTAGTAAGTCCGGCTAGATAACCTTTCATCTTTTTTATTGCTAATGCCCAGAAAAAATATAATATCGGTACTGTGGCAACTAGTGCTGTCCATCCTAAACTGTCGGCAACAGCTGTAAAGTTTTGTGTAAATGTCATTCGGTTCCCCCATTTCGGTTATTGTTACTTTCCCCTCAAATCATCAGATGACCTCATGACGTAGATTATAAATAGAATTTTTTAAAAATTCAATGTATTTTTGTTTGTTATGTTCAAATATTCTAAACTTGTTGTAATTGAGAAAGATTTTTATTTACGCTTCATGTATAATAAACTTAAAAATTTCGTGTATTTCACATAACAAAAAGAGGTGTGCAGTTTGAAATTCGCAAAAATAAAAACGAAAAAAATTTATGAAGAAGTTTGTGAAATACTTCATGAAAAAATCCGAAGTGGGGAATTAAATCCAGGGGATCGTTTAGATTCTGTAGACCTTTTAGCAGAGAAACTACAAGTAAGTAGATCTGCTGTACGAGAAGCATTAGCGGCACTAAAGGCAATGGGGCTAATTGAAATCAAGCAAGGCTCAGGTACATTCGTGAAGCAATTTCCAGAAAATAAATTAGATTTTCCTCTTTCTACTTCAATTCTTGCACATAAGGAAAATGTTCCTCATTTATTAGAATTACGAAAAATTATTGAAGTAGGTACTGCTGTTAGTGCTGCAAGAAGTCGTACTAACGAAGATATTGAGCGTTTAAAAACAATACTTGAAAAAATGAAGACGGTTCAAGGTGACGGTGAACTTGGGGAAAAGGTAGATTTTGAATTTCATATGGCGATTGCTGATGCTTCTCATAATCCACTCCTACCTAATTTACTGGATCAAGTGTCTGGTCTTACGATTGATTTAATGCGCGAAACACGAAAAATCTGGTTATTTTCAAAGCAAACAACGATTGAACAGCTTTATGATGAACATATGCAAATTTTTTTAGCTATTAAACAACAGAATACTGAACTTGCTGAACTTGCAATGCATTCCCATTTAAGTAATGTAGAGAAAATTCTTATGCAATATTTTGATGGCACACAATAGAGAGAATCGCTAAGCTGAAAAGATGTCTTTTGTACAAAGTACAAAAGGCATTTTTTTGTTTTATCATATAGGAATTTTCCTCAATAAATTTCCCCGATTGATGATGGATGGGTCTAATATATTTTTTTATGCATAAATTATTTAATTTTCAAATAATTATAGTACAAATTAGAAATACATGTTACCATTTAGTCATCAGATGACCGGTTGAATATAATGGTAACGTTGAGGGGGAAGAATATGAAAGTCACACTATTTGCTACATGCCTAGTGGATATGTTCCAGGGCAATGTTGGGAAAGCAACTGTAGAACTTTTGGAAGGACTCGGTTGTGAAATTGATTTCCCAACAACTCAAGTATGCTGTGGTCAGCCAGCTTATAATAGTGGTTACGTTGAAGAATCAAAAGGTTCTATGAAAAATATGATTAAAGCGTTCGAGGGTGCAGAGTACATAGTTACACCATCTGGATCTTGTGCTTTTATGTTTAAAGAGTATCCTCATATTTTTAAAGGAGATCCAGAATGGGAACCGAAAGCGAAACAATTAGCGGATAAAACATATGAATTAACAGATTTTATTGTAAACGTTTTAAAAATAGAGAATGTAGGGGCACGATTAAAAGGAAAAGCTACCTATCATACTTCTTGCCATATGACTCGTTTACTAGGTGTAAAAGATGCACCTATTAAGCTTTTAAAAAATGTAGAAGGTTTAGAATATGTGGAGTTACCTGGTAAAGAGCGTTGTTGCGGATTTGGCGGAACTTTTTCTGTAAAAATGGGGAATATTTCTGGCCAAATGGTCGATGAAAAAGTTTGTAATGTTGAAGAAACAGAAGCAGATATTTTAATCGGTGCAGATGCTGGTTGCCTAATCAATATTGGTGGTCGCATCGGTCGTACGGGAAAACCAATTCGTGTCATGCATATTGCAGAAGTGTTAAATAGCCGATAGAGGGGGGGATTTATTATGGCAATGAAAACAAGTAACGAGCAATTTAAAACACGTGTAGAAAATAATTTACAGGATACATTTATGCGAGGGGCCGTATCGGCTGCACAACAACGCTTCCAAACACGTCGACAAGCACGAGTAGATGAATTAGGAAACTGGGAAGAATGGCGTGCACACGGTGAGGAAATTCGTCAACACGTTCTTGAAAATTTAGATGCTTACTTATATGAATTAAGTGAAAACGTTGTTAAACGTGGAGGTCATGTATTTTTCGCACAGACTGCTGAAGAAGCCTCAGAATATGTGAAAAACGTCGCACTTCAAAAACAAGCTAAAAAAGTAGTAAAAGCAAAATCTATGGTAACGGAAGAAATCCATTTAAATGCTGCGCTAGAAGATGCGGGTTGTGAAGTGATTGAAACCGATCTTGGTGAGTACATTTTACAAGTAAATGATCATGAACCGCCATCCCATATTATCGTACCGCCACTGCATAAAAACAGACAACAAATACGCGAAATTTTTGCTAATAAACTTGGTTATGAAAAATCAGAACAACCTGAAGAAATGGCCCAATTTGTACGTGAAAAATTACGTCAAGAATATTTAACGGCAGATATCGGGATAACAGGCTGTAACTTCGCTATCGCTGAGAGTGGTACTGTTACACTTGTTACAAATGAAGGAAACGCTGACCTAGTAACTGCTCTACCGAAAACGCAGATTGCAGTAATGGGTATGGAGCGTATCGTTCCTACATTTGAGGAAATGGAAGTATTAGTTAGTTTATTAACTCGTAGTGCTGTTGGTCAAAAGATAACAAGTTATATTACGATGCTAACAGGTGTGAAAGAGAAAGATGAAACAGATGGACCTGAAGAATTCCACTTAGTCATCGTCGATAACGGTCGTTCAAAAATCTTAGGAACAGAATTCCAATCGGTTTTACAATGTATTCGATGCGCGGCTTGTGTAAATGCTTGTCCTGTTTATCGACACGTTGGTGGTCATAGTTACGGTTCTATTTATTCCGGTCCAATTGGTGCTGTATTAACACCATTACTTGGTGGCTATGAAGATTTTAAAGAATTGCCATACGCGTCTACTCTTTGCGGTGCTTGTACAGATGCATGTCCAGTGAAAATCCCATTACATGAACTACTACACAAACATCGTCAAAAAATTGTAGAAATTGAAGGGAAGGCGCCTATTTCAGAACGTTTATTGATGAAAGCATTTGGTTTCGGTGCATCCACTTCACCTTTATTTAATGTGGCAACTAAAATTGCTTCACCGGTTATGTCACCTTTTGTAAAAGACGACAAAATTACAAGTGGCCCTGGTCCATTAAAAGCATGGACTGAAGAGCGTGACTTCCCAGCACCAAATAAGGAAAGTTTCCGTAACTGGCTAAAACAACGTCAGAAAGGGGATCAATCATGACAATTCAAAATCGGGATCAATTTTTAAATAATATAGCAACTAGCCTTGGTCGCCCTATCAAAACAAAAGCAACGCGTCCGGCATGGAAACACTTACCTCAACTTGAAGTGTTAAAAAATGCTTCTCAAGATGAACTTGTGGAAGTATTAAAGGAACAGTGCGAAAACATTCATACAACATTTTTCCAAACGACTACTTCTAAACTAGCGGACACACTGCAACAGGTGATTAATGGGTTTGGTGGAAAATCAGTCATCGCATGGAAAGATGAGCGATTTGAAAAATTCGGTTTAAAAGAGACGATTCAATCCTTACCTGATAACGGTATTGAATTTCACGAATGGAATGCAAAGGATCCAATACAAAATATTAAACATGCAGAAAAAGCAAAGATTAGTATTACAATTAGTGAAATCACATTAGCTGAATCTGCAACAGCGGTCCTTTATAGCCATCCAAACCGTGGTAGAACAATGAACTTTTTACCTGAAAATGTAATCGTACTCGTTCCAAAAAGTTCAATTGTTCCTCGAATGACACAAGCTGCACAACAAATTCATAAACAAATTGAAAGCGGAGAAAAAATACCTTCTTGTATCTTATTTATGTCGGGTCCAAGTAACTCTGCTGATATTGAATCGGTGCTAATTGTTGGGGTACATGGTCCAGTCAAAGCAACGTATATTGTCATTGAGGATCAATAGGTTACTAGACTTAAAATAATCAATAGGATGAAAAGGATATTGTTAGAGCAAAACTCTGAACAATATCCTTTTTCCTATTTAATTGGGAAAAAAGAAAAAGGAAAGGACTATGGTTAGATTTATTTAACGAAATCGAATGATAAAATGTTATCATTATGTAGTAAGTTTGTATTGATTTTAGGAGGCATTAACCTTAATGAATAAAATAGAATCTTTGGAGCAATTTATCAAAACAATTCCGGCTTTAAAAGTAGCTGTTCCAGTAGATTTATCGATTGCTGTTTGTGATTTGGAGAAATTTATTGCCTACTTTCCAGGGGACAATATTAATTTGAATATTAAAGTAGGACAAAAGTTTCAACCAGGTGAACCATTAATAATAGCATTAAAAGAAAATAAGAGACTGCAAGCAGAAGTACCAGCAGAGTATTATGGATTTGAATTCACAGGAACGGCGCTGCCATTACATAATAGTGAGGGAAAGGTAATCGGTGGAATTGCAGTACAACATAGAAAACAAACTGAACTTAGAAAGGTCTCAGAACAAATTTTTAAATCCCTTGAACATGCTGATGATCAAATTAGTAGTATTGCCACTAGTTCAAGCTCATTAACGAACGTGGCTGGACAGTTATTGCAACAGTCTGAAATGGCTGAAAAAAGTGTACAACAAACGAACGAAGTGTTAACAATAATTAAACGAGTGGCAGATCAAACAAATCTATTAGGCTTGAATGCGGCAATAGAAGCTGCACGTGCGGGAGAAAAAGGAAAAGGGTTTGAAGTTGTGGCCAACGAAATCCGAAAGTTCTCTAAAGAAACTGTGCAGTCCACACAACAAATCCGCGATACGTTATCGCATATACAAGATGTTACGAAGCAAATGGGAGAAGCTATAGCACAAATATCCGCTGTAGGCCAAGAACAGTCTGCATCTATTCAACAAGTTTCCCACTTTGTAAAGGATATTCATGAGCTTTCCAATGAACTAAATAAGCTTGCAACGAAGTTATAGAAGTGAATGTTAAATAGTTTAAAATAATTAAATTAAACCGCGTTAGGCATAATCATGGCGCGGTTTTTATCTTATATTTATAATTAGTCCATGAGAGCTAGGAATAAAAAAACCTCCTATTAAAAGGAGGAATAACAATTACAGACTGGTAGTTAAAAGACAAGTATTAACTAGAAGTATTTAATAGATAAAATTGATTGAAGTTTACTCGTATCCAATTAACCAAACTAGAGGTTTAATTTCTGGAGTAGTAGTGACAAAAAGAGCAGCAGCAATAATTGCTAATTTAATGATAGAAAAATTCTTTTTCAAAGTCGTTCATTCCTTTCATAAGAAATTTAATATAATGAAATTGTACTAGAAAGAGTTAAAATAAGGTAGTCTTGTAAACTATATTATACACAGTGAGAGAGGGGCGTATGTAATGGAAATAGGACAGGTTATTAAATATATTCGTACAAATAAAAAAATCACACAACAAGAATTAGCAAATGCAATCGGAATGACACGTCCCTATATAGCAAGAATAGAATCAGGGAAGAATAGTATTTCTTCCGATAAATTAACGGAAATTCTTGAATATTGTAATGTCACGTATAATGAATTTTTTTACATAAAAAATGATTATAAAAAATCATCTAAAATGGATGAATTTAATAAAGTAATTGAATTGTTTTATGCAGGTAATAAGGAAGAAATATCAATTATCAAAGAGAAAGTTAATAAACAATACGAGCAAAGCGGGGACCTTTTCCTAAGGCATTTATTTATTCTTTGCGATTGCATGGAGAATGATTTAGATCCAAATAAAATCAATAAAGAATATATTAAGGAAATTACAGATTATCTCTTAAGTATGGATGAGTGGTGTTACCACGAGTTAGTTATATTAAACAATTTTCTTATCTTATTTCCTCCTGAAACAGCCTTTTTAATGACGAAAAATTTATTAAATCGTGCAGATAAATATAAAGGCTTAAATTTAGATAAAAATATGTTAAGCTATTTGTTCTTTAACCTTTTAGAATGTAGTTTTAAAAACGATGGCTTTCAATATTCTAAGGTTGTATTAGATGCAACTAAAAAATATTATAGGAAAGTTTCCGATTTCTTCGAGCAGACACTCATTATCTATTACGAAGGTATGCTAGATATTGTTGAGAATTCAATCCCCGAGGGCATGGAGAAATGTAATCGTGCCTTTACAATTTTTCAAACTTTAGGGCACGAAAATATCTATCGTAAATACAAAGCGGATTTAGAGGATTTATTGAATAAAGTTGGAAAAAAATCAGATAACTGAAGAAGTATAAAATAGTGTACAAAAGATTATATCCCCCCCTAATTAAGTTTAAATAAAAAGTAACTACTAGAAAGAAATTTCATTATTTCTATTTACCTATGAAATTTTTAATTTGATTAGTTATATTGATATAAGAATGTTGGGGGGATAATGATGAATACAAATGAAAATTATTCTTACCTTTATAGAAGAAATATTGTCTATGTAGCAATTGGATTAATAGCCCTTGCTTTAGTTAGTATTCTAATATTTTCAGAATTGAATTCATTTTCAATTGGAATGATCTTCACTATTGTTATTATTTTATTGCTATATTTAGCGATTTGTATTAACTCGATATATAAAGGTACTATTAAAACATTACAGGATACAGAACAAAAATTAACGGATTCAGAAAAAGAAAAACATTTTATGTCTTACTATGATGAAGTTACAAAGCTACCAAATGAACGGTTTTTATTGAAAAAAATAAACGAACATTTACGCAAAGATCAATCAAGGAAAGCAATTTTAGTTTTTGAAGTGGATCGATTAACAACATTAAAAAGTTCTTTGGGGTCATTTTATACAAACCGAATGCTAGAGTTAATAGCAGAACGATTACAAAAGTTATTTCCTCATCATACAATTGGAAAATTACAAGAGGATCAATTTTTAATCTTAATAGAAAGTAAAATTGAAAAAGAGGATTTTCTTAGTCTTAGTAAGCAGCTTATTGAGCTGATGGAGAGACCATTTAGCATTCAACATTTCTCTCTCAATATTACCGTGAATATAGGAATTGCCTATTACCCTGAAGATGCAGAGTCAGCGGAATATTTAATGAAATGTGCTCAATTTGCTCTGTACGAAGCAAGAAAAGTACCAGAACAATTTTCTTTTTATGAGCCCTCCATGTCATGTGTTCGTGAAGAACAACTACTGTTAGAAAAAGATTTATACCAAGCAATCCAAAACAACGAATTGTTTCTACAATATCAGCCACAGTTAAAATTAAAAACAAAGCATAATATAGCTATGGAAGCTCTTGTCCGTTGGAAGCATCCAAATAAAGGGTTAATTCCTCCGTCAGACTTTATCCCAATTGCAGAAGAGTCGGGTTTAATTGTTCCGATTGGAAAATGGGTACTAGAAACAGCTTGTCGACAAACAAAGGAACTACAACAGAGGATAAATCAACCAGTTACGGTTGCAGTTAACTTATCACTTGGTCAACTATTCCATGAAAATTTTGTTCAAATCGTAAGTACAATTTTAAATGAAACAAAACTATCTCCAGAAAGTTTACAACTGGAAATAACAGAAACGATGACGATGGATAAAAACTTTTTAATGCCAATTTTACATGATTTAAAAGCATTAGGGGTAACCATTGCTTTAGATGATTTCGGGAAAGGATACTCATCCTTATCTTATTTAAAAGATTTACCAATTGATTGTTTGAAAATAGATCGTGAATTTGTCAATAACATGAATGAGCATGAACATGAACCATTAGTTGACTTAATTATCTCAATGGCGAAACATTTAAAACTAAATGTTGTTGCTGAAGGGGTAGAAACAATGGAGCAATTTAATTATTTACTTAATAGTGAATGCGATGCGGTACAAGGCTACTTAATTAGTAAACCTAGTTCGTTTGAAACAATTATGAACAATTGTAAAAAGTGGGGAAATGACGATATTTCGTGTGCAACACAGTCAGAGTATTACAGCTTAATCAAGCAAATATTTAATAATTAAAAAAAGGGCAATCTCATAACTGAGATTGCCCTTTGAGCTTCAAATTATAGTTTAGTTACGTTAGAAGCTTGTGGTCCACGGTTTCCTTCTTCAACTGAGAATTCAACTTTTTGACCTTCTTCTAAAGTTTTGAAACCTTCGCCTTGGATTGCAGAGAAGTGTACGAATACGTCGTTTCCACCTTCAACTTCGATAAATCCAAAACCTTTTTCTGAGTTAAACCATTTTACTGTACCTTGTGTCATAATAATAGACCTCCAAAAAATTTAATCAATAATTAATTACTTCAAAATACTATAAAAAAATTCACACATTACAAAAAGTACCGAACGTTCACGATTACTTTTTGTAACATGTGAATTCATTAGATATGAAGCAATATAATTATTATAAGCTTTATTATACAAGGTAATTATAGGATTGTCTAGACATATATTAAAAAAAAAGAAATTTTGATGTTGGAAGTCAAGATATTTCACGACTTTTTGGGAACTTAATAAAACCAGACTGTTATAACTAGCGTATATATATACCTTATTTCTTATTTTAGTTCTACTATTTACATAGATATTAAAAATTTTCCAATTGAATATGATATAGTTAGAATAGAGTGAATAATGAGACTTAAGGGTGACTTTTTTAAGTTTTACCGTAAAATTTATTATGCTTGTTTATTTAAATGGGGTGCGTGTAATTGGATAAAGTTTTTGTAATAGGCGACATACATGGTGGTTATAGTTTATTGGAATCGATATTAACAAAATGGAATCCAAAAGAAGAACAACTAGTCTTCCTTGGTGATTACATTGATCGGGGACCCGATAGTTTAAAGGTATTACAAAAAGTCATACAATTAGCGGATGATTACGATGTTGTCACATTAAGTGGAAATCATGAACAGTTATTTTTAGGATGGCTTGATAAACCAGAAGAAATTTCTGAATTTTATTTTAATCCAAAAGTTGGGGGAGCTGCTACGATACAAAGCATATGCAATGATCCTAATCTGAATATTGCCTCCGACAATTTTTCTGTGAAAGAGGTTACAACAAAGATTCAAAAAGAACAGTCAAAAATCGTGAGCTTTATGAAGGGCTTACGTCGCTTTTATCTATGGGGTCCATTCCTTTTTGTCCATGCAGGGATTTCTTCAAAAGAAGAAAATTTCCGTAATACAAAAGAAGAAGATTTTTATTGGATTCGAGAAGAGTTCTATAATGCTCCACATAAGGCGAAGGAAATTGTTGTTTTTGGACACACACCAACAGTTTTATTAAATGAGGATAAATCAAGTAATGTCTGGGTATCCCCTTGCCGAAAGAAATTGGGGATTGATGGTGGGGGAGCTATTTTTGAACGAGGTCAGCTACATGGAGTTGTCTTTACAAAAGGTTCAAAAGAAATTATCGTACATTCAGTTGGATTGACTTCAAATTTAACAACAAAAACAATACAGTTAGAAGATTAAAAGCGGGCTTATCATGAAATAAAATATTGTTTTTTACTAAAGGGATTCACTTTATGTGGGTCCTTTCGTTATTTATAGTAAATAGGCATTAAATCATTCATTTATCTATGAATAGTATAGTTTTTAATTATCATCAGAATGTATTGAATGGTATAGTTAGGGGAAAGGAGTGGAAAGAAATGGCTAATAGCGTAGAACACATTTTTAAACTTCAAACGAGCTGGGATGGTGGAAGAAATGATACAGGAGAAATTCACTGTGAAAAATTGAAAACCACGATGTCAATTCCTAGCGAAATGGGAGGACCAGGTATAGGAACAAATCCTGATGAATTACTATTAAGCGCAGCGGCGAGTTGTTATATTATTTCGTTAGCAGCAATGCTGGAGCGTTCAAATGTAAAGAGCCGCCTTTCTCTACAATCAGAAGGTATAGTACAAGTCGAAAATAATGTTTTTACATATAAGAAAATAATCCATCATATTGAAATAACTTTGCAGGAAGTAAGTGATTCAAATAAGAGAATTGCTGAACGGTTAGCATTAAAAGCGGAAGAAAGTTGCATGATCAGTAGAGCATTAAGAGGTAATGTAGTAGTTACAGTAGATTGCACAATAGCTGAATAGAAATCGATAAGAGAAAGCGAGTGTAGGGAATGACATTCATTAAACCAATCCTTTTAATAGTACTCGTTACCATATTTATCTTTTTTATAAGTGGTCGACTAATTGGCCCTAGCGTCAATCTCATAAAGAGAATCCTTTCTGTTTTTATTAGTGTTTCTTTTACAACCTTTATTTATTGGTATACGTATTTAAAAGGAACAGAAAATTCCTTTAGTACCGTAAATAGTGTAGTCAATGTTGCGACAATACTGTGGATTGGAAGCATGTTGCTCATTTCCATGTTAATCTATTTATTCTTTGAACTTTTTGAGCCTTTGGAATTCGATGAAAAAACGGGTCGTCATACAGGCAAAAAATCACTAATTAAAAAATTGATAGGCTATTGGAGACATCAAAAACGACTACGAACTGTTTTCAAAATTGCTGTAACCAATGGCATTACAAGAACAGTGAAGTATGCTAGAAATCGAGATTCTGATCGGGAGCTGGCCATTGCTTTAAGGGAGACATTGGAGCAATGTGGGGGCATCTTTATAAAATTCGGACAAGTACTTTCTACAAGAAAAGAATTATTTTCACCAATTTTTATAGAAGAATTAGAAAAGTTACAACAAAATGTCACGACACTTTCAGAAGAACAAGTGCAAGAAATCTTAAAACAAAATCTACATGGTGAAGTGAATGAAGTATTCTCTACTTTTAACATGACACCTATTGCAGCAGCTTCTATTGGTCAAGTACATAAAGCGATTTTACGAGAAACAAATCATCAAGTCGTTGTAAAATTGTTACGTCCTGATGTGAAAGTTATCATGCGGGAAGATTTAAGTATTTTAATGGAATTTGCAAATTGGATAACTAGTAAATCACAATGGGCTGAAAGTTTAGGGTTCAGGGATTTAGCTGAAGGATTTGCTACTTCTTTGAGAGAAGAGATTGATTTTAAAATAGAAGCCCGAAACATGACACAGATAAATAATGTCTTGAAGAAAAGTATGTTAAAGGTGAATATCCCAAAAGTCTATGAAGAATATAGTAATGAAAATATTCTTGTAATGGATTTGGGACAGGGAACGAGTGTGGCGAACCTACCCCTGGAAAAAGTGGTGAATCGTCATGATATTGCTGAAACCTTACTCTTTTCTTATCTAGAGCAAGCCTTAGTATCTGGAATTTTCCATGCTGATCCACATCCTGGAAATATTTATTATGATGTAGCAAATAAAGAGATTACATTATTAGATTTTGGCGCTGTTTGTCGATTATCTGCCTCTCAACAAGAAGGGTTAAAACTCTTTTTCATTGGTATTCAACAGAGTGATGCTTCTATTTTATTTGACGGGATTTCGTTATTAGTCAAAAATCGGAGTGATGTAGATCGTCTTGAATTAGAGCAAGCAATCGGTCAGATTATTTTAAGAATCTCTTATGTGGAACGGATTCGAACAGATGAGATTGTTTATTCGATTTTCTCCGTTATTCGAGATTTTGGTTTACAATTCTATCCGTCTGTTAGTCTTGCATTACGTGTCATTGTTACATTGGATGGGACTTTACGTATTATTGATAGAAACTTTAACATATTTGAAGAAGCAAAAATTTATTCAAATACTTTTTTGAAACTTTCGTTGAAAAAACCTTTTGTGGAACCACGTGTGGCAAAACAAAAATTAGAAGAGGAACTAGCATTACTATTACCAAACTTAAGAAAAATTCCTCGAAGAGTAGACCAGATGTTCAAACGGGTTGAAGATGGAAAAGTTATCTTACATCATGATATTTTCTCAGACAAAAATAATACGAAATTCATCACACAGTTATTTTCTAGATTCGTTTTACTATTTGTAGGTATTACATTTGGAGTAATCTCCGTTGCTTTATTAGCAATATCTCAATTCGTAAACATGGCTTATGCAATTTACTTAAATATAGCTGCTTATTTTGGTTTGTTTTTGTGCGCTGTTTTACTTGTTCGATTGTCTATACAAGCCATTCGAGATATGAAACGGAATGAATAATAGAACTCTTTCTCTGGAAAGGGTTCTTTTTTTATTGTTAAAACCCTAAATGTTTTTCCTTATTAAGGAATATAATTGAAGTTTTTGTTAATACTTAGATTAATAGGTCTAACAGAATTATCCATAAAAACTATTAAGCACTCTATTAGGTAATCTATCAAAGTAATTTTTGGGGGAGGGATAGGAATGGAGAATGCCTATGATAAATGGTATACAGAATCCATTAAAACTATAGTTTAAAAGCATCGTGAAAATCGGCTCTATTTTTGATAAAAACATATCCTGACAAGCGTTATGCGGTAGATGATTTATTCCCTAGGAAATATTTTTCGTATTATTTTATAACAAAAATTATACTTGTAAAATATTTTCCTTTTACAATTCTTAGTGTTTACGATATTGACAAATCTATTAGATGAACGGATAAATTTATTTTGTGATAGTGATTAATAGTTTTGCATTCATTCATAATATAAAAATAGTGGAATAAAGGAGTGACAGTTCGTGTTACTAATTAGTAGAAAATTATTTGCTTTGCCACTTGATCAGGTTTATTTTCAAGAATTTAAGTACGACAGTAGATATGAACCGAAGATTGTATGTTATACGCATATTTTAAAACCAAGTCGCAAGCTTCATGGGAAGAAGACTCTTCATATTGATTTAAAACAATACGAACCAGATATATTTCCGTATGTGTCTGGTAAAGAGATTCACCTTATAAACGAAAATTGGAACATATCTAGATTCACTCATCCAACCGACAAGGAAATTGAAGAATTCCAACAATTTTATAACGAAAAGGCAAAACAAATGAACGCTCGAAAACTAAGCAATTTTGATATACAAACGATGAAGCTTCTCCGAGAGCAAGGTGGCTTAATCCTAACAAAGGTTGAAAATGAACAAAAGGAATCTATTTATTATCGAGCTTATGTTGTTGGAAAAGAGATGGTCATGGCATTGTATAATGACATCCATGATTTAACCGAAATGAGTACTAAACAAGGTGCAAATTATTTTTTATGTTGTGAAAATATGAAACACTTTTGTGATGAAGGATATAAAATATACGATTTTGGTGATATTAAAGAGTTAACAAAATTGGAGCAATTGAAAGAAGCCTTTGATGGAAAGCTAGTAACGGTCTTCTCAGGCTATATCTCCAAGTCCTTTTTTAGCCAGATGCTTTTACAACTTAATTTAAAAGGATTGAAAAAACGACTTAGTTATTAGGAAAGAAAATATTCTCAATTCTACTAAAGTAGTGGGATATACGAATTAATTAACAATTTAATTGTCATCTAATGGCACGATAGTTTTGATATAATAAGTACACTAGATTTAGAGAGGATTTTTCATGATGACAAATAAACCGCATCTTTTAATAGTAGATGGGATGGCCTTATTATTTCGTTCCTTCTTTGCCTCAAGTGCAATGGGGCATTATATTCGTTTAGCAGATGGGACACCGACAAACGGAGTACAAGGATTTGCCAGACATGTATTAACGGCACAATCGATTTATAAACCAACACATTTAGCTGTATGTTGGGATATGGGTTCACAAACATTCCGCAATGAAATCTTCGATGGCTATAAAGCAAACCGCCCGGCACCACCTGAAGAGATGCTACCCCAATTCGATATGGCTAAAGAGGTCTCTGAAATGATTGGCTGGAAAAATTTTGGAGAAGTCGGGATGGAAGCAGACGATATGATTGGTTCCATGATTGAAAAGTGGAAAGATGAGTCTTCGATTACGGTTATTTCAGGCGATAAGGATCTGCTGCAATTACTTAATCCTGCAACGCAAATAGCCTTTACGAAAAAAGGATATTCCGAGTATGACAACTATACAGAAGAACGTTTCAAAGAAGAATACTTAATCGAACCTTACAAATTTGCTGATGTTAAAGCATTTATGGGGGATACGAGTGATGGATATCCAGGGGTAAAGGGTATTGGGCCAAAAACAGCGTTACAACTAATTCAAAACTACGGATCGATTCACGGTGTATTGGAAAATCTAGATGCCCTAAAACCAGCACAACGAAATAAAATCAGTGAAAATCTTGAAATGTTGAAGCTATCTCATCAGTTAGCTAAAATCCAAAGAGAAATGCAAATTAACGCTAACCTAGAACAGCTCGTATTAGGGGATTATGCACAAGAAACATTTGAACGTCTTGAAAGTAAAGGCTTTAGCTTGATTGCAAAACATGCTAGATCTTTATATTCTTTAGTATAAATTCTAGAGTCGAAGTGAATTGTTCTCACTTCGGCTCTATTTTTACGAAGCTTAATATTTTATGATTATCCGAATAGCGCACCTTCCTAATTTGGCTATCACGGTATCTGTTGCCATTATCGTGAAGGATTAAATATAATTCATCATTTATAATTTCATACCCAATAAGCGGGACCCAATGATAACGGAAGGTGGGTTTTGTAAACCATTGTAATGTAAAGTGTTTATCAAATTTCATTGCAACGGGTCTTCCACTTTCAAGTTCTTTAAGACTTTCATGAAGTGTGCAGCTTCTTACATCCCAATTGTCCCCTAATAGCTTTCGTAAATTTTTTATGAGTCGCCATTTAAATAAACCTATCTTTGTTCCACCGAGTAACTGATAAAGACTATTGATATCTTTTATACTTGAGGATTGAATACGATAATAATTTAATATGACAAAAACAGTAGTTGGGCCACAAGCAGAGTTTTGGATTTGAGCATTTACACTTTGGCTATATTGCGACATCCCTTGAATATTTAGTTGTACTTTCATTTCTTCACCTACCTTCTTTCTTTATCATATTGGATAGGAATTATTCTGTACAAAAGAATGATATAATTTAATTAGAAAATAAAGAATAAGGTAGTTGTGTTTTAGGGGGAAGAGAAATGGTACGTTATAAAACTTTGTTATTTGATTTAGATGATACTTTATTGGATTTTGGTGCTTCAGAGGATGTTGCCTTACAAAAACTTTTTAACCTTCAACAAGTTACACTAACACCAGAAATTAAAGCCAATTATAAAAAGTTAAATGATTCACTGTGGAGAGCTTATGAAAATGATGAGATTGACCGCGATGAAGTAGTCAATACACGTTTTGCTCTACTATTTGAACAATATGGAATTCAAGTAGATGGAGTTGCCTTACAGAAGAAATATAATGAATACCTATCGGAAGGTCATCATTTAATAGAAGGCGCCATCGAATTAATTCAAAGATTACATGTGGAATTTGATTTATATGTTGTGTCAAATGGAGCATCCAATACACAACAGAAGAGACTAACGGATTCTGGGTTAGCACCATACTTTAAAAAAGTGTTTGTTTCTGAAGACACAGGCTACCAAAAACCGATGAAGGAATTTTTTGATATTGTATTTTCACAAGTTGAAAGTATTAATCTAAAGGAAACATTAATCATTGGTGACTCCTTCAGTGCAGACGTAATAGGTGGGTGGAATGCAGGAATTGATACATGCTGGGTAAATATAAAGGGACGTGACTATAAACATCCTGAGATTACACCTACTTATGAAATACATAAGCTGGAGGAATTTTATAACATTATAAAAGTTGAGAAGTAGATTAAAAGGGAAAGTATATTGGGAAAGTGGAAAAAATCCATTTTTCCACTTTAAATTCTAATTATTTTCCTTCTTTTCTTCTATTTGTTACAGTTTCTCCACCAATACCCCAGTTGTCAGTGTCGATTTCTTCAATAACAACGACTGTAGTGGCAGGATTTTTGCCTAGTACATCAACAAGTAACTGAGTTGCTCCTTTAATAAGGGCAGCTTTTTTTTCTGGTGTAACATCTTCGTTTGTGATTTTTATATTAACAAAAGGCATTCCATTCATTCCCTTTCAATATGATCAACATAAACAATGCTTAAAAGCAAAGAAAAAGCTGTGAATAAAGTATCCAATTAACACTCTATTCACAGCTAAACATACGAACTATCAATTAAGCTTGTGCATTTAAGAATTCTTTTACGTCTTCTGGTGATTTTGCATTTGCACTGTGTAAGTGTGCTAGTTTTTCGCTGTTTTTGTAGATTAATAAACTTGGAATTCCCATAACCTGATATTTTTCTGCTAATTCAGGGAAATCGTCTCGGTTAATTTCATACCATGTATATTGATCATATTCTGCAATAATTGGATCGATAAACATGTTCATACGTGTGCAGTCTGGGCACCAACCTGCATAGAACTTTACGATTACAGGTTGTTCAGATGCGATAATTTCATTAAACTGTTCAGATGTTGTAATGGCTTGCATATATATCACTCTCCTTCAATGATAGTGTACACATTTTAAACTCAAGGGAAAAGTAATTTGACTTATTGAATGATTGTTCATAAAATATAGAGAACTCTAGTAAATAAATAAAAATCAAAACGAATTTTTTAGAAAATTAAATTAAAAGATATTGCCAATTTTGAGAAAATCAACTACACTAAGAACAGAAAATGTGATTTAAAAAAATATATGATGATGAATTTATTTTTTTTCGGCATAAAATGAATGAGTATTCATTCAAGGGATTAAGGGGGATGTTTATGTCTTACAAAATTCAAAAAGCAGCCGTACTCGGTTCAGGGGTAATGGGCTCGGGTATTGCAGCACATTTAGCGAACATCGGGATTCCAACATTATTATTAGATATAGTACCTAGAGAGTTAACAAAGGAAGAAGAAGCAAAGGGACTTACATTAGAACAACCTATAGTACGCAATCGCTTTGCAACTAATGCAGTTCAAAAACTGTTAAAACATAAACCAGCACCACTTACTTCAAAGAAAAATTTAGCTCTTATAAGTGTGGGTAACTTAGAAGATGATTTGGAGAAGCTGAACGATGTTGACTGGATTATTGAAGTAGTGGTTGAAAATTTAGAGGTCAAAAAGAATCTATTTGAACGAGTAGATTCAGTACGTAAACCTGGAACAATTGTTAGTTCAAATACATCGGGTATTAGTGTAAATGCAATGATAGAAGGACGTTCAGAAGATTTCCAAAAGCACTTTTTAGGCACACACTTCTTTAACCCGCCTAGATACTTAAAATTATTAGAAGTAATTCCAACTGAAAAAACGTCATCAGATGTTCTTTCTTTCGTAAAAGAATTTGCAGAAGATGTTTTAGGGAAAGGTGTTGTAATCGGAAAGGATACACCTAACTTTGTAGCGAATCGAATCGGCACATATGGATTATTGGTTACATTACGAGAAATGTTAGAGCGCGGCTACTCAGTTGGAGAGGTAGATTCGGTTACAGGAACGTTGATTGGTCGAGCAAAGTCAGCGACATTTAGGACTTTAGATGTTGTGGGATTAGATACATTCCTACACGTGGCCAAAACGGTTTATGACCAAACTACAGGTGAAGAACAAAAAGTATTTGAAGTACCTGAATTGATGAAAAAATTAGTTGGAAATGGTTGGTTAGGGGCAAAATCTGGTCAAGGCTTCTTCGTTAAAAAAGGGAAAGAAATCTTTGAAATTGACCCTTCTACATTTGAATATGTACCAACGAAAAAACTTCAAACACCATCTATTGAAATGGCGAAACAAACAAAAGGACTTTCAAATAAAGTAAAGACTCTTGTTTATGCGGATGATCGTGTTGGTGAGCTTTTATGGAATATCTTTGTCCCAACATTAATTTATTCAGCTGAAATGAATGGTGTTATTGCAGATAATATTGTTGAAATCGATAACGCAATGAAATGGGGCTTTGGTTGGTCACAAGGACCATTTGAAATGTGGGATGCCATTGGTGTTAGACAATCTGTAGAAAAAATGGAGTCTGAAGGTAGAGCAATTCCAAGCTTTGTTAAAGAATTTTTATCTCAAGGTTACGAATCCTTCTATAAAGAGCTAGATGGTGAGTTAGCTTATTATAATGGCTCTGGCTATGTGAAAGTGCCTGTCAATGAAAAAGTAATTGATTTGAAACGTTATAAGAAAAAACATGGTGTCATTAAATCAAACTCTGGTGCAAGTTTAATAGATTTAGGTGACGGGGTTGCGTTACTAGAGTTTCATTCGAAATCAAATGCAATTGGTCTTGATATCATTCAAATGCTAAATTTTGCGATTGATGAAGTAGAAGCTAATTACAAAGGGCTTGTCATTGGAAATCAAGGGAAGAACTTCTGTGTTGGTGCAAACCTTGGCATGATTTTGATGGAAGCACAAGATGATAACATCTTTGAATTGGACTTTGTCATTCGTTCCTTCCAAAAAGCGATGAGACGAATAAAGTACAGTAAAAAACCGGTTGTTTCTGCACCATTTGGCATGACTCTTGGTGGAGGTTCAGAAGTTTGTTTACCTGCTGCACACATTCAAGCATCAAGTGAGACATATATGGGCCTTGTAGAAGTAGGTGTAGGTTTAATCCCTGGTGGAGGGGGAAATCTTGCTCTTTATGAAAAATTCGTAAAGGGTATTCCAAATGGGGTTGAAATTGACTATCAAGCTATTGCTAATAAAGTATTTGAGACGATTGCGATGGCTAAAGTTTCTACTTCTGGCGAAGAAGCTCGTGATAATAATTTCTTAGACTTTGCTGATGGAATTTCAGTAAACCCAGATCATCTACTATACGATGCAAAACAAGCTGTCCTTGCACTTTCGGAAGCTGGATATACAGCACCTGTTCCTAAAAAAGTAAAAGTAGTAGGGGCACCTGGTTATGCAACACTTTTATTAGGAGCACAAGGAATGTTCCAATCTGGCTTTATTAGCGAGCATGATTTAAAAATAGCTAAAAAGTTAGCTTATGTTATTGCAGGTGGACTTGTACCATATGGAACGGATGTAACAGAAGAGTATTTATTAAATCTAGAGCGCGAAGCATTTTTACAACTTGTAGCTGATCCAAAATCACAAGCAAGAATGCAACACATGCTTATTAAGGGGAAACCATTACGTAACTAACGTGTGAATCCGGTAAAGTGAAAAAACTTCTAACTGAATTTGCAAAAGCAACGAATAAGGGGGATACACAAATATGCGCGAAGCCGTAATTGTAGCAGGAGCAAGAACGCCAATTGCTAAAGCGAAAAAGGGTTCTCTTGCAACCGTACGTCCTGATGATTTTGGGGCCGTAGTAGTAAAAGAAACATTAAAAAGATCCGGATACGATGGCCCAATTGATGACTTAATAATGGGTTGTGCAATGCCTGAAGCTGAACAAGGGATGAATGTTGCAAGAAATATTGGGGCACTAGCTGGTCTTCCTGATTCCACTCCAGCTATCACGATTAACCGTTTTTGTTCTTCGGGCCTACAAGCAATCGCTTATGCAGCAGAACGGATAATGTTAGGTCATTCTAAAGCAATCCTTGCGGGTGGAGTAGAATCAATGAGTATGATTCCTATGACAGGAAACACGGTTCGACTAAACCCAAAATTAGCTGAGGAAGCACCTCAATATTATATGAGTATGGGGCATACCGCAGAGGAAGTAGCCAATCGTTATGAAGTAAGTAGAGAAGATCAGGATGCATTTGCAGTACGATCTCACGAATTAGCTGCAAAAGCCATTAAAGAAGGTAAATTTAAAGACGAAATCGTGCCTGTAGAAGTGGTTCAGCACTATGTAGATGAAAACAATAAGCTGCAGTCTCGAACATTTACGTTTGATACTGATGAAGGAGTGCGAGAAGGGACTTCTGTGGAAGTACTTGCAAAATTACGTCCTGCATTCAATGTAAAAGGTTCTGTAACTGCGGGAAATTCCTCTCAAACTTCGGATGGTGCTGCGGCGGTTCTTGTCATGGATCGTGAAGAAGCCGAATCTCAAGGCTTAAAACCGATGGCGAAGTTTTTAGGATTTGCTGTTGGAGGAGTACCCCCAGAAGTGATGGGAATTGGTCCGATAGAAGCAGTCCCAAAAGCTTTGAAAATAGCAGGATTATCACTAAATGATATCGACCTGTGGGAATTAAATGAAGCTTTTGCATCACAATCGATTCAGGTGGTTCGTCATTTAGGTATTGATATGAATAAAGTGAATGTCAATGGTGGAGCTATTGCCTTAGGTCATCCACTAGGTGCAACTGGAGCTATTTTAACATTAAAACTCATACATGAGCTAAAACGCCAAGGCAAAAAATACGGCGTTATCACAATGTGTATCGGTGGCGGAATGGGTGCTGCCGGAGTTATTGAAGTATTGTAATTTGAATTGATAGTTTAGTAGTTATGTGAAATTGTTGATTAGCTTTAGGCAATCGTCTTACTACCGTTGCCTCCGGAATGATGAATGTCTAAAGCTTTTCTATATATGTAAGGATACTCGAAGAAATGCTTTCAAAAATTTAACTTGAATATTTTCATAGTTAACAAAGGGGAGGAAGTATTAATGGTTCAAACAACTAACATTATTAAGGGTGGAAGTTTTTTAATTGAAGACGTCGAGTTAAACCGTGTCATCACTCCTGAGGATTTTACAGATGAGCAAAAAATGATTGCTCAAACAACTTCAGATTATGTTGAGAATGAAGTAATTCCAGTAATTGAAAACCTAGAAAATCATGAATTTGAGCACTCGGTGCGCTTGCTTAAAAAAGCAGGTGAACTTGGACTATTAGCGGCGGATGTTCCGGAAGAATATGAAGGTTTAGGACTTGATAAAATTTCATCTGCTTTAATCGCAGAAAAAATGTCTCCTGCAGGTGGCTTTTCTATTACACATGGTGCACATGTTGGGATTGGGTCACTGCCTATCGTACTTTTCGGGAATCATGAGCAAAAATCAAAGTACTTACCAAAACTAGCTTCTGGTGAGTTAATCGCTGCATATGCACTAACAGAACCAGGCTCAGGATCAGATGCTCTTGGAGCAAAAACAGTAGCTAAACTAAATGAAGCGGGTACTCACTACATTTTAAATGGTGAAAAACAATGGATTACTAATTCAGGTTTTGCCGATGTATTTGTTGTTTATGCGAAAATAGATGGAGATAAATTCAGTGCGTTTATCGTTGAACGTAAATTCCCAGGTGTATCTGTTGGGGCAGAAGAGAAGAAAATGGGTATTAAATCTTCTTCAACTCGTACATTAATTTTAGAAGATGTAGAAGTACCAGTTGAAAACCTTCTTGGTGAAGTAGGACGCGGGCACGTCATTGCATTTAATATTTTAAACATTGGACGTTATAAATTAGGTGTTGGTACTGTAGGAGCTTCTAAACGTGCATTAGAATTGGCGCTTGCTTATACAAACCAACGTCAACAATTTAATACGCCTCTTTCAAGTTTTAATCTAACAAAAGAAAAACTAGCAACAATGGCTGCACATCTTTATGCATCTGAATCTTTAAATTATCGAACTGTAGGCTACTTTGAAGATCGTTTAAGTCAGCTTTCAGAAGAAGAGCAAAAAGATGGAAAAGCAATTGCTGGTGCGATTGCCGAATACGCTATTGAATGTTCAATTGCAAAGGTTGTCGGCTCAGAAACACTAAGCTATATTGCTGATGAAGCAGTTCAGCTACATGGTGGATATGGCTTCATGGCAGAATATGAAGTGGAGCGTATCTATCGTGATTCCCGTATCAATCGTATTTTTGAAGGGACAAATGAAATCAATCGTTTAATCGTGCCAGGAACATTTATGAAAAAGGCATTAAAAGGTGAACTTCCATTACTTCAAGTAGCACAAAAGCTACAAGAAGAATTACTAATGCTTATGCCTGAAGAAATTAGCAATGAGCCACTAGCACAAGAGAAATATCTCGTTAAAAACGCTAAGAAAATTGGTGTGCTAGTAGCTGGAGTTGCCGCACAAAGATTTGGTGCTAAATTAGAAGCAGAACAAGAAGTACTTGTTAATATTGCTAATATTGCCAACCAACTTTATGCAATGGAATCTGCAGTTATCCGGACAGCTAAAGCAATCGAGCGTGATGGTGTAGAGAAATCTAAACAAAAAATTCTATACACAGAAATCTTCTGCCAAGAAGCCTTTGCGGAAATTGAAAAAGAAGCAAAGGAAACAATCCTTGCTTCAGTGGAAGGTGATGCAGGAAAAATGACACTTTCTGCATTACGTAAATTAACTCGTAGTAATCCTTATAATTTAATCTTGAAAAAACGTGAAGCATCTAAAAAATTAATAGAAGCAGAAAAATATACAGTTTAACTTAGCATATATAGTTAGGCATATTTACGCTACATGAGTGTGTAGATCATAGTAATCAAAGGGAGCTCCTACAAATGATTGTAGGGGCTTTCATCTTTCCTAATAACTTACTTGCTAATGTGAGTTACTAGTTTAACGTGGTTTTGACGTTCTACTCTTTGGTATACTTTACTTGCAAAACCTTAATAATTAGGTAAAGGAGTATTTCAATGACACTAAAACTTATACAATATCCACGTTGCACAACTTGTAAAAAGGCTCAAAAATGGCTGGATGAAAATGGCGTTGCTTATGAAGCAATCCATATTGTAGAGCAAACACCTACTAAAGAAGAATTGAAAGCAATTTGGGAAGTAAGTGGACTCCCTTTGAAAAAATTTTTTAATACTTCTGGTATGAAGTATAAAGAATTAGGGCTAAAAGACAAATTAACTTCAATGTCGGAGGAAGAACAACTAGAATTATTAGCCTCTGACGGGATGTTGATTAAAAGACCTATCGTGACAGATGGGAAAAAAGTTACTCTAGGTTTCAAAGAGACAGACTTCACAGAATCTTGGAAATAAGGCAACAACTCTATCTTGTTTTTGGTTTTAAAATATGTCAAACTAAGCATGTATGAATTACATATATTTTGGAGGGGTTTTGAGTTGAGCACACCGAAAGATTTACGTTACTCTAAAGAACACGAATGGGTTAAAGTTGAAGACGGAAAAGTGCGAGTAGGTATTACACACTTTGCACAATCTGAACTTGGCGATATTGTATTCGTTGAACTTCCACAAGTTGGCGATGAAATTCAATTAAACGAGCCATTTGGTAGTGTTGAATCTGTTAAAACAGTTTCAGAACTATACGCACCAGTATCTGGTAAAGTTGTTGAAATTAATAGTGAACTAGAAGATAGTCCAGAATTTGTAAACGAATCTCCATATGAAAAAGCTTGGATGATCGTAATAGAACCAACAAATCTTTCAGAAGTAGAAGCTTTATTAACTCCTGAGCAATATGATGAATTAATTGATGCTTAATTTGAATATGATATAGTAAAAAACGCCAGAAAACCACTGGCGTTTTTTTTACAATATTAATATAATAAGTAACCATCTCTTTTCATTCACTGATAATACTTAACAATTTCAGTGAGAAAATACGTGAGCTTCATTGAAGAAATACGTATTTCCAATCATTATCCTTATGCATATTTGAAGACGTTATTTAGCTGTGTAACTACAAATCGTGGGGTGAAGCAAATGATAGTTGATAAGTGTATAATTGTTGAGGGTCGATCGGATAAGTTAAACATTGCACCAATCTTTGCTGAGGATGTAAAAATCATTTGTACAAATGGTACTATAAGTGAGGATGCATTATTAGATCTTCTAGAACCGTTTGAAGAGTGCAAACTTTATACTTTGTTTGATGCGGATAATTCAGGAGAAAAGTTGAGAAAGCTAACAAAAAGAATTTATTCTGAGGCTGTTCATCTTTTCATACCTAGAACATATATTGAGGTGGCAAATGCGCCTAAGAAAGTATTGGCTAATTTGTTAAGTGAAGCCAAATTTTCGGTGCATAAACAATATTTATCTTCATCAATTGAAATTTAACAAATGATTTAATTACCAAAACAAACGAAGTAGGATGATGATTATGGAAGAATGGACAAAAGAAAACTGGGAGCAACAACAGGAGAGCAATCCTTTAGTTGCCTTTTATTTATATACACCGATGTGTGGAACTTGCGCAGTTGCATCAAAAATGTTGGATGTTATTGAAAGTCTTTTACCTGATTTACCCCTTGGAAAAGCGAATATAAATTACTTAGAAAATGTGGCAATGGACTATCAAATTGAAAGTGTACCTTGTTTGCTAATTAGTGACAAAGGGAATATCGAAAAAGTTTATGCCTTCCAATCTGTACCATTCCTCTATGAAAAGTTAAAAAGGTATTGACGCATTGATGGGAACATGGTAAAGTAACATCCATAATCTTAAAACTTAATATCGTAACTCTTATAAAGAGCGGTGGAGGGAAGTGCCCTATGAAACCCGGCAACCATCACATTCATGTGAAAAGGTGCCAAGTCACGCGAAGTGGATACTTTGGAAGATAAGAGAACGGTTCACGTATACAGTAAAGTTTGCGGCCCTTTCTACTTGTCTTTGTAGAGGGGCTTTTTGTTTTCATAAATGACTAGATTTACATCTTTATAATCAGTAAGTGGGTATACTGAACTTCCAGAAACACATCATAAGAATACATAGTTACGGTTCGCTATTAGCGTTAGTTAGGAGTAAACATGATTACACTAAAGGATATATCTAAAATATATAAAACAAAAAGTGGAGAAATAACAGCAGTCAAAGATGTCAATTTATCCATTAAAAAGGGTGAAATATTCGGAATTATAGGATATAGTGGAGCCGGGAAAAGTACAATGATTCGTTTACTTAACGGGTTAGAAAAACCTTCCTCTGGAACAGTAGAAGTAAACGGCCAACAGATCTCGTCAATTTCTGGCTCCCAGCTTCGTCAAGCTCGTCAGAAAATTAGTATGATTTTCCAACACTTCAACCTTTTGTGGTCTCGAACAGTTTCAGAAAACATTGCCTTTCCTTTAGAAATTGCAGGTGTTAGCAAAGCTGAAAGAGCCAAAAAGGTGAAAGAGTTAATTGATTTAGTTGGTTTATCAGGTAGAGAAAACGCGTATCCATCTCAATTATCAGGTGGACAAAAGCAACGTGTTGGTATCGCAAGAGCACTTGCAAATAACCCAGAAGTATTGCTTTGTGATGAAGCTACAAGTGCACTGGATCCTGAAACAACGGATGCTATTTTAGAATTACTGCTTGATATTAATAAGCGTTTAGGACTTACAATTGTCCTAATTACACATGAAATGCATGTCATTCGCAAAATTTGTCATCGTGTGGCGGTTATGGAAGCTGGACGTGTTGTAGAAACAGGTGAAGTGCTCCAAGTATTCCAAAATCCACAAGCAGAGATAACTAAAAACTTCGTCATGCAAGTATCAGGAACAAAGGAATCAAAAGAGTCAATTGAACAAATTTTAGTGAATTATCCTACTGGAAAGATTGTTAAGTTAACATTTATCGGAAAGAAAACAGAACAACCAGTAATAGCACAAATTATTAAAGAGTTTAATGTGGAAGTAAATATTGTTCACGGTAATATTACTCAAACTACGAGTGGGCCTTACGGGACGTTGATTGTACAAATCGATGGTCACCCTAATCAGGTTGAAGAGGCTTTTAAGGTCTTAGAGTCTCGTGAAATTCAAGCGGAGGTGATTGAACATGTTTAATCAATTACTTCCTAATGTTGATTGGCAAGATATGTGGGAAGCTACATATGACACGTTATATATGACAATTATTTCAACAGGTGTAACCTTTGTTCTTGGACTGGCTATTGGTATCTTATTGTTTTTAACAAGTCCTCACCAAATGTGGGCAAATAAAATTGTCAATTTTTTAACAGGTTCACTTGTTAACATATTCCGATCTATTCCGTTTATTATCTTAATTATTTTATTAATACCATTTACAAAATACTTACTTGGAACTATTCGAGGTGTTAATGCTGCACTACCAGCTTTAATCATTGGTTCAGCACCATTTTATGCACGTATGGTATTAATTGCTTTACGAGAAATTGATAAAGGTGTTATTGAAGCTGCACGTTCAATGGGTGCAAAGACTTCTACGATTATATGGAAAGTATTGATCCCTGAGGCATTACCAGCATTATTATCTGGTATTACTGTCACAGCTGTTACATTAGTAGGTTATACAGCGATGGCTGGAATTATTGGTGCAGGTGGATTAGGGAATTTAGCGTATTTAGAAGGATTCCAAAGAAGTCGTGAAGATGTCACGATTTTAGCTACAATTTTCATCTTAATCATTGTATTTATCCTTCAATGGATAGGTGACGCTATAACAACAAAAACTGATAAACGATAATTGAATGTTTGTGGCAATTGCCATTTACATATAAAAAACACAAAAGGAGCAAGATCATACATGAAGAAATTATTATCTTTCTTATTATTGTCAGTAGTTGTTCTCGCTTTAGCAGCTTGTGGAGCTGATAAAGAAGAATCAACATCAACTACAGATGATGGAAAATCAGCATCAGAAGAAAAAACTACAATCAAAATTGGTGCTTCACACACACCTCATGCTGTTATTTTAGAAAAAGCAAAAGATATTTTAGCTAAAGAAGACATCGATTTAGAAATTGAAGAATATCAAGATTATATTTTACCAAATGAAGATTTAGCGAATGGGGATCTTGATGCTAACTACTTCCAACACATTCCATACTTAGAACAAAAAGTTGCTGAAGAAGGTTATGATATCGTGAATGCTGGTGGTATCCATATCGAACCAATCGGTATTTACTCAAAAAAATATAAATCATTAGATGAACTTCCTGATGGTGCTACAATTTTAATCTCAAGTTCAATTCCTGACCATGGTCGTATTTTATCTTTATTAGAAGCTAAAGGATTAATCAAATTAGCTGATGGAATTGATAAAACTACAGCTACAATTGATGATATCGTTGAAAATCCTAAAAACTTAAAAATTGAGCCAAGTGATGCACCTGAAATGATGGTTACTTATTATGAAAATGATGAAGGCGATGCTGTAGTAATCAACTCAAACTTCGCAATTGATGCAGGAATTAATCCTATCGAAGATTCAATTGCAATTGAGGGATCTGAATCACCATATGTAAACATTATTGCAGTGCGTTCTGAAGATAAAGAAAACGAAGCAATTAAACGTTTAGTAGAAGTATTACATTCAGACGAAATCCAACAATTCATCATTGATGAATGGGGCGGTTCTGTAGTACCTGTAAACGAATAATCAAATAGTTACATGAAATTGTGAGGAATGATTTGTTCCTCACTATTTTTTTGAATTAAATGCCGTGGTTAGTATAGATCAACGGATTGTAAATTCAGTCAACGAGGTTAATATCACCCTAATTAATGAAAATGCCCAAAGCTTGTTTAGCTTTGGGCATTTTACATTCTTATAAAAATTGATTTAATCTTGAGAAGAAGGACTGGACAAATTTTAAAAATACTTGTTCTGAAGGGCCGAGTTCGCGATTTGTTGGATATATGACGCCTACTGTTCGAGTAATAGGCGGATTGTCAATTGCTTTTTTAATAGTGAATCGTGCGGTTGAATCATATAAAGAGCTTTCGGGAAGTAAAGTAACCCCAATACCTGCAGCTACTAACCCTTTCAATGCATCCATGTCCTCACCTTCTGAAGTAACAGTTGGAGCGAAGCCTGCAGCTTTACAAGCATCTACAGCAACTTTATTTAAAATATATCCTTCAGGGAATAGTACGAAGTTTTCTTTTCGTAAATCTCCAAGTACAATTCGATCTGCATTTGCTAATCGATGATTTGCAGGGAGTAAAGCGCTGATTTTTTCACTGAACAGGATTGTTGATTTAATGCTCTCATCACTTTGTGGTACAGGTCCTAAAAAGGCAAGGTTTAGCTCGCGGTTCTTTACTGCATCAATTAAATAGCGGTAAGAGCCTTGTCGTAAATGAAAGAGAACATCCGGATACTCTTTTTTAAAGGCGGAAATAACTGTAGGTAGTACATAACTTGCAAGACTTGTTGGGAAACCGATTTTGATTGTTCCTTTGGCAGGATCTAAATATTCTTCTACCTGTTTCACAGCAAAATCAATTGCCTTCAGCGCGGTAACTGAGTGCTCTAAAAATATTTTACCAATCGGTGTGAGTTTCACATTTCGACCAACTCTTTCAAAAAGTGGTGTACCAAGCTCATCCTCAAGGTTCGCAATTTGTCGACTGACCGCTGACTGAGCGACATGTAATTGTTCGGCAGCTTCAGAAATATGTTCACGTTCAGCTACCTCAACAAAGTACCGCAATTGGCGTAATTCCAACGTTTCCACCCCATTTATCTAAATATTAGATTAATTCTATCCAAAGTATATATTGTTTATATTATTCTAAAAACTTTACAATGTAAATAAGGTATTAATGAAGATTTGGGGGGATTTACATGACTTTTCATCAGTTTCCGAAAGCACAAGGGTTATATTCACCAAGTTTTGAACATGACGCTTGTGGTATCGGTTTTTATGCCAATATTAAGGGACTCGCTTCACACGAGATTGTAAAAAGCGGATTAGAAATGTTATGTCGTTTAGATCACCGTGCTGGTCGTGGTGGCGATGGTAGAACTGGCGATGGCGCTGGTTTATTGGTCCAAATTCCAGATGCATTTTATAAGTTAAATTGTCCGGAGTTAAACTTACCTAAAAAAGGTGAGTATGGAGTTGGTCAACTTTTTTTCACAGAGGATACAAGAGAGAGAGAATCCATTGAAAATAAAATTAACGAGTTAATCGAGCAGGAAGGTCAAACATTAATTGGTTGGAGAACTGCTCCTACAAATAAAGAAATTTTAAGTGATATCGCAAAATCAACTGCTCCTGTTGTGCGCCAAGTTTTTATTAAGGGTGAAAATGTTGAAGATACATTAGCATTTGAACGTAAATTATATTTAATTCGTAAGCAAGCAGAGTTTTGGGCAAAAGAAAATGATTTGAAATTTTACTGTCCAAGTATGTCAAGTCAAAAAATGGTATTTAAAGGGTTATTAACTCCAGAAGAAGTTAGTGAGTTCTATATTGACCTTCAAGATGAAAGCTTTATTTCTGCATTTGCTATTGTTCACTCTAGATATTCTACTAATACATTCCCAAGCTGGGAACGTGCGCATCCAAACCGTTATATTGTTCACAATGGTGAAATTAATACTTTACGTGGCAATATCAACTGGATGACAGCACGTGAACAACGCTTTGTTTCAGAAGCATTTGGAGATGATTTGAAAAAATTATTACCAATTGTTGATAACACTGGTTCGGATTCTTCAATGTTAGATAATGCTTTTGAATTCTTTGTTTTAGCTGGTCGTACACCAGCACATACAGCAATGATGCTTATCCCAGAACCTTGGACAGAAAATCCTCATATCTCAGAAGAGAAAAAAGCATTTTATGCTTACCATGCAAGTATGATGGAGCCTTGGGATGGACCATCTGCAATTTGTTTCACAGATGGGAAACAAATCGGTTCGATTCTAGACCGTAATGGATTACGTCCGGCGCGCTACTATGTAACAAAGGACGATATGATTGTCTTTTCTTCTGAAGTAGGAGTTGTAGACATTGATGAAGAAAATGTTCTTTATAAAGAGCGTTTAAGTCCAGGCCGTATGCTATTAATAGATTTAGAGCAAGGGAAAATTGTTTCTGATGAAGAGTTAAAAAGTGAAATGGCTCAAGCACAGCCTTACGGAAAATGGTTAGAAGAAAACTTAATTACAGTTGAAGCTGATAAAGAAACTCCAAAAGAGGTTGAAGACTTAGTCGTACGTCAAAAATCCTTTGGTTATACTTTTGAAGATACTCAAAAATATATTGTTCCAATTGCAAGCAGTGGAAAAGACCCGATTGGTTCAATGGGGAATGACACACCTTTAGCTGTGTTATCCGATCGTCCACAATCACTATTTAATTACTTTAAACAATTATTCGCTCAGGTTACAAACCCACCAATTGATTCAATTCGTGAGCACATTGTAACTTCGACTATGACGCTACTTGGAGCTGAAGGAAACTTATTGCATCCAAATGCTGAAAATGCGAGACGTATTTTTTTAGAAACTCCTATCTTAACTGATGGAGAGTTAAACGAGATTACTAGTATAAATAATAAACATTTCCAACATACAGTACTTACACTTCAGTTCAAAGACGCACTTGAAGTTGAACTGCAACGTTTATTTAACGAAGCAGATGCAGCAATTGAAAAAGGAATTACTTTATTAGTGTTATCGGATGAATTGGATAATGTTACTACACCTACGATTCCAATTTTACTTGCTGTAAGTAGTTTACATCAATATTTAGTTCGTACAGGTAAACGTACACTTGTAAGCATTATTGCACATAGTGGTGAAGCACGCGAAGTACACCACTTTGCAGCTCTAGTTGGATTTGGTGCAGATGCAATCACACCTTATCTTGCGTATGCTTCTATTCAACAAGCTATTGATGCTGGTCATTTAACTATTAGCTACCAAGATGCAGTAAGTAAATATCGTAAGGGTATTGCTGATGGTGTAGTAAAAGTAATGTCTAAAATGGGTATCTCAACTGTTCAATCTTATCGTGGTGCTCAGATTTTTGAAGCAGTTGGAATTAGCAAAGAAGTTGTTGATCGATATTTCACAGGCACTGCTTCCCAAATTGATGGTATTGATTTAGAAACAATTGGTGAAGAAGCGAAGCGTCGTCACCAACTCGCATTTGATTCTAAAGATAACTTATTAGAATCAGGAAGTGAATTCCAATGGCGTGCGAATGGGGAACACCATGCATTTAATCCTAAAACAATTCATACGCTACAAACTGCTACAAGAAGAAATGACTTTGGTTTATATAGAATGTATGCAGAAATGGCAAATGAGGAACAAATTGGATTCCTACGTAACATGTTTGAGTTCAAATCTACTAATAAATCTATATCATTAGAGGATGTTGAATCAGTTGATTCTATCGTCAAACGATTCAAAACTGGGGCTATGTCATTTGGTTCGATCTCAAAAGAAGCTCATGAGACATTAGCAATTGCCATGAACCGTATTGGTGGACGTTCGAATTCAGGTGAGGGCGGGGAAGATAACGCTCGTTATGAAGTCGACGCGAATGGAGATAACCGTAGTAGTGCGATTAAACAAATTGCATCAGGTCGTTTCGGTGTAAAATCCCATTACTTAGTTAATGCGAAAGAATTACAAATTAAAATGGCTCAAGGTGCAAAACCAGGTGAAGGTGGACAATTACCGGGCAATAAAGTTTATCCATGGGTTGCTGATGTTCGTGGTTCTACTCCTGGTGTAGGCTTAATTTCACCGCCTCCACACCATGATATTTATTCAATTGAAGATTTAGCGGAACTTATTTATGATTTGAAAAATGCTAACCGTGAAGCTCGCATTTCTGTGAAACTAGTTGCAAAAGCTGGTGTTGGAACTATTGCAGCGGGTGTTGCAAAAGGTGGTGCTGATGTAATTGTCATCTCTGGTTACGATGGAGGTACTGGTGCATCACCTAAAACTTCTATTAAACATACTGGTTTACCATGGGAGCTAGGTTTAGCTGAAGCACATCAAACATTAATGTTAAATGGTCTACGTGAACGTGTAACATTAGAAACTGATGGAAAGCTTATGACGGGTAAAGATGTTGTAATGGCTGCTTTACTTGGAGCTGAAGAGTTTGGATTTGCTACTGCACCATTAATCGTTCTTGGCTGTATCATGATGCGTGCATGTCATTTAGATACATGTCCGGTAGGGGTAGCTACACAAAATCCAGAATTGCGTGCTAAATTTATGGGGAACGCAGATCATATCGTTAACTTCATGTACTTCATAGCAGAAGAAATGCGTGAGTATATGGCAAAATTAGGATTCCGTACAGTTGAAGAAATGGTTGGCCGTACTGATATCCTACAAATTAGCGAACGAGCAAAATCTCATTGGAAAGCTGGTCAACTTGATTTATCGGCATTGCTTTACCAAGTTCAAGGAGCTCGAACAAAACAATCAAATCAAGATCTTCGTATTGAAGAGACATTTGATATTCGTGAGCTTTTACCTAAAGTTGAAAAAAGTATCAACGAAAAAGAATCTATCGAACTTAACTATACAATTAAAAATACAGACCGTGTAATGGGTACTATTATTGGAAGTGAAATTTCGAAAAAGTACGGGGAAGTTGGGCTAAAAGAAGAAACAATCAAGCTTAACTTTACAGGTCATGCAGGTCAAAGCTTTGGGGCATTCGTTCCTAAAGGGATGACTCTAACTTGTCTAGGTGACGTAAATGACTACTTCGGTAAAGGTTTATCAGGTGGGAAACTAGTAGCTATTGCACCAATTAAAGGGGAGCAAGAGAAAAACGTTATTGCTGGTAACGTTTGTCTATATGGAGCTACAAGCGGAACTGCTTATATTAATGGTCGTGCCGGGGAGCGTTTTGCGGTTCGTAACAGTGGTGCCAATGTAGTTGTAGAAGGTATTGGAGACCATGGTTGTGAATATATGACTGGTGGACGTGTAGTCATCTTAGGAGATGTAGGGAAAAACTTTGCTGCTGGTATGAGCGGTGGTATTGCTTATGTTTTACCAACAGATATTGCGAAGTTTAAAGAAACATGTAATACAGAAATGATTGAATTTGAAAGTTTACAAGATAAAAACGAAATCGAAGCTGTACGTTCTATGATTATTAAACACTTAGAACATACTGAAAGTACGATTGCACTAGATATTTTAGCGAAGTGGGATCAATTTATACCGAAGTTTGTGAAAGTTGTACCAACAGATTATAAAGCCATGATTGATAAAATTAGTTATCACCGTTTCCAAGGATTAACAGAGGAAACTGCTGCAATGCAAGCATTTGTTGAGGCTACTGGCGCTAAAGAATTAGCGATTTCCAAATAAGAGGGGGTTCTAGAATGGGGAAACCAACAGGATTTATGGAGTTTAAGCGAACTAAAACGAAAGAGCAGCCTCCACTAGAGCGTATTTCGAATTGGAATGAATATGCTACTAGGCTGCCAGATGAGACGTTACAAGAGCAAGGTGCAAGATGTATGGATTGTGGTACTCCATTTTGTCATATGGGAGTTGAAATTCGTGGTGCGGCTGCAGGCTGTCCAATTCAAAACGTAATACCAGAATGGAACGATTTAGTTTATAAAGGGAAATGGAAAGAAGCATTAGACCGTCTTCATATGACGAATAACTTCCCAGAATTTACAGGGCGCGTTTGTCCAGCGCCTTGTGAAGGTTCTTGTACATTAGGTATTACAGATCCAGCAGTAGCAATTAAATCTATTGAACGTTCGATAATCGATAAAGGTTTTGAAAATAACTGGATTATTCCACGCATTCCAAGAACTCGAACAGGTAGAAAAGTAGCTATAGTTGGTTCAGGCCCAGCTGGCTTAGCAGCAGCAGACCAATTAAACCAACTTGGACACAGTGTTACTGTATACGAACGTGCAGATCGTCCAGGTGGATTGTTAATGTATGGTATTCCAAACATGAAGTTAGAAAAAGAGGTCATTGAACGCCGCGTCAACCTCCTTCGCCAAGAAGGAATTGACTTTGTACTAAGTACAGAAATCGGTAAAGATATCACTGCGGATGAGTTAAAAGCACAATATGATGCTGTAATCCTATGTATCGGTGCTCAAAAACAACGTGTTTTACACCTAGAAGGTAGTGATGCTGAGGGTGTACATTTAGCAATGGATTACTTAACTGGTGTAACACAAAGTCTACTAGATTCTAATTTCAAAGATGGCAAAGCATTAGATGTTGCAGGTAAAGACGTTATTGTTATCGGTGGTGGTGATACAGGAGCTGACTGTGTAGCAACTGCTATTCGTCAAAAAGCACGTTCCGTTCATCAATTTGGTAAACATCCTGAGTTGCCAAAAACTCGCCAAGAAGAAGATCGTCCTTGGCCACAAGATCCAAATGTTTATAAATTAGATTATGCATATGAAGAGGTAGCAGCAGCAAAAGGCCATGACCCTCGTGAATATTGTATTCAAACAACAGAAATTGTTAAGGATTCAGCGGGTCGTGTAAAAGAACTTCATACAATTCAAATGCAAAAAATCTTAGGCGACGACGGTTTCTACTTCTTTAAAGAGATTCCGGGCACTGAAAAAGTTTGGCCAGCACAAGCGGTATTTGTAGCAATTGGTTTTGAAGGAGTCGAAAAAACAGTACCACAACAATTTGGTGTGACAATTTCAAACAATAAAGTACGTGCATCAATTAAAGATTTTGAAACTAATGTACCTGGGGTATTTGCAGCAGGTGATGCAAGACGCGGTCAAAGTTTAGTTGTATGGGCGATTAAAGAAGGTCGCGCAGTAGCAGCAAGTGTTGATGAATTCTTAAATGTAAAAGTGAACGCATAATTAGGGTGGTTTCCGAGTTTGATTAGGACTCGGAAATCCCTTTTTATTTGACTGGAAAAAAATCTAGCCTATTTTAAGAATCTGAACCTAAAAACTGCTAATAACTATGCTAGCTATTAGACAAACTTATCATTCTAAAGTAAACGGTTTATTAATATAATTTCTGCATTTAATGTATAAGAAAGGAATAGATAATGGTAAACTATTTGAGGGACATAATATCGAACTTAAAAGTATTTTGTCGAATATTACAGGTGAAATAGATTCTCAATTAGTGTATATTTATTGAAAATGAATTCTCCTAATTTTCCCCTTACTTACTTTCCTCAAAAACTATAAAAAAGTGTAAAACTCCAATATCTTAATGGTTTTCGTTGAAAAATAAGTTTTTCGAATAAATGTTTTGCATGGTTTTATAATTTCGGTTAAGATTAGAATGATAATAAATTAGAAATGGTTTTACCATTCATTGCACAACTACGGAGGTAATATAATGTCAACTTTAGTAATTAAAGATCTTCATGTATCAATTGAAGATAAGGAGATTTTAAAAGGTTTAAACCTTACTATTAATACAAACGAAATTCACGCTATCATGGGTCCTAACGGTACAGGTAAATCCACACTAGCTTCAGCTATTATGGGGCATCCTAAATACGAGGTAACTCAAGGTACAATTGAAATAGATGGTGAAAACGTACTTGAAATGGAAGTTGATGAACGTGCGAAAGCGGGATTATTCCTAGCTATGCAATACCCATCAGAAATTTCAGGTGTAACAAATGCTGACTTCATTCGCTCTGCTATTAACGCTCGCCGTGAAGAAGGTGATGAAATCTCATTAATGAAATTCATCCGTGAATTAGATAAAGCAATGGATTTCTTAGAAATGGACCAAGAAATGGCTCAACGTTACTTAAACGAAGGTTTCTCTGGTGGGGAAAAGAAACGTAACGAAATTCTTCAATTAATGATGATTAAACCAAAATTTGCAATTCTAGACGAAATCGACTCTGGTCTAGATATCGATGCATTAAAAGTTGTTGCAAAAGGTATTAACGCAATGCGTGGTGAAGGATTTGGATGTATCGCAATCACTCACTACCAACGTTTATTAAACTACATTACTCCAGATCATGTACATGTTATGATGCAAGGCCGTGTTGTAAAATCAGGTGGTCCAGAATTAGCACAACGCTTAGAAGCAGAAGGTTATGACTGGATTAAACAAGAACTAGGAATTGAGAATACAGACGCGGTAACAGAAGAAGCATAATAAGGAGGACGAATCAACATGACAGTTGAAACAAAATTGGCGTTATCAGCTACAGAAGTACGCTCGTTCTCGGATTCTAATAATGAACCAGCATGGTTTGGTTCTTTCCGTGCTGAAGCAATTGAAAAAGCAAATGAGCTACCAATGCCAACACCAGACAAAACAAACATTACAAAATGGAACTTTACAGAGTTTCCTCAACATACAGTTGAAAGTGCACCATTTAGTTCTCTAGATGAACTTTCTGCAGAAGTAAAAGAAATCATCGATATTGAAGGTCAAGAAAACCTTTATATCCAACGTAACAATACACCTGCTTTCCTTAAAATCTCAGATGAGTTAAAAGCCCAAGGTGTTATCTTTACAGATATTTTAACAGCTGTTCGTGAACATGGTGATTTAGTTCAAAAATACTTTATGACAGAAGCTGTAAAAGTGGATGAGCATAAATTAACTGCATACCATGCAGCTTTAGTAAACGGTGGAGTATTCTTATATGTACCTAAGAATGTAGTTGTAGAAAAACCTTTACAAGTAGTATTCTTAAACGACAATGAAGAAGCTTCTTTATTCAACCATGTATTAGTTGTGGCTGATACAAACTCAGCAGTAACATATGTACAAACATATGTATCAACTGTTGAACAATCTAAGGGACAAGCTAACTTAATCGAGGAAGTTGTTGCATTAGATAATGCTCAAGTTACTTTCGGTTCAGTTGATGTTCTTGCAAAAGGATTTACTACTTATGTAAACCGTCGTGCTCACTTAAAACGCGATGCAAAAATTGATTGGGCATTAGGTTTAATGAATGATTCAGATACAATTTCTGAGAACATTACACATTTAGTTGGTGATGGCTCTCATGCTAATACAAAACTTGTAGTAGTTGGACGTGGAGAACAAAAACAAAACTTCACTACTGAAGTTCGTCACTGGGGTAAAAATTCAGAAGGCTTTATCTTAAAACATGGTGTTATGAAAGATTCTGCACAAACCATTTTTAATGGTATTGGTAAAATCGAACACGGTGCTAGCAAGTCAAATGCTGAGCAAGAGTCGCGTGTATTAATGCTTTCTGAAGGTGCACGTGGAGATGCAAACCCAATTCTTTTAATCGATGAAGATGATGTAATGGCAGGACACGCAGCTTCAGTTGGCCGTGTTGACCCAGTACAACTTTATTATTTAATGAGCCGTGGTCTTTCTAAACATGAGGCAGAACGTCTAGTAATTCATGGTTTCCTAGCACCTGTAGTTACAAATCTTCCTATAGAAAGTGTTAAAAATCAATTAACGAAAGTTATTGAAGGGAAAGTTCGCTAATGAATGAGATTCGCAAACAATTTCCTGTACTAAACCAAGAAGTAAACGGGCATCCGCTCGTTTACCTTGATAGTGCGGCAACATCTCAAAAACCAATTCAAGTATTAGAAACTGTGAAACGTTATTATGAGTTCGACAACTCTAACGTACATCGTGGTGTACATACACTTGGTAATCGTGCAACTGACTCGTATGAAGGGGCTCGTGAAAAAATCCGCAAGTTCATTAACGCGAAGTCAACAAAAGAAATTATCTATACACGTGGTACTACTACTTCTTTAAATACAGTTGCGGCTGCTTATGGACGCATGAATATTAAAGAAGGCGATGAAATTGTCATTTCATATATGGAACATCACTCGAATTTAATTCCATGGCAACAGCTTGCAAAAGAAAAAGGTGCTGTATTAAGGTATTTTGAACTTGAGCAAGATGGAACGATTACACTGGATACAGTGCGAAAAACGATTACAGATAAAACAAAAATTGTTGCCATTACTATGGCTTCAAACGTACTAGGAACTATCAATCCGATTAAAGAAATTGCAGAAATCGCACATGCAGCAGGTGCTGTTATTGTGGTCGATGCAGCACAAGCTGCTCCACATATGAAGATTGATGTACAAGATTTAGATTGTGATTTTTTAGGTTTCTCTGGTCATAAAATGTGTGGTCCAACGGGTATTGGTGTACTATATGGGAAACAAGCTCTTCTAGAAGATATGGAACCAATTGAATTTGGTGGAGAGATGATTGACTTTGTAGACTTACATGAATCTACTTGGAAGGAACTACCTTGGAAATTTGAAGGTGGTACACCTAACATTGCTGGAGCCATCGGTTTAGGTGCTGCAATTGATTTCCTTACTGAAATTGGTATGGATAAAATCGCAGAACACGAACATAGCTTAGTAGAATATGCACTAAGTGAAATGGAAAAAGTTGAAGGTGTATCTATCTATGGACCTCGTGACCCACAAAAACGTTGCGGTTTAATCACGTTCAATATAGACGGAGTACATCCTCATGATTTAGCTACTGTATTAGATATGAATGGAATTGCTGTTCGTGCAGGTCATCATTGTGCTCAACCGTTAATGAAATGGTTACAATGTACAGCAACTGCAAGAGCAAGCTTCTATATGTATAATACAAAAGAGGATATTGATCGCCTTGTTGAAGGATTGCGCATAGCGAAGGAGTATTTTAACGATGTCTTTTAATAATAATTTAGATCAGCTATACCGCTCAGTCATTATGGATCATTATAAAAAACCACGTAACAAAGGTTCTCTTGATGGTGAAAGTGTTACAATTGATATGAATAATCCTACATGTGGAGACCGTATTCATTTAACTTTAAAAATTAACGATGGTATAGTCGAGGATGCTAAATTTGATGGAGAAGGTTGTTCCATCTCAATGTCTTCTGCATCAATGATGACAGAAGTGATTAAAGGTAAAAAATTAGAAGAAGCTCTTGAACTAGCTCAGATTTTTTCGAAAATGATGCTAGGAGAAGACTATACAGATAAATATGATTTAGGTGATGTTGAAGCACTTCAAGGTGTTTCAAAATTCCCTGCTCGTATCAAATGCGCGACATTAGCTTGGAAAGCAATGGAAAAAGGCGTAAACGAACAAAAATAATTAGTTTGAACGGAGGAGAATAAAATGGCTAAAAAAATGCCAGATATCGGCGATTACAAATACGGCTTCCATGACAAAGACGTATCAGTTTTCCGTTCAAAACGTGGATTAACTGATGAAATCGTACGTGAAATCTCAAAAATGAAAAATGAACCAGAGTGGATGTTAAACTACCGTCTAAAAGCGTTAGAAATCTTCTACACAAAACCAATGCCACAATGGGGTGGTGACCTTTCAGCTTTAAACTTCGATGAAATTACTTACTATGTAAAACCATCTGAAGCAACTCAAAAATCTTGGGATGAAGTACCTGAAGAAATCAAAGCAACATTTGACAAATTAGGTATTCCTGAAGCTGAACAAAAATATCTAGCAGGTGTATCTGCTCAGTATGAATCTGAAGTAGTTTACCACAACATGAAAAAAGACCTTGAAGATTTAGGTATCGTGTTCAAAGATACAGATTCAGCATTACGTGAAAATGAAGATATCTTTAAACAATACTGGGGTACTGTAATTCCATCTTCAGATAACAAATTTGCTGCACTTAACTCAGCAGTTTGGTCTGGGGGATCATTTATCTATGTTCCACCTGGTGTAAAATTAGACACACCACTTCAAGCATACTTCCGTATTAACTCTGAAAATATGGGTCAATTCGAACGTACTTTAATTATTGTTGATGAAGGTTCAAGTGTTCACTATGTAGAAGGTTGTACTGCACCTGTTTATACTACAAACTCACTTCACTCAGCAGTAGTTGAAATCATTGTTAAAAAAGATGCATATTGCCGTTATACTACAATTCAAAACTGGGCAAATAACGTATATAACCTAGTTACAAAACGTACAGTTGTTGAAGAAAACGGTACGATGGAATGGATTGATGGTAACATCGGTTCTAAATTAACAATGAAATACCCAGCATGTATCTTAAAAGGTGAAGGTGCTCGTGGTATGACTCTTTCTATTGCCATCGCAGGTAAAGGTCAACACCAAGATGCTGGTGCAAAAATGATTCACTTAGCACCAAACACATCTTCAACAATCGTATCTAAATCGATCTCTAAACAAGGCGGTAAAGTAACTTACCGTGGTATCGTTCGCTTTGGTAAAAAAGCAACTGGTGCTCGTTCAAATATCGAATGTGATACTTTAATTTTAGATAATCAATCAACATCAGATACAATTCCTTACAACGAAATCTTAAATGATAACGTATCTTTAGAACACGAAGCAAAAGTTTCTAAAGTGTCTGAGGAACAATTATTCTACCTAATGAGCCGTGGTATTTCTGAAGCAGAAGCAACAGAAATGATCGTAATGGGCTTCATCGAACCATTCACAAAAGAATTACCAATGGAATACGCAGTAGAAATGAACCGTCTAATCAAGTTCGAAATGGAAGGTTCAATCGGATAAGTAATGAAAAACCCTTGTTTAGGCAAGGGTTTTTTTCTTTTTCTGGACATAAGTGGTGTTGTGCAATGAAAGGCGGACTTTTGAAGTTCGTTTTTTTTCTTTAAGAGGGGGATGCTATAAGAAAATGGGGTTTGAAATTGGCTAATTAGTGGTTATTGCAGCAATAGAAGTTAGTAAAGGAGAAGAGAGGGCATCTCTAAGACGTTATGGCAATAAAGGATGCTAGAACGGTAGAAGAGGAGGGCTCTCTAAGACGTTACAGGCTCAAATGAAGCGAGAAAGGTAGAAGAGAGGGAATCTCTAAGACGTTATGGCAATAAAAGATGCTAAAACGGTAGAAGAGAAGGCATCTCTAAGACGTTATGGCGATAACAGAAGCTAGAACGGTAGAAGAAACCCCATCTCTAAGACGAAACAGGCCAAATAGAAGCTAGAAAGGTAGAAGAGAAGGGCTCTCTAAGACGTTATGGCAATAAAAGATGCTAAAACGGTAGAAGTGAGGGCATTTCTAAGACGTTATGGCAATAAAAGAAGCTAGAACGGTAGAAGAAACCCCATCTCAAAGACGAAACAGACCAAAATAAAGCTAGAAACGTAGAAGAGCGCCCAGAAGAGCGCCCAGAAGAACCCTCTCTATGACCGAACCAGCCTCAGGGGAAGCTTGCAAGGTCTTAAAGTAGGCATACTATTTATCATTCAGCCCCTTACCTTCCAAAATCTGCGGTATGCATTTTTCAATTCTGGATTCACGTGTTTTAGATTGCTTCGGTGTAGAGAAGTGAAGCAGATAGGCTCTTTGGCGACCTGGTGTTAACTCTTCAAATGCTGTTTTTAACTCAGGGAGTTCATCTAATTTTCTTTGAAATTCTTCAGGAACTGTGTATTCGGTAGTCTTTTTAAATTCAATTTCTAATCCGGATTTTTCAATTTTAACGGCAGCAAGAATATATTCTTTTATTACATTTTCCAATTCAACGATTTGTTGAAGAGTGGTGAAACGAATCTGACGAGCTGCTTGTACATTTTCTGATTGCTGAATAAGGATACTGTGAGGATCTTTTAACAAAGCCCCTTTGTGAAAGAGCAAGGCACAATATTCTTTAAATCCATGGATTAACACGATATTTTTATTATTAAATGTATAACAGGGGTGCATCCATTTGTACTCTTCACTAAGTTCACCCCCACAATCAAGAATGATTTTTCTTAAATAGCCGTATTCCTCCTGCCACTTAGAAGGTTTATTGAAAAATTCCTCAATTTTTGAAATACTATTTGTCATCTAGCTGCACCTCACATACAATACAGGCCACTCTGGGCTTTTTCTTATAATATACAATATGTCCAGTTTACCTTCTACTAACAAGAAAAAAAGTAAAAACATTATTAGATAGCGGATTTCAGCTTAATAAATTCATAGGGAGTACATTTAATTTAGAATTTATAATCCCTATTTATAAGTGCCATTCTATACTTTATTATACAAATAATTACATTAACATAATTAAACGTATAATTCTTATAAAATTAGTTGACATTAAAAATCAAATATTGTAAATTAATTTTAAGGAAATTACTTGCCTACTAGTCTACTAGAGCAAGTAAATTTTAATAACATTACAAATAAGTATTTTAAGAAGTCAACTATACATATAGAGGCTCCTATCTTTTGAGATAGGAGCCTTTTTGCATTCGAAAGGGGAGAAAAATTTTGGAGCAAACAACGTTAAAGGAGTATCCAATAAGGAAAGTAAACTCCACTGATTGGAAGAAGAAAATATTATTTGGATTAAAACTTGGTGTACCAATTGTTCTGTTATTGACTTGGGAGATATTAAGTCAATCGGGAATGATCAGATCCACTATCTTACCAGCACCCTCAAGGGTTCTAGAAACATTATGGAGCTTATTAATTAGTGGAGAAATGTTCAAACATATCATTACGAGCTTATTACGAATCTTACAAGGATTTTTAATCGGAGCATCCGTAGGGATTATATTAGGTATTGCCATTGGTTTGTTTAAACCCGTTGACGCTGCAACAACATTAGTGATCGGTTTATTAAGACCAATTCCTAATCTTGCCTGGATTCCAATTTTAATCTTATGGTTCGGAATCGGAGAAACTTCAAAAATTGTGGTTATTGCGATAGCGAGCTTTTGGCCAGTTCTAATTAATGTAATTGATGCGATTAAAAGAACCGATAGTAAACTTTTAGAGGTAGCGCAAGTATTAGAGAAGAATCAAAAGACATTAATATTACAAGTAATTCTTCCATCCTCTTTACCTTCTATCTTCGTTGGATTACGTTCAGGAATGGATTTTGCTTGGCGAAGTGTAGTTGGAGCAGAGCTTATTGCAGCATCTGCAGGAATTGGTTATTTTATGTCATACTCCCGTGAAATTTCTCAAACAGATTCCATGCTAGCTAGTGTAGTATGTATCGCATTTATTGGATTTGCCATTGATTTTTGTTTGAGAAAAGTGCAGGCAAAAATTATTAAATGGGATCCTAATTATTTTAAATAAGGAAGTAAGGTGAGAATCATGGCAATATTGTCTATTAATCAAGTAAATAAAGAGTTTCAAATCCCTACTGGGAAAGTTAAAGCATTAGAGAATATCTCCTTACAAGTAGAAGAGGGAGAATTTATATGTATAGTTGGCGCTAGTGGATGTGGGAAAAGTACATTGCTACGTATAATTGCTGGTCTTGAAGAGCAAACAACAGGCACAGTTCTATACGATAATACCCCTATTACTAAACCTAGTACTGATCGTGGGGTAATCTTTCAAGAATCTAGATTATTTCCATGGTTAACAGTCGAAAAGAATATTGAATTTGGTATTTCAAATGCCTTAGATAAAGCAACAAAAAAGGAATTAATACAACACTACTTAAACATTGTGGGCTTACAAGAATTTCAGAAAGCATATCCACATCAATTATCAGGAGGGATGCAACAGAGAGTAAGTATTGCTAGAGCCTTAATTAATCAACCTAAAATACTTTTATTAGATGAGCCGTTTGGGGCACTAGATGCCTTAACAAAAATGACGATGCAAGATGAAATTCTAAGAATAAGAGAATATCAAAAGTCTACGATGATTCTTGTTACACATGACATTGATGAAGCTGTCTACTTAGCAGACCGAGTAGTAATTATGTCTAGCAGACCTGGAACTATCCGAAAGGTTCTGAATATTCAATTACCTAGAAATCGAAATAGAAACAGTTCAGATTTTGTTCACTATCGAGACATTATTTATCAACAATTTTTCAAACAGGAAGAACCTGATTTTAACTACGAAATATAAAGAAAGTGGAGTGAAGATATGAAGAAATGGTGGTTTATATTAGTTTTAGCGCTTGTGAGTATTTTAGCAGCATGTGGTGATGAAGAAGCAAAAGCAACTGAAGGAGAAAAAGATGAAAAAGTAGTGTTACGTTTCGGCTATACAAGTGTGTATTCCATGTTAGGTGTAGCAAAAGAACAAGGATTTTTAGATGAGGAATTTAAAGACGATAATGTTGAAATTGAGTATGTACAATTCTTATCTGGTCCTCCACTAATTGAATCTATTGCCGGTGGACATTTAGATTTTGGGCAAGTAGGAGCACAACCAGCTGTTCAAGCTTTAGCGAATGGGATTGAGATCTCCGTTGTTGGTGTATATTCTTCAGGTGAACAATCTCTTGGATTAGTAGTACCAACAGATTCCGATATTACAAGCTTTGATCAACTAAAAGGGAAAAAAGTAGGCGTAACTGCAGGCTCTATTGGTCATCGTCTGCTAAACGAATACTTGAAAGAAAATAATCTAACGAACTCCGATATTGAACAAATCAATTTACAACCTGCGGATTTAAAACTGTCCTTAGACAATGGTGATATTGATGCAGCTGTATTATATGAGCCTTGGATATCTACAACAGAGTATGAGAATATCGGGAAACAAATAGATGATGCAGAAGGATTGTTTAATGATTATTCCTATTATATAGCAGCTAATGAATTTGCTGAGAAGCATCCGGAGATTCTTGAACGTTTATTGAAAGTGCTACATAAAGCCGAAGAATGGAGTAAAGACAATCCGGAAGAAACTATTGAAAATTTACACACTTTCTTTGGAACAGAAAAGGAAATCTTAGAGTTAGCTGTTCCTAGAAAAGAATATGATATCGAAATTACTGAAGGGGTTTATACTTCTCTTCAAGAAACTATTGATGATTTACTAGAATCTGGTGTTATTCGTGAAGAAGTAGATGTGAACAAGTTAATTAATCCAACTTATTTAGAAAAAGCATTGAAGGAGGAAGAATAAATATGGCAGAAGTAAAACGTGTTGAAAACATTGAATTGGGCTGGTTTATACCAGTCCGTGGTGATGGAGAATTTGTAGGTGTCGAACCAAATCGTCCAGCAACAACAGAATATTTAATAGAGGTTGCAAAAGCGGCGGAAGAAGCAGGATACACATTTGCTTTAATACCAACTGGTCGAGGATGCTTAGACTCGTGGGTAGTAGGATCTATCATCATCTCCCATACAAAAACACTGGCACCTTTAATGGCTCTACGCCCAGGTTTAGTATCTCCGGTGGTCGCTGCGAGAATGGGTGCTACCATTGATGTGTTATCTAATGGACGTGCACGATTTAATATTGTTACAGGTGGAGCTGTTCCTGATTTAAAGAGCATGGGTGATCCTTTGTTCGATAGTCATTCGAAACGTTATGATCGAACAAAAGAGTTTTTACAAATTCTAAGAGAGCTTTGGGAAAATTCTACAGGACCTGGAAGTTCTGAATTTTTAAGTAAAGGTGATTCAGACAAAGGGGAAGGAGAGAAAAAGATAAACTTTAAAGGTGAATACTATGAATTAGAAAATGCAATTAGCCATCCTGAAGTTATTCAGAAGCCATTACCACCATTGTACTTTGGTGGCAGTTCAGAAAAAGGTAAACGAGTTGCGGCAGAAACAGCAGACGTCTTCTTAATGTGGGCGGAACCTGTTGAGTGGATTAAAGAACAAATCGATGAAGTCCAAGGCTACCTCGAAGAATTAGAACAACAAAAAGGAATTCGACGAGAACTTAACTACGGTTTAAGAGCACATGTGTTAGTTAGGGAAACAGAAGAGGAAGCCTTAGCTGCTGCGAATAAAATCATTAGTAAAGTAGATCCGTCAGTGATTGATAGTGCTTATGAAAAATATGTAAATGCTGAGTTTCTATCTGTTGGGGAAGCGCGTCAGAATCAACTACGTGCAGAAGCAATAAAAAATAACTATTTTGTACGACCTAATTTATGGTCTGGGCTTGCACTTGTTCGAAACGGAGGAAGTTTAACATTTGTAGGTACACCAGAGCAAGTTGCAGATCGATTATTAGAATATGTTGATATAGGAATTGGCAAATTCATCTTATCGGGGTATCCACATCTTGAAGAAGCAAAAATATCTGGTGAATTATTAATACCAGTATTAAAAGAAAAATTAGCTAATCGCAATATTAAAATTGAAATTTAAAAAACGGCTACCAACTAGAAAACTAGAGGTTCCTTAAATTAATAAGGAACCTCATTTTATAAGATTTATTTGATAGCGATTGCTTGTTTGAAATGACCATGATGCAATAACTTCAAGCACAAAACTTCCCCCAGTTTTGTACTTAATACAATGTCTTTGCCCCCAAAACCAAAGATATGTATTGCATCATGCTCAGTTCTAATAAGTGTTTAGAGGTGCTAGAATTTTTTATTAACACCATCTATCTAAAATAGGGAAATGGAGTACAACAAAAAAGTTGTTAAATAAGTAAATACTCATTTAACAACTTTCTATAAAACAATATTATTTAATATAGTTCTTTGAAGTTAAAATTTGAATTAATTGTTCGGTGCATTCTTCAACAGAATAATTCTCACTGTCTACTACGATTTCTGGATTTACTGGTGCCTCATAAGGAGCACTAATGCCTGTGAAATTTTTAATTTCTTCATTTCTTGCTTTTTTGTATAGACCTTTTGGATCTCTACGTTCACATTCTTCAACAGAGCATTTAACGAAAACTTCGATGAATTCACCATCTTCAACTAGAGCACGCACAGTGTCACGATCTTCTTGATAAGGTGAAATAAAGGCAGTTAGGACGATTTGACCGCTCTCAACAAACAGTTTGGAAACTTCCCCAATTCTTCGGATGTTTTCTTTACGAGAGTTCTCATCAAATCCTAGGTCTTTATTTAATCCGTGTCGGATGTTATCGCCATCTAATACGAATGCTTGATTGCCTCTTTCGAATAATTCTCTAGCTAACGAGTTAGCAATAGAGGATTTTCCAGAAGCAGATAGCCCTGTAAACCAAAGGATAAAACTAGAATGATTGTTTTTTTCTTTTCTTTCATTTTTACTAATGGAGGCATCATGCCATACAATATTTGAACTCACTATTTACACCTCTTTTTTATGAATGAACTTCTTTGCGTAGACCGCGAATTAATACTTCAACAACTTCTTTTCTACTAAATGTACTTGGTGGAATTTCGCCATTTCGTAACATTTCACGTACTTTTGTACCTGATAAAATGATACGAGATGAAGCATCGTGAGGACATGTTTTTGTTGTCGCCATTCCTTCGCAAGCCGTGCAATAGAAACTGTGTTCGAATTTTAATGGTGTAATACCAATTTCTTCAGGTGTAAAGTTTTCAAAGATTTTTTGAGCATCGTAAGTGCCGTAGTAATCGCCAACACCTGCATGGTCACGACCAACAATAAAGTGTGTACAACCATAATTTTTACGAACTAATGCATGGAAAATTGCTTCTCTTGGTCCCGCATAGCGCATCGCAGCAAGGAATACACCTAGTTGAACACGTTCTTTTGGATAGTATTGGTCAAGTAAAACTTCATAGCTTTCCATACGGATTTCAGCAGAAATATCATCAGACTTAGTTTCACCAACTAACGGGTTTAAAAATAATCCATCCACTGTTTCTAAGGCAACTTTTTGGATATATTCATGTGCGCGGTGAACAGGGTTTCTTGTTTGGAATCCAACAATTGTTTTCCAGCCTTTTTCTGCAAAAATTGCTCTTGTTTCACTTGGTTCGAAACTATATGCAGGGAATTGTTTTTCTGATTTCTTAATTAAAGTTGTTTTCCCACCAACATATACAGCAGGGCGATCTAAAAGTTTCTTAACACCAGGATGGTTTAAATCATCTGTTCCATAAACTAAACGAGCTTCCTCTTCTTTGTCAGGTGTGAAGATATCACTAACTTCAATTAGACCATAAACTTCTCCGTTAAAAGTTAGTTTTACTTTTTCACCAATTGTCAGTCCTTCTGCTACTTCTTCTGATACAGGTAGCGTAATAGGAATACTCCATACAACGCCATTAGCTAAGCGCATATTTTGAACAACATTCTCGTAATCTTTCTTTGTTAAAAAACCATCAATTGGGCTGTATGCACCAATACCGATTAATTCTAGATCACTTAATGAAGTAGCGTCTAGTTGGATTTCCTTTTCGATATTTTCATAAGATGCATTTGGGTTGAAATTTTGAACTAATGTTCCTCCGTGTGGTTGTAAGCTCATTTTTTTGTCTCCTCCTAAAGTGGTTTTATGAGTTATATAAATTCGGGGCAAGTAGGTTGCCTCCGTTTTTTATGATGTTTAGCTGCGGCGCCCAGCCGCTCGAGATCGCTTCAGTCTCTCGGTCGAAAGCTGGAAAGATGCTTTCGATTCGGGCCTTCCAGCGCTGGTCGGGGCTTAGCGGGGCGCCTTCGCTTTTCTAGATGTCCAGCTGCGGCGGCTTGCCCCTCGAGTCGTTTCGGTCTCTTCCCACGTGTGCAAGCACACTTGTCAGAGTCCTCCAACGCTGGTCGGGGCAGAACGAGCCGCCTCCGCTTTTCAGTGTCTAGCTGCAGGTGCTAGCTCCTCGACAACTTCGGAATCGCCTGCAAGGACAAAAAGCGTCCTTTTGTCGATTCCTCCAGTTGTTGTCGGAGCTAAGCGAGCACCTTCCGCTTTTCCAGTGTCCAGCTGCGGCGCCCAGCCCCTCGAGGTCGCTTCGGTACCTTCCCACGTGTGCAAGCACACTCGTCAGGTCCCTCCAGCGCCTGTCGGGGCTAGACGGGCGCCTCCGCTTTTCTTTTAGTCATGTAGTCCGCATTCTGTTTTGTTTGAACCTTGCCATCTGCCGGAGCGTAGGTCATCCATTGTGAAGGCTGGTTTTGTACATTCTGAGCATCCGATACTTGG
>DATMGC010000150.1:0-2893 GCA_035555915.1 Ureibacillus sp. | reverse complement strand
ACACTCAGCTTACACTCGTTTTATCCCTGATACAAGTGATATATCATCCGTATCACCTATCAAAAGCAACAAAAAAACAGCTATATAGATGTCTATTAGCTGTCTGAATCTGATATAATGGTATTAAGGTCTTTTTAAATTGTACTGTTCTTTGATAATGGCATTACGGAAGTCTTTATCATCGTCAAATAGTTCTATTCCGTACTTGAAGTTGGGGCTCGCAAACCCAACTTTTTTTTGTACTTCAAAATAGGTCATTTTTTCTTTTTTCGGTTCCTGTATGCCTTTTGATTTTCTATAAATGTTTACCCCAGTTTTATAAAATACCAGTCTTGCACCCTTTACAAACTTTTTCTTTTCCCCGTTTACTTCTTTTTCTTCCGCAAGTGCATGAGGTGAATTTATATCTACCTCGATATCAGATAAATAAGCCGATACATAAGCACCTATATTGTCTACGTCTTTCAGGGATTGAATTTTAACAAAGCCATTCGACCATATTTCAGCTAATTCAGCATTAGGTATAAAAACCTTCGATAAATCATTAAAACGCATTAAAACGTGCATATGATAATTTCCACTGGCATGTGGCTCCAATACGTTTATATAATCTATCGTTGATTTGTCTTTAAAATTGTATCTAAGACGTTTTATAAACTTTTCAAAGTCTTTATATATTCTTTTAGTATCATTCGTTTGTAAATCTCCACGATACGTTAAAGTGATAAATAATTCATTAGCCTTTCCAGTAAAGTTCGCATTAATCAATTCTCTCAATCTATTAAAAGTTTTTCTTAATGAATTTTCCCCTTGTGATCTATTCTCTGTATGTTGGAATTCATGTATTTCTCCAGTACGTTTATCTACGTATCTATCTGCATCTAACTTTTGAATGAACGATTCAGAGTTTGATTTATCCATGTATTGTACTTCGACTATATGATTCATTGTTGTTACTTTAACGACCGCATTTGGATTTATAATGTTTGTATCCAAGTCTAACGGTCTTTTTCTCAATCACTAATACCTCCAGTTTGGTTTTAATGGTTAATCTGTTTTCTCGTAATGTTGAATCTAAATCAAGTTAATAAAACCAATCCTTCTCTCCACCCTAAGTGTCAAATATGACATGATTTACCGCTTATTAGAGGAGACGGTCTTTTTTCCCCTTCAACTTCACCGTTTTCATTGTCGGTTTACAAGGTATTTTGTCTCTTGAGTTAATGGGGTAGGGGGGGTTGTCCAGAAACACCACTCCATAGAACAACTGCTCTCGACCTTTACAGTGAGCCTTTCGCCATGCGGTTTGCTAAGCCAAGCCTAAGCCATTAACGGTCGCAAGCTCCCTAAAGACAATGGCTAAGGCATTGCTAAGCCTACCACATGACTGCTCACTATAAAGGTAGACCTGCAAGCAGGCTTCGGCAGTTGATCTATTCCGTTGGTCATTTCTTATCAGCAAGTTCTTTCAGTTCTTTTAGTGCATTAATGTGAGGTGTAAGCATCATTTGTTGGTAATACTGCTCTAATGCAAAAATAACGATAGCATTCATAGTTAATCCACGTTTTTCAGCTTCACCCTTTAACCATTCGTGCATATCTTCAGCGATTTTTACATTGATACGTTTTAATGCCATCATTTCAGCTCCTTTATTGTAAAGTCGGTTGGCGGTCTCGCCACCGCGAGAAACCGCCAAACCGACATATTAGCAATCTATTATTCTATTTTTTTAAGAGGATAGACACCCTTCCAAAAATGCCTATCCTCAATATTAAGTTGTAACCCAATTATACCACATATTGGATGCATTACAAGTGTTTGTTAGACACTCAGCTTACACTCGTTTTATCCCTGATACAAGTGATATATCATCCGTATCACCTATCAAAAGCAACAAAAAAACAGCTATATAGATGTCTATTAGCTGTCTGAATCTGATATAATGGTATTAAGTTCTTTTTAAGTTATACTGTTCAAAGTGAATTGTATTTTGAAAATCATCATTGTCTATATGATAGGTTTTCTCGTAGTGGGGTTGTGCCGACCCTACTATTTTTTTTGCGTAATTATAACGCATGTTTTCACGCTTTGGCGCTTTAATCCCTTGAGACTTTCTATATAGATTCATACCTGGAGGGTACATATGTAAACGGCCGCCTTTAATGAATTTCTTCTCTTGACCATCAACAACCTTCGTCATAACTTCTTGTTCGTGAGTGATCGCACTCAAAATTTGCTCTTTATCCTCTAGATCTAACTCTACATCAGTTAAGTAAGCAGACAAATACGCTCCAATGTTATCAACATCTTTCAATGATTTTATCGTTACGAATCCATGTCCCCATAACTCTCTTAATTTCTCATTCTTGATATAAACACTCTTCACATCATTAAAACGCATTAACATATGACAATGCCAAGCACCTCGTCCCTGAGGCTCTACAACGTTTAAATAATCAATTGACGTTATATCCTTGTATTCATATCTCAATCGTTTTACAAACTTTTCTACATCCTTCATAAGCCTTATGGTATCGGTCATGTTTTCAGCGTATGTCAGCGTAACATGTAGCTCATTTGCGCATCCTTCAAAATTATTATTAATTAAGTATCTAAGTCTTTTAAAAGTTTTTCTCAACGAATTTAGAGAACCTTCACGATTTTCAATATGATTAAATTCATGTATCTCTCCAGTATCCTTATCAATATATCTATCTTTATCGATTTTTTGTATCTTACATTCTGAATTTCGTTTTTCCATGTACTGCACTTCAATTATGTGCTTCATTTTCGTTACTGTCACCAAATCATTATGCTGCAAGCCATTAAATTCATCAGCCATATTCCCCTCATTCACCACATTCCTTTTCCTTTTTCTCGAGATGTGTAATT
>DATMGC010000149.1:0-7631 GCA_035555915.1 Ureibacillus sp. | reverse complement strand
TAAATATTTTATTAACATCCTGAGAAAAGATAGAACTTGACAGCCCAAATTTCACACTGTTATTTACTTCAATTGCCTCTTCTAAACTCTCAACCTCAATAATACTAATTACTGGACCAAAGATTTCTTCTTGCGCAATGGTCATGGTTTGTTTGACTTCTGTAAAAATAGTAGGCTCATAATAATAGCCTTGCTCGAATTGTGATGAAGATAAAATATTGCCACCTATTAAAAGTTTGGCACCTTCTTCTTTCCCTATTTGCACGTAAGAATGGATTTTTTCTAAAGCCGCTTGATTAATGACCGGTCCTACTTTAACAGACGGATCTAGACCATCACCAATTGTCAACTGTTTTGCAGATGAAACAAGCCTTTCTTCTAGTTCCTTTCTCACTTCCTTATGAACGATGACACGGCTACAAGCAGTACAACGTTGGCCAGCAGTACCAAATGCACTCCAAAGAATCCCCTCAGCAGCCAATTGAAGATCTGCGTCATCCATCACGATGACAGCATTTTTTCCACCCATTTCAAGTGATACCTTTTTAAGATTTCTCCCTCCCAGTTCTGCAACTTTACTTCCTGTTTCAGTTGAACCGGTAAAGGAAATGACCTTAACATCAGGGTGTTCGATCATTGCAGTTCCGACGGTTGCCCCAGCACCAAAGACGATATTCGCTACCCCCTTTGGTAATCCCACTTCATGAAAAATTTTTGCCATTTCATATGCCATCATAGGAGTTTCATTGGAAGGTTTCCATACGACTGTATTTCCCGAGACAATCGCTGGGAATGACTTCCATGTTGCAATTGCAATTGGGAAATTCCAAGGTGTAATTAGACCAACAACCCCAATTGGTGCTCTTACACTCATGGCAAATTTATCTGCAAGTTCTGAAGGTGTTGTTTCTCCGAATAACCTTCTTCCCTCGCCGGCCATATAGAAGGCCATGTCAATCCCTTCTTGTACTTCCCCACGCGCTTCCTCAATGACTTTTCCCATTTCTTTTGTTAAAATGCGAGCCAAATGTTCCTTTTTCTCTTTTAGCTTGTACCCGATTTCATATAAGAAGTCCGCTCTTTTTGGTGCAGGTACACGTGCCCAAAGCTTTTGAGCTTCTTTCGCTGCCACTACTGCCTGAGCCACTTGCCTTTCTGATGACAGTGGTACAAATGCTAAATGTTGTCCATTTGCAGGATTGATTACTGGAATCGTTTGAAGTTCATCGTTATCTACCCATTCACCATTTATATAATTAGTTAACTTCATAACATCCTCCTTTTATTCTCGTAATCTAAATATACGGTTAATATGTTCGGTTTTTTCTACTTAAAAACCTGAATAATCTATTATATTAATAGTTAGTAGAGAATATTTATCCTCCTTTAAAGATTTGTTAGGTTCTACTGAAAGAAGTTCGGGAAATGAAAGACTATCTATTGCCACCCTAAATTGGTAAACCTAACTAAAACTACATAAGTGCAGCGTCCTTGTACTTAACAACTAAAGGGAAATAGCCTTTTCCTAATTGAAATTTCATTGGATGTGAAACATTTTTATTATGTTATCCGTATCCATAAGTGATAAAAATTAATTAACAAAACTCCTGGAGGTAGGAAAATGAATAATCACGAAATTGATTACAAGCTTTATGGGGATGATATGCAATTTGTTGAAGTAGAACTTGATCCAAATGAAACCGTGGTTGCAGAAGCGGGAAGTTTAATGATGATGGATGATTCCATCAAAATGGAAACTATCTTTGGTGATGGTTCTAAAGGTCATGGTGGCGGCCTAATGGGTAAATTAATGGGTGCTGGAAAACGTTTAATTACTGGTGAAAGTTTATTCATGACTACTTTCACGAACGTCGGAAGCGGTAAACGCAAGGTTTATTTTGCCTCTCCTTACCCTGGGAAAATTATTCCTATGGATTTAAGTGAACATCACGGAAAAATCATTTGTCAAAAAGATGCATTTTTAGCTGCAGCCAAAGGTGTTGAGGTTGGTGTAGAATTCCAACGTAAACTTGGTGCTGGTTTCTTCGGTGGAGAAGGATTTATTATGCAAAAGCTTGAAGGTGATGGCATGGCCTTTATTCACGCTGGTGGAGCAATTCATCAAAAAGAATTACAGCCAGGAGAAAAGTTACGTGTAGATACTGGTTGTCTTGTTGCAATGACTTCTAATGTGGATTATGACATTGAAGCAGTTGGCGGTATTAAAACTGCATTATTTGGTGGAGAAGGAATTTTCTTTGCTACATTAAGTGGCCCAGGTACTGTTTGGATTCAATCCTTACCATTTAGCCGTTTAGCAAGCCGTGTATTCGCAGCTGCGCCAGTTACACAAGGCGGTGGTGGAAAAAACACTGGTGAAGGCGGAATTGGTGGCCTATTCAATTTATTTAATGACTAACATATGCAAAAAGGGTCTTGAACATTATAGTCCAAGACCCTTTGTTGTTATGAAGACCTACTATTCCTCTTAAAAACTCACAATCGCTTCATCCAATTTTGATGCAGCTGTTTCTAGTTTGTCTGAGGATTCTCCTATTTTTTCAACGATGGTTGTAAGCTCTTCTACTTGGGATCCTAAGTTTTCAAAGTCAGAAATGGTTGCATCAACTGTTGATGAAATTTGTTCAAATGATTCGAGGGATTTTTCATTTTGTTTCATTCCGTTTTGAACAAGCGCTTGTATGTGATGAATTGATTCGATTACTTGGGATGTTACTGAACTCGACATCGTAATTAATGTAGCAATTTGTTCAACGGATTGTTTTGTTTGATCTGCTAATTTACGTACTTCATCTGCAACAACAGCGAATCCTTTACCGTGTTCACCTGCACGTGCAGCTTCGATTGCAGAGTTTAATGCTAATAAATTAGTTTGACCTGCTATGTCTTTAACAATTTCAACAACTGCCTGAATTTCAGACGAAGATTGATCTAACGCTTGTACCATTTTCGTCATTTCAACTGTCTTGCTATTGATTTCTCTTGTTTGTTCACTAAGGAGATTTAATTGCTCATATCCTTTTCCTGAGGCTTCTTTTGTCCCTTGTGCCCCTTCTATACTATTTTGAAGTAGTTCATTTACATACTTTGTACTAGAAATAAGCTCTGCAACAGCCTCATTCGTTTGTTGTGATTGTTCCTCTAAATCCTTTGAAATACGACCAACTACAGCTTGAATATCACTTTTTACAATTTGCCTTTGTTCCTCTAACAGAAGATTTGCTTCTTTTTCATACTCTTCTAACACGATTTGTTGTTCAAAATTGCAGACTTTACTAACCGCATTTAGAACTTTTGCAGTTTCAGCAGGTGATAATTGCAAATTACAAACAATGTTTCGAACTTCACTTGCCAACTTTTCAAATCCTGCTAAATACCATTTTGTTGTTAACCCAATATGTAAATGGACCTTTGAAACCCTTCTTCGATTGTCTAAATAAGTCTGATCGATTCTACCATCAAACATTTTCATTAAATGCTGTTTTAATGTTTTACCGAGTTTTTCCGTAGAACTGTGTTCCTCAATCATTTCTTTAAACTGAGGTATATTGGCTATCGTTTCGTAAAATGCTCCGACTATTACATCTGTATATGGCTCTAAATAAGGTTTAACTGAACGAACCACCTGTAAATCTTCATTTGTCAAACCAATCATTTTTAACTGTATTAAACGCTCAGTATCATCAATATAAATCCCAACATCAGGAAAAATTTTATCTAAAACTACTTCCTGTGTTCTCTTTCTGTTAAAAGAAAACAATTCAACCACCCCAAAGGTATCGTTATTTTTTAAATCAACTCGAAATATGTATAATATTTATGCTAAATGTACTACGACCATAATCCCAATATAAGGTAACCACTCTATTTATTCAAGGTATATTTATTCTAGTAATAAATGTTTTACAAACTTAAAATAAAATTAACAAAAAGGTTGTGGAAACATTTTCTCCACAACCTTTAAAATTCTATAAATATACAATTACAATTAATATAGCCGCTAAAATAAGCCGGTAAATAGCAAATGGAACAAGTTTGACACGAGAAATCAATTTTAAGAAGAATTTAATAGAGATTAGTGCAAAGACGAATGCACTGATAAATCCAACCGCATAGAACGCAAAGTGATCAGGATTAATATGCTCCCAGTTTTTCAATAGTGAAATTCCACTTGCCCCTGCCATGATCGGCACTGCCATAATAAATGTGAAATCTGAAGCGGTTTTATGGTCTAACCCTAAAATAACCCCACCTGAAATCGTTGCCCCAGAGCGAGAGAATCCAGGCCATAAGGATAAACATTGAATTAATCCAATCTTAAAGGCCTTCCCGTATGATAATTCATCTAAAGATGTAATAGCTGGTCTTTTGGGTGCAAATTTATCTGCAATGATCATCCAAATAGCCCCAACAATTAAACCAATAATTACTGTTGAAATAAAGAATAAATTTTCATCGATAAAATCTTCAAATAAAACACCAAAAATACCTGCCGGGATAATCCCTACAAAAACATGTCCTAAATTAAATTTCTTTGAAGCTGTTTGTCCTTTAATTTTATAAAGACCAACGAGACTTAAAATACGTTTCCACATCACAACGACAACTGCTAAGATTGAACCTAGCTGTACGACGATCTTAAATGTATTTGCTGAATATTGACCTAAGAATTCTGTTGTTTTTAACCATAAATCATCGACGATAATCATATGTCCAGTCGATGAAACTGGTGCAAACTCTGTCACCCCTTCTACAAAACCAAGGATGATTGCTTTGATTAAATCAAAAAAGTCCATAAAAATCTCCTTATCATTTTATTCATAATCAATTCAATAACGCCCAGGCGTTATTGCGTCCGGATTTTGAATTGTGCTTAGGCTAAAAGGAGGGTGGTCAGTTAACCGTTGTCGCAAGGTTGCGACGTTCTTAGGCTAATATCATAACTCCTCAATAAAATCCGTGACATCTGCCAGAGGCTTTATCTTCATTCAGTAAGGTTGGCGTCCCCTACTGAATGAAGATAAAAATTAATGTAACATGATACTGAAGTTAATGTCTATGTTTATAGATTGGTAGTCTATTCATTCCTTTGTAAATGTTACATCAATTACCCATAACTCCGAACGACTGCCAATACGAGTAGGTGGTCCCCAGAAGCCAAAGCCTGACGAAACAAGTGCATGCATTCTCTCTTTTAGCATATGTCCATAATCAAGTTCAAATATCATATTGGTAATTAGATTGTTAGGCCACAGTTGACCATAGTGTGTATGACCCGATAGATGAAGGTCTACACCTGCACTAGAGGGTGACTCCAAGTCATTTGGTGTATGGTTCATAACAAACCACGGGTATTCTCCATTTTCTGGCTTTAAATGAGCTACTTTCATTCGATTTTCATTCACGGAATCTTCTTGCCCTGTTAAATAAAAACGATTTCCTACAAGAATAGTTTCGTCCATTAAAATTTTAACATTGGCATTCTTCATTTCTTCCACGAGTAACGGGATTTTCCCTCCATAATATTCGTGGTTCCCTAATACTCCATAAACACCATATGTCGCCTTTAGCTGCTTCATCACATCATCCATTCCTTCATCTACAAACCAAATTGGATCATCATCCACTAAATCACCCACAAGTAGCACAACATCTGGATGCGCTTCATTGGACAAATCCACAAATTTTTGTAAATGTTCTTTGTCAGATAAAATTCCTAGGTGAAAATCAGAAGCAACTACAAGTCGGAGTGGTTCTCCTTTTTTATCGATTGTGATTTCTAAATTACGAACCACAGGTGAATATGCATTGTATGTACCAAAAGCAAACAACACAATTAGTAAGGAAAATACGATTGTACCCATAATTTTAATTTTTTTTGTACGAGTTATTAATACAAAGAGATTAACTAATACACATAAAATGAGACCATATTCAAACAGGAACATCCAGTAGCTACCGATTATTGAAAAGACATGTAAAGAATCAAACCATTCTCCAAATAAAACACTAAAAGCTACAAAGTAAATAATGCTCCAATAAATAATCGGCCATCGATAAAGATTGAGCGATTGAAGCCATTTTTTTAGATTCCAACCTAAATATGTAGTAAGTGCACCATAAATGATGACAATTAAAGCGATCTGGAGTATTTCCTTCAAGGGCCCCCCTCCTATCTACTTACCTCTCAAAAGTATAACACGCAGAAAAGGATTGTTCATTTCAAAAAAATGTAAGAGGCTGGGACAAAACCCACCTCTGAAATGAAAAAGCCGGTGAAATTTTACGACTAGTAAAATTTCACCGGCTTTGATTATTTTAAGAAAAAAATAAGGACCACTTCTGATAAAATAAAGTTACCACACAAAATTTCATCTGAAAGAAGAGGATCCTTATGTTTAAAGATTATAACATGAATCAAATCATTTTACCTTTAGATTTAGAAGTAAAATTACAAAATAATGATATTGCCTTCCATATCCATCATTTAGTCGAAAGTATTCCACATGAAGCGCTTGAACCATTCCTTCGAAATGAGGGCTGTCCTGCCTATCATCCACGCATGATGCTTAAGATTATCCTATGCGCATACACTCAGTCAGTTTTTTCAGGTCGTAAAATCGAAGCACTTTTAAAAGATAGTATCCGCATGATGTGGCTGGCACAGGGGTATGAACCTAGCTATCGTACGATTAATCGATTCCGTATACAACCCGAAGTGAAGGATTTAATCCGCCAATGTTTTATTCAATTCCGTTGCCAATTAGTCGAAGAAAAACTCATCGATCAAGAAGCGATATTTATTGATGGCACAAAGATTGAAGCGAATGCGAATAAATTTACGTTTGTCTGGAAGAAATCGATTGAAAAGTACCATAAAGCGTTAATCGAAAAGTCGAATGAACTCTATAACAAGCTGCTTGAAAAAGAAATCATACCTGAAATTGAACGAGAAAGTGAAGAAAAGTTATCACTTGAAGAACTCGCTCAAATGGTGCAAAAGGTAGACGATCTCATTACTAAGTATGACAAAAAAATAGAAGAATCATCTGATGTAGTGGAACGAAAAACACTAAGGAGTGAGCGGAAATATCCGAAGCAGGTGCGCAAACAGTTGATTGATTACGTCTTGCGAACACAGAAATACAAACGGGATTTTAAAATTTTCGACACACGTAATAGTTATTCAAAGACGGATCACGATGCGACATTTATGCGAATGAAAGATGATTATATGAAAAATGGTCAATTGAAAGCGGGTTATAATGTACAAATCGCAACAGAAGGTCAATTCGCACTTGCCTATAGTCTATTTCCAAATCCGACAGACACACGTACGCTAATCCCGTTCCTAGATGAAATCGAGCAACATTACTTTAAGTTACCGAAGCACATTGTGGCAGATGCAGGCTATGGCAGTGAACAAAATTATGATGATATTATTTCAAATCGTAAGCGAGAAGCGCTCATTACGTATAACATGTACCTGAAAGAGCAAAAGAAAAAATATAAACAAAACGAATTCAATCCAGACAACTGGCAGTATGATGAAGAAAACGACGCGTACACTTGCCCGAATCAACAACGCCTTGTATTTAAATATCATTCTG
>DATMGC010000148.1:0-37332 GCA_035555915.1 Ureibacillus sp. | reverse complement strand
AAGCCAGCAATTACAAGGGCTGGCTGACCGAACAAGGCTATCATGCTCGCCCCTCCATGTAAAGTTGTAATATACACTGGAGATCAAAAATGTACACGGTTAAACGAGCGTTTTTGTACGTCCTTAAATTGGCATTTATATTTTCACCTGCTCTTGCCCCTGTAACGTCGGTGTGAACCTTTCTCTTCTACCTTTTCACCTGCTCTTGCCCCTGTAACGTCGGTGAAATCCCTTCTCTTCTACCTTTTCATCTGCTCTCGCCCCTGTAACGTCTTAGAAAACCCTTTTCTTCTACCTTTCCACCCGCTCTCGCCCCTGTATCGTCGGAGAGAGCCCTTCTCTTCTACCTTTTCACCTGCTCTTGCCCCTGTAACGGCGGTGTGAACCTTTCTCTTCTACCTTTTCACCTGTTCTTGCCCCTATAACGTATTAGAAAACCCTTCTCTTCTACCTTTTCACCTGCTCTTGCCCCTGTAACGTCGGTGAGAACCCTTCTCTTCTACCTTATCACCTGCTCTCGCCCCTGTAACGTCTTTGAGAGCTCTTCTCTTCTACCTTTCCGCCCGCTCTCGCCCCTAAAACGGCTTAGAGAACCCTCCTCTTCTGCAACTCGACCTATCATCAACATAAAGAACACTTCACAAACACTATTAACCCAATCAAATTTATCACTACCTACCAAAAATTCAAACACTGTCATCAATACTAGAAAGAAACAGCTCTCTCGCTTCTTCACTACTCCGAAACTTATCCTGCAATAATTGTTGCAATAAAAAGTATTTTTTCTCTTCGTCGATTACGGTTTGTTTTATTTTCTCCCTTGCTGCTAACAAGAAGTTCAAATACGCTTCATACCCATCATCAAAAAACTCGTTTAAATCTTGCTTAATCTGTTTTGCTAATATTGGGCTTGCCCCTTCCGTTGATATCGCGATTTTCAACTTTCCTCTATCTAAAAAAGCCATATTAAAGAAATTACTATCTTCAGGTGAGTCAACAACATTAACTAATTGATTTTCTAAACAGTTATTCCTTACAAGGTCATTGACGTGACGATCATCGGTTGCAGCAATCACTAGAAATGCACCGTCTGTATCTGCTTTTTCAAATCCTCGTTCTATCCAACGAATCTGATTATTTAGCGTATATGAATGTAGGGTTTGAGTTAAAGTTGGACTAACAACAACTACATCTGCATTTTGCTTTATTAACATTGTTGCTTTTTGGGTTGCAACTTTCCCACCACCTACAATCAATACACGTTTATTTTCTAGCTTTAATGCAATTGGATACATCCTCAACCCTCCAATATAAAAATAAAACTCGACCAATTAAGTGCGAGTTAGAATCATAATTACATAAATCAAAAAATAAAGGTTGTACCGAAATACAACCTTTATCGAAAACTATTAAGCTTGATTATGGAATTGACGACCATCAGTGACTGCTTCTACGTAACCTGCGCGGATTACAAAATCACCGAAATATTCATTATCTAAACGTTCTTTTGCATAGTGTGCAATGATCGTACGAAGATTTGATAAGATCTCTTCTTCTCCAATATTTTCTTTATAGATTTTATTTAATCGAGTACCAGTATGGCTAGCACCTAAGTAGAAATTATACTTTCCTGGTCCTTTACCGATAAATCCGATTTCACCCATAGCTGCACGTGAACAACCATTTGGACAACCAGACATACGGATTGTGATATCTTGATCACGTAAACCATTTTCATCTAAGATTTCTTCGATTTTTGTGATTAAAGATGGTAGATAACGCTCTGATTCTGCCATTGCCAGACCACAAGTCGGTAACGCAACACAGGCAATCGAGTTACGACGTAATGCCGAATAGTTATCGCTGTCCGTTAATTGATATTTTTCAATAATGTCATTGATTGCTTTTTTAGCTCGTGCTCCAACATTCGCAATTACTACGTTTTGGTTTCCAGTAAATCGGAATTCCCCTTTATGTACTTGTGCGATTTCACGTAGAGCTGTTTTTAAAGGATAGTTTTCAAAATCACGAACGCGACCATTTTGGATAAATAATGTGAAATGGTATTTGCCATCCTCACCTTTAACCCAACCAAAACGATCACCTGTATGTTCGAAATTAAATGGCTTCACATCCTCAAAAGTATAGCCAAGGCGAGATTCAATTTCAGCTTTAACATTATCAAGACCTAAACGATCAACTGTATATTTGAATCGTGCATTTTTACGTACAGAACGATTTCCATAGTCGCGTTGTACAGTCATGATTTTCTCACACACGTCAACAATTTTTTCTTTCGGAGCATACCCAATTAAGCGACTAAGTTGTGGATAAGTTGCTGTATCACCATGAGTCATCCCCATGCCGCCACCAATGGCAACGTTAAATCCAACTAATTTTTCATCTTCTAATACTGCAATTAATCCAATATCTTGAGAGAATACATCTACATCGTTAGCTGGTGGAATTGCGATACCGATTTTAAACTTACGTGGTAAATAAAGCTCTCCGTAAATTGGTTCTTGTTCTTCTTGTGTATCAACCACTTTTTCTTTATCTAACCATATTTCATAATATGCATTTGTACGAGGTAGTAAATGATCACTTATTTTAGTTGACCATTCGAAAATCTCTTGATGTAACCCTGATTGTGAAGGGTTTGCATTACACATTACATTACGGTTTACGTCTCCACATGCTGCAATCGTATCAAGTAAAACGCTGTTCAACTCTTGCATATGTTTTTTCATATTCCATTTTAATATTCCATGGAACTGAACTGTTTGACGAGTAGTAATCTTAAAGGATTGATTTCCATACTTTTCAGCCAATTCGTCTAATTTAAGCCATTGTTCTGGTGTAGCTACACCACCAGGCATACGAACACGTACCATAAACTGATAAGCTGGTTCTAGTTTCTTACGTTCGCGTTCTAAACGCACATCACGGTCATCTTGTAAATAGCTACCGTGGAACTTCATTAAACGATTATCCCAATCAGAGATACCTGCGCTAGTTTCTTCCACCATCGATTCAGCAAGGGAGCCGCGCAAATAATTACTTTCTGCCTTTATTTCTTCAACATCACTTGGTTTACCTTCTTGAGGTGGTAATACAATTTTTTGTACCATCCGTACTTCCCCCTTAATATACATCTCGTTGATAGCGTTTTTCATTGCGTAAGTTTTCGAGATATTGTTGTGCTTCTTCTTCTGTTTTATTTCCTTGTTCTGCAATAATATGTAGCAAGGTATTGTGAACGTCAGCTGCCATATGATCTTTATCACCACATACGTATAGGTGTGAACCTTGTTCTAACCATTCATAAATTTCAGCTGCATGCTTTTGCATTTTATGTTGTACATAAACTTTTTCTTCTTGATCTCGAGAGAAAGCAACATTTAGTTTTGTAAGGACACCTGATTTTAACCAACTTTGCCACTCAGTTTGATATAAGAAGTCTGTTACAAAATGCTGATCCCCAAAGAATAACCAGTTTTTACCTTCTGCTCCACGCTCTTCGCGTTCTTGAATAAAGGAACGGAATGGTGCAATACCTGTACCAGGTCCTACCATAATAACTGGTGCATCATCTGCTGGTAATTTAAAGTTAGGGTTATGTTGTACATAAACTCTTACGCTGTCACCTATTTCTAAATTGTCTGCAACATTTGTTGAACAAACACCCAGGCGTTCACGACCATCAACTTCATAACGAACTGCTCCGATTGTTAAATGAACTTCTTCCGGATAGGCAGCAAGACTGCTTGAAATAGAATATTGTCTAGCCGGTAATTTTCTTAAGACATTGACAAAGCTTTGTTCATTCCAACTAAAAGGTGCAAATTTTTGTACAATATCTAATAAATCACGGCCATTTGTATAGCTTTTAAATGCTTCACGATTAGTAAGTAATTGATGGAATTCTTCATTTAAAGTGAATTCACCTATTTTTTCCATAACTGGTTTTGAAAGTACTGTAATTTCTAGTAAATTAGTTAATGCTTCTTTTAGAGTGACAGATTCATTATCAATGTTAACAATTTTGTCTGCATTAAATGCTAATGCTGTAATCAATTCGTTAACAAGAACGTCATTATTTGTTGGATAGATTGCTAAACTATCTCCTGGCTCAAATGTAATCCCTGAATTTTCTAATGATAATTCTAAATGAATTGTTTCTTTATTAGAGCCGTCTGCATTTAAATTAATTTTCTCTAGAACTTCCGCTTTGAAAGGATTTTTACGAGAGTATTCCACCGAAGCTTCTAATACAGTAGGAGCAGCTTCTTGAATCGTTTGGTTACTTACTTCTCCTTCTTGTAGCTTTAATTTTACAGAATCAAACCATTTAGCAGCTGGTTCGTCATAATCTAAGTCACAATCAACACGATCGATTAATCTTTGAGCACCTAGCTTTTCTAATTGCTCATCAAAATCTTTCCCTGTTTTGCAGAAGAATTCATATGAACTATCTCCTAAAGAAAGAACTGCAAATTTCACATGATCTAATTTAGGAGCACGTTTTCCATAAAGATAACTATGGAACGAAATCGCATTATCTGGTGGCTCACCCTCACCATGTGTACTTGCAATAACAAGTAAATGGTCTAGTTTTTTCAAGGCATTCGTTTTAAAATCGCTCATTGAAGAAACATTTACTTCAAATCCAGCCTTTTTTAACTGTTCTCCATACTTTTTAGCTAACCCTCCAGCATTACCTGTTTGAGAAGCATATAAAATCGTAATATGCTTTGATGTTGGAGCAGCTGTTGAAGTAGGTAGTACTGCAACATTAGATGCTGGCTGTTCGCTTGCATTCGGTGTAGCTGTTACTTGTACTCCTACTGAAGCTGTTGCACTTAAATAACCTGTTAACCAGATTTTTTGGTTTTGTGTTAATGTTGCAATAACTTCATTTAGTTGCTGAACTTGTTGTTCGTTAAAAGGACTATTTGATACTTCTAACTTCACTTCTTACACACCTCTTCGCCAAAATTATTTTAATCGAATTTTTTCATTTTTTTCGATTTGTACAATAACATTATCCTGGACAATTAATGTAATTGAACCATATTTCATCGTACTCATCATCTTTTTTAGATTTTCCACTGCTTGCTCAAAATTTTCTTTTTTTTTATCCATTTGAAACACTCTCCTAATACGAATATAACGTTTCATTTACACGTTCAATCAAGACCTGCCGAACATTTTCGTCATATCCTAAGCATTTGCAAAGTACTACCTCATCATCTGAAAATCCTAGCTGTGCCATTTTCTTTTCAATTCCAATTTTTAAAAGACCGGTAAACAAAATATATGGAACAACAAATACTTGCTTTTCACGATTGCTTTGCAATTGCTCTAAAACGCTGTCAAATGAAGGGCCTTTACCGTATAAGAAACAAATATTAACCTTTGCATAGTTACATGATCGTTGTAGGTTATCTGCAATTTGTTGAAAATCATATTGAACACTTTCATCACTACTACCGCGCCCAATAAGTAAAACTTCAATTTCTTCATTTTGCTTAGTGTTCTTTTGTTGCACTCGCTCTTGTAAACTATCAATCAATTTCTCGTGAATGCCAAAAGGTTTACCGAACACAAATGAAACATTTGGATAAAGTTCTTTTGCTTTATTAATTTCAAGGGGAATATCTTGTTTTGCATGGTTTGCCGTTAACAAGAGAATCGGAATAATTGCAATTTCTGTTGCACCTTTTGCAACGCATGCCGAAACGCCTTCGACAATGGATGGACTCGCTAGCTCAAGAAAACAAACTTCTTGAATCTCTACATCAATTTGAGGTTTTACTGTTTCGATAAATTGTTTTGCTTCTTCTACACCAGCTTTGACACGGCTTCCATGTGCAACATATAATACTGCTCTCATTCTTCAACCTTCCTTACACTAAAACTTTTTGTAAAGCTTCTTGTTCTTTTTCAAACCATGCAATTTTTTCACGCATTTTTACTACTTCACCAACAAGAATCATACTTGGATTCTGGATTTCCTCGTTCTTAGCTATATCTACAATCGTTTCTAATGTACCTGTAATGGTTTTCTGATGTTCTGTTGTTCCCCAATGAATAAGCGCAACTGGTGTATTCGGATCACGCTTATATTTCATTAACTGCTCTGTAATATACGGCAAGTTACCAACTCCCATATAAACGGCAAGGGTATCAACAGATTCAGCTAAACCTTTCCAGTTAATTGAGTCATCCTTTCCTTCGCGCATATGACCTGTTACAAGAGCAAAACTCGATCCCAAATCACGGTGGGTAACAGGGATTCCTGCATATGCAGGAGCTGCAACACCTGAGGTAATACCTGGAACTATTTCAAATGGAATTCCAGCTTCTACTAATACTTCCGCTTCTTCTGCACCACGCCCAAATACAAATGGATCTCCACCTTTTAAACGTGTTACGACTTTCCCTTCTCTTGCATGCTGTACTAGTAAACTATGGATACGATCCTGAATTACTCCATGTAATTTTGGTAACTTCCCAACAAAAATCAGCTCCGCATTTGGTTTTGCAAATTCTAACAGTTCTTTATTTACTAAACGGTCATATAGAATGACATCTGCTTGTTGAATACATTTTAAACCCTTGACTGTTATTAAATCTACACTTCCAGGTCCAGCTCCAACTATATATACTTTCCCCATTATGAACCCCCCACGTTGCAAAAAATAATAACTTAATATAAACATAAGAATTCTTATTGGTCAACTATGTATTTGAGAAATATGATTTTTCTGTCATTTAGAAATAATTTGAAAAGACCCCAATAATCCATATGAAAATACAAACTACTATTTGCATCACGTGATTATTGGGGCCTCTAGTTTTCTAGTCAGCACGTGTTCAATTCATAGTAAACTTATATACATAATAAATTTAATGATTTTATATGTCAACATTACTTTCTAAAAATTCCGAGAAAACAGTAAAAGAAGTTAAAATTTTAGTAAAAAAAGCTTGGAGGCATCATCACCTCCAAGCTTTTGTCTTAACGATCTAGTTCTTGATAACGTACTTGATAGCGCCCCCCATCAGCAACCGCTGAATGGTATAACGCTTTTAACGCTAAATTCTTTTCAAGTCCCATTTCACTTTTAATGGTCTTTAATTCATCATGAAGCTCACGTTCTTCATTGACTAATTTTAGCATTGTTGCTTTTGAATATTTCATCGAATCATTCCTTATTTAAGTAATTGAATTATACACACTTTTAAATAATTGAATTCTGGATAATTCTCTAATGTCACAAAATCCTCAGGTAATTGATGTTGTTCAACGATTTTATAGCGCAGATTTTTTTCTTTAAACGCCTTGTCGATAAACGTTTTAAACTTTTTCATATTAAAACTCGCATTATTAGTAGAAGCGATAATAATTCCCTTAGGAGCTGTAATATCGATTGCTTCACCTATTAACTTAGGATAATCTTTCGATGTACTAAAAGTCATTTTTTTCGTACGAGCAAAGCTTGGTGGATCAAGAACAACTACATCAAATTTCAATTCATGTCTTGCTGCATAAGAAAAGTAATCAAATACATTCATGACTTTTATTTGCTGCTGTTCATAATCAATTCCATTCACACTAAATTGCTCAATCGTCAATGGTAAACTTCTTTTTGCGAGATCGACACTTGTTGTTTCATATGCCCCTCCCAAAGCAGCAGCCACTGAAAAAGCTCCTGTATAGGAAAAAGTATTTAATACAGTCTTTCCTTCTGAAAATCGCTCACGCAGTGCTTTTCGGACATTTCTTTGATCTAAGAATATACCTGTCATGGCGCCATCATTTAAATTGACTGCATAGTTCATACCATTTTCTTTTATAATGAGAGGAAATTGCCCAACTTCCCCTTCTACATAATCATCTTGATCTACATATTGACCATTAGTATCAAATCGTTTTTTTTCATATATACCACGTACATCAACAACCTTTTTAAGTGCAGTAAATATAGTATTTCGGAAAGAATAAATTCCTTTACTATAAAAACTAACCATATAAAAACCGTCAAAATAGTCGATTGTTAACCCACCAATACCATCGCCTTCACCATTGAAAATACGGAAGGCAGTCGTTTCAGTATCTAGATAAAATGCATTTCGTTTCTTAAATGCTTGGTCGAACTTTCCTTCAAAAAAGCTTTCGTTTATTTCTTCATCAATGTTATGTGTTAAAATCCAGCCTATACCCTTATTTTGTTTTCCAAAGTAACCTGTTGCAATATATTTATGATTTGGTCGTACGATTTTTAGAAGTGTACCTTCTTCAATTGTTTCATCGAAGGGTTCAGCAGCCTCTTTTAAAATAAGGGGGTATCCATTTGAAATTTCTGCTACAAAATTGGGTTTAAGTTTTAATTCTACTACGTGGTTCATAAAGTCATCCTAACTATTATTAATTTCACAATTACTTTTTAACGTTACCTAAGAAGTAGTCAAGTCTGTCTATTATGACACGATTTCATCTAAAAAGCGATAATCCATATTTATCCTTAGTCATTGTTGAAATGCTTTTGCTATTAAATACAAATTTAGATTCTACAAAATAAATTTAGTTAGTAGTATTAGAAACACAATGTTCACCTATTTTCTATACTTCCCACATCTTAACTGTGGATATTCATTTAGATGGGGTCCACAACAAATAATTCACAATAAAAAAAAACAGAATGCGAAACTGTTTGTTCGCATTCTGGTTCATAATTATTTCACTACGATATTTACTAATTTACCTGGAACTGCAATAACTTTTACAATTTGTTTACCTTCAGTAAATTCAAGAACTTTTTCATCAGCTTTCGCAATTTCTTCAAGCTGTTCTTTACTTACGTCTTTTGCAACTTTTACTTTTGCACGTAGTTTACCATTAACTTGAACAACTACTTCAACTTCATCATCTACAAGTTTTGACTCATCAAATGTTGGCCATTCTTCGTAAGTTAATGTTCCTGTGTGCCCTAAGATTGCCCATAATTCTTCAGCAATATGAGGTGCGATTGGCGCTAATAGTTTAACAAATCCTTCTGCATATTGTGTAGGGAATGTCTCTGCTTTATAGCAATCATTGATAAATACCATCATTTGAGAAATCGCTGTATTGAAACGAAGATGCTCGTAATCTTCTGTTACTTTCTTAACTGTTTGGTGATAAGTCTTTTCGAGTGTTGTATCTGAACTTGTTTGTACTTTCTCAGATAGAGCACCTTCATCTGTAGTATATAATCGCCAAATTCTGTCTAAGAAGCGACGCGCTCCATCTAGACCATTTGTAGACCATGCTACAGAAGCATCTAATGGCCCCATGAACATTTCATATAGACGAAGTGTGTCTGCACCATGCGAATTCACAATATCATCAGGATTTACGACATTCCCTTTTGATTTAGACATTTTTTCGTTACCTTCACCTAAAATCATTCCTTGGTTGAATAATTTTTGGAACGGTTCTTTAGTAGGAACTACACCTAAATCATAAAGTACTTTATGCCAGAATCGAGCGTATAGTAAGTGAAGTACCGCGTGTTCAGCTCCACCAATATAAATATCTACTGGTAACCAACGTTTTAATAATTCTGCATCAGCAATTGCTTCGTTATTTTTTGGATCGATATATCTTAAGAAGTACCAGCTTGATCCTGCCCATTGTGGCATTGTATTTGTTTCACGACGACCTTTTTTACCTGTCACTGGATCTACTACATTCACCCATTCTTCTATATTAGCTAATGGTGATTCTCCAGTACCAGACGGACGAATATTAGTCGTTTTCGGTAGTTCTAGTGGTAATTCTTCAACTGGTACAGTTGTCATTGTGCCATCTTCCCAATGGATAACAGGAATTGGTTCACCCCAATAACGTTGACGTGAGAATAACCAATCACGTAAACGGTATGTTATTTTCTTTTCACCCACACCATTTTCTTCTAACCATTGAATTGCTTTACTAATACCTTCAGTTTTATTTAAGCCGTTTAAGAAATCAGAGTTAATATGAGCACCGTCACCAGTGAATGCTTCTTTTTCAATGTCTCCACCTTCAAGAACTGGAACAATTTCTAAACCAAACTCTTTTGCAAACTCATAATCACGTTCATCATGTGCTGGAACAGCCATAATTGCACCTGTACCGTATGATACTAATACATAGTCTGCAATCCAAATTGGAATTTCTTTTCCGTTAATCGGGTTAACTGCATACGCTCCAGTAAATACACCTGTTTTTTCTTTCGCTAAATCCGTACGTTCTAAGTCTGATTTCATTTTCACTTTATCTAAATAAGCGTCAACTGCTGCACGTTGTTCAGCTGTTGTAATTTCATCTACTAACTTATGCTCAGGTGCTAATACACAATAAGTTGCACCAAATAATGTATCTGGACGAGTTGTGAAAACTTCGAAAGTATTTGTTGACCCAGCAACAGTAAATTTCACTTGCGCCCCTTCAGAACGGCCAATCCAGTTACGTTGCATATCTTTAATAGACTCTGGCCAATCTACTTCTTCTAAATCATCTAGTAAACGATCAGCATATTTTGTAATTCGTAAAACCCATTGACGCATTGGTCGACGTTCAACTGGATGTCCACCACGTTCAGATTTTCCATCGATTACTTCTTCATTTGCTAATACTGTTCCTAAAGCAGGACACCAGTTTACAGGGATTTCATCTACATAAGCTAAGTCCATTTCAACTAGTTTTGTAAAGATCCATTGAGTCCATTTATAATACGCTGGATCCGTTGTATTGATTTCGCGATCCCAATCATATGAGAAACCTAATTCTTGGATTTGACGCTTGAATGTAGCAATGTTCTTTGCAGTAAATTCAGCTGGGTCGTTCCCTGTGTCCAATGCATATTGCTCTGCAGGAAGGCCGAATGCATCCCATCCCATTGGGTGAAGTACATCATACCCTTGCATACGTTTAAAACGAGATAAAATATCCGTTGCTGTATAACCTTCTGGGTGACCTACGTGTAAACCAGCCCCTGATGGATACGGGAACATATCCAAAGCATAGAACTTCGGCTTAGTTGTATCGTCTAATGTTTTAAACGATTTATTTTCTAACCAGTATTGTTGCCATTTTTTTTCAATTTGTTGATGATTAAAACTCATGTACTTTTTCCTCCTTAATATTGATTAGACACGCTCTTTCGACATGAAGGAATAATTATCGTTTAGCTGTAACAAAAGTAGATTATCCTAATAATGGTAAAACTAATCGTATCTATAGGTACAGATTGACTGTTATTAGAATGAAATAGTTATATTGGGTAAAGTTGACAAAATATTTAAAAAATAAAAAAACCCGTCCCTTTCCTTAGAAAGGGACGAGAGATATTGTAAACTCCCGCGGTACCACCCAAATTAGTGACACTACACTCAGCTTTAACTCCATAACGTGGAAAAAACGGTTTTAGCTAATAATTTCACTAAAACAGACTCCAAGGCGAGTTCAATTTCTCTACTTACTAGCTCGCACCAACCGCTAGCTCTCTTAATAGCTTCAAAATTTACTATTCCTTCTCATAGTCGTGATTTCATTATTTTAGACCATTTTAAAGTATATAAGAAAAATAAACAAGTCTTTACTAAAACGACAAGCTATATTTTTATCCTTTACTTCTTATTAATTCAGAATGTGTCTTAATATATGTTCTTGGTCGCTTTTTTAACGGGCTATCATAAATGATACATGGAATAATTGCGATGATAAATAACACACATAGGAAGACAATTAATATATTCATATTATAGAAATCTACTATAATGCCTCCAATAAACGGTCCAATCATTCTCCCAATTGAACCAATACTATTTACAATTCCTTGGTAAGTACCACCTTTTCCTTTTGGTGCTAACATGTTAGCAATAGTTGGTACTGCAGGCCATACAAATATTTCTCCTAATGTTAAAACCATCATGGCTATGGCAAACATCTTAAAACTATCAGCAAATAAAATAATCGTGAATGAAAGCATCATAATGACCATTCCAATTATCAATTGACCTTTTATTTGTTTCTCAAATTTATGGACTATTGGACTAATAATCGGTTGAAGTGTAATAATTAATAATCCATTAATCGTCCAAAGTAAACTATATTGCTTTAAACCAATTCCTTGTTGTTGAATATGGGTTGAAAGTGTTGTTGCCCATTGTGAGTAAGCCATCCATGCTAATAGGAAGCCACTACATAAGATAAGCAATGAATATAAATTAGCCTTAAATGGTTGACTTTCAGTGCTCTGCGCACTATTTTCTTTCTCAATTTTCGGCTCAATACTTCGATAAGTAATCAGAGCTAAAAGTAAAAAGATTATATATAATGCGAGATTTGATAGAAACAAATAGTCAAAGCTTATATCAGCAATTGGACCAGCTAAAGCAGGACCAACAGCAACACCCAGGTTTTGTGATAAATAAATTGCGTTAAATCCCTTTCTCCCACCTTCAGGCCAAACTGATCCGACTAAAGCGAACATTACAGGAATTACAATTCCACTTCCAAATCCCATGAGGATTAAAAAGTAAATATAGTGTGGCCAACCATGCCAGATGGTAATTCCAATCAATGAAATGACGGTTGCGGAAATCCCAAGCATAATTGTTTTATAACCACCTAATCTATCAAACAAATAGCCACCCACTAAATTTCCTAAAACGGTTGCACCTGCATTCATCATTAAAACGAAACCCGCAACAGATAAAGACTGTCCTAAATGATCATGCATATAAATTGTATTAAGCGGCCAAATAAGTGAACTTCCTGTTATGTTGATAAAAGTACCGATTACAAGTAACCAAACACTTTTGGGCATTTCTCTTCTCCTCCATTAAAACTAGCAGAAACACCCTTTACTCAAAAGTTGATGTCTTCTCTTGTTGTTTTTATTTTAGCTTTGCACAAAAAATAATAGTAATCTCCTTTTTCGAAAAGTACAAGAAAAAGATTTTAGAAATGATAATCGCGCTAAAAGATAGAAAATTTAAACATTTATATCGTAGATAAATGGTTAAAAATTGAGTTTTTTCCATGCATAAAAGCAATCACAAACATGGTGAAATTTGTTCAAGTGCCACGAGTCTTTTTTCATGGTAGAATGATTTGTTAGAGGAGTGAAATCAAATGTCAGAACAACAACAATTTCCTTTCCCATCTGATGGGAAACGTTACTATACATGGAATCGCTATTTAAGAGATGAATTTGGTAAAAAAGTATTTAAAGTAGCACTGGATGCAGGTTTCGATTGTCCAAATCGTGATGGCACTGTCGCTTTCGGTGGTTGTACATTTTGTAGCGCTGCTGGAAGTGGGGACTTTGCCGGAGACCGTGTAGATCCAATTCCTGTTCAATTTGAGAAAATTAAAGAAAAAATGCAACACAAATGGAAAGACGGTATGACAATGGCCTATTTCCAAGCTTATACAAATACACACGCACCACTTCATGTACTTAAGGAAAAATTTGAGGCAGCCCTTGCCTGTGAAGGGGTTATGGGGTTAAGTATCGCCACTCGTCCAGACTGCTTACCAGATGATGTTGTGGAATATTTAGCAGAATTAAATGAGCGAACATATTTATGGGTAGAGCTAGGTTTACAAACTGTCCATGAAAAAACAGCGAATCTAATAAACCGCGCACATGATTATGCGACTTATGTGGAGGGTGTAAATAAACTTCGCAAGCATAATATCCGAGTTTGTACACATATCATCAACGGATTACCGTTAGAAGATTACGATATGATGATGGAAACTGCTAGAGAAGTTGCTAAACTTGATGTACAAGGTATTAAAATTCATCTACTTCACTTACTAAAAGGAACACCTTTAGTAAAACAATATGAAAAAGGTATGCTAGAATTTCTTGAAAAAGATCAATACATTAACCTTGTGGCAGACCAGTTAGAAATCATTCCACCGGAAATGATTGTTCACCGAATCACAGGAGATGGCCCGATAGATTTAATGATTGGTCCAATGTGGAGTGTAAACAAATGGGAAGTACTAAATGGAATTGATGCGGAACTTGAACGTCGTGGTAGTTGGCAAGGGAAATTATATGTTCCATCCTCAAATCAAACCGTATAATCGAAAGTCATTGGAATTATTATGAGGATGTGAAAAAATATGAAACTTCAACGAGTATTACAATACGCTCAGACACTCCTTGGTCAAGCAATTGAAAAGGGGGAAATTGCTATTGATGGTACTGCTGGTAATGGACATGATACTTACTTTCTTACACAACTTGTTGGTGAAACAGGTCATGTTTATGCATTCGACATACAAAAGCAAGCAGTAGATGCCACTACAAACCGTCTAAAAGGTCACGGAGTTACGAATGCGACTGTCATTTTAGATGGACACGAAAATATTACAAACTATGTGAACCAAGAAATTGCGGGAGCCATTTTCAACTTAGGTTATTTACCAGGTGCAGATCATTCCATTGTTACAAAAGGAAATACAACCATTGCTGCGATTGAACAATTACTTCATCTTTTAAAAGTTGGAGGCATGATTGTACTTGTCATCTATCATGGTCATGAAGGTGGAAAAGAAGAACGAGATGAAGTATTACACTTTCTCAGTACCCTCCCTCAAAAATATGTTCATGTATTGCGATATGAATTTATTAATCAACAAAATAATCCACCTTTTATTGTTGCACTTGAAAAGGTAAAGAATTATCCTAATTCATAAATCTCATCCAATAACAAAAATAATAAAGCGTGAAGTAAACGATTTTCGTCTACTTCACGCTTTAAGTTTGATTATTTATCTTTATTATTTTTTTCCCAGAAGGTTGCGTTTTTAATTCCTAGTTTAATAGGGTTGAACACTGGGTCTTTTCCTTCTTTTTTCTGTTTTTCATAATCTTTTAACGCCACAATGGCTGGCTTCATAATAATTAAGATAGCTATAACATTTATCCAAACCATCAATCCAAGCCCAACATCTCCCATAGCCCATGCTAAATTAGATGTTCTGACTGTACCATAAAATGCTGCGATTAAAATAGCAAACTTCGCGACCCATATAAAGACTTTTTCCAAAGTCCCTGTAAATAGATACGATACATTAGTTTCAGCGATATAGTAATAAGCCATGATTGTTGTGAATGCAAAGAAGAATAATGCGATAGCAACAAATGGCGCTCCAAATCCTGGTAATGCTGAGTCTACCGCATATTGTGTATATGCTGCTCCCGCTTCAATACCTTTAGCAAATGAAATTTGTTCCTCACCAGAAAGTTCAGCATTACTAAATTCCCCTACGTGAACAAAAGTAGTTGCAGGATCTGCTGCTTTTTCATCATGTACATTATACATCCCTGTAAATAGAATCATAAATGCAGTAGCCGAACAAACTAGTAAAGTATCAATATAAACAGAGGCTGCTTGAACAATCCCTTGTTTCGCTGGATGTGATACTTCTGCAGCTGCTGCAGGGTGTGCCCCTGTACCTTGACCTGCTTCATTTGAATAGATTCCACGTTTAACTCCCCAAGCAATAGCCGATCCAATTAGTCCACCAAATATTTCTTGAGCACCAAAAGCACTTGAGAAAATTAATCCGATTACATTTGGTACTTCAGAAATATTCATGACGATAATAATCACAGCCATTAAGATATAGGCAATTGCCATGAATGGAACAATTACTTGAGCTGCATTGGCAATCCATTTAACTCCACCAATAATAATAACACCTAGTAAAATTGCAATAATTAATCCTGTAATCCAAGTTTCTATTCCAAATGCATTTTCAACCGCACCAGCGATTGCATTAGATTGTACGCCAGGCATAAGTACTAACATGGCAATTAATGCCGCTACAGCGAAAATAACCGCAAACCATTTTTGTCCCATACCTTTTTCAATGTAAAAGGCCGGACCACCTCGATACTCTGTATCTCTTTCTTCTTTGTAAATTTGAGCTAATGTTGATTCAACATAGGCAGTTGCAGCTCCAATGAAAGCAATAGCCCACATCCAAAATACCGCCCCAGGACCTCCAAAGCCAATTGCTGTTGCAGTACCTGCAATATTACCTGTCCCAACTCGACCAGATAGTGCGATAGACATCGCTTGGAATGAAGAAATCCCTTTTTCGGACTTTTCGCCTTTAAACATTAATACAAACATGTCTTTAATATGTCGAACTTGTAGGAATCTAGTGATGATTGAAAAGAAAATTCCTACGATTAGAATTCCATAGATAAACCATGGTCCCCAAAAAAAGTCGTTCAAACTAGTTACAAAACCTTCCATTGACCCACCTCTTTTTATGTATATATTATTATTATAAAATTCAATATATTACATAAATTGAATAAATTCAATATTTTTAAATAATTATATATTATTAGATTATAAGGCAATGAAAAATACTCAGTCAAATGGACTGAGTATTTTTACAGTAATTATTTATTTTATTATATAACCAAGTGATCTAATTACGTTATTCATAAAGTCTTTACAGTATAGATAAACTTCTTCTCTTTCATTATCATGAAATAAATTATGATAACTATAAGGCCATTCTTTATATTGGATTTCAGTAGACTTTTGATTGAATAACCATTTTCGACCAATTGATGGTTCAGTAATTTTATCTTGTTTCGAGCAAATTAACAAAATCGGTACCGTTAAGCTACCTTCCTGCTCTGAAATAATATTTTTCATGAGATTATGAATATCCTTATACCATCCAACTGTTACATTGGAGTGATATGGAACACTATCATCTAACTCCTCATAACCATCTTGATTTCTTGTTAACATATGCTTATCGAATTTTAAGGTCATCTTTTTATTAGGAGCAAGTGACCCTAGACTCGTCATTGCATTGGTCAATAAATTCGTTGTTTTTCTCAGACTTAGCCATGGTGATGTGAGGATTAAGCCTGCACACTCTACATTATTTTTTTTCAAAAAGTTAATCGCTAATGTTCCACCTAAGCCATGACCAATGATAAATACTGGCAATTCATAAAGGAGAGCATTTTGCATTAACTTTTTAATAAACTCCGTATATTCTTCAATGGCTTCATCATGAATTTTTCCATATTTTGAATTTTTCCCATGCCCAGGTAAATCCCCCATAACAATTGTATATCCTTCTGTTCGAAGTTTTTCGATTAACCACGCATACCATTGATGATGCTCAAATGCACTATGTAAAAGAACAACAACCGCTTTAGCTTGTCCTTCTGCTTCCCATTTCCACATATCTGCCCCTCCTACCCACTAAACAAAATGGGCATAACTACCATTTTATTTTTCATTCATTCTATTATTTGATACGCTATATTATATCATACTGAGAAACGAGGAGATTTTCGATGATTTATCCATTTAAAGACAAAAATCCTAAAATAGACCCATCTGTGTATATTGCTGATAATGCAGTTGTTACAGGGGATGTTACGATTGATGAAGAAACAACTATTTGGTTTAATACCGTTATCCGAGGTGACGTTGCTTCAACAACTATCGGAAAACGCTGTAGTATTCAAGATTTAAGCTGTATTCACCAAAGTCCGAATAATCCGGTTATTATTGAAGATGAAGTAACTGTAGGACACCAAGTTACATTACATGGCTGCGTAATTCGAAAAAGAGCTCTAATTGGTATGGGGTCCATTATTTTAGATGGGGCAGAAATTGGTGAAGGGGCATTTATTGGGGCAGGCAGTCTTGTACCACCAGGTAAAAAAATCCCACCAAATACATTAGCGATGGGAAGACCTGCAAAAGTAGTTCGCGAAATTACAGCTATAGATCGAGAAGATATGGACCGTATTATTCGAGAATATGTAGAAAAAGGAAGCTATTACAAATCACTCCAAAAATAATCTCATATTATTATAGAAGAAACTCTATAGACTCCGGGTATAACGCTTTTTTGCTTATACCCTTTTTATTAAAGGAGCTCTATAGCTAATTAATTAGAATAATTTTTATATCTAATAGTTATGAAAGGGGAATGCGATGAACCAATTTGAGAATCGAAGCTTATATTGGGTCTTAGCTATACTAGTGATTATCATTGCACCAATTATCGTATTACTAACTCCTGCTATCTTATCTGTAATTGTGTTTGACGATCCAAACAAAATTATCCTTATTACATTTGGAAAAAATCTAATCATGTACTCAATAGCTTTTTTCCTTGCCTTCATTTCGTTAATCATCCTGTATTTTATCAAAAAGCTACTTACAAAGATTTACATTATAATTTTATCCATTTTAGGATTTTTTTCTTTATATGTCCTAGGATTAAATTATTATGTATATTTTGATGAAAACTACATTGAGTACAATCCTCTGTTTGGGAGTAAAGTTATTTATGAATGGTCTGAGCTCTCCTATGTAAGTCATATCAACCCCAATGTAGATACTAAAACAGACGAAAAATATATTTTTACATTTAAGGATGGGTACTCAATAGAGTTTGAGCCCACTGGCGCGCTCGATGCCTCCGCTAAAAGTAAAATCTATAACAAAATACAATTATTAAATGTGCCTCTGGAACACTAACAAAACACCTACTCTTCAAATCAATTTTATTTTAGTTTTCCCAGTGCATATAAAAAAGGCAGAACAATTAAAGTTCTGCCTTCTATCTATTATAAGCGGATTTATTAAAGTCCAGCTTTTTCTTTTAACAATTCAGCAATATCTGTATTTTCCCATGGAACATCTAAATCTGTACGACCAAAATGACCATAAGCAGCTGTTTGTTTATAAATAGGTCGACGTAAGTCAAGCATTTTAATAATACCTGCTGGGCGAAGATCAAATAGTTCACTTACCCACTCTACTAATTGCTCTTCTTTTACAACCCCAGTTCCAAAAGTATCAATTGAGATTGATACTGGACGAGCTACACCAATTGCATATGCTAATTGAACTTCAGCACGTTCTGCTAATCCTGCTGCTACGATATTTTTGGCAACATATCTTGCCGCATATGCAGCTGAACGGTCCACTTTTGTTGCATCCTTACCAGAGAATGCTCCACCACCATGACGAGCATAACCACCATAAGTATCAACGATAATTTTACGACCTGTAAGACCAGCATCCCCTTTAGGACCACCGATAACAAAACGGCCAGTTGGATTAATAAAGTATTTTGTGTCAGCGTCAATTAACTCTGCTGGAACCACTTCATTAATTACTTTATCTTTTAAATCCCTTTGAATTTGCTCTAATGTTACATCCTCATCATGTTGTGTAGAAATAACAATCGTATCTACGCGTACTGGTTTATTATCTTCACCATACTCAATTGTTACTTGCGTTTTACCATCTGGACGTAAATAAGGAAGTACTTCTGATTTACGAACCTCTGTTAAACGTCGAGCTAATTTATGAGCAAGGCTAATTGGTAATGGCATAAGTTCTGGTGTTTCATTACATGCAAAACCAAACATTAAACCTTGGTCACCTGCTCCTATTGCTTCGATATCCGCATCAGTCATTGAACCTTCACGAGCTTCTAAAGCTTGGTCAACCCCTTGTGCTATATCTGGTGATTGTTCTCCAATTGCTACTAAAACGGCTAAGTTTTCAGCATCAAAGCCATATTTACCACGAGTGTAGCCGATTTCTGCTACTGTATCACGTACAATCCCTTTAATATCAACATATGTAGAAGTTGTAATTTCACCTGCAACTAATACTAATCCTGTTGTTACAGTTGTTTCACAAGCTACACGAGCATTTGGATCTGCACTTATAATTGCATCTAAAATTGCATCAGAAATTTGGTCACAAATTTTATCTGGATGCCCTTCTGTTACACTTTCTGATGTAAACAGTCGACGGTTTGTCATTTCGTTTCCTCCTAAGTTTAGCGAGATATTTTCTCGATGTGATACGGTACTCATTATCCATGTTAAACCCGCTCTACTAGTTCGGTATATCAGCCGATACCTTTTAAGATGTCCATCTTTTCTCCACTTTTATAATATACAGTAGGAAAATTTGTCTTATTGTTTTATTATAGTTATAAAACAGTAACTGAACATTTAGCGTAATCGTTGTCACAAAATCAATTTTTCATTAAATCTTGAAAAGTTGAATACTGGACGTAATAAAACACATTCTAAGATGTATATACGGTCTATTCATAAATTACATGGATTTAGAAAGGCACAGATAAAAATAGAAAGAAATGCTATTATTATCATTGTGTTCTAATTTGAAAAAAAAAATTCCTCCACTCATTGTTTAACAAATGAGTAAAAGGAATTGTGGTTTCATGACATTACCTTTCACTCTTATCGTTCAAGGGTATTCCCTTGCATCAGGTTGGCACCATCGCATTAAATTATGCAGGTTGCCGGGTTTCATAGGGCCTTGACCCTCCACCAACTCGGGATAAGAGTATCCGTTCAAGATATCATCTTACGGAATGTAAAATGGGTTGTCAATCGTTTTTGCATAAATCTATTAAAGTTTAAAAATTTCAAAATAATTTTCGGGATTAGTATAGACTAATTAATTCAATGTGTTATACTAATTTTGAAAATAATCAAACCTCCCATGACAAAGGGAATTCTATAAAAAGGATGGTATTTGATCGATGAATTCAGTAGAAATTGCTAATGAACTGAAGGAATTATTAAACGGCGAAAATATTAAAGTTCAATTATCCGTACCACAATTAGTGGAAAAAGCTACAGAACGTGGAGAAGCTACATTAACTTCTGAAGGTGCATTATGTGCCGAAACTGGTAAATATACTGGTCGTTCTCCTAAAGATAAATATTTCGTAGAAGAAGAAAGCACAAAAGACAAAATCGACTGGGGTAACGTTAATCGTCCGATTTCTGCTGAAGTGTTTGATAATTTATATGTTAAAGTTGTTAACTACTTAAAAGAAAAAGATGAGCTATATGTCTTCAAAGGTTATGCTGGTGCAGACAAAGAATCTCAACTTCAAATACAAGTAATTAACGAGTACGCATGGCACAATCTATTCTGTCATCAATTATTCATCCGTCCAACACAAGAAGAGTTAGCTACACACAATGCAGAATTTACAATTGTGTCTGCTCCTAGCTATAAAGCAGATCCAGCAGTAGATGGCACAAATTCTGAAACATTTATCATTGTATCATTAGAAAAGAAAATTATCCTTATAGGTGGTACTGAATACGCTGGGGAAATGAAAAAATCGATCTTTGGTATTATGAACTACTTATTACCTGAAAACGATATTTTCTCTATGCACTGTTCTGCAAACGTAGGTGAAGCTGGAGATGTAGCATTATTCTTCGGTCTATCTGGTACTGGTAAAACTACCCTATCAGCAGATGCAAACCGTAAACTAATCGGTGACGATGAGCACGGTTGGTCTGATAACGGAGTATTTAACATTGAAGGTGGTTGCTATGCAAAAACAATCAACCTTTCAGCTGAAAAAGAACCAGAAATTTATAGTGCAATCCGCTTCGGTACAGTATTAGAAAATGTGGTTTTAGATCAAGAAACGCGTATCCCTAATTACGATGATGGTTCTTTAACTGAAAATACACGTGCAGCATATCCGATCCACTATATTGATAACATTGTAATTCCTTCTGTTGCAGGTCATCCAAAAACAATCATCTTTTTAACAGCTGATGCTTTTGGTGTTTTACCTCCAATCAGTAAATTAACTAAAGAGCAAGCAATGTATCATTTCTTAAGTGGTTTCACTTCTAAATTAGCGGGCACAGAACGTGGAGTTACTTCTCCAGAGCCAGTATTCTCTACTTGCTTCGGTTCACCATTCTTACCACTTCCAGCAACTCGTTATGCTGAAATGTTAGGACAAAAAATTGATGAACACGGTTCACAAGTATTTTTAGTAAACACTGGTTGGATCGGTGGAGAATATGGTGTTGGTAGCCGTATGAAACTATCTTATACACGTACTATGGTTCGTGCTGCAATTGACGGCAAACTTAACAATGTGGAAACTACTCAAGATGCTATCTTCGGCTTACACATCCCAACAGAAGTTGAAGGTGTTCCTAGCGAAGTATTAAATCCGCGCGATGCTTGGAAAGATAAAGAAGCATACGATAAAAAGGCTGCCTATTTATCTGATTTATTTAAAGACAACTTCAAAAAATTCTCTAACGTTTCAGAAGAGATTTTGAAAAAAGGCGGACCTTTAGCTTAATTTATATAATGAAAAACGGACTTCCCATCAAAAGGGATGTCCGTTTTTTACTTCATCTTAATCCATTCACATAAAGCTTTTACAGTCTGTCTGTTAATTTGAGGAGGGTAATGATGCGTTAAACCTGAAGAATACCATGTCTCTACCTGTTTCTTTTCTTTCATAAGAGCCTTTTCTAAATCATAACTTTGTTCAATGCTGACATTTTCATCTTCTGTTCCATGAATAATTAAAACCGGTGCATTGATCATCGACACTTTTAGAAGCGGGTTTCGTTCATCATATTTTTCCTGCTCTTTGTTGGGCGATCCACCTATAATGCGCTTTAAGGTTCTACGCATATCCACTCGTTCCATATACATAGATGTCACGTCTGACACGCCAGCCCATGTAACGACAGATTTTATATCATCCCTTAAGATTGCAGTCCATAAAGCCATCAACCCACCACGAGAAAAACCATATAAATGAATATCTTTCACATTAGCACATTTCTTTAATATCTCAATACAATTGATGGCATCGAAACGGTCTGCTCCACCCATTTCATCACGCCCTTCCCCACCACGATTACCACGGTAATAAGGGGCAAAAACAACTAACCCATGACTTGCAAATTGCGCAATTCTTCCTGGGCGAACCATCCCAATTGACTGTAGACCACCGCGCAAATAAAGTAAAGCTTCATACTTTCCTTCTCTTTTCGGTTTTGCTAATAATCCTTTTACACGAAGTCCTTCTGACCAATAAACAATTTCTTTTAGTGTTACGTTCGGATTTGGAGAAGGATAGCTTCTTATCGATTCAATACTACCATTGTCTTTCATGATGCTTCACTTCCTGTAACATCTTTTTCATACCATCATCTTTCATGTAGAAACTTAAGTTCGGATGAGTTTCTAGTTCTTCTGATGTTAGCCATGTCATACCTAATGTTTCATGTTCTTCGACAAACTCATCGATTCTCTCAACTCTCCCTGTAAAAACAGCTTTACAAAATGGAGTTGTTTCATGAACATTATAGTAGGCAAACCATTTCAAATCAGTAACTTTCACAGCTGTTTCCTCGTACACTTCACGAATTGCTGCTTCTTCTAATGTTTCTCCTGGTTCCACCTTACCACCTGGAAATTCTATCCCACGCTTTTTATTAATTGTACATAACCATTTTCCGTTATAAAAAACAAATACCAAAACATGTTTCGGTTCAATTTCAAAAGGTCCTCTATCAAAACTTAACTCACACTTACATCCATTTTGATCTATAAAAGTAAACATCCCTTAGCCACATCCTTCTACTTAATAGTCTAGCTAAGGGAAGTTTTGGAATCAATGGAAATAAGGTAATTGTTCTACAAAATCTTTTGTATGTTCATCCCCAAATTCATGGATTAACGCATATATTTTCTTCATTCGAATATCAATTTCATCATTTGACTCATCTAAGTGGTATGGAATATATGGTAGATGGGCACGGACTATATTATCAAATTCTAAAGAATTTAACTGTAAAAATAGCTTTTCAAACAAATGGGCTTTTTGCTCTTCCATTTGCAACTTAAATTCACAAGGTAAACCTAATGGGATATAACTGAAAGATTGGTTCGCAACAGACACATATATTGTAGTATCGATAATAATCAACTCCTTTTCAATCAGTATGTTACGAAAAAATCTTCACTATTCATATTTCAAAAAAATGGAATTAAATCCCCAACTAATTTTCTAGCTTATGCCTATTACAATAAAATAACCCAAAAGCATTTTATGATACTTTTGGGTCATGCTTATATATTATTATGCTCCTAAGAACGCTGAAAGCATCCAATTGTGCTTTTCTAAACTTTGAACCATCGCGTTTAACATATCCTCAGTTCGATCATCGCCTTCTTCAGCAGCTTGTTGCATTGCTTCTTTTAAGAAACTCATAATGGTTTTAAAATCACTAATAATTGTTTCTACCATTTGTTCTGTTGTTTCTGCACCTGTTGCTTCTTTAATATGAGACATGTTTAAATGCTCTGTTAGTGTTGCAACTGGTTTGCCTCCTTTAGACAAAATTCGTTCTGCAATTTCATCTAAGTTTAACGTAATCTCATTGTAAAGTTCTTCAAATTTCGCATGAAGTGTAAAAAACGATGGTCCATTTACATACCAGTGATAATTATGAAGCTTTGTATAAAGTACAGATGTAGTTGCTACTAAATCGTTTAATTGTTCAATTAATGTTTTGTTTGCCATTATATCCACCTCGTTCAAGTTTTTTAACTATGAAATATCAACAATCCTTTTTCATATTGACATAATTACTATAACCGTTCTTAAATGGTTTAAAACATTCCAATTGATATTCGAGAACTGATATAATTAAATAAAATACAAATCCTAATCCCAAGTTATTTTAAATATAAGTAGGAGTAAAAAAATGAAATATCCTTTTATTTGGTTAATTACTTTTTATCGTAAAGTGATTTCCCCTATGACGCCTCCGTCATGCCGATTCCATCCAACCTGCTCTCAATACGGTTTAGAAGCATTTCAAAAACATGGAGCAATTAAGGGGCTACTGTTAACGACAATCAGAATTTTAAAATGCCATCCGTTTCATCCTGGTGGATTTGATCCAGTCCCTGAAAAGTGGCCTTCGAAAAAATAATTCGAAGGTCTCAGACTGTTGACAAACGCTTTCATCCTGCGTTGCTTGTCTCGCTCGTCTGCTCCTGACGCTATCGCTTTCGTCGCAAATAAAATTCGCTCATGAAGGCAACTTCTATTCGCGTCTTCGCTCGCCTTCGCGCCTTGGCTGACAAGCGTTTTCAAGACAGTCTGGGTAATCTTTATTCTTAAGAATTACCTAAAAAATACGAGTAGACCTTCGAAAAATAATTCGAAGGTTTTTTTATTACACTTTATTGCGAATTTTATGCTTAACTAAAGATTTTATATAGAAAATATTATTTTCCATTGTCTTTTTTCCAATCTTCATGTATCATTGAGAATGTTGAAAATTTAAATCGTAATTATTACTATTTAGAAAGGTTTGTTAGTATATGAAAAAATTATCGCTTTTATTATTATCTGCTATCCTTTTGCTAGCATTAACGGCATGTAATAGTACTGACAATAAAAATGAAATTACAAAAAATGATCCAAATAAAATTGACATCTATACAACAGTTTATCCTCTAAGTTACTTTGCAGAACGCATTGGTGGAGATTATGTCAATGTTTCTTCTATTTACCCACCAGGAACAAATGAGCATACATTTGAACCAACTCAACAAGATATGATGGCTTTAGCTGATGCCGATTTATTTTTCTATATCGGATTAGGGTTAGAAGGATTTGTTGAAAATGCTAAAAATACTCTTAAAAATGAAAATGTTAAACTCGTAGCAACTTCTGAAACAATTCCTGAAGACATGCTTCATGCGTCCGCTGAAGAAGAACATGAAGAAGAAGAAGGTCATGAACATGAACATGAGCATGAGCATTCTCATGGAGATATCGATCCACATATTTGGTTATCACCAATACTTGCACAAGATTTAGCTCTATCTGTTAAGGAGGAACTTATTGCCGCTCTTCCGGAACAAGAGCAAGTATTCAATGAAAACTACGAACAATTAATTACTGATTTACAATCACTAGACCAACAGTTTAAAGATTTGGCTTCAGATGCTAAGACAAAGACATTCTTTGTTTCTCATGCATCATTTGGTTATATTGCGAAAACATATGGACTAGAGCAAATCGCTATTGCAGGTATTAACTCACAAAGTGAACCTTCACAAAAAGAATTAGCTGAAATTGTTGATCAAGCTGAAATGTTACAGGTTTCGTATATATTATTTGAACAAAATGTATCATCTAAACTATCAACCGTAATCCAAAATGAAGTTGGAGCTGATGCACTTGAATTACATAACTTAAGTGTATTAACGGAAGATGATATTAAAAATAAAGAAAATTACCTCACATTGATGGAAAGAAATATCAACACACTACAACATGCATTAAATCCTTAAAATTTAAAAGGTTCGTCTCCATTTGAGACGAACCTTTTTGCATCAGACTAATAATTCCTTTAGTTTTCTTCTTAATAATTTATCAGAGCCACTCCGAGGTAAAGAGGAAACAACATGGAAGTACTTTGGTACTTTATATTTTGCTAATCTCTCTATACAGTACTTAACAAGCTCTTCTTCACTAACATCCGATTTTAAGACAACAAAGGCCGCTGGAACTTGTCCCCAAGTGTCATCATCTACACCACAAACCCCTGCTTCTTCAATTGCGTCATGACTTAGTAAAACACTTTCAACTTCCGCAGGGTAAATATTTTCTCCCCCCGAAATGATTAAATCTGAGCGACGATCTACAACAAATAAATAGCCTTCTTCATCTAAGTATCCAATATCTCCTGTATGTAACCAACCATCTATTGTTGTACTTTTTTCTGAAAATCGTCCAATATATCCAGGTGTAACATGTGGTCCTCGAATTAAAATCTCACCTTTTTCATTTGGTAAGGATGCCTCAGCAATACGGATTTGATTGAAAAATAACGGCTTTCCTGCAGATCCGATTTTCCTTAATGCATCTTCGTTAGATAAGGTTGCTGTTTGAGAAGATGTTTCGGTCATCCCATAGGTTTGTGAAACCATTAGATTCAAGTGATGTGCCCGTTCTATATAATTCACAGGAACCGGCCCTCCACCTGCTAGAATCATTTTAAATTTTGGAGATGCTTCAAGCCCTTTTTCTTCAAGTCCTTGAAATATCCGTTGTAACATGACACCCACAGCGGACATATGAGTAACATCACCATTAGCAATATCCATTACAATTGCCTCATCGTCGAACTTTTTATAAAGCTTTACAGCATTCCCATATAGTAAAGAACGAACTAGAATGGAAAACCCGCTAATATGAAATAACGGAACAGTACAAAGCCAAACATCATTTTCAGATAAACCTAAGTTTAATACCGAAGCTAGCGCACTTACTTGGTGATTTTCTACGGTTTGTCGTACTCCTTTTGGTAATCCTGTAGTTCCTGATGTATACATGATAGAAATTGTTTGGTTAAGTGCCCATTCTTTACGGATTTCAATTGATTGACCATTTGCATTTTCTACTTCAGAAAATAAAATACATTGTTGATTGTTAGAAAGAAGGGAAATATCCTCATCATCCACTAATACGTTTTCTACTTGTGAATCTTCAATTAAATATTGGAGTTCAACTTTCGATAGTCTTCGATTCAACATGACCATTTCACATTGGAGGTGCATACATGCAAACATCATGAAAACAAGACGTGGTTGACTAGGACCAAGTATAGCTACACGACTATTTGGTTTAATTCCCAATGCTTTTAGTTGTTCAGCTCTTTGGGCAGATATATTATTAAGTTCATCAAAAGTCCATGATTGATTTTCATAAATTAAAGCTGTACGTGTCGGTGTTAATTGTGCACGTTGTAATATCCAGTTTGGATACATTGTCATACCCCCAATTCTCGCATACTTATTTTAACTCTATTTCCCCTAGTTTTAAACTAAAAAGAAAAGGCTTTCCATAATAGGGTAGCCTAGCAATAATACTATTAAGAATGACTAATATGATATTGGTTTTTACCACTTTGTTTTACCTTTTTAAGTGCAACATCAGCACTTCTTATATAATAAGTTTCACTCATAAATTTCTTTGTACAAATTGTAGCACCTATACTGATGGTAATTGTAGAAGTATCCTTATCTGTAATTATCTCTTTAGATAAAGCTTTCATTAACTCCACAATAATTATTTTTAGTTCTTCCTCATTTTGATTGTTAGATAAAAGAACAATAAATTCATCTCCACCTATTCTAGCAGCCACTCCGTTTTCTCCCACTGCTCTTTGTGTTCTACACCCCACTATCCGTAATACTTGATCTCCAACTTCATAACTCCATCGATCATTAATTTTGTGAAAATCATCAATATCAAATACTAGAATTGAAAAACCATTTCCCTTTATATTTAGTTTCTCTATAGATTCAGTTAATTTTTTATCAAAATAACGACGATTAGGTAATCCGGTCAAAGGATCATGATAAGCATAGTTTTCGAACATTTTTTGTTTTCCATTTTGTGTCGAGTGATCACTTGCCTTGATACGCACTTGTTGAAAGTTGCTTTCATCATCAAATATTGGAGTGCCTATCACGACTTTTCCACCTCCACTTTTTGAAGTATCTTACTCATCATATGTATTACTTATCCTGTATTATTGCAATAAAAAAGCAAGAGGAATTTTCCTCTTGCTTTACTTTACCCTATTTACTTTTAAACAATTCTCTCTTAAATCAAGGGAATCTTGGGAATTGACCGAAGTCTGGTTTGCGTTTTTCTTTAAATGCATCGCGACCTTCTTTTGCTTCATCAGAAGTGTAGTATAGAAGTGTAGCATCTCCTGCAAGTTGTTGAATACCAGCTAAACCGTCTGAATCTGCGTTGAATGCAGCTTTTAAGAAACGAAGAGCCATTGGTGATAATTCAAGAATTTCTTCACACCATTTAACTGTTTCGTCTTCTAATTGCTCTAAAGGAACAACTGTGTTAACTAATCCCATGTCAAGCGCTTCTTGTGCATCATATTGACGACATAAGAACCAGATTTCGCGTGCTTTTTTATGACCTACGATACGTGCTAGGTAACCAGCACCGTAACCACCATCAAATGATCCTACACGTGGACCTGTTTGACCAAAGCGTGCATTTTCCGCAGCAATTGTTAAGTCACATACGATATGTAAAACGTGACCTCCTCCAATTGCATAACCTGCTACCATTGCCACAACAGGTTTTGGAATTTTACGAATTAATGTTTGCAGATCAAGTACATTTAAGCGAGGAATATTGTCTTCCCCAACGTAGCCACCATGTCCACGTACTTTTTGGTCTCCACCTGAACAGAATGCAAGGTCGCCTTCACCTGTTAAGATGATCACGCCAACTCGCTCATCATCACGAGCACGAGAAAATGCATCGATTAATTCTGCAGTTGTTTTTGGACGGAATGCATTACGAACTTCTGGACGGTTAATCGTAATTTTCGCAATCCCGTTATAGAATTCATACTTAATATCTTCGTAAGTATGTAAACTTGTCCATTCACGAGTCATATTTATACCCCCTATATTTTTTCTCTAATGCTTCCAAGATTGACTAATTTAGTCTTCTACTTATTAAAGGAAGAATTCATCTATACGTTTTAAATAACGTAACTATGTTAGCTTCTTTTAATCTTTATAGCATCCTTTACTATTGTAGCAAATGTTTCAGGATTTTCCACATGAATTGCATGCCCAACATCTTCAACTATGACATGTTGTGCATTTGGTAATAACGATTGCATTTCTTTAGCAATTTTACAAAACTTTTCATCAAGCTCACCAGTGATTAAAGTAATCGACATTTGTAGCTTCTCTAGGTTTGGCCAAAGGGACTTTTGCGCACCTGTTCCCATCCCTCTTAAACTGTTGGCCAACCCGATTTCACATTGTGATAAACGTTCTTCTCTTATCGCTTGTTGAACGTCTATTGATAATCTTCTTTGAGTTGCAAAAAGTGGAATGTTCTCCCATTTCTTAACAAAGGATTCGATGCCATTTTGCTCAATCATATTTGCAAGATTTTCATCTGATAATCTTCTCTCTGCTCTTTCTTCAGCTGTTTTCAGACCAGGTGAAGCACTTTCCAAAAGCAGATGCAAGACTCGATTAGGGAACATATTGGCATAGGATAATGCTACCCTTCCCCCCATGGAATAGCCAAGTAAAATAAAATGACGGAGATTTAACTGTTGGAAAATATCATCCAAAAGTTGAAGTTGCTCCTCCACTGAATATACCTTTATATCATCAGGTGAGTCAGTTTGACCATGTCCCATTAAGTCAACAGCAACTACACGATAATTAGTAAGAGATGCTGCGATTTTATCCCATGTTGCAATAGTTCCTGTAAAACCGTGTAGCATAACAATAGTTTGCTCTAAATGATCGTTCCAAATCCGGACATTTACTGTAATACCCCGAGATTGTAGTCTCATTGTTCTAACTCCGCGTGTATACGTTGCCAAAGATTTCGATGACTCTCGACATTTTCCTGACGATTTGTAAAAATCTCAATCAAACGTATTGGATTAGTTTGTGGTTCAAATACTTTTTCTACTTCATTGAAATCCTTAATCTGTACGTATTCTATTTCGTACATTTTTGCAACATCTTCAAACTGTAGGGCTGTAGGTGTACCAAAAAGGTCCTCATAATATTCCTTTACAGTGGATTGTGCAAGATACGAGAAGATTCCACCACCATCATTATTGAACACGATAATGTTTAATTTGCATTTTTGATACCGTGTTGCAATTAGTGCATTCATATCATGTAAAAAGGCTAAATCCCCAATTAATAAATACATTTCGCGATTTTCTCTCGCTTGACTAAAGCCAATTGCTGTAGACATAACTCCATCAATTCCATTTGCCCCACGGTTTGCATACACTCTGATGTCCTTATTCGTTGGCAATAAAAAAGTATCGATATCTCGGATTGGCATACTACTACTAACAAAAAGATCACTCTGATTAGGTAGATTCTCCAATAAATATCGAACTACTGCCCCTTCATCCTGTTCATCTTTTGTATATGCTTTTATCTGATTGATCGCAATGTCTTCACATTTACGCCATTGTAAGAAGTATTCTTCACTAAAAGCTGTATTATTAATATTTAATTCACTAATCCATTCACCTAATGACGCGTGGATAAAATGTGTTGAAACAGCAGCAGAATCACGGAACATAGGATCTTCATCTACAACAATATAATTTGTCGGTAAGGTTTCGATTAGGAAGTTTGTTAAAAATTTCGAGACAGGTTGTGCCCCAAAACGAATCACCGTATCAGCAGCAACCTGTTGTTTAAACGAATTATTTTTTAATAGCGCATCGTACGTGGAAATGATATACGGTTCACAATCTTTTGGAACATTCGTTCTAAGGTTGGAAAGGCTTTCAACTATAACCGGCCATTTTAATTTACTTATAAGTGACCATAGTTGTAGTAAGTCTGTACCTAGTGACAACTCTCCTACAATCATAAAGCCTTTTTTTGTTTCATTTATTATATCTTCTAGCTGTTCTATCGCTTTTCTTGATGGTGATACTTGACCTACAAAACTATTTATAAACGTTGTTGTTGGAAGCTCTTCCTGAAAATTAATTAATAAAGGTTCACGGAAAGGTACATTAAAATGTACAGGTCCAAATGGTGCAGATGTTGCGATACTAACTCCTCGAGCTATATGACGCTCAACGTAAGGTAAAGTCCCTTTTGCATCATCTGGAATAGGGAATTCTGCACTCCATTTTACTCGTTCACCATATAAAGAAATTTGATTAATAGCCTGTGGTGCTCCTACCTCACGTAACTCATGTGGACGATCTGCTGTCATAACAATTAATGGAATGCGAGCATACTTTGCTTCTACAATTGCTGGATAGTAGTTCGCTGCAGCTGTTCCTGATGTACATAAAAGAACTACAGGCTTTGCTTTTGCCTTAGCTATTCCAAGTGCAAAAAAAGCTGCAGAACGTTCATCCACTTGTCTGTAGACTTTAATATTTTTAGTAGATGCAAAAGCGTAGGCAAGAGGAGTTGAACGTGATCCTGGGCTAATTACAACATCCTCAACGCCATTTTGCATAAGTGATGCAACCACTTTATATACATAATTAGTTAATATCTCTTTTTCACTCATGTAATTGTCCTCCTAAAGCACGTAACATCGGACGGAATTTAACTAAAGTCTCTTCATACTCTGAAATTGGCTCTGAATCTGCTACGATGCCTCCTCCAGCATATAAGTAGGCTTTGTTTTCTTTTAATGCAGCAGAGCGAATTGCTACTGCAAACTCACCGTTTCCATCTGCGTCAATCCAACCAAGGGGTGCTGCATATAGACCGCGGTTCATTGTTTCATTTTGACGAATGACATCCATTGCTTCTTGACGAGGTACTCCTCCTAAAGCTGGTGTCGGATGAAGTAGCTTTACAAGTTGAAGAATCGTCGCATTTTGTGCTAGTTTCCCTTCAACTGGTGTATATAAATGTTGAATATCTCTAATTTTTAATAGCTTAGGGTGTTTCGGTACTTTATATTGAATACAATTTTTTTCAAACGTATCCACAATCATTTCAACTACGTATTGATGTTCCCCTAAGTTTTTTGCATCATTTAATAAACTGTCACCAAGTAATTTATCTTCCTCAGCTGTCTTGCCTCGTTTGATAGAACCTGCTACACAAGAAGAAAAGGCATGTCCATTTTCAACCTTAACTAAGCGCTCAGGAGATGCTCCAAAGAATAAAAGATCTTCATGCTCTATACCAAATAAATAACTTTCTGGCTGCTCATTTACAACTTGTGATAATACTTGCGGGGAGCTTACTGTATCTTCAAATTCCATTTCCAATGAACGAGCAATTACTACCTTTTTAGCTTCATTTGCTTTAATTAGTTGTGTTACGTTTGAAATGGTTTTAAGATAATCATCTTTAAATAATTCACGATAATTCGCCATAAGCGGTTTACTATATGTTTTTAGTTCTTTCACTTGTGCAGCATGTATTAACTGATCACGTTCTTTACGTAACTGTTCAAAATCCTCAAGACTATTTTCTTTATCTGTTATTAGATGAATGCTTATATATGCCTTATCATTTCGCATAACAAGTTGATAAGTAGCAACGGAGAAGAGACTTTGTGGAAAACCATCCCACTCCCCTTTTTTGTCATTTTTCGGGTCAAAAGTAAACCCTCCAAAAAGAATAGGTTGTGGTTCTCTTTCCTCTTTTACAATATTCTTTGTAAGTTCTTTCCATTGTTTTTCAACTAAATCAAATCGGTCATCGCCTTCATTATTTGCAATTGTATAGGCATGTCCAAGACCTACTAATGTAAATGTTTTCTCTCGATTTTGCCAAAAAAAGCGTTGTCCTTTATATTGTGATTCGCCTGCAGCAAAAAATGCTAGAGCCGATAATCTATTTACCTCAATCGTTTCAATATAGAAGGATAATCTTGAATTTACTGTTTCCACTTCTACTTCAGTGGTATATAACCACTTGTGATGCATCGAATTTCCCTCCATCAAGGCGATTTGCCTAATAACTTAGCTTTTATTTAAGTCTTTAATTTGTATCACTTAAACGGAAACATGTATTGATTCCGTTAAAAATAGTAGAAATATTAATATTTCTACTATTTTATGTATACTCTTGTGTATTGTTTTCGAATTTACGCTATCTATTCTATCATATCACTTTTTTTACATATACAATATTGATATTGTTTCCTCATTCAATTTAATCTGTATTAGGTAGATAATCTTTCCATTGAATTGAAATGATAAAAACTAAGACTATTAAACAATAACAGTAATTTTCTTAAAAAATCAAATTTCCAACCTCTCATTTAAGGTGCACTCTTAAACACTAACAATTTAGAATTATCTCACGACTTGTTAGCGGCCGATTATTTAGACATAAAAAAAGCGCTGAGAATTTTATCCTCGCGCTTTGTTCATTTTCGTTACATATTTCTTAAAACCTTTATGGGCCATAATGGATACTTCTTCAAAGGTAAATGTTTTCAATAAGGCTTTAACAAAGTTTTCATATTGTCCCGCATGTGCTATTCCTTCAACATATAATGGATCCGTACCATCAAAGTCACTACCAAATCCGATATTTTGAATCCCTATTAAAGAAGCGATATGCTCAACATGTTTTACTAAATAATCTACCGATGTATATTCTTTTTCACTTTCAATAAAGGGAGGATAAAATACAACGTGTATTCTGCCACCATGTTTAACGAGATCCTTTATTTGTGCATCTGTTAAATTTCTCGGATGATCACAAAGTGTCCTTGCATTACTATGGCTAGCAATAAGATATTTAGCCATTGGAAGTAAGTCATAGAACCCTTGTTCATTTAGATGTGAAACGTCGATTAATACATTTCGTTCATTCAATAGTTGAATAACTTTATGTGCAAATGGCTTTAAACCCTTTGAAGGTTCTTCTGAAGCACCAAAGGCAACAGCATTTTCATGGTTCCATGTCAGACCTACTAGTTTTACTCCAGCATTTAAAATGTGCTCTAACTTAAAAAGGTCTTCACCAATGCAGTCACATCCTTCTAAACTTAAAACTGCACCAATTTGCCCCTCTTCAAGCTGATTAATTTGTTCCCAATCAGTAATATGCACCATCTCTGGCTCATTTAATACTTTTGTATGGAATGCTTCAATTTGGCGCACAGCAGCTAAAAACTTTTCATTCTCAGGAATATCGGAATGTATAAAGATTGCAAAAACTTGCACCTTTACATTTCCTGCCTTTAATCTCTCTAGGTTTGCGTTTAACCTAGCATCATTTCGAAAGCTTGCATTCTCAAATCGTGTTAATTTGTCTAATACATCACAGTGTAAATCAATAATCTTCATGTATCCCCCACCAATTCAATATAACTATATTGTATCGGATATCGGTAGTAAAATTCCATATTACTTGATGAAATCTTTCTCTTTATTGAAATTGATCTCGTATTGTTGTTTCTTGATTATTTTGATGAATGACCTCTTGCGGAACATCTTGAGGACTATCAGATGAAGGAAATTCCCCAGATCCATCCTCAAAGTCAACAGTTTTTAAAGACTTATGTGTGAGTTCATTCATAATTCTTTCCTCAACAGGTCGTGTTTCCATATCTACTTTTTCTTGACTATGCTCTTTACAAGTTAAAGTTGTTGGAACTGCTTCAAGGCGATCATAGGGTATCTCTTGATGACAAACTTTACATTCACCATATGTCCCGTTTTCCATAGCTTCTAAAGCTGCTTCTATTTTATCTATACTTTCTTGTTTAAAATCATCCAGAGCATTTTCAGTGAGTTTCGAAGTAAAGTCTGAGGCTATATCACCAGGATGGTTATCATAAAAAGACAATTCAGTGATATCCGTATCATCTTGAGTTTCAAGCCCCTCTTTTAAGTCTTTCAACTCTTCCAATAATGTATCTTTTAATTGTTGCATTTCGGATTGTTTCATATTGTTGTCCTCCTTTTTCCTATAATTAAGGTTACCTTTATTTAACTTTTTAAACATAGAAAAAAATAGTACAACGTAAAAAGCTTTTTGAATCCATATAACAAAATTTGCTTCTAAATTCTAAGGAGCATCTAAATATTTATTGATTCTTTAGAGTGATTTCAATCAATAGCAATTGCAAGCTCCTAATATTATAAAGGAAGATTGAAATAGTTTCGATATACTTTCTAATACTTACAAGATAGGAAACGTCGTTTATCTAAACTTAATTTAGTTTTCAGTACTTGAAGACTAAATATAGTATAGGATACGGCAAAAATATAAACACCAAACATTTCGAATTTGCACAGTATTGAAACTCTGAAGGATAAGAAAAAGTGATTATATGTCTATTAAAAAAAGTCCTAAAAGTTTGTTAACCAAACCTTTAGGACTTTTTTATTTTTATGACCCGTACGGGATTCGAACCCGTGTTACCGCCGTGAAAGGGCGGTGTCTTAACCACTTGACCAACGGGCCAACATATGGCGGAGAAGGAGGGATTTGAACCCTCGCGCCGGTTACCCGACCTACACCCTTAGCAGGGGCGCCTCTTCAGCCACTTGAGTACTTCCCCATATGGCTCCGAAGGTAGGACTCGAACCTACGACCAACCGGTTAACAGCCGGTTGCTCTACCACTGAGCTACTTCGGAAAATTTGTATGGTGGGCCTAAATGGACTCGAACCATCGACCTCACGCTTATCAGGCGTGCGCTCTAACCAGCTGAGCTATAGGCCCCAATTGGAGCGGGTGATGAGAATCGAACTCACGACATCAGCTTGGAAGGCTGAGGTTTTACCATTAAACTACACCCGCATATTTAATTATTTAAATGGGGCGAATAATGGGAATCGAACCCACGAATGTCGGAGCCACAATCCGATGCGTTAACCACTTCGCCATATCCGCCATCATGTTAGTTGCTGTTAAAAAGTAACGGCATAAAGGTGGCTCAGGACGGAATCGAACCGCCGACACAAGGATTTTCAGTCCTTTGCTCTACCGACTGAGCTACTGAGCCAAATTTCATTCTTTAAAAATGGCGGTCCGGACGGGACTCGAACCCGCGACCTCCTGCGTGACAGGCAGGCATTCTAACCAACTGAACTACCGGACCAGATTGCGGGGGCAGGATTTGAACCTGCGACCTTCGGGTTATGAGCCCGACGAGCTACCGGACTGCTCCACCCCGCGATAATATTATTTACATGGATTTGATTATGCTCCATGCTAGCATTGACTGTCCCGATTTCAGAAAGCATATTCAAGGTGCTGTTCAATCGGTACAACTCGCAGATTATTCAATGAAGTAACGCTCGTTGCTCCACCCCGCGATAATATTATTTATAAAAATGGAGGAGGAAAGGGGATTCGAACCCCTGCGCGGTTTGACCCGCCTGTCGGTTTTCAAGACCGATCCCTTCAGCCGGACTTGGGTATTCCTCCAAAAAAATGGTAGCGGCGGAGGGAGTCGAACCCACGACCTTTCGGGTATGAACCGAATGCTCTAGCCAGCTGAGCTACACCGCCATATTTTTCATTATATTAGATTTATTGGTGGAGCCTAGCGGGATCGAACCGCTGACCTCCTGCGTGCAAAGCAGGCGCTCTCCCAGCTGAGCTAAGGCCCCGTAAATTAAATTGAGATGGTGGGCCTAAATGGACTCGAACCATCGACCTCACGCTTATCAGGCGTGCGCTCTAACCAGCTGAGCTATAGGCCCATCTCTATATGATAAGAAAACAAAGTTCTCTCAAAACTAAACAAAATACCAAGCGTACCTCATATCCTTAGAAAGGAGGTGATCCAGCCGCACCTTCCGATACGGCTACCTTGTTACGACTTCACCCCAATCATCTGTCCCACCTTAGGCGGCTGGCTCCTTACGG
>DATMGC010000147.1:0-12392 GCA_035555915.1 Ureibacillus sp. | reverse complement strand
ATTATCCGACGCTGACAAGCGCAATGAGAGCGAGTGAGATTCGTTTAAACGGGTAGTTGGCCGATTCGATTCGTTAGAAGCGGAAATAATCGAGGGAAATATGCGGAATATTCTACGAAACTAGCGCTTTACATATTCCGTAAATTAACGTATTATTACGTGTAAGAAGGTCGATTATGCAATGTACGACTAATGAACGGATATTTGTCCGCTGTTACGTTTATATCACCGTTTCAAATGACGGTACATATGGCGATACAACCATGCGGAATAAATCGATACAATAACGATATAAGGGACGCGGGTTCGACTCCCGCCGTCTCCATAATGAGAAATTAATGTTTTGAGTTTAAAAAAGAGAATGGCATCAAATTCTGCCATTCCTTTTACATTTTTACTCATACTCCACTTTCTCTTCCGCAACCAAATAACTCTTCACTTCCTCTTGTTCCTCATAAACTCTCTTAATCCGTCCTTCTAAATATTCAGCTAGTGCTTTATCAGTACAATACACATAACAACCCTTTTGTCCACGTGTCATAAGTGTACGGTAGGTGTTACGGATTATTTGATCGACTTGTTTAGCAGCGTCTTCAGGTTGTTCTTTTATTTTCTTTTTAATGCCTTTAATGGATTGGTCGGTTTTGGCGCGTTTTGTGTAATCCGTTATGACTTGACCGTTTTCATAGCGTATATCGTCCCCGATAATGACCCCTACATAATCAAATTCCAGTCCCTGGCATGTGTGGATGCAGCCGGCTTCGTATATAGAATCCTCACTAATTGCCCAAATTTCATTACCGAGATTCCAACTCATGGAAAAATTATACTCTGGGATGACAATGTCGTGGACATCTCGGTTGTTTTTGCCTTCTGAAATCCAATCCCAACAATAGCCGGCAACCATTCGTGATTTATTATTTAGTTTATTTTTCTCAACAATTGCCTCTAAAAGAGAATGTGGATTATCGAAGACTTTGAAGTCGTAGTCCATTCCGAGATCATTTTGATTTGCTGTTTCACGGATTGCTAAGACATCGTCGAGCCATGCTATGTAGCCATCGGAACCATCACAACGGAATTGGGAAGCTAGTTCCCCATGAAATACTTTTACCCCTAGTTCGTCAGCGAATTTTTCTATTAAATCAACACTTCCGATATCTTTTATTGTCACTTTTTGAGCTTCATCGATGAAGAAAATACTAAATTTTGCACTGTTCATTAGCTCTTTAACTTGGTTTTCGCCAAGATTACTAAATAGACCGGATTTTTCATTTAAGCGATGGGCTTCATCTACAATCAGTACATCGAATTCATTTTGGTCTGCAGCATGAAAACTGCCAGAGCCTTTAAAGAGATTATCTATACTTTTTTTCTTCATCGTCCCCTTTAACTTTGTAGCATAGACATCGCGCGGAGCACTATTTTTGGTTACATACATGGCAAAGTAGTCTTCTTGAATCAATTGGACAAGTATGTTGATGGCCAATACGGATTTTCCGGTACCGGGTCCACCTTGAACGATAAAAACCCCTTTTTCTTCAGTTTGCATACATGTTTTTGCATAGTGAAGGATCTGTTCATAAACTACCTTTTGGTCATCAATCATTACAAATTCGGGATTTCCTTGAAGCATATTTGCCATACTGTCTTGTAGGGATTTGGATGGCTTGATTCGCCCATTATCGATTTGGAAGATGACATTATTTTTGTCCCCATATTTAATGTATTTCTTAATATAAGAACGAAGCTTTTGCATTTCACCTTTGCGGAAAACAGGTGCTTTTTCAATATGCTCTTCATAATGGGGATCTGTTAAGGGGTCGTTCTCCTGTATTAAATAATTATGTAAATACGCACAGGGTTTCAGTTTTATTGGAATTTCGCGGACACTCTGATTGAAATCTTCAATCAAACTGGCATAGCTCCATGCCTGGTAAGAGGGATGAGTCGTTTGACGATTGCCTCCTCCAACATAAGTTTCTACTACCACAGCATCCATTCGGGCATTCTTCTGCACAGATTCCCACTGCTTTAATTCAATAATAACGGCGTGATCAACCTCTCCGTCATTGCCTGCAATAATAAAATCGACCCGCTTCCCGGTATTCGGTATTTTAAATTCAATTGCAACAGACGCATCGCGAGGAATATCCCGATCCCGCAACACATTGGACATACGTTGGAGTGAATGATCCCAAGAGCGGATTTCATTTCGAGATGTTCTACCGATCTTCTTCTGATACACATCATATAAACGATCAACAATCTGTTCATTCTCAACATCAGATAAAAATCCCTTAGTTGTGGATTCGTAGATAATCATGCTTGTTCCTCATTTCAATGAATAATGTTAGTCGAACTAATACTAATTAATTTTATTTTAGAGGATAGTATTATCAGGAACAAATAATTTTGCTGATAGAAGTGGGTTAATCCTAATAGTTTAAAAATTATTTTAAAAACAGTAAATAATGGGAGTTTTATACTAATATTTCCTATTTTAATTATTTATCTCATTAAGTATCTCTGTTACAATATGTCCTGAGTACTACATTTTTGTAAGATTTAAGAAAAAAAGGGAGGTGACCTAATATTAATATGTGGAAGCTTCAATCATGGGCTCACATATATCTACCAATAATTATTGGAGGAACGATTTATACATTGTTTCGAGTTGATAATTTATTAGTATTTCAAATGTATGAAATTCTCCAGATTGATGGATTAATAGATAGTTTTAGAGAGCATTCCCTTGTACTGGAAATTCCGAGTTTTGTGAAATATAGCCTACCTGATGGATTGTGGGTTTATGCATTTACTTATTTTCTTGTATCTTTATGGAAATATGAAGAGAATGCAGGGAAAGAAAAGTATCTTATTATGATAGTACCTTTATGGTTAGGTGTTGGTGGAGAGATTATGCAAATCTTTTTTAGCCAGATCGGGACATTTGATTTTCAAGATTTATTAATAAGTTTAATTGCTTATATAGCTGGATACATAGCGGTAAGAAGATCGAATTTTAAAAATGAAGGAGATATACATTATGGATGAAATGAAGAAAAAAAAGAAGAAACGTACTATATGGGGGATTATTATTTTTATCATCTTAGCATTTGGAAGTTGCTCTGTAATAGGAGATGAAGAAGAACAAAAAGATACAGAAGAGCAAGAGCAATTAGACGCTGAGAAGGAAGCTGAAGTAGAAGCGAAGAAAAAGGCAGAAGAAGAAGAACAGAAAAAAGCGGAAGCAGAAGCTAAGCAAAAAGCTGAGGAAGAAGAACAAAGAAAGGCTGAAGCAGAGGCACAGAGACTAGCAGAAGAGGAAGCAAAGAGAAAAGCTGAGGAAGAGGCACAAAGAATCGCAGAAGAGGAAGCGAAGAGAAAGGCTGAGGAAGAAGCACAAAGAACAGCAGAAGAGGAAGCACAGAAAAAAGCTGCAGCAGTAACTCAGGTTGATCAACAAAGTACATACGAATCATTCCAAAACTGTACAGAAATGAGAAAAGTATATCCAAATGGTGTAGCCAGCTCACACCCTGCATATGAAAGTAAACATGACCGAGATAAAGATGGTTGGGCATGTGAAAGGTAAAAGTGAGAGTTATTTTAAATTGCACCTAAGTCAAGAACAATAAAAACGTGCTTAAGTAATTAAAAAGATGGTTCCTATTTCTAAAGGAGTTATCTTTTTAATTCTGAAAATAGTATTAATATCGTTAATTTAAAACCTTATTTAAAATAGATTTTTGTGCCATGCCCAAACTAAGTATAAATAATTTACTGAAAGTTTGGTGGTGCATCAATGAATAACAAACAGTTGGCCATGGACGAAATAAAGCAAGCACAAAAGCGTTTGTTAGAGATTAAAAATGTTAACGGACTTATGCCGGCCAGTCAAAGGAGAAGAGTAATGATAGCATTAAAATTTGAGGGGATTCTCTAATTATTGCAGGAATCTCATTTAATTTCGCAAGTATCTCTGTAGTTGCTATACAATAAATCAAAAACGCCAGGTACGCACACTAATCAAGTATTTAAAATTTATGATTAGTGTCTATTCCTGGCTTTTTTTGTTCACAAAATATCTCACTAGTGAACGATACAACTATTTGATGAAAAAAACAATTATTGACAGAAAATTACTGATATTCTATATTTGTGTTAACCTAGATTTTATTTAGGTTAACGTTAGTGCGAGGGGGTATCAAGTTGGAAGCAGTAAAGGCAACAAGTAGATGGAACACAGTAGATCTTGTATATTGTGGGGTATTTGCTACGCTGATGATGATTGGCGCCAATATCACATCTTTTGCACCGTTTTTAACGGTTGGTGGCGTACCGATTACGTTTCAAACATTCTTTGCAGTATTAGCAGGACTTGTTTTAGGGAAAAAAAGAGGGGCAGTTGCATGTGCAGTTTACATGCTAATCGGTTTAGCTGGAGCGCCGGTATTTTCTAAATTTACAGGTGGGTTATCAAGTGTTTTGTCACCTACGTTTGGATTTATCGTGTCATTTATTCTTTGTGCCTATGTAGCAGGATGGATTGTTGAAAAGTATCAAACGAAAACGTCTTATCTTGTAGGGGCAATTGTTGCAACAGCTTTAAATTATTTATTGGGAACTAACTGGCTATATGCAGCTTATAAAGTTTGGGCAAGTGCACCATCAGGATTTACATACGAAATGGCATGGCTATGGATGATACCACCAATGCCAAAGGATGCAGTATTAGCTGTCTTTGGCGGAGTATTTGCATACCGCATTCAAAAAATATTAAAAATTTTACCAATTAAATAGGAGTGTTGAACATGAACTGGTCTTATTTAGCAGAGCAAGTAATCGAGGGAAAACTTTTAACGAATGAGGAAGCATTAGCCATTTTGCAAACAAAGGATGATGATTTATTGCCACTTTTACAAGGGGCTTTTACTATCCGCAAGCATTACTATGGTAAAAAAGTGAAATTAAATATGATTTTAAATGCGAAAAGCGGTTATTGCCCAGAGAACTGCGGTTATTGTTCGCAATCTTCTATTTCAACAGCGCCAATCGAAAAATATCCTTTTATAACAAAAGAGGAAATATTAGCCGGTGCAAAAAAAGCTTTTGATAACCAAATTGGTACATTTTGTATTGTGGCAAGTGGTCGTGGTCCAACACGCAAAGATGTTAATGTTGTAAGTGAAGCAGTAAAAGAAATCAAAGAACAATATGGCTTAAAAGTATGTGCTTGTTTAGGTTTATTGAAGGATGAACAAGCTGCACAATTAAAGGAAGCAGGAGTAGATCGCTACAATCACAATCTAAATACTTCTGCTCGTCATCATGATTATATTACGACATCACATACTTACGGCGACCGTGTGAACACGGTTGAGGTGGCGAAGAAAAACGGTCTATCACCATGTTCTGGTGCGATTATCGGCATGAAGGAAACGCAGCAAGATGTTGTCGATATCGCCTATGCCTTACATGAATTAGATGCCGATTCAATTCCAGTAAATTTCTTAAATGCGATTGATGGTACGAAGTTAGAGGGGACGAAGGAATTAGACCCTCGCTATTGTTTAAAAGTTTTGGCGTTATTCCGTTATATTAATCCAACGAAGGAAATTCGTATTGCTGGGGGACGTGAAGTCAACTTAGGTTCGCTACAGCCATTAGGTTTATTTGCGGCAAACAGTATTTTTGTCGGGGATTATTTAACAACAGAAGGACAAGAGGAAAATGCAGATTATTTAATGCTGCGTGATTTAGGCTTTGAAATCGAGCTAGCTGAAAAACAAGCGGCTTTAAGTCAATAATGGGAAGGTACAAGTTACGAATATAATTTCAGTAGTTACAAAGCATGCAAAGACATGTTTTAGCGACGTTTAATGTTTGTTTGTACCATGATTCCAGTGTTTTAGGTTATCTTCCAACCAACCTTGTTTAAAAGTGCGTGTCCTGACCAAACTAAGTCTATACAATTGACTTGAAAGTTTGGTGATACATCAATGAGTAACAAAGAGTCAGTTCTTGACGAAGTAAAGCTAGCACAGAAGCTTCTACTAGAGATCAATGCCGTTGAACTTAGGTTATTAGAATATAGAAAGCCAGTCCCAATATCCGTTAAGCATTTTTTATTAGCGGCTATCTTAGCTATATTAATAGTTGCTGTAGTTGGACCAGTTCGAGGGTTCTTCTGGTTTATAGGGGCTATGATGTTAGCAACATTCATCTACTTACGTCACACAAGTAAAAAACGTACAGAACAAAAGTTAGAAGATAACCAAGAACGAATAGATGAATTAACTAAGAAGAAAGTAGAATTACATCAATCCTTAGATCGACTTAATATAGCACCAACCTATTTGGATTTAGAAATATTAAATAAGTTTGAGTATTATTTAAGCAAACATCTTGCGGATACATTAGTTGAGTGTGCGGAAGAATATGACAGAGAATGGGAGCAAGAAGAACAACTGGCTGAGTTAAGGAAAAATAATGCCAAACAGATTGACCTCCTTAATGAATTCATTTGGGTTGTTAAAAATAACAATGAACGATTGAATCTTGAAGAGTTTAAAAGAAGGATGAAGATCGAATAACAATCCGGTTCGATAACAATTGTAGTGAATTTCCAACCTATTATCATAATGTGTTAGCAAAACTGTGGTCAAACTAGAAATTTCCTGTTTGATTGCAGTTTTTTTCTAATTATATAAAATTATTCAAAACTAACATACAAATGTTAAATCTCCTAACGCCACTTATTTCAAGAATTTTCTATTCCAGAACCATAAATTTCTCATAAATACGTTAAATTCATTTTATTTTATAAAAAATCACCCAGATAAAAAAATTTTTTCATAGATTTTTATATAAGTCAGTAGATTACCAAATACATGCAAAAAGCCCGCCAATTAAATATTCTTATTCTATTATTTTGTCAAATATTATCGATTAATGTCAGATTGACGTCACTTTTGCCATTTGACGGAGGTTGAAAAAATAATGTATAAATAATTTATAATTTTCGAACAATGGGGGTGGCATTATGAATATGCAGCTAGGGACTCAGACCATCTTGTCGCAACAGTTAACTGCACAAATGATTCAACATTTAAGTATTTTGCAGTTAACGAATTTGGAATTGAAGGATCTTGTCGAACAAATAGCATTAGAGAATCCTTTAATTGAACTGATGGATCAGCACGATGAGAACTGGCGAACTGCGAATATGCAAAAGGGGAGCATGGATGCAGATTATAGCCTGATTGCCATGCAACAAACGGTTACTGATTTTTTATTGGAGCAAATTCCACTAAATGCTACAGGTTTTGAACAAACAGTCTTAACCTATTTAATAGATTCATTAGATGAGCGTTTATTTTTAACTACTAATGCAGAAGAAGTAGCACAGCATTTTTCGATAGAGTTAGAAGAAGCGATGCGTTTAATCGATATTCTTCAATCCTTTGAACCGATTGGTGTAGGTTGTCAAAATAGCACAGAGTTTTTCTTAAAACATATTGAGCAATGTGACAATGTACCGCCTTTCACTGAAGAATTTGTGAAATATGAAATGGAAGCCATTGCAAAAATGGACATTGTGTCATTAAGAAAACGGTATAATATGACAACGGGTGAAGTAATGGAAACGATTAATTTCATTAAAGAGTTACCGTGTTTACCTGTTATTTCTTTAAACGAAGCGGTTGCAACGGTCATACCGGATGTCTCTGTCTATTCGATAGCTGGGCAGTGGGTGATTGAAGTAGAGAAACAAGCCGTACCGAGTATTCGTTTACATGATGTATATGTAGAGCTGTTAAAGGTGGAGGCGCCAAAATACTTGAAGGCACGTATGCGTGATTTCACCACACTTGTCCAAGGGTTAGATTTTCGTAAAAATACCTTATATGCCATTACACAATATTTAGTCGAAGAGCAGCCCTCGTTTTTTGAAAAGGGACCAAACGCTTTGAAGCCGATGCGCTTAAAGGATGTGGCAGAAGCGCTCGATATGCATGAATCGACAATTAGTCGTGCGGTCAAAGGCAAGTATTTACATACAGCAAAAGGGAACTATGCGATGAGTGATTTATTTGCAAAAGCGATTCATAATGTGACGACCACATCCGTTTGTCATCGCATTGAGGAAATAATCGCAACAGAAAATAAACGTTCTCCGTATAGTGATCAACAACTAACAGAGCTATTAAAAGAAGAGGGAATTGTCATCTCACGTAGAACAGTTGCAAAGTATCGCGAACAGCTTAATATACCAAGCTCTCAAAAACGAGCTTACTTAAATTTTGAAAAGTAAAATAATTGAAAGACAAAGTACTTGGGGAGAAAATTCCTTGTGTACTTTGTCTTTTTTTGTTGCCTCTATTTTTTTAAGAAAGTGAAATATTCAAAGACTCACTTAACTTGATGAGTTCATTATTTACATAGTCCTTTGAGTAATCAAAGCCTAAAATCGCAATCGCTTTACCTTCTGTATCATAAAGTGGTGCGCAACATGTTTTCCACTCTCCGTATTCATCTTCATAGACTGGGGTTACACTCAGAATCCCATTAAAAGCGTCATCGATCGTTTTTAAAATAATATCGCTCCCAATATAGGTTGTCCCAACAGGAATCACAAAGCCTTCACTAGATGTAAGATTAATAATGTTTCCTTCTGCATCTCGTACAAAGATAAAGCCCCACTGAACACCTTCTTCAATCGTATAGATCTGTGTGAGTTGCTCAGATAGTGGATCAAGATATTTCTTATTATTTGGATGCTTAATGGCTTCTTCCAGAATAGTCGGGGAGATCGAGATCGATGTTACGGCAGATGTCGCACGTAAACGCTTATCTAATTCACTTTCTAAAATATGCCTCGTGCTAAACAGCGACTGGGCTTCTTCTTTCATTTCTTTTATCTTTTTATATTTACGCGTCATCGTTGGTGGGCTAATGCCTAAAACGTTTGCAGCAAGTTTTAATGAGTGATACTTTTCCATTGCCATAGTAATCAGTTGCTCTTCAATTAATTCCTGTGCTTCTTGCAGTGGAATCAGCTTATTAATAACGAAATTCTTTTCGTGTGCATGATTACTACTTGGTGCAGCTAAGAAATCTCGAGCGGTTTGGATGGAGATAATGTCCTCATCCGCTAAAATAATCGTTCGTTCAATGAAATTCTCCAGTTCTCTGACATTCCCTGGCCACTCTTGCAATGTTAAAAAGTCGATAGCTGGAATCGAGAAAATGCGGTCACAATTGTATTTTTCATTAAAGATGGCAGTGAAGTGTTCGATAAGGTCCGGAATTTCAACAGCCCGTTCCCGTAATGGTGGTATTGTAATAGGAATAATATTTAAGCGATAAAATAAATCTTCCCTAAATGTCCCTTCATTCACCATATTAATTAGCGATTTGTTTGTTGCCGCGATCACTTGGACATCAATTGGATACTCTACGGAAGAACCAATTGGCGTCACAATCCGCTCTTGTAACACACGTAAAAGTTTTACTTGCATGGATAATGGCAACTCGCCGACTTCATCTAAAAAAATGACCCCATTGTTTGCCTCACGAAATTTCCCAATTTTCCCTGACTTTTGAGCACCAGTAAAAGAACCCGCTGTATAACCAAATAATTCACTTTCGATTAATGTCTCTGGTAAAGCCCCACAGTTAATTGCAACAAATGGCATCTCTTTCCGTGTACCAGACTGGTAAATGGCACGAGCCGCCATCTCTTTCCCAACACCTGATTCTCCAAGTAAGAGTGTTGTCGCTCCTGCATTGGCAGCTTTTTGTATTTGTGCCGCCACTTTCATCATGGCTGGACTTTTAACGATGAGGTTGTTGTAGAGACTCGGTGGGTTATCTTTTACCTCTCCATGCTTTTCGATGAGATTGTACCCAAATATATAGTTGCCGTTAGAAGAAATGACATACGTTAACACATTGTGGTTGTTCCATGTATGTTGGAGGAACGTTTGCTTTGTATCGTTTACTACAAGGGATGAAAAAATCGGATTGCTAAAAATCTCTTCTTCGAAAGCTGCGATATTTGTATGTAAAGATAAATTATTATTATACGTATCATTATTTGAAAAATATTCCAGAATATCTCCTTTTTCATTTGTCACAATGGAAAAGTCGAACATTTGGGATAAGATAGCTACTGATTCCATGATAGACCCCCTAAGACGAGATGAATTTCATAAATGAAATTACTATTTCAAATTTGCAATAAATTGAATGAAATAGCAATGGTAATGTCAGTAAATTCACCATTTTTTCAATTGGCACACAAATTGCATTATTAAAAATAAAGAGAAAAAAAGGAGGGATTTTATGAAAGCAGCTTCACTTAAGAGCTACGAAAAAGAACTTCAACCAGAGGAACCATTCGTAAAAACAATGAATGAGGATTTGGAAAAACGTATTGAAACATTTGAAATTGAATTGTTGGAACAAAATGACAAAGCAAAACTTACAGACTTTATTGGTGTCACAGTTGTCATGGCTATTATTACTATCGGTGTATTTAGTTTTTAAATCAGCATAGGGAGATGAGTTATGTCTAAAACAAAATCATATGTAAATTCGGATATTGCATTTGCTTATTTACCAACACATAAAAAAGAAAGAAAAATGAGCTTTATAGATTTATTACTAGTACAGACAGTTGTTGGCTTATCTGCATTCGGATTATTATCTGGAGCGTATGCAGGCTCAATGGTTGAAACAGGTGACTCATTAATTGCTGTGCTATTCGGAAACGCATTTCCGATGTTCTTAATTGCTCCAGTTGCCTTTTATTTTGCAAAGTACGGAATAGACACTTTTGTCGGTTATCGGAGCGCTCTCGGTTATAACGGAGTAAAAGCATTTTTTGCATTGTTTTATTTGTTGTCATTAGGTTACAGCGCCTTGGCGTTATTTATGGCAGGTGAATCGTTATCGAGTGCATTTAAGGTCGTAAATGCTCCAGAGGTTGTTTCTGGTAGCGTTGGTCCAACTGTTTGTTCGATACTTTTATTCGTTATTGCGTTTATCATCGTCTTTCGTGGTCCGAATGCAATTCGTAAATTCAATATTATTGCAGTACCGTCATTTTTCTTATTTTTAATCGCATTAATCGTTGCAGTAGTATTTTCAGATAATATACCCGCTTTAAGTAAATTAACGCCGGTAGAACCGTTTGAAAATCATACACGATCGTTTATGACGGCATTAGAGATTAATGTGGCATTAGGTTTTTCTTGGTTACCTTATTTAGGGCAATATAGTAGGTTGGCAAAATCGTCAAAGGCAGCATATGCCGCAAGTTTCTATAGTTATGGAGTCATTGTAGTAGTAGCTGCAGCTGTTGGTGCAATCGCGGCACTTATTTCAGGGTCGTTGTATCCGGGGGATTGGATGAATGCCATTATGGGAAGTAAGTTTGCCATTATTGGATTGATTTTATTAACAGTCGCAAACTTAGGGGCAACATTGTTCTTAATGTATTCATTTGCAATCAGCTTTAAAACATTCTTCTCAAAGAGCTCATGGATGTTAGCAGTATGTACATTAATACCAACAATTTTCTTACTATTAAATTCAACATTCTATGATGCATTTAATATTTTCATGTCTGTCATTTCGTTCACAATGGCGAGTTTAGGTGGGATTTTAATAGCCGATTATTTCTTCGTGAAAAACCAAAACATTTCTTTACGTGATCTATATAACACAAAAGGAAAGTATAACTATTGGTTCGGCTTTAACCCTTCAGCCATCGTAACGTTAGTAGTAAGTTACTTCTTCTTCTGGAGTTTATACAATCCGATTACTTTAGAAGCCAATGGACTATTTCTGAAAATTACAGCAGGTATTCCAACATTCTTCTTGGCATGTGTCGTGTACTTCGTTTGCTCGAAATTCATTTTCAGATTTGAAGTGGATCGTGTGTCAGCAAAAGATGAGGAATTTAAAAAATATTTAACTGAAACCAAAACATCAACACTTTAGGAGGCGTTTTATATGTTTACACAAGAATTAGACTTTAAAACAACAGACTTAAATACATTTCCATTCCCATTCCGTTCAGATAATTATCGTTATTCCAATGACTTACGCCGATTAGAGGACGTAAACTTAGTAACGATTACACCTGAATATGAACTACAAGTACGCGCAAAGCGCCGTTTATTAGATGAGCAACCAGAAGTCCGTTATCAATCATTCCCACACACAATGGAAATGCAGTGGGAGTTTTTAGAAATGGTATTTGAAATGGCAGTTGAAAAATATCCAGAACATTTCGAACTTATTAAAAACGGCGATGAATGGACATTTAAAAATAATATCCTAAAAGAAGAGCAAACATTTACTTTCGGTGATCCATC
>DATMGC010000146.1:0-10474 GCA_035555915.1 Ureibacillus sp. | reverse complement strand
TGAAGGTGAAGCAGAATGGGAAGAAAAAATCGTTGAATTAATGAACGCTGTTGACGAATATATCCCAACTCCAGAACGTCAAACTGACAAACCATTCATGATGCCAGTAGAGGACGTATTCTCTATCACTGGTCGTGGTACTGTTGCTACTGGTCGTGTAGAACGCGGACAAGTTAAAGTTGGTGACGTAGTAGAAATTATCGGTCTTGCTGAAGAAGCTAAATCTACAACTGTAACTGGTGTAGAAATGTTCCGTAAATTATTAGACTATGCTGAAGCTGGTGACAACATCGGTGCATTACTTCGTGGTGTTGCTCGTGAAGAAATCCAACGTGGTCAAGTATTAGCTAAACCAGGTTCAATTACTCCACACACAACTTTTAAAGCTGAAGTTTACGTTTTATCAAAAGAAGAAGGTGGACGTCATACTCCATTCTTCTCAAACTACCGTCCTCAGTTCTACTTCCGTACAACTGACGTAACTGGTGTTATCAACTTACCAGAAGGCGTTGAAATGGTAATGCCTGGTGACAACATCGAAATGAACGTAGAGTTAATCTCTCCAATCGCTATCGAAGAAGGTACAAAATTCTCTATCCGTGAGGGTGGACGTACTGTTGGAGCTGGAGTAGTAGCTTCTATCTCTAAATAATTTAGTTTATTACTTAAACTATTGAATTATAACCAATTCGTGGGGACGCCTGCGAATTGGTTTTTTTTATTTGAAATATTATGAGTAATGGTTCAAACTGTTGTAAGTTATTTCCTATAAGTTTTAAGCGGTGTTACAATATGGTGGAGGAGTGGTGATATGTTAACAAAGGTACTTTTAATAGAAGATGATCAATCAATTTTTGAAATGATTCAGGAACGCTTTATTGGATGGCAAATGCAAGTTGTTGGACCACCTGACTTTCAAAAGGTGATGGATTATTTTATTGTAGAAAAACCACAACTAGTTATTATTGATATACAACTACCGGCTTTTGATGGGTTTCATTGGTGTAGAGAAATTCGTGAGATTTCAAAAGTACCTATACTTTTTCTATCATCTAGGGACCATCCAATGGATATGGTTATGGCAATGCAAATGGGTGCTGATGATTTTATACAGAAACCATTTCATATGGATGTTTTGTTAGCAAAGGTGCAGGCAATTTTACGACGTACTTATGACTATAAAGAAGAACAATCTGAGGTATTGCGTTGGAATCACGCAACAGTAGACTTTAGTAAAGGAACCGTTCGATTAGAAAGTAAAATGTGTGAACTGACGAAAAATGAACTATTTATATTGAGGTTACTATTACAACAGTTGGATAAAGTTGTTTCAAGGGAAGAATTAATGCGTAAACTTTGGGATGATGAACGATTTGTTAATGATAATACTTTAACAGTGAATGTTAATAGACTTCGGATAAAGCTTGAAGAAATTGGACTCATTGATAGTATTGTAACGAAAAAGGGACTTGGTTATATGGCGATTACTTTATAGAGGTGACAAATGTTTTTTCTACTCTTTCTAAAAGAACGATGGGCATGGATTACATATATCTTCATACTGCTTTTATTTATTAATATATTATTCTATTTTGATAATGGCTTATCAGGAATTTCTGTTAGTTATTTTAATATAGTCTATATTGTATTAGTTTTTACCTTCTTGATATGGCGATATTATAAGGAAACACAAGGGCTTGTACATTTCCTGGGAAATTTGTCGAATCCGAGTGAGTTCTTATATAAAGAGAGTACTTTGCTTTCTCCATTTCAAAGAAAGTATATTGAGGAGTTCTTAATTGTTATTGAGCAAAAGAATGTTCTATTAAATAAATTGAATGTCAAGCATCTTGAGGACACTGAAACCTTATTGGCTTGGGTACATGAAATGAAAACACCACTTACAGCTATGAAGTTAATGATCGAGCAAGTAGATGATATGAAGCTACGCTATAGGCTAGAAAATGAATGGATGAGGACACATCTATTACTAGATCAGCAATTGCATCACACGAGACTAGAATCAATAGAAAAGGATAATCGTCTAGAAAAATTGATATTAAAGTCAGTCATATTCAGAGAGATACGAGAATTTCAGTCGCTTTGCATGGAGAAGGGTATTGGTTTTGACACGGCTCTATTAGAACTGGAAGTTGTTTCGGATAAGAAATGGTTGTCCTTTATTGTGCGTCAAATTCTATCAAATGCTATAAAGTATAGTCAGGAAAACAGTGAGATTACTATCTATACAGAAGTAGATGAATCTGACCACTTACTATTACATTTTAAAGACTATGGAATAGGTATACTTCCGGAAGATTTACCTCGAATTTTCCATAGATCTTACACAGGAACTATAGGGCGAGAATCAGTACAATCAACGGGAATGGGACTTTATTTATCACAACATGCTGCAACAAGTCTAGGGATTGAGATTTCAGTTGCTTCTGAGGTTAATAAAGGGTCCACCTTTACTTTAAAATTCCCATTACAAAATGAATATCAAAACGTTTTTGGTAGATGACAAAATTGTCACCTACCATTTATTTTTGTCATGTGAATCGGAGGTAGCAAGTATTAATTAGCTGTACAATGAAGAGCATAGAGGAAAGGAGAGAAATTTAATTGTCTATTTTAATTGGTAGAAAGATACAAAAGATATATGGTAAAAAATCAACAGCACAAGAAGTACTTAAAAGTATTGATATAGAGGTAAACAAAGGTGAATTTGTTGGGATTATGGGACCTTCTGGTTCAGGTAAAACAACATTATTAAACGTTTTATGTTCAATTGATCAACCATCTGGTGGGGTAGTGGAAATCAATGGTCAGAGCTTAAATGGTATGAAGGAAAGGGAACTAGCTCGTTTTAGGCATGAGCAGCTAGGGTTTATCTTTCAAGATTATAATTTACTCGATACGTTAACGATTAAAGAGAATATTTTACTCCCATTCTCTATTAGTAAGCTACCAAAAGCTGTAGCAGAAAGCCGTTTGAAAGAGATTGTTGCCCTGTTAGGAATTGAAGATATTTTAAATAAGTACCCTAACGAAACATCAGGGGGACAGAAACAAAGAACTTCAGCTGCACGTGCACTAATAACAAACCCCTCATTAGTATTTGCTGATGAGCCAACAGGTGCACTTGACTCTAAATCAGCCACAGCATTATTAACTAACTTAGAAAAAATTAATAAACAAAAATCAGTTACAATCATGATGGTAACCCATGACTCTGTTGCCGCTAGTTTCTGTTCTCGTGTTTTATTTTTAAAGGATGGTGCAATCTATACAGAACTTTATAGAGGAGATAAGACGAGACAGCAATTTTTTAAACAAATCATGAGTACCCAAAGTGTACTAGGTGGTGATGGTTATGACGCTTAGTCGATTAATATTCCGAAGTATGCGAAATAACATCAAGCAATATTACTTATATTTCTTTGCGCTTATTTTTAGTGTAACGCTATGTTTTTCCTTTACTACATTACAGTACAATTCAAGTGTTATTGAAGAACTGGAGAGAAGTGGAACTGCGTCTTCAGGCTTTAGTGCTGCAAGTTATATTTTATATGTGATTATCACATTGTTTGTACTTTATGCTAGTCAATTATTTTTGAAGAGAAGAAGTAAAGAAATCGGCCTATACCAATTAATTGGTATGACAAAGGGATTAATCGTCCGCTTGATAGCCTTAGAAAATATTGTTCTATTTGTGTTAGCGGTCTGTATAGGAATGGTCTTTGGTTTTTTGAGTTCTCGGTTATTTGCTATGATTCTAATGAAAATGCTTGAAATCGATATGGTAATCCATTTATCTTTCTCATATAAAGCATTTATACAATCAGTTATCATTTTTACTATTCTATTGGTTGTAATCATTTTGCAGCTTGTTTGGATGGTACATCGAGTGTCACTACTGTCTCTCTTCAGCGCTTCCAAACAAGCGGATGAGAGAGTAAAGAGATTTAGTATCTTCCAGTCAGTGATGGGGTTCTTAGGCTTATTGTTAATCGCCTTTGGTTATTATCAATCTACACTCTTATTCGATGTAGAAGACTCAAGTTTTTTTAATAACTTATTGTTGCATATGATTATAATACTTGCATCAACTATATTAGGTACGTTTCTATTCTTTCGCTATTCTGTTGCACTAATTATGAATGGCATACGTGTAAGGAAGAATGGGCATTTAAAAGTAAATGATGTATTAGCGATAACGCCAATTATGCACAGAATGAAAGGGAATTCGAAGTCATTAACACTTATTACCTTACTAACAGGTTTGGCAGTTGGAATTATGAGTCTATCATATATTTCGTATTATTCCTCAGAAGCAAATGCAAGACAATCTTCTCCATATGACTATATCCTTTTAAATAATAAAGGGATGGAATTTATAGATCACCTAAATCAAGAAGGAATTGAATTTGAACAGGACATCTTTCACATGTCAGGCGTATATTTGAATATCAAAGACCTCGCCTCAGAGAAGTTACAAGATAGCCCACTTTATAATGGGGATTCAGTTACAACTGTGGTTCCTTTAAGTGAGTTACAGCAAGTAGAACCGGATGTACGACTTAAAGAAGGCGAAGCTTTAATTACTAGTTACATTGATATATTAGCGGAAATACTTCCGCTTCATGCTGAACGAAAAATCACAGTAAGAGCCGAAGAAACTGAGATTCCGTTATATATAACAGAAATTCGAAAGGATTACTTATTATCGGAAGAGGTAACATTGGGTTCACCTGTTTTAGTAGTAACAGATGAAATGTTCAAAGATATACAGTCTTATAATATAGAAGAAAGTGATTTTACTTCTCAAATTGGTATCAATCTTATTAATGAGCAGGATAAAGAAAGAACAGAAGTAATTTATAAACAATTAGCCAGTGAAAGATCAATAGTAAATGAGGAAACAGGAGACGAACACACACTACTTTCCTTTGAGGAACTAAGGAAGAGAAATATAACTGCTCTAGGGTTAGCCATATTTGTCACAGCTTTTTTAGGACTTGCCTTTTTATTAACTACTGGTAGCATTCTTTACTTTAAACAGATGGCAGAAGCAGAAGATGAAAGAGAGTCTTATAAAATTCTTCGTAAGATTGGATTTTCAACAAACGATCTATTAAAAGGAATATATGCGAAACAAACATTTAATTTTGGAGTACCATTAGTAATTGGGCTGTTACACAGTTACTTTGCAGTCAAATCAGGATGGTGGTTATTCGGTACAGAGTTAGTAACTCCTTTAGTTATAACGATGGCATTATATATAATTATGTATGCCGTATTTGCAATACTATCGATACAGTATTATAAGAAGGTTGTAAAAGACTCGTTATAATAGAAGGAAGTCGTTTAATTCTTGTCAGTAATGATTATACTAAAGTAAATACATTAGATAGATATAATAAGTTGCTTCTCTAATTGAAGAGAAGCAATTTTACATTTTAAAGGAATCCCATCGTAAATTACCACTAATAAAATGAAAAGAAATGTTTGATATAGTATAAGATATCTTATATACTAATAAAGGCTTCAAAACAAGTAGTAGAGAAGCGATGTATATAAAGACAACAATTTAAAAGAATTTAGCATTATGACTTGCTTATTCTTTTTTTATTGTGTATAATATCTAATGTTGGTCTTTGACTGCGATGAAGCGGGAGGTTGCCGACACACCCGGCCGCTTTGCCATGGCGCGTGTGTGGGAAATTTCCGTGGAGAATGTCTAGTAATTAGGCGAAAAAAGGGAGGGAAAATAATGGCAAAACAAAAGATTCGTATCCGTTTAAAAGCGTATGATCACCGTGTTTTAGATCAATCTGCTGAGAAAATTGTGGAAACTGCTAAACGTTCAGGTGCTAGTGTATCAGGTCCGATTCCGTTACCAACTGAAAAATCTGTGTACACAATTCTTCGTGCGGTTCACAAGTACAAAGATTCTCGTGAACAATTCGAAATGCGTACGCATAAACGTTTAATCGACATCATTAACCCAACACCACAAACTGTTGATGCGTTAATGAAACTTGATTTACCATCTGGCGTTGATATTGAAATCAAACTTTAATGGTAAAAACAAATAGAATTTTTTAATTATCACAGGAGGTGTGACAAATGGCTAAAGGAATCTTAGGTAGAAAAGTTGGTATGACACAAGTTTTCGCTGAGAATGGTGATTTAATCCCTGTAACAGTTATCGAAGCTACTCCAAACGTAGTTCTTCAAAAGAAAACTGTTGAAACAGACGGTTACGAAGCAATTCAAGTTGGTTTCGAAGACAAGCGCGTTAAGCTTTCTAACAAACCAGAACAAGGTCACGTTGCAAAAGCGAATACTGCTCCTAAGCGCTTCATTCGTGAATTCCGCAATGTAAACGTGGAAGAATACGAAGTTGGTCAAGAAGTCAAAGTAGAAATTTTCGCAGAAGGCGATGTAGTTGATGTAACAGGCATTACTAAAGGTAAAGGTTTCCAAGGTGTTATTAAACGCCATGGTCAATCTCGTGGTCCTATGGCCCATGGTTCTCGTTACCACCGTCGTCCTGGTTCAATGGGGCCAGTTGCTCCGAACCGCGTATTTAAACAAAAGAATTTACCTGGTCAAATGGGTGGTAATGTAGTTACAATCCAAAACATCGAAATCGTTAAAGTTGATGTTGAACGTAACTTACTACTTGTTAAAGGTAATGTTCCTGGTTCTCGTAAAGCATTAGTTACAGTGAAAACTGCTGTAAAATCTAAATAATTTCTCGAAGAAAGGAGGAAACAGGAATGACAAAAGTATCTGTACTTAGTCAAACAGGCGCTTCTGTAGGTGAAATCGAGTTAAACGACTTAGTTTTCGGAATTGAGCCAAATGAAGCAGTATTATTCGACGCAGTAGTTGCTCAACGCGCTTCTCTACGTCAAGGTAATCATAAAGTTAAAAACCGTTCTGAAGTTGCTGGTGGTGGTCGTAAACCATGGCGTCAAAAAGGAACTGGTCGTGCTCGTCAAGGTTCTATCCGCTCTCCACAATGGCGTGGCGGTGGTACTGTATTCGGTCCTACTCCACGTAGCTATAGCTACAAATTACCGAAGAAAGTTCGTCGTTTAGCTCTTAGATCTGCTCTATCTGCTAAAGTGGGAGAACAAAACTTATTAGTTCTTGATGCATTACAATTAGCTGCACCAAAAACAAAAGACTTCAAAGCAATTTTAGGTAACCTAAACATTGATAAAAAAGCTCTTTTTGTTACTGCTGAACTAGATGAAAACGTAGCATTATCTGCTCGTAACATCCCTGGTGTAACTGTTTTAACAGCTTCTGGAATCAACGTTCTTGATCTTTTAGGTCATGACAAAGTTGTATTCACAAAAGCTGCAGTAGAAAAAGTTGAGGAGGTGCTTGGATAATGGAAGCACGTGATATTTTAAAACGTCCGGTCATTACTGAGCGTTCTTCTGAGCTTATGGCTGAGAAAAAATACACTTTTGAAGTTGATGTTCGTGCTAATAAAACTCAAGTTAAAGATGCTGTACAAGAGATCTTTGGCGTAACAGTTGAAAAAGTTAACATCATGAACTACAAAGGTAAATTTAAACGTGTTGGTAAATTTGGCGGATATACAAACAAACGTCGTAAAGCAATCGTTAAATTAACTGCTGATAGCAAAGAAATCGAAATTTTTGATATCTAATACCCGAACGGGGAAAGAATTGAACATTCAAGAAGGAGGGAAAACACATGGCGATTAAAAAGTATAAACCAACCTCAAATGGCCGTCGTAACATGACGTCATCTGATTTTGCGGAAATCACAACTAATAAGCCTGAAAAGTCTTTATTAGAACCAACAAAACGCAAAGCTGGTCGTAATAACCAAGGTAAAATTACTGTTCGTCATCATGGTGGTGGTCATAAGAAGCAATACCGCGTAATCGACTTCAAACGATTTAAAGATGGAATTCCAGGACGCGTTGCTACTATTGAATATGATCCAAACCGCTCTGCGAATATCGCATTAATTAATTACGCTGACGGTGAAAAACGTTACATCTTAGCTCCAAAAGGATTAGAAGTTGGTCAAACAATCGTATCTGGTCCTGATGTAGATATTAAAGTAGGTAACGCATTACCATTAGCAAACATTCCAATGGGTACTACAATCCATAACATCGAGTTAAAACCTGGTAAAGGCGGACAATTAGTACGTTCTGCTGGTACTTCTGCACAAGTACTTGGTCGTGAAGGCAAATACGTAATCGTTCGTTTACAATCTGGTGAAGTTCGTTTAGTACTTGCAACTTGCCGTGCTACAATCGGTCAAGTAGGTAACGAACAACATGAACTTATCCACATTGGTAAAGCAGGTCGTTCTCGTTGGTTAGGTAAACGCCCAACTGTACGTGGATCTGTAATGAACCCTAACGATCACCCACACGGTGGTGGTGAAGGACGTTCTCCAATCGGACGTAAATCACCAATGACTCCATGGGGTAAACCAGCACTTGGTTTCAAAACTCGTAAAAAGAAAAATAAAACTAGTAAGTTCATCATTCGTTCTCGTAAAAAATAATGTGATTGTACTACGGTTCGAACATAGAACCGTGGTGGAGTCACGGAGGGAGGTTCCTAAATGGGTCGCAGCTTGAAAAAAGGACCTTTTGTGGATGATCACTTAATGAAAAAAGTTGAAGCACAAGAAGGTTCAGAAAAGAAACAAGTTATTAAAACTTGGTCACGCCGTTCTACTATCTTCCCGAACTTCATCGGACTAACAATCGCTGTATATGATGGACGTAAACACGTTCCTGTATACGTGACAGAAGATATGGTAGGTCACAAACTAGGCGAATTCGCACCGACACGTACTTACAAAGGTCACGGTGCAGATGACAAGAAAACAAGACGCTAATTTTGAGAGGAGGTAAATCCTAATGACACAAGCTAAAGCTATCGCTCGCACAGTACGTATCGCTCCTCGTAAAGTACGTCTAGTAGTAGACTTAATCCGAGGTAAGCAAATTGGTGAAGCAGTTGCAATTTTACGTCATACTCCAAAAGCGGCGTCTCCAGTCGTTGAGAAAGTATTAAAATCTGCAGTTGCAAACGCTGAGCACAACTATGATTTAGATGTAAACAACCTAGTTGTTTCTGAAGTTTTTGTTGACGAAGGTCCAACATTAAAACGTTTCCGTCCACGTGCACAAGGACGTGCAAGCGCAATTAACAAACGCACAAGCCACATTACACTAGTGGTATCTGAGAAGAAGGAGGGTTAATCCGTGGGTCAAAAAGTACATCCAATAGGACTACGAGTTGGTATTATTCGTGACTGGGAGTCAAAATGGTACGCTGAGAAAGACTATGCGACTTTACTACACGAAGATATCAAAGTTCGTAAATATATCGAAGCTGCTTTAAAAGAAGCATCTGTTTCTAAAGTAGAAATCGAACGCGCTGCAAACCGCGTAAACATTACAATTCACACTGCGAAACCAGGTATGGTAATCGGTAAAGGCGGTACGGAAGTTGAAAACTTACGTAAATACTTAAACGATTTAACTGGTAAACGTGTACACATTAACATCGTAGAAATCAAAAGAGCTGACCTTGATGCTCGTTTAGTAGCAGAAAACATCGCTCGTCAACTTGAGAACCGCGTATCATTCCGTCGTGCTCAAAAACAAGCAATCCAACGCACAATTCGTGCTGGTGCAAAAGGAATCAAAACACAAGTATCTGGTCGTTTAGGTGGCGCTGATATCGCGCGTGCTGAACATTACAGTGAAGGAACTGTTCCACTTCATACTCTTCGTGCAGACATTGATTATGCTCACGCAGAAGCTGACACTACTTATGGTAAATTAGGTGTTAAAGTATGGATTTATCGTGGTGAAGTCCTTCCAACGAAGAAGAACTCTGTGGAAGGAGGCAAATAATAATGTTATTACCAAAACGCGTAAAATATCGTCGTGAACACCGTGGTAACATGCGTGGTGAAGCGAAAGGCGGTAAAGAAGTTTCATTCGGTGAATGGGGCTTACAAGCAACAACTGCAAGTTGGATCACTAACCGTCAAATCGAATCTGCTCGTATTGCAATGACACGTTACATGAAACGTGGCGGTAAAGTTTGGATTAAAATTTTCCCACATAAGCCTTACACTAAAAAGCCTCTAGAGGTTCGTATGGGTTCCGGTAAAGGTTCTCCTGAAGGCTGGGTAGCAGTAGTAAAACCAGGAAAAGTAATGTTTGAAGTTGCCGGTGTTTCTGAAGAAATCGCTCGCGAAGCACTTCGTTTAGCATCACATAAACTTCCTGTTAAATGTAAGATTGTTAAACGTCAAGAAACTGGTGGTGAATCTAATGAAAGCTAATGAAATCCGTGACCTTGCCACTTCTGAAATTGAATTAAAAGTGAAATCACTGAAAGAAGAGCTTTTCAACCTTCGCTTCCAATTGGCGACTGGTCAA
>DATMGC010000145.1:0-8571 GCA_035555915.1 Ureibacillus sp. | reverse complement strand
ATTTATACTGTATCTACTTATTTTGTAGGATTATAGACTTAGAGTGAATATACTATATGTAATACACATAGTGTTTTTTTAAGTGAAAGTGATAAAGTCTTACGCTTGTTTTTAAACTGAATATCAAAAATTAAGGTGCTTTCTTGTAAACCTTACTTTAAAGGAATCCCTACAAGCAAAAATTGGGAAAGTGCAACCCGTGTGATGGTACGGATGGTGGATGTATTAAAAATGATGAAGTTTGTTCATATAAAGCTTGTTAAGAATAAGTAGGGTGAATCTGATTAACGCGATACTTACCTTGATGTAGAATGTTAGATTAATGAACCTTCCGTGAAAAATAAAAACTGGAAGAGGCTGGGCCATAAGTGAAAAACTTAAAGAAATACCCAAAACGTAATAATAAAAAATTGATACTTTGAAAATTGATTGGAAAGGAGGGTCGACTCCTGCGGGAACAGCACGCCGCCTGAGACGTTCGTGTCAGGCCGTGCCCGCGGAAAGCGTACCCGGAATGGAAATTAATTTTCATTAGAACGTAAAAATAGCATTTTTCCTAGTGTGGAAAAATGCTATTTTGGCTTTTGTCCCAGCCTCTTCTAGTTATGTGAATCTAGCTTCTCTCCTTAGAAGAAAGGCATCTAAACGTTTTTCAACGATTGGCATGAAAAAACTAAGAATAGGTCCTCCTAGAAAAAGAGTGATGACGGTCCCTATTCCAATAGGGCCTCCAAAAATAATAGCCAAAATCATAAATAGTAAATATTGTAAGGTTCTTGAAAAAAGTATGCTTATTTTTGTAAGTTCTCGAATGATTAACATCAATTGATCAATTGGTGCTGGTGCAAAATTTGTATATAAATACATTGCAGTTCCTAAACCTATTAAAATTAAACCGATAATATAAGAAATAAGTTTTCCAATCCACAGTTCAGGAGCTATAAGAGTTTCGATTAATTTTAACCACAAGTCAATTCCAACACCAGTTAATATAGCTGATACTAATCCTAAAAATTCTGGTCGCTTTCTTATCAACAATGAGTTCATTATAATAATGATAAGAGCCAATATGATTTCCCAACTGCCAACAGTGAACCCTATATTTTCTGAGAGCCCGACTAAAAGTGCATCGAAAGGGGAAGTTCCTAATTGCGATTGAATCGTGAGAGCTATTCCGAGTGCTAAAATGATTAAGCCAAATCCGTAAAAAAAGTAATGCCCCATCCTTAACTTTTTCATCATAACTTTTTAGTCATTAGAATATGTGGAATTCCGTCCTCCATAAAAACGTTTGATGAAGTTTGGTAACCAAGTTTTTTATAAAAACCTTCAGCCTGTGATTGGCCGTGTAACTTAACTTGCGTAACCCCTCTATCCACAGCTATTTCTTCTAATGATTTCACAATCTCTTTCCCTAAACCGTATTTACGGTAGGCTTGCAATAAGCAAATTCTCTCTAGCTTTCCATATTTATCAACAATACGCAGCCTGCCAGTTCCAACTGGTTGTTCATTATAGTAGATTAAGATGTGATCACAAGGTGCATCCAACGTGTCAAATTCATCAAATTCATCTGACAATGGTACGCCTTGCTCTTTGACAAATACTTCTTCTCTTATACTAAAAGCGATGTTTAATTCCTCATGGGTAGTAATTTTTTTAAATACCATTTAATCTCTGACCTTCCTAGATTTAATGAAATAACAATTGCTAATACAGAGTTTATAATGAATGATTTTTGTTGTAATTGCAACAAAAAAACGAGTCTTATATTAATTTGAAAGGAAATTTTCTAAAAAAGATATTATCAAAATTTCTAAATATTGACCAAATCGTTCGTGTTGTGTTAATATTCGAATATTCAGTATACTGATTATCTACATTTTTGATTGGGGTCATTTTTCATGTTTGAACTTAACGATAGTCTATCTTTCTTACTTTCTAAATGTAACCAAAAGGCTTTTGCACTTTCCCAGGAGAGATTGTTAGAATTTAATCTTACACCGGAACAAGCAGTGGCACTTACTTATTTATTTAAGAAAGATGGAATTAACCAACTACAACTAGGGGAAATGATTCAAAAAGATAGGACCACAGTAAGTGGAATAATAAATAATCTTGTGAAGTTAGGCTATGTGATAAAAGGAACGAATCCATATGACAAACGATCTAGCGTGCTCTTTTTAACAGAAAGTTCCATTTCTATTAGAGATGTTATGTTAGAACAGGCAGTGGAGGTAAATAAATTTTTAACAAAAGATTTAACGGATGAGGAGCGGGAATTCTTAATTGCTACTCTAAAAAAGATAAGGAATAGCAAGTAAAAATCGATTTTAGTGACTTAGGTCGATTAGATTAGTTTCTCACAATTAATCAGTATACTGATTAATTAATATTTTATAAAATAGTAGAATTTTTAGGAGTTTACGAGTAAGTGGGGAAATGAATTATCAGGCATGAAACTTCTAGAGAACAAACAGTAACCCCAATTAGTCAGTATACTGATTAATTGATAATATATTCTATATAAAAGGGATAATTTTTAAAAAGTTACTAGGGAAAAGGGAGGAATATGAATCATGTCAAGTGTATTTGATAGCCCGAACAAATTACTTTTTGGAATTGGAACTGCTATTACTGTTGGGGAAAAGCTAAAAGAATTGGGGGTAACAAAAGTTCTTTTTATCTATGATCAAGGGATAAAGTCTGCAGGAATTGTGGATCAAATTACCGATTATGTTACTTCTAGCGGAATTGACATTGTGACCTATGACAAGGTTGAGCCGAACCCGCCAGATTATTCCATAAATGAAGCAGCAGAGCTAGGTTTAAGTGAGAATGTAGACGGCATCCTCGCAATTGGAGGTGGGAGTTCTATAGATACAGGTAAAGGAGTAAGAATCCTATTATCTTATCCGAGTCCGATAAGCAATTATTATGCCAAGCTAGATTCTCCTCCACTAGATGAAAATATTATGAAGCCACTAATTGTTATGCCAACGACAGCAGGTACAGGAAGTGAAGCTACTCCTGGAGCTGTGATAACTGATAGCCGGACACATATTAAGAAACCAGTGATATGTGGAATTACTTTGGGGATTATTGATCCTGCGCTTCATGAAAATCTCCCTCCTGCCATTACAGCAGCAACAGGATTTGATACGTTATGCCATGCAGTTGAGGCAGTAACATCTAAAAGGAGTAACAGAATTTGTGATGTATTGGGATTAGAGGCTATCTCACTTGTTGGGAAAAATTTAGTTACAGCCGTAAATGATGGATCCAATCTTGACGCCCGTGAAGGAATGGCTTTGGCAGCAACTGTAGCAGGTATGTCACTTAGAGGACCTTTTGGAGGAATACCTCATGACTTAGGATCACCTCTTAGCAGTGTCTATCCAATTCCACATGGTAACGCTGTTTCCTTATTGTTAGCGGAAACGCTTACTTTTATCGCGCCTGCTGCACAGGATAAAGTTCGCAAAGTAGCAGAAGCTTTAGGAGCGAAAATTCCTTCTGAAGCATCAGTAGAAGAAATTGGTACTATTGCGGCAGATACAGTGAGAAAACTTTATAAGGAGGCAAATATGCCGACGATGAAATCTTATATTCCTAACAAGGAAGAGATGTTAGCTAACATAGATAAATTCTATAAACCTTCTGTATTTTCTCCTAGACCTTTGGAAAAAGAAGATGCGATTAGAATACTATCGAACTCTTATGACAATAGCTATGAAAAGCAAAAAATAAAAGCGCGGTAAGTGATCTCCACTGCTTATGATAGTTGAATATAGTGCCATTATTGCACAAAAAAGTCGTTAATCCCTTTAGGATTAACTTCTTTTTTGTTTAACACTTATTTACTAATCAAACATTATGACTTTATCACATAGAAATGTATATTCTAAACCAGCTAAATCTCCAAATGCAGAAATTCCTACAATAAATGATAAAATTAAAAAAAGAAATTAAATGAAGCTATATATTTAAAACAATAAGATTTTTTTGTTAAAGAAATATGGATATGGAACAAATATTTGGGTAACCGTTCACTTAAAATTATAAACTCTAACACAGTTGAGGAATTACTTAAGAAAGAGGTATTAGATGATTACATTGCAACAGTTAAAATACGTAATTGAAGTTTCAAGAAGTCGTTCCATTAGTAAAGCTGCGCAAAATCTATTTATTAGTCAGCCTAGCTTATCAAATGCGATTAAAGAACTAGAAAATGAGATTGGCATTGCTATTTTTTTAAGAACAAATAAAGGAATCATTTTAACAACTGAAGGATCAGAGTTTTTAGGTTATGCCCGACAAGTAGTAGAGCAGGCCGCACTTCTAGAAAGTCGCTATTCCAATGTGCAACCATTACAACAACATTTCTCAGTATCTTCGCAGCATTACGCTTTTGCGGTAAGTGCATTTGTGCGTTTATTAAAAGAATATAATCAAGAGGAATATGAATTTACGTTAAAAGAAACGAAAACGTATGAAATTATTGCTGATGTAAAAAATTTACGCAGTGAGATAGGGATTTTATATGTTAACGACTTTAATAAGAAAGTAATTTATAAGTTTCTTGAAGAGGGAAATTTAATTTTTCACCAGCTTTTTGAAGCGAATCCACATGTATTTATTAGCTCACAAAACCCACTTGCCAAACAGGCTTTTGTTACGTTGTCAGATTTAATGCCATATCCGTACTTATCTTTTGAACAAGGAGATTATAATTCCTTTTACTTTTCTGAAGAAATTTTAAGTACGATTTCAAAACCTAAAAATATTACTGTGAGTGACCGGGCAACATTATTTAATTTATTAATTGGATTAAATGGATATACAATTTCTACGGGTGTTATTAGTCATAGATTAAATAGTAAAAACATTGTAGCTGTTCCTTTACTAGTTGATGAACGAATAACGGTTGGATACATAACGCATAAAAATGTGAAAAAAAGCCCTTTAGCAAATATCTATATTGAGTATTTAAAGGCTTCCATCGGAGATGAACAAAGTGGGGTATAGTTTTTACCTATAGCTAGAGATACATTTTATGTGTTATATGATAGCTGATTGGTCATGTTACACTCTTTTACATAATCAATTAATTTATTAATTTGAAGGAGAGACGTATTATGACAGTGAAACAAATTACTTTACCTTTTAGATATGATCAAGTAGGGAGCTTATTACGTTCTTCTAATTTGACTGAGGCGCGTGAACAGTATAAGGCAGGAACTATTACTCAAGATCAATTAATTAACATTGAAAATAATGAGATTATTCGTCTTATTGAAAAGCAAAAAGAAAATGGCGTTTTAGCTATAACGGATGGCGAATTTCGTAGAAGCTGGTGGCATTTTGATTTCCTAGGTGGACTTGATGGCGTTGAATATTACGAAAAGGATAAAGGATTAGCTTTTCATGAAATGGAAACACGTAAAGAAGGTATTCGTTTAGTTGGCAAAGTTGATTTTTCTTCACATCCATTTGTTGAGCATTTCAAATTCCTAAAAAAACATGCTGGAGAATCCATTGTAAAACAAACAATTCCAAGTCCTAATATGCTTTTCTACCGTGTTGATATAAATGAAGAAATATATAGTGATAAAAATGAACTTCTAAAAGATACGATTGCAGCATACCAAAAGGCAATTCAAGCATTTTACGATGCTGGTTGTCGTTACTTACAATTAGATGATACAGCATGGGCAGATTTATTTTCTGAAGAAGGTCACAATAAACTTCGTGCAAAAGGATTAGAACCAGCTGAAGAATTAAAGCTAATGCAATATGTGATTAATGAATCAATTGCAAATAAACCAGAAGATTTAGTCGTGACGATGCATATTTGTCGTGGTAACTATAAATCAAATTATTTCTCAAGTGGTGGATATGATTTTGCCTCAGAAGTTATTTTTGGTGGATTAAATGTAAATGGATTATTTTTAGAATTTGATGATGAGCGTTCTGGTAGCTTTGAACCTTTAAAATTTGTGAATCAAAAAGATTTAAAAATCGTACTTGGCCTAATAACTACAAAGACAGGAACGTTAGAAGACAAAGAAAAAATTAAAGCACGTATTAAAGAAGCGGCTACTTATGTACCATTAGAGCAACTTTGCTTAAGTCCTCAATGTGGCTTTTCGTCAACAGAAGAAGGCAATATCCTAACTGAAGAACAGCAATGGGAAAAGCTGCGCTTTGTTAAAGAAATAGCAGAAGAAGTTTGGGGATAAGCTTTTCATAATGTTGGAATTTATTAAATAACAGATTTAAGTTGAATTTTGCTGACCAACCGCAAAAATTAGATATGAGACTGTCTAAAAAGTCCTTTTAGCTTTTTGGACAGTCTTCATTTTTTATTTATTTGGACTTTCTACTTTCTTACGTGATTTTGGTTTATGAAACAATCCAAGTTCTTTTTTTTCTTTTGCTAGTGAGCGGTAAAGTGAAAGCATCATGAGAATGATGATAAATGAAAAAGGAAAGGCTGCTATAATTAGGGCATTTTGTAGAGCTTGAAGTCCTCCGCTATATAAAAGAACTAACGCTACAACGGACTGTGCTATCCCCCAAGTAAACTTTACAGCAGTTAATGGATTAAGAGATCCGTTTGTTGTTTGCATACCAAGAACAAATGTTGCTGAGTCAGCAGACGTAATAAAGAAAATACTAACAAGGGCAATTGCTACAATTGATAAAATAGTTGTCCATGGTAATTCATTAAATACAGCAAATAAAACTTCCTCAGTAGCTAGTTGCGATATATTAGTGCTTGCAACTTTTTGTGCCTCGATTGCAGATGTACCGAAGACAGCGAACCATATAAAACTTACGAGTGTGGGAAGTAGTAAAACGCCAATGATAAATTCTCGTATGGTTCTTCCTTTTGAAACACGGGCGATAAAAATCCCTACAAATGGTGACCATGAAATCCACCAAGCCCAATAAAAGATCGTCCAGTTATTAATCCAAGAACGTTGCTCATCATTAAGAGGAGCAATACGGAAACTCATTTGAACAAGATTTTGTACGTAGCCACCAAGTGAATCAGTAAACATATTCAAAATGAGAATTTTAGGTCCTACGACAAACATTAAAATTAATAAAACAACCGCCAAAAGCATATTTGCGTTACTTAAAATCTTGATTCCTTTACCTAATCCGGTTGATGCCGAAATCGTAAATAGAATCGTAACAACAATTACAATGATTAATTGAATGGTAAAGTTATTAGGTATTCCAAATAAAAATGAGAGTCCTCCATTAATTTGAGATGCACCAAAACCTAGTGTAGTTGCAACCCCAACAACTGTTGCAACAACAGCCAACACATCTATTATTGTTCCAATAATACCTTCCATCGCTTTTTTTCCTAATACGGGTTTTAATGTTGCAGAAATTAGACCAGGTTCTCCTTTACGGAAATTGAAGTATGCTAAGGTTAATGCTACGATTGCATATATTCCCCATGCATGAATACCCCAATGGAAAAATGTATAGCGCATTGATTCTTTTTGCGATGTGTCTGTCCCTCCCTCAGCTAATGGGGGGTCGATGAAGTGGGAAAGTGGTTCCGCTGCTCCCCAGAAGACTAGACCAATTCCCATACCGGCGCTAAATAACATTGCAAACCAAGATATTCTTGAAAATTCTGGCTTATCATCTTGTTTACCTAATTTAATTGCTCCAACAGGGCTGAATATAAGAAACACACAAAAAACCACAATAAGTGTAACTAAAATTAAATAGTACCACCCAAAGGTAGATGTGAGAAAATTTTGTAGATTTCCTGTCGCTTCTTCAAAACTCTTTGGTGCGGCAACTCCAAAAATGGCGACGACGAGAACAATCATTACCGAAATCCAAAAAACGTTTGTAACTTTTTTCATCATATATTCCTTTCTACGAAAATGCTTATATTATACTTTTTCCTATTTAAGATGTTTTAATCTCGTTTTAGGGAATCAAATTTATTTATATCCCAAAAAGGTTCGAATGCTGGATTAGAATAATCGAGTAAGGACGTAAGAATTTTTATGTAAAAGAAGAAGATAACAAAAGTTATGATATTCTTTATAGAAAATACACCAGCTTTTTCCAAGTCATTGTCTAACTATTTTCTACTCAATCCAAGTACCTTTAAATTCCTTTCAATAACTTTTCCATCAACTATTATTTCTGAAGGAATATAACTGGGAGATATTGTTTTTATTTGTAAATCGCTCTTCTGTATATTTTGAAACTCCGGTTTTTTTAAAATACTTAAATTTCCATTCGGTTCTAGAATTGCATAATCTACTTCGGTAATTGAAAAGATATCTTTTTGTCTCAGCATCATTGTTAAGTCATCAACATTTAACATGCTTTTTGATAAAGCAACTTTATCAATGATTCCTTTTTTTACAACAATCGTAGGCTGACCATCAAGTATCACTCTCATTTTTCCTGATTTTAAGCTAATATATCCAACCATTGATGCTAGAAAACACCATATTGCAAGTGCTGTAAGTTCTTTCAAGTAATCTTTCGTGCTTAACATGATCATATTTGCTGCAAGGGAGC
>DATMGC010000144.1:0-11812 GCA_035555915.1 Ureibacillus sp. | reverse complement strand
GAAGGGAATTATACGCGGCGCAGATTCTTTTGTTTTTGAAAGCAACCATGATATTGGGATGCTGCAAATGGGGCGCTACCCCTGGTCTGTAAAACGACGTATTTTAAGCGATGTTGGACATGTCTCCAATGAAGATGCAGCAGTTGCTATGAGTGAAGTTGTTTTTGAAAAACCAACTCAAATTTATTTATCTCACTTAAGCAAGGACAATAATATGAAGGACCTGGCGCGGATGAGCGTTACGCAAACATTACAGTCATGCGGGATAATTGCCGGTGAATACGTGCATATCCATGATACTGATGCAGAAGAACCAACTTTACTTGTAACGGTTTAAATTAGAGAAGAAATGACAAAAATATCCTTTGTCATTTCTTCTTTTTTAATTTTGTTTTATTTCATTTTCATGTAATTTTAATGTTCCGATAGTATCATAATGATAACAAGAAGACGAAAGGATTGAATAAGGATGAGTTACTATAATGAAGATGAAAATAAACAATCAGAACAAAATGATTTCGACAGTTCTTACTCACCTCTTCAAGAACGGTTAAAACGTGAGCAAGAAGAAGAAAACAAACGTCGAAAAAAGAATAAAAGTGGTGGTAGTAAAGCAGGTTATTTCATTAGTGGGCTTTGTGGTGTTATAGTCGGAGCCTTATTAATCTGGTTACTAGTTCCTTCGATGTCAAATCAACTTACAAATGAATCAACAAGTAATATCGAAAAAGAATCGGACAAACATATTACACAAACAGCAACTGAAGTGACAACAGATATTACAAGCGCGGTAGAATCAGTATCAGATGCAGTAGTCGGAATCACAAATATGCAGGAAGTAAGTGATTTCTGGAATCAACAAGCGTCAACAACGGAAGCTGGAAGTGGTTCAGGTGTTATTTATAAAGTTGAAAATAATTCAGCATTTATCATCACAAATTATCATGTTGTAGAAGGTGCGAAACAGTTAGAAGTAACGTTAGCAGATGGAACAAAAGAAGAAGCAAAATTAGTCGGTAGTGATATTTGGACAGACCTTGCAGTCATTTCGATTAACAGTAAAAATGTTAAAACTGTTGCTAAATTTGGGGATTCAGATGTATTGAAACAAGGTGAATCAGTTATTGCAATTGGGAATCCACTTGGTTTAGATTTCTATGGCTCCGTAACGACTGGAGTAATTTCAGGTACAGACCGGTCTGTACCAGTTGATTTAAACTCTGATGGTTCCGAAGATTGGGAAGTAGAAGTTCTACAAACAGATGCTGCAATTAACCCAGGGAACAGTGGTGGTGCATTGATTAATATTGCCGGAGAATTAGTCGGTATTAACTCTATGAAGATTGCGCAAGATACGGTCGAAGGATTAGGATTCTCGATCCCAATCAATACAGTTATTCCTATTATTGAAGAGTTAGAAAAAAATGGTGAAGTAAAACGACCTACGATGGGAATTGGCTTATTAGATCTAACAGATGTACCAGCATTCTATCAACAACAAACATTAAAATTACCTGAAGAAGTAACAACGGGTGTTGTCGTTTCAGAAGTAGTGGCAGGATCTGCAGCTGGTAAGGCTGGAGTACAACAGTATGATGTCATTGTTGAAATGGGCGGCAAAAAAGTAGAAAACTCCATTGACCTTCGTCAATACTTATATAACGAAACAGATATTGGGGACACTATAAAAATAAAAGTATATCGCCAAGGTAAGTTAGTTGAGTTAAACCTAACATTAACAGAAGGTACAAATGTATAAAAGTTACCTTCTATTATAAAAATGTGGATAACTTTTAAAAAAATATACACAATGAGTAGTGGAAGAAAAGGCTTTTCTTTCCTACTCTTTTTTTGTTTGTTACAATAGATTGTGGATAACATAGGGTAAACTGTGAATAAGTTTGTTAAAATTTCTGAAAAAAAGGAGGCACAAAATGATGAAAGAATATAGCTGTGAAAACCATATAAATCACGCCTTAGACATGTTTGTAGCGGAGACAAAAGAGTTTCCTATTATGGACAAAATAACGGATGATGAAAAGTTATCCACAAAATGCTCTTACTGTGAAGAGCTTGCTACATATGTTGTATCAAGTAAATAACTTTACACAATATATAGAATGACCCTGTGTATATGTGGATAACTTTTGTGGATAAGTTGTTCGTAAATGTTATAAACAAGTGGATAATATGTTTATATTTAAATTTTCTAATAAAAGAGATAAATGATTACCTGCGTAAGATAATATATGAATTGTATTGGTATAGAAATGAATGGAATGAAAAGGTGGAAAATCAGTGAATATTACGATCATTTCGGTCGGAAAATTAAAAGAGAAGTATTTAAAGATGGGGATAGACGAATATGTGAAAAGATTGGGTAGTTATGCGAAAGTGGATTTAGTAGAAGTACCTGATGAAAAAGCACCTGAGCAATTAAGTGAAGCAGAGATGGAAATTGTGAAACGCAAAGAAGGCGAAAGAATTCTATCTAAAATCAATGAGGGCATGCATGTGATTGCACTTGCGATTAATGGAAAAATGAAATCTTCTGAAGAGATGGCACAAGACCTTGAGTCACTCATGACATATGGTACAAGCAAAGTTGCATTTGTCATTGGAGGTTCTCTTGGTTTACATGATGATGTACTCAAACGTGCGGATGAAAAACAAAGCTTTGGAAAAATGACGCTTCCCCATCAACTTATGAAACTTGTGTTAGTCGAACAAATTTATCGGAGTTTTAGAATTATCAAAGGTGAACCGTATCATAAGTAAGTGCGGTTTTTGAAATAGGCACCTCGCTTCATGCGATTGTGCCTGTTTTTATACTAAAGTGGTTGTAACTAAGTAAGCACTTGCCGAAAACTATAAACCGGTAGCAATGATTGATGTAGAATTAATGTAACTTTTGTTTAATTAATCATTTCTATTCTGATGTATTTTGTTTTGGTCTAATTGATGACTAAAGAAAGTTAGCAGACTTGCACAGACGGCAATTATCCCACCGACCCAAGCTACATTCATTAAATTTCCTTGATGGTACACAATTCCACCTAATGCAGAACCAAAAGCGATCCCTACGTTGCTTGCCACTGGCATTAGTGAAGCGGCGAGTCCTGTTGCTTTTGGCTGATAAATTCTTGCAAGGTCAATTAAATATAGCTGAGTAGATGTTGTTAAAAGGATAGCCATTAACGACATTAGTCCAATATTTATTAATCCTAAAACAAATTGATTGGTAGTCCAGAATAAACTTGTCAGAACAACTGCTTGCACGAGAAAAACAAACCGAAGGCGACCAATTGCATTTTGGCTAGCAATTTTACCAGCGAGGATGTTGCTGAAAATCGAAATAAACCCATAACTAAATAAGATTATACTAATTGACTTATTTGGTGCTCCCATTTCTTTCAAGATTGGTACAAGGTATGTAAAGACTGCATAAGTTGCGCCAAATCCGAGTGCAGGAATGAAAAAAGCAATCAATATACGAGGCTTGGTCAATAAAGAAAATTGATCACGTATCGAACTGCGTACTTGGCTGAGTTTATGAGGTAAGACAAAAAAGGATGCCAAAAATGCTAATCCTCCTAGGAAAGTGGTTAACATGAAAGTGGCATTCCAGCCGTAATCTTCAGCGATAACAATACCAATTGGCACTCCAACGACATTTGCAAGTGTGAAACCACCGAAAACGAATGAAATAGCAAGTCCACGTTTTTTAATCGGTATGGTTTCACTTGCTACAATCATGGCTAGAGAGATTAAAACTCCTGTTACAATCGCTGTCATAATCCGTAGTGTAAGGAGCATGATATAGCTCGTCGAAATTACGCACAAAGCATTTAGAATGATGAAAGATGCTATTAAAAACAGCATCCATTTTCGCTTTGGTAAATGACTTGTTACTGACATCACCATTGGTGTAGCGATGGCAAACGTAATTGCAAACGCAGAAACGAGTGTGCCGGTTTTTGCATTAGTCATATTAAGACTTGAAGAAATATCTGTTAAAATTCCGACAATAACAAATTCACTTGTCCCAAGAACAAATGTTAATAAAGAAAGTGTTAAAATCAGCAACCAATGTTGCTTTGATAATTTTGTGGAGTGCATAAATACCTCTTTCTTAGATGAATGTAAATGTGTGACATAGTAATTACACAACCTTAACATCATACCAAGAATATGTTTTCCTGAAAAACCCAATCTTAGTCAAATAGAGGATAATGGATATCCAGAATTGATTAGGATACAGACGAAGCGGTAATATTTCTACAAAATTCGAAGTGTAAGGGATATCGAAAAGAATGAAATTTTCATAATTTTTAAATCCTTTTTTGTTACTTGCATATATAATAAAAGTTAGTAGATTGAAATTAGAAAGGTTTGTTTTTTCATGTTCTCTATAAATTATGAGGCGCTCTTTGAGCAGAATACAGATGCGATAATGATTGTGAATCAGGAAGGCTTTGTCGTAGAGGCTAATTCGGCCTTTTTTGATTTGTCACGGTTTGAATGGAAGGATGTTCAAAATAAAAACTACGAAAATTTTTTCCACTATGAGCATGATGATGAAGAGCTAACAGCATGTGATCAACGCGCGAAATTCATTTGTAAAGACGGGAAAAGCGTACCGATACTTGTGCGAAAAGTGAGTGGAGACAATTGTTTTTTTGTCGTCATCAAAGACATGCGAGCGCTATATGCAGTTGCAGAAAATTACTTACAAAGTGAGCTACGCTACCGAATCATCGCGGAACATATTCAAGATGTCCTCATTTTAATGGATGAACAAAAAAACTACTTATATGTTTCACCGTCCGCACTAGATATGTTTCGATTTGATTATCGAAACCTAAATAATCGTTCAGCATTTTTTAATATTCACCCAGATGACGTTGAACAATTAGAGATGATCTATGAAAAAGCTATTGTAGAGGGTAACTCATTTACGGTGAAGGTGAAGGCTTGGCATGAAGAAAAGCAGTGGGTGTGGACAGAGCTTAAAGGACAGCCGATGTATGAGAACGGTCAATTTCAACATATGTTGCTTGTAGCGCGTGATATTTCATCACAGCACAAATACGAAGAAATGTTATTACAACATGCATATTCGGATGCGCTCACCAATTTGCCAAATCGAAGAAAGCTGAATGAACGGTTGAAAGAGGCAAAAGCTGCATTGAATGAACATGCTTATTTTGCGGTAATGCTCATGGATATTGATAATTTTAAGCATATTAACGATTATTATGGTCATGAAATTGGGGATCATGTACTCGTCGAATATGGACAGCGTGTATCCGCAATTCTTGAACAGAAAGGGATTGTTGGAAGGTATGGTGGAGACGAGTTTATGATAGTAATGCCTTATCAAACGCAACAAGAAGTAGAAGTAATAGCGAAGCGTATTGTTGCAGAGATACAGCGGCCTATTGAAATTCAGCAGACGATTCTTTCCATTACAACTAGTATTGGTGTTGCTTTTGTTGAGGAGGATGTGGCGATTCATAAGATGGTGAAGTGCGCGGATAAGGCCTTATATAAAGTAAAGCAACAAGGGAGAAATGGTTGTTATATTGCGGGTATGAAAAAAACGCACTACAACTATCACGATGAACCGCATCTTAGTTATTAACTATCAGTTATCTAGCTTTGTTTTCAAAAGGAAAACAAAGCCTTTTTATTTTTCTCTTTAGTTTTGAATTTTAAATTAAATTGAGATTAACAGTTGAAATATATTCTAAGCTGAACAAATAAAAGCCTTAACGGTAAAGGTATTACGAAGGCTAAATATTAATTAATAATATTATTACATTTATCTAAGGGATGAAAGGATCAGGGTATGCAATGATCTTGAGAGGGGAAAAATAATCATACTAGTTTGCCCATAGACAATGTAATGTAAGACTCTAAGAATTCTCTTAAGTTTAAAGAGTGCTTCAAAACTGTCGGTTAAGTTAGTAAGATGAACTGTATAATCAGTAAATAAAATTCACGAATATTAGATAGTTTAAAAGAATATAGGAGGATCCATATGCAAAAAATAGTTCCACATTTATGGTATGACAAAGAAGCAAAAGAAGCAGCAACGTTTTATGTGAGTTTGTTTGAAAACTCAAAACTATTGAATGTGAACGTTCTTGAAAATACTCCTTCTGGAGATGCAGAATTAGTTGACTTTGAATTGGCAGGGCTGCAATTCCAAGCCATTAGTGCAGGACCTTACTTCAAGTTTAATCCCTCAATATCCTTGATGGTAGCATGTGAGTCTGTTGAAGAAGTAGATACCAAATGGGGGGCTTTATTAGAAGGTGGTATGGAATTAATGCCCTTAGGGGAATATCCTTTTAATAAACGTTATGGTTGGCTTCAAGATCGTTATGGTTTGTCCTGGCAGTTGATGCTTATAGAGAACAATCTGACAGCACAAAAGATTACACCTAACCTCCTTTTCTCGGGTGATTCATGTGGAAAGACGGAAGAAGCGCTTACGTTCTATACAGAGCTATTTACGAACTCTGGAATAGAGTTTATCAGTAAGTATGGGCCAGGGAAAGCAGCTACGCCTAAGGCAAAAATTAATTATGCTGCCTTTAAGCTTAGTAACTTGAGTTTTTCAGCAATGGATAATGGAAATGATGTCGACTTCAATTTTAATGAAGCATTTTCTCTCATTGTAAAATGTCAAGATCAGCATGAGATAGATTACTTCTGGGATAAACTTTCAGCCGTACCTGAAGCAGAACAATGTGGATGGGTGAAAGATAAATATGGAGTTTCGTGGCAGATTGTTCCGGATAACATAGATGAGATTTTAAGTAATGGATCAAAAGATGAAATCCAAAAAATTAATAAAGAGCTTTTAAAAATGAAAAAAATTGATATAGACGCTTTAGAAAAAGCTCGTATTGAAAAAGGATAAAAATTCGATACCCATTTGTATTCGATCTTTTCAAGACCTGTTGTTTATGGTCATGAGTGGGAAGCATAAAGATAGACGTATGTTTGCTCTTATAAAAAAACTACCAAGAGCCATTGAAATAACAATGTTCTTGGTAGTTCTAATTAATTTCGAATTAGATAATCAAACGCTCCTAGCGCAGCAGTAGCACCAGATCCCATTGAGATAATAATTTGTTTGTAGGCACTATCAGTACAATCACCAGCAGCAAACACTCCAGGAATTGTAGTAGCACCACGTTTATCAACAATGATTTCACCCATTTTGTTTCGTTCAAGAATGCCATCTAACCAATCAGTATTTGGAACTAATCCTATTTGAACAAACACCCCAGCTAATTCAATGTGCTTTTCTTCACCTGACTCACGATCTACATAAGACAGACCATTTACTTTCTCTTCGCCTGTAATAGCTGTTGTTTGAGCATTTGTAAGGACAGTCACATTTGAAAGGCTATGTAAACGTTTTTGTAATACATCATCTGCTCTAAGTTCTGTGCCGAATTCAAGAACTGTCACATGATTAGCTATACCTGAAAGGTCAATAGCTGCCTCAATACCAGAGTTACCGCCACCGATAACTGCAATATCTTTTCCTGCAAATAATGGACCATCACAATGAGGACAATAGGCAACACCTTTATTTTTAAACTCTGCTTCACCTGGAACATTCAAATTGCGCCAACGAGCACCAGTTGAAATAATGACTGCTTTACTTTTTAGAATAGCGCCGCTTTCTAATTCAACCTCAACGAAATCTTTCTTTTCTAAATGTTTTGCACGCTGTAAGTTCATTACATCGATATTATAATCTTTTACATGTGCCTCAAGGGCTTGTGCAAGTTTTGGTCCTTCTGTCTCTTTTACACTAATAAAATTTTCTATTGTTAGTGTATCTAAAATTTGGCCACCAAAGCGTTCTGCTACAATACCAGTACGAATTCCTTTACGTGCTGCATAGATTGCTGCACTAGATCCCGCAGGACCGCCACCAATAACAAGGATATCGTAAGGATCTTTGTTTGAAAGTTCCTCCGAATTTGAACTTGTACCTAATTTAGCAAGGATTTCATCAATTGTCATACGTCCATTTCCAAATGGCTCACCATTTAAATAGACAGCAGGTACAGCTAAAATATCTTTACTTTCCACTTCTTCCTTGAATGCTGCACCATCTATCATAGTGTGTGTAATGATTGGATTTAGCACACTCATGATATTTAGAGCTTGAACAACATCAGGACAATTATGGCAAGTTAAGCTAACATACGTTTCAAAATGATACTCACCATCAATAGATTTAATTTGATCGATAATACTTTGGTCTACTTTTGGTGCGCGTCCACTTACTTGAAGTAAAGCTAACACCAAAGAGGTAAATTCATGCCCAAGAGGGACACCAGCAAAAGTAATACCTGTATCTTCTCCAACACGATTAACGCTAAAGCTTGGTGTTCTTTCGAGTTCTACATTTTCTACTGTAATTTTAGATGACATAGAAGCTAGCTCATTAACTAGAGCTAGCATCTCGTCTGAAACTTTGTCAGAACCAACGCTTACTTTCAACACGATATCGTTTTCTAACAGTTGAAGGTACTGATTTAATTGAGATTTGATTTCTGCATCAAGTGCCACAAAAAACGCCTCCCTTAGATTTTACCTACAAGGTCAAGGCTTGGCTTAAGAGTTTCGCTACCTTCTTGCCATTTTGCTGGGCAAACTTCACCTGGATTGTTACGAACATATTGTGCTGCTTTAATTTTGTTAATAAGGATGCTTGCGTCACGTCCAATACCGCCTGCATTAATTTCAAGAGCTTGAATTACACCATCAGGGTCAATGATAAAAGTACCGCGATCCGCAACACCATCTTCTTCAATTAACACATCAAAATTGCGAGAAATTTGGTGTGATGGGTCCCCAATCATTGTATACGTAATTTTCCCAATTGCTGCTGATGAATCGTGCCAAGCTTTATGAACAAAGTGAGTATCAGTTGATACAGAATATACTTCCACACCAAGTTTTTGTAGTTCAGGATATTGTGCTTGAAGATCTTCAAGTTCAGTTGGGCAAACAAATGTGAAGTCTGCTGGGTAGAAACATACTACACTCCATTGTCCTTTGAAATTTTGTTCTGAAACGTCTACAAACTCACCATTCTTGTATGCTTGTGCTTTAAAAGGTTGTACTTCTTTTCCAATTAACGACATAAAACTACCTCCATATTTGAAATATTGTCAATTACATCCTTATTATAGCAAATACCCTAAAATTTTTGGAATAATATGAGTTGGATATACTAGTTCTAATTATTTAAAGGTAAAAGTAGATGCTACATGGTGTATTAGTGTGTCATTAAATATAGAAGATATTCTTCCAATCCAATTAAATATAGCGACCAATCGATTTCATATAGAGGTAGGTCTTCCACAATTATAGATGAATGAATATCCAGCTTAGATTATTACTAAGCTGTTTTGGTGTTTTATCCGATTAAACCCGTATATAAAATATCGAGTACAAAATTTATGTGTATTCTATGATAGAAACTGTTAGGGGGGATGAAATGTTACATGAATTCAATCAATTAATGGATTATATTGAAAAGAATTTAACGAAAGAAATCACGGGGAAAGAAATATCAAATATTGTCGGATTATCTGATTATCATTTTAAAAGAATGTTCTCGTATATGGCTGGCATGTCATTGAATGAGTATATCAAAAATAGGAGATTATCGGTGGCGAATGTTGAATTAATAAACGGAGCGAAGGTGACAGATGTTGCCTATAAATATGGATATCAATCACTTGAAGGATTTTCAAGGGCCTTTCGTGAATGGAGTGGTTTCTTACCTTCAGAAGTAGTAAAAAATAAAATTCAGAAATCATTTCCTAAATTCTCATTCTATATAGATATAAGGGGAGGAAATTCGATGGAATTCAAAATTGAAAAGAAAGAGAAATTTAATATCGTTGGGGTATCAAAAAGGGTGCCAATACAATTTGAAGGTATTAATAATACAATTTTAGAACTAGCTCAATCCATAACGGAACAACAAAGAAATGAGATGCATCAACTAGCTGATCTATATCCGCATCAAGTTTTGAATGTATCTTATGAGTTTGATGAGGGTTATTTAGAAGAAAAAGGTAACTTAACCCATATGATTGGTCTTGCAACGACAACAGAAAATCCATTTGATGATTTGGAACAATTGTCTATTGAGGAATGTATGTGGGCGATTTTCCCAAATCAAGGACCATTCCCAGCTACTCTTCAAGAAACAACTGCGAAAATTTATACAGAATGGTTGCCATCATCAAACTATGAAATAGTTGATCTACCGAGTATTTCATTTACAAAGCATGATGGGACATATGAAAATGTTTATAGCGAAATTTGGATGCCAATAAAGGAAAAAAAGTAAGTTAATGTAGAGAATATGAGAGAAAATGACTTGGTATTCGAATAGTTCAAAGATATAAGTTGAATTCTGGAATCAGTTTGAAAACACCGCCTAGAACATTGTTAAATCAAAGTTCTAGGTGGTGTTTTAAACTAAGAAGAATCTATAGTAAAACATATTACATAAACCGTTTTTCCAATGAATTTCAAGTCAGGTAAATTAAATACCAATGTATAACAGATTGTTAATTTGAATGTTAATTGAAAATATGACGATATCTTGACCTACTAATGGTCTATAAAAATAGTTGTTTTTATTAAGACGAATCTACTAATGTGTGTTTATTAGTATATTTTGCAACTTTTTTTAGATGGAGGTAAGTCATCAGTGAGCCAAGATTCTTACAACACCCAGAGGGTTCATAGTGTCAATATTTCATTAACAGTTATTCTAATATTTTTAATCTGTACTCCTGTTGTATTTGCAAAAGGAATACAGAAAGTTTAGCTATTATTATAGCTGGACTACTTGTTTTAGTGCTTTCAATAACAACGTACTTTTTGCCTATTAATACATATATATAAGGGCTTGTCATTTCATTATTGCCTTGTATAGTGATTGCCGCACTGATAGTAGTGAATGGGTATGCTTTAAATAAGCATTATATTATTCTTTTGACTATTGCAATGCGAATCAATTTCTCATCAGGCTTTTTGTTCGTTATACTTTGATTTCTTTTTAAATCGAAGAAGTAATACTACTGTTATGACAATAAGTGCAATTATTAGTAAGTTAAGTGGATTATGTGTTGAAGCTAAAAGAATACTAAAAGATGCAGAAGCAAGAACTAAGCCATAAATCATGTTACCTACTGAAGTAGCCATAACAAAGTGAGAAATTTTAATGTTGCTTAATCCAGAAGCAAAATTGATTAAATTTGTTGGCATAAAAGGAAGTATCCGACCTAGTAAAACGAAAATAAAGCCTTTTTCCTCAATTTTTTCTTGGTACTTCTTCGTGACTGAATTAGAAAATGCATCCTGAAAAAGATATCGAATGGATAAGAAAATCAATGTGCTACCAATGACACTACAAAAACAACCGTATAAATACCCTTTCCAAAAGCCAAATAGAGTAATATTGGCAGTAATGACTAAGATTAATGGAATAAATGTAAATAAGTTTTGCAAAATCATGATTACTAGCATAATAAGTAAAATAAGCACTATGTTATTGTGCGCTATAGTTCGAATGGTTTCAGGAGTAAGTTCTGTAACAGTAAAACCACTCTGTTTTAATAAAAGAAACAGAAGAAGTATACATGCTAGATAACCAACCCCACGAAAGATGAGTTTGCGTTTATTCATAGTTAGTCTCCTTTTATATGGGATGGGATGAATGATATCTTGGCTTAGATGTCATTCATTATTT
>DATMGC010000143.1:0-2351 GCA_035555915.1 Ureibacillus sp. | reverse complement strand
TTGGAACAAATTTTGAAGGAATATGTAAAAAGATTTTTAAAAGTTGAGTAATAATCATTATTACTGGGATAGCTATAACAGCATCCCAAAAATTCGTATGGATTGTTGGGAAATCCATCTTTTCACCTCTTATGAAAAAGTCTAAATAGATCATGGTTGTTTTCACTGATTTAAAATGATGATTGCACGGTTTTGATGGAAGGAATGTTTTATTGAACTAACAGGAGGGCTTATAATGTATGAATGAACCGCATTTTAATATGCGGTTCAAGTTCGCTCAAGGGTGTAATTAACATTTAGATTATACGTCTGAAGAATCATCGTAATCATAACGAAATCCGTCTTTTGAGGCAGAGACACTCTCTTTTAACTGGTCAGTTTTATTTTGTACAACCTGTTCCTTACTGTTTAGTTTATTATTTTGCTGCTGTTTGTTTGATTTCACTTCGATTAGCCTCCTGATATCTATTTCTCATGACCTATTATCTCTAGAAAGTCTTCGTATTATTCAGTCTGTGATGTTGTGAAGCTTTTATGTAAACGAAGCAGAGGTGTTTATATATAACGATTGCTTAATTTAATTGAGAGGAGACATCCCGCTAATTAAGCAGAAGAGTGAGTGCGCTTCTAAAATCAGTTCGCACATAAAAAAGACCCCTAAATGGAGGTCCTTTTTATGTAAGCTCTTGATGTTCCTAGTTTTTTCAACCAGCCGCAGGTGCCCCTGGTGCATTGGTTCTTCTTCCTAATTCTTGATCTAATAATAAGAGGGCAGACGGGTTATTTTCAGCAAGTTTTAGACGATTAACAATCGTTAGACTTTGCGCTTCTTCGTCGATTTGCTCTCTTAAAAAGTCTTGGATAATAACCGAAGCTTGAGGGTCCACTTTAGTTACATAATTATAGGCTTGGCGGTAAGCGTTTGTAACGAATTGTTCATGAGCTAATACCTTTTGGAACGTTTCTAGTGGTGTCCCAAAGTCAGTAGGTTGGGCAGGAATATTATTGAGTTGTACAGTTCCATCTTTATCAACAACATAATCAATCAGTTTGAGCATATGAGTTCGTTCTTCTTCCGACTGTAAACGCAACCAGTGTGCCATGCCGGTTAAGTTTAACCTGCCCATATACGCAGACATGGCAAGATATAGTGTGGTTGAAACATGTTCAATTTGAATTAAATTATTGATTAATTTTTGAAGTTCTTCATTCATGTTAATCCCCCTATATATTTCATACCCTAGTGTATAAAAAAGGAAAATAAATGTACCTTGTATATATAAGGTTTGAAAAAGCTTTATTCATAACTTAATTTCTTCCTTAAAGAATTAGTGGAGAAGATTATGGCATTTTTAAATATTGCCCGAAAGAACAAAGTCCCTATTAACATTGTGGAACTTTTGAGAAGAAGAATAGTGGATGAGCAAAATGGGGGAGTAACTGTATAAAATTTAGTATGTATCGCCTCTCGCATGTATGTTAAACCCGGAGTCACTTGAACAGTGGCTTTTTTAAATTTAAAAGAAGGGGGAATCTAGCCAAATTCTTTAAAAATCTTGCCAAAAACATTTGCACAGAAGAAGGGATTATTTCAATTTATTTTTTTGATATACGTTTAGTAAACTATCTAACTCTTGACTGAATTTAATTGTATTAGGATGGTTAAGTCCTTTTGATTTTCCAATAGCAATCATATGGGTTCTTAACACGTCAATTCTATGCTCTAGATCTTGAAGGGATAAAATATTCATCTTTGTAACTTATCTCCTATTCTTTTTTAAAAACTACAATTATGTAAATTAATGTAGAATATTTTATACCAAATAAAAACAGTTTTGTTATTTAGTTCATTTTGTTCGTAAATTAAGGTGATTCAAGAGAGTGAAGTAAAGATGCGGGTCTTCGTTGAAAAAGAAAGGGCATTAAATAGTCATCTAAAATATGTAGGGCCCTTTTGTTTATTGTTTTTTTAAATCTAGGTTTTGGGAATAATTGACTGGTCAGGTGTTATGTTTGGTATCCGCTATAAAAATTCTTATCTAACTTTTGATATATAGTTCACATTCTATGGAGGAAAATTAGATTACTTATGTCCTATTGACCTACCTATCTTTCATATTTAACAATAACCTTTATGCAGCAACATCCTCAGACTAGAAGGTAGGAATAAAACGTGGGAAGAATGGAAAGAAGGAAGCAAAGAAAATCAGCTAATAGGATTTGGAGTAAGTTGAGCTCTAAAAGTATGAAGGTGAAGATTGTAATAGCAGGTTTAACAATGGCCTTATGTTGTTTTCTCATACTGAATATATTTATTTGGAGAAGTGATGTTAGTAAGCTAGAAAACCCGG
>DATMGC010000142.1:0-13932 GCA_035555915.1 Ureibacillus sp. | reverse complement strand
ACCAGGTACAGATAATTTGAAATGCGTACGACGCTTTCTTTTTGCAGTTTTAGAAGTTCTTCTAAATGGTACAGCCATTATTGGCACCTCCTTACAGATTATCTATTCATCTGTTTGATCAAAAAACTTAGCTAAATCAGCTAGTCTTGGATCCACTTTTGGTTCGTCATTTTCGTTTTGACGAGCTACATCCTCATCTGTTAAATAACTCCAGTTTTTTCCGCCCATTACTTTCCCCTCAGTATCCTCTTTAAATACTTGCATAGGCACTTCAAGGAGTACAAGTTCTTCTAAAACTGGTTTTAAGTCGATTACATCACCATCAATATAATGTATATCTTCATCGTCATTATTACGATGTTCAGGATCTATCCAGCTGAAAATTTCAACTGCATCGACTTTAATCGGATATTCAACATCTTCCCAAGTTCTAGAACATGGAAGAGTTAATGTCGCTGTCAGCGTAAATTGACATGTCATTTGCGATGCACCGAAAGTACAGTGTCCTTTTACATGAACGGGTGAAATATGACGAATTTCTTTATTTCGCTTCATTACATCATCCAATTGTACTTCTGCATCAATCGGCATCCCATTTTGGCGATACTTCGATAATTGATGAATTGACCATTTCATTCACTAATCACCTCGAGACAACAATGTTGATTATATAATGTGTATTTTTAGATGTCAAGATATTTTCTTGTCACTATACAAAATGAGTAATATAATTCTAATACAACAGAAAAATTATGTTCTTCTTAAAAGAAACTCCAATAAAAGTTTCAGTCCAAAACGATATTTATTAAATTCAATGAAAATCTTCCCACTTAGGAGTGTTACTTAATGAAAGCTGTCGGTGTGGTTGTAGAGTATAATCCATTTCATAATGGACATTTTTATCATATAAGTCAATCAAAAAGCAAATCAAAGTCAGATGTAGTCATAGCTGTTATGAGTGGTCATTTTTTACAACGCGGGGAACCTGCCCTATTAGATAAATGGCACCGAACAAAGATGGCTTTAAATAATGGTGTAGATATCGTTATAGAGCTTCCGTATGTGTTTTGCACTGGACATGCTACTTTGTTTGCAGAAGGTGCGATACAACTATTAAATGCTATTGGCTGTACAAATTTCGCATTTGGGAGTGAAGAAGGATCTATTCAACCGTTTTTAAATACCTTCACTGCATTGAAAAAGCACGAAGAACAATATAATGCCCTCATCAAACATTATGTTACAACTGGAATTAGTTATCCCCAAAGTTTATATAAGGCATACGAAGAAGTTCGCCAAATCGAGGGAAATCAAACCATCGATTTATCGCAACCAAATAATATTTTAGGTTATCACTACATCGAAGCAGCTAAACGTTTTAATTTATCAATAGAGCCCTTAACCATCCCACGAATCCAAGCTGGTTTTCACGATGATATTAATACTGATTCTACAATCGCTAGTGCAACAGGAATAAGAAAAGCAATCTTTGAGCAGCATCATTTTAGAGACGTAAAACAATTTGTTCCTAGCGAATCCTTTAAAGTACTAGAAAATTGGCATTCACAATACAATTCGTTTATTAACTGGGAAGCATTTTGGCCTTTTTTACGATATGCTATTTTACGAAATACACCTGAACAATTAACACGTTTTGCAGATGTTAGTGAGGGAATCGAATTTGCCCTTATTAAAGCTGCAAAAAAAAGCGAGACCTTCAGTCAATTTATGAACCAAATAAAGTCAAAAAGGTATACATGGACAAGATTGCAACGGATGGTAACCCATATATATACAGGCATTACAAAGGAACAATTACACTCTTCCACGAAGCCGTCATATATTCGCTTATTAGGGATGACGAAAAATGGCCAAAGTTATTTATCGGAGTATAAAAAACAGTTTCAACTGCCTTTAATAAGCCGTGTAGCCTCTACAAAGGATCCGATGATGTTATTAGACATCCGCGCAACAGATATGTATGCACTAGGTGTTCAACTGACTTCTGGAAAGTTAATCTCAAGTGATTATCAAACGCCTCCAATTCGATTGTAGAAGTCTCATATTATAGGCAAAGTGGATTAACCCTTGATTGAAGTACATCCTTTTAAATGAATTCACTACATGAATACTTAGTATGTACTAATTAATCACATTAAAAAGGTGGAGAAAAAGAATACTTTCTCTCCACCTTTACTATTTATTCATAATTTATTTAATCAACTTTAAAGCTAATACTAATCTTCTTTCGGTTCAAGTTGTTCAATATATTTAAGTGCTTCATCAATTGTTTTTACAGGTACAATTTCCATATCCGTTTTGATTTGTTTAGCAGTTTCAAAGGCAACTTCATAATTTGATTTTATGTTCGGATTTAGTTTACGCATCTCTTCTGTGATTTCGTCGTCAGGAGCGAAAAAGATTTCTACACCATCTCGATCTGCTGCTACTACTTTTTTATCAATGCCACCGATTCGGCCAACTGAACCGTCTTCGTTCATTTCGCCTGTACCTGCGATGTTATACCCTTTTGTTAAATCATCATCAAGTAATTGATCTAAAATTTCTAAAGTAAACATTAGTCCAGCTGAAGGTCCTCCGATTTTATCGGCATCGACTTTTACATTTGGCTCTGTTTTAATAAACTTACTTTCAGAGTAAGTAATTCCAATCCCTACTTTTTCGCTTCCAGGTATCGGTTTTAATTTAAGTGTTCGGTCTAACAATTTATTGTTTCGATCTACTACTAATTTAATTTCCTCATTTTCTTTCTTTGAGCTTAGAATTTCTGTAAGCTCCGATGCCTTTTCGATTAATACACCCTCTATTTCAACAATCTCATCACCTGGTTCAAGCTCTCCATCGGCAGCACCATCGGCAAGTACATTTAATACTGTCACCCCATGATATTCAATTGTATATGGGAGGTTTGCTTTTTGAAAGGCAACGTATAGGGCATTAAATTGAGAATCCGTCATTAATTTTAATTGACGAACACTATACTCATCTTCGTCTTCCTCTTCTTGACGTATTTCTTCTTCTTTAAAAACTTCCTCATACTTTTTAAGTTGAGCAACGACATATGTAAGAGGTGTTGCTTGAGCCATCGCTACTGTCATTAGGCTCATGGTTCCTTCGCTATTCTTATCCCCGTCCTCCACCGTAACAAATTCACTTACATCATACGCGCTACCAGGCTTCATAATATAGTAGTCAAGCCTATAAAAGCTTAGAAAAAAGACAATGATGAATAGGATAATTATATAAGGTAATGACTTTTTCAATATGTATAGCACCTCCTAAGGTAACCTTTTAAGACTAAAAATTTAATGTGTCGCATATATTAGTTTAGCATTTGCAGAAATGGAAAACAAAAATTTGAAAAGAGATGATGCTTATTCCTCTACTCTATTTGCTGATATGTAACACATTAATCTGTTTATTATTACTCTTCCCAGGAATCGCTCATCAAGGTACAGATTTGGGTGTTGAATTATTTATGGAAGCCCTATTTCCATATTTATTACCTTATTTAATTTTAACTCAATGGTTTATAAGATTGACACCCAATACGAGTAATTCGTCATCAAGATTTAAACTTTATTTTAAAACCTATGGTATTAGTGCTCTGGGTGGATTTCCCACAGGTGCAGCAACAATTAGCTATTTAAAAAAGAGCAATCAAATTTCCCTTCGAGAAGCAAATATTCTTCTAGCAATTTGTCATAGTCCAAGCCCTTTATTTGTTTTAGGTTTTGTTGGAAATGATTTATTAAACAGTACTACTTTTAGCTGGCAGTTTTTAATTTTATATCATGCCGTTTCAATTCTAGTATTAACTGGTATATTTTTTTACTTTCGTAGAGAAGATAACGGAAAATCCCTCAACCTTGTATCGGCAACAAAGCTCCCAAATCCTTTTACTAGTAGTGTAAAGGATAGTGTTCCTACTGTACTTATTGTAGGAGCAACTATTATTTTTTTTACAACGATCTATACGGTTGTCATGCATTCTGTTAAAAGCTTTATTCCTGACATACATAATAATGTCATGCTGCTTATTGCAGCAATGCTTGAAATGACAAACGGTTTGCGTATTGGACAAGAGCTATTCGCCCATCAACCTACCATTCTCTTAGTCCTTCTGGCCACTTTTTTATCGAGTCAAAGTTTAAGTATTCATATGCAGGTCGGTGTTATTGCTAAAAGTGAGCACTTGTCTTTAAAGCCCTACATTTTAATGCGATTGTTATATACATTTTTAATTCCAACTCTCTATTATCTTCTTTTTCTTTAAGAGTAGATACACATTTCAATACTAGAAAGCAAGAATAGAACTCTGTCAACTTCATAATAAAATTAAAAACGACAGGATCTCACAAGGAATTCTGTCGTTTTTATTAAAAACTATTCTCTTAATTTCGAGTTATTTCATAAATTTTTGTAACAATGCTTTTTCTACCATTTCTGGAACAAGTCCAGTAACTGTCCCACCGTATTGAGCTACCTCTTTGACAATACTAGAACTTAAGAATGAATATTGGTTCTTTGTCATAATGAAAAACGTTTCAATTGAATCATCTAAAAACTTGTTCATCGAAGTAATTTGCATCTCATACTCAAAGTCTGAAATCGCGCGTAACCCACGAACAATCGCTATTGCATTTTTAGCTCTAGCATAATCGATTAATAATCCTGTAGAGCTTTCAATTTGAATATTAGAAATATCCTTTGTTACTTCCGTGATTAGCTCTATTCTTTCGTCGATTGAAAAGAGTGGCTTTTTAGAAGAGTTATTTAAAACTGCTACATAAACAACATCAAATACATCGGCTGCTCGCTTAATAATATCTAAATGTCCATTTGTTATTGGATCAAAACTTCCTGGTACTACTGCAATTTTTTCCGTCACCGATTTCTCCCCATTTCCCTTTATCCCTATTGCTCTTTACGATAAATTGATATAATTGTACTTCCATACGTTTCTTGTCTCGTTAGAGTAAAATCACCATATTCAGTAGGTAAAGTTACTTCAATGGAATGTTCACATACAAGAATTGCCTCATCAGATATTTTTCCATGCTCCACTAAGGATAAAAGCAAGTCATAATATTCTGTTTTATGGTAAGGTGGGTCTAAAAAGACATAATCTAGTTGTATCTCTCTCTTTAGTAATCCTTTTACAGCACGTGTTGCATCCGTTTTAAACGTTTCAGATACATCCTCATAACGGCATTTTTTTATATTTTCTTGTAATGTTTGAAACGCACGACCATCTTTTTCAACGAAGATAGCTTTAGTGGCACCTCTACTTAAAGTTTCGATACCCAGTCCCCCACTACCTGCAAAAAGATCTAAAACGATACCACCATTAAAGAAAGGACCAATAATATTAAAGATTGACTCCTTTACTTTATCTGTCGTTGGTCTAGTTGTTGTTCCTGTTATTGCTTTTAGAGGCATTCCTTTTCTTTCACCTGCTACAACTCGCATTATATCACCAAGCCTTTTATTATTGTTTAGTTGCTGTAGCTAGAGCTTTTGCGACTAGAGTTAATCTAACAGCAATTGCTATTTTATTGTGATTGTATCCTCACTTTTTTCGATATCAAGATTAAATAGTCTTTGTAACCATGTCTCTTCAATATAAAAACTATCGGCAATGACTGTCAGTGGTTCTGAAACAGTATTATACCGCTGATTGTTATAAACATAAAATCCATAGCCTTGTGGGAACCTAAATTTTTGTGTTTCGCTTTGAACGTAATAACCATTTTCTCCAATAGAAGTCTGATATCCTAAATGCCTTAAAATTGGATCTAATGAGTAAAGCACATCGCCATCTTTTAATACTACCTTCACGTCTTCCCGAAATTCATCTTGTACAAAAACTTTCCTCTTATCATTAAATAAAAACGGAAACACTTGCTCAGTCTGTGCATTCATTGTGAAATATTCCGTATCATTACCTAATACTTGCGATAACAGGTCATCTAATTGTTTTGCCGAGATTTTCTTCCCTTTTAAGTCATCTAGTTTTTCTATCCAACTTGCCATTTGGGCTTCTGACATTTTGTTTTTTAAAGTTTTCACGATTTCACTTGATTTGTAACTTCCAAGAGTTGAATTAGTTAAAAAAGAGGCCATCACTTCACTCATCCACTGTGGACTTTCTCCGAAATCATATTGCAAATGAATTTGTGAGAGAATCACTTTTTCATTTAAGGAAGTAATCGATAGATCATCTAAAAATAAAATCCGTTTCCCCTGCTCCGATGAATTATTCTTTCCTTGTATAATTATAATTGGATCTTCATTTAAAAGTTTTAAATTTTTCAAATACTCACTCAATTCTCTGCTTATTGGGGTATTTGAAAAGATAGACAATGCATCTGTCGTTGCTTGAAGGTTCATTACATCTTTTTGCCAATAGATTTCTGAAATACCACCGGTCCCTTCAAACATTGAATAATTAACTAATGAAAGCGATTGATTTCCTATTAATGGTAAGCCCGTTACCCATTGGCCCTGTACTTCACTGTCTGTAGAGATATGGACAGTTGAATAGGAAACTTGCCCATTTTTAAGTGTGACAAAAATATCCTTTAATAATTGGTTTGATTTTAAACCCCCATCTAAAGGGATCATGTAAGATAGGGAAGCATTTCTGTTTTCAGCTGGTATAAACTCCGTTTTCTCTTCACTTAAACGTTCACAGCTCGTTTCAGATTCCAAAAAACAATCTGTATTTACAGCTAAATTGGGCCAAGTAATTTTGATTGATTGGTTTGGCAAATTATGAAAATGTTGACGTATATCTAAACCGCCACTTCTATATGTAATTTCAATTTCTTGAGTATATGTAAATTTACCTTCACCTACCTCAAGCTTATCGGAGAAAACTTGATACTGTATAAAAAGCGTTCCGCAAATAACGAGTAGTAACATTCCCAATAAACTTATTGCATATTTCAAGTGCCTTCCCCCCTTTCATCGTGATACTATTGTTATCGGAAAGGATGTGTGAAAGTTGATTCAACAATTTATTGAACTTGGGCAAGGATATGGAGACATATACGAACTCTGTGAACTAATTAAAACAAATGAAAAAAGATACCATCATGCTTTTATTTTTATTTCAAATAAAGGTGACAAACAAGTTGCTTCCATTGCTGTAGCATTAAAACCAGTAGGGGAAAGCAAATTTATGCCGATTTATGTATGTCGTGAAGGTATTCCATATAATCCTGAAAAACCTTCTAAACGACTTGAAATTTTTGAACAAACAGTAAATGAAATTGGTAAAAAAGCGATTCCAATGGAGATAAAACATTCCTCTGTATTTTCAGAACCAGTACTATTTTATCAACATTTAATTGGCATTCTAAGAATGAACCACTTCATTCCCCCTAAGCAATAAGAAAAGCGGAGGCGCCCTGGTTAGCCCCGACAAGCGCTGGAAGGCCCGAATCGAAAGCGTCTTTTCAGCTTTCGACCGAGGGACTGAAGCGACCTCGAGCGGCTGGGCGCCGTAGCTAGCCAATAAGAAAAGCGCAGGCGGCTCGTTCTGCCCCGACAAGCGTTGGAGGGACCTGACAAGTGTGCTCGCACACGCAGGAAGGTACCGAAACGACCTCGAGGGGCAAGCCGCCGTAGCTAGCCATCAAGAAAAGCGGAGGCGGCTCGCTTAGACTCGACACGCGCTGGAGGTTCCTCTCAAGAAGACGCTCTTTGTCTTCTTGAGAGGAATCGAAGCGACGCGAGAGTCAGCCCGCCGTAGCTAGCCGTAAGAAAACGCAGGCGCCCCGTTTAGCCCTACCAATCGTTGGAGGGCTCTAACAAGTGTACCTGCACAGGTGGGAAGAGTGCGAAACGCCCTCCGAGAGGCTAGCATCTTACACCTAAATGCAGCCTCTATAACCCTACTTTATAATCATATTCTTTTGCTTTATCTGGTTTGGCATTTTCAAACTCAGTTTTTAAGAACGGGCGAAACGATTCTACAACGTCTTTCACAAAGGGAAGGCGTTGTATTTTATTTATCGTGCCTTCAATTTCATGACGATTACAATAAATAACTACATATTTTAGCTTTCGAGAAATATAATGTACATGTCCATATTTTCTTAAACTTTTCGCATGTTTTAACTGATGAATGTATACAATTAGACCTTGTCTCTCTTGCATTTCACTTCCCTCATTTCTTAACTAAAAGAATAACATAATGTCAATTTTGATAGCAACAGAGTTTAGTGACACTCATATATAATTTCCGTTATAATCTAAAGGAGAGTATAAAACTCTTTAACTTTCATTCATATTTACTCTTTTTAATCTAGGTAACAGTAAAAACATCACATTTGTGAGGATTTTAACGACAGTAAACGAAATTTCACCTATTATTTAGTAAAGAAGCGGACTGGAAACATTTGATCACCTAGGGCTATTCCCTACTAAAAGTAAAACGTTGAAGATTATTGAGTAGAAACTAGTTGTTATATTGAACAGATAGATTAAGGAGGATTTCTATGGGTAAAAAAACTAAAGTAGCTCTTGCTATTGCCGCTGCAAGTGCAGCAGCTTGGGCTGGTAGTAAAGCTATTATAAAACCTCAAAAAAGAGAAGATAAAGAAGTTTTATGCTATGATCGACCAATTATCCTTGCACATCGAGGAGGCTCTCGTTTAGCCCCAGAGCATACAATGCTTGCTTTTGAAAAGGCTAATTCGCTTGGAGTTGATGGTTTTGAAATTGATATTCGTTTAACAAAAGACGAGGAAATTGTCGTTTTTCATGACGAAACTGTAGATCGTACAAGTGATGGAACTGGTTCGATAAAAGATTTTACTTTAAACGAATTGAAAGAATTAAATTTTGGCTATCACTTTGAAGATTTAGAGGGAAATTTCCCATATAGAGATGAAAAAATTGAAATTGTAAGTTTACGGGAGCTTTTAGAACTCTTCCCTAACACTTACATCAACATTGATATTAAGGATCATCCTGATACGTATGAAGGTAGCTTAATGCCATCTAAATTATGGCGCCTTATCGAAGAATTCGAAGCTCATAATCAGGTAGTGATTACAAGTTTTTATAGTGAACAAGTGGATCGATTTAATCTGTATGCACAAAATCGCGTTGCCTTAGGTGCAGGCGAGCATGACATCCGAAAAGCATTCACTGCATTCACAAGTCAATTTGGCCATCTGTATCACCCAAAGGTAGATGTATTCCAACTTCCACCAAAGCATGGAGTTGTTTCATTAGATTCCCCAAGATTTATTGCATTTTTAGCCAAACTAAATATTCCTGTACACTATTGGACAATAGACGATGAAGAGACAATGAGAAGTTTAATCGAGAATGGGGCAAAAGGAATTGTGACTGATCGCCCAGATATCGCTGTTTCTGTCATACAAAGTATTCAGGAAGAAAAAAATGAAGCAGAATAATCTATAGGCCTCGTGAATGATCACGGGGCTTTTTACTAATACACGAAAGAAGATGGATCCTTTGTGTAGAAGATATTACGTTCTATATAGTCTACACAACAAATTCCATTAATTCTATTAAAACAGTAAAAAAACCGTCTCTTTAATCGAGACGGTTTCAGAGTGTAGACAAAGTCGAAAGTCGACTTTGTCTACACGTATTTTTAGGTATTTCTTTAAGAATAAAGATTAACCCAGGCTGTCTTGAAAACGCTTCTCAGCCAAGGCGCGAAGGCGAGCGAAGACGCGAATAGAAGTTAGCTTCATGAGCGGACGAGCGAGACGAGCAACGCAGGATGAAAGCGTTTGTCAACAGTCTGAAACCGTCTCTTTAATCGAGACGGTTCATTCATTAAGCTGAACAAGAACAACTTCCACCACTGCCACAGCCCGTTCCACAAGAAGAGCCTGTTGAGAAAAATGGATTGCTCACTGGTACTTTTACTGCTTCTGAAACAGATTTTCCAATGATAAGACTAATTTCATCTAGCAAATCTTGGAATTCATTTTCAGCTATTTTCAAATTCGCAACACGTTCATCTAAATCTAGACTTCTTTTTTGCTGGCGAATTTGTTTCATAATTGTATGATAATCAGGATGATATTTTCCAAATCGTTGGACATCCTCATATTGTTCTTTTATGCGATTGAATGCGTATATTTGTTGGACAAGATTCTCATCACTATACACTTCATGATAGGCAAATTGTAATTTTTGAGCTTGTTCTGAAGAAAGGATCATCGCACTTAATTCATCTGCTTCATCTAAGATGATAGCCCATTCAGATGTCATTATCATCATTACTTCCTCCAATCTAAACTACTATCAATCATAGCAGAATTTCAACAAAGTTTGTATTATGAAGTTACATATTTTATTGGAGTTATTAATTTTTACTGTAGAAACTGACAATTTATGTAAATTGATAAAAGCATTTCCCTTCGAATTGAACTACATTAAGTTTCTATGAATAAAAAACATCCCAAAAGTTAATGAGTAAACTTTCGGGACGTTAAGTTTTATTCCACATGATCTTTTTGTAATTTTTCTAGTACAAGTTTTACACTTTCAAAATCAGAGAATACAATTTGTGTATTCCCGACAGTTTGTGTTGTTTCGTGTCCTTTTCCTGCTATTAAGATCGTGTCACCTTTTTTTGCATTACGGATAGCTGTTTCAATTGCCTTCCCACGGTCTAATATCATCTCATATTTCTGTTTTGGAGAGAAACCGGCAGCTATTTGAGCATTGATAAGTTCTGGATCCTCGCTACGAGGGTTATCAGTAGTTAAATAAATCATATCTGCATATTTCGAAGCCACTGCACCCATTTTGATTCTTTTATGTTTATCCCGGTCACCACCACAGCTGAAAACGACTATAAGATTTCTTTTAACCGTCTTATTTAATGTTTGTAATACAGCCCGTAAAGCTGCCTCTGTATGCGCATAATCAATAAAGATATCTAAATTAAGATTATTTTCAATGTACTCTAATCTACCACTTGGTAAAGTAAGTTTTTCAACGACATCGCAAATATCCACAATTGGGAATCCTAATTCACTCACGGTTGTAATGGCTGCAATTGTATTTTGTAAGTGATGATCACCTACAAACGGAACCTCGAACACTTTTTGTCCTTTATTGCTTTGGAGACAGCAAGTAGTTGTAGTTAACCCTTCAGCAAGTAATTGTAATTGATAATCCACACGATTTCCTAAACCAAAATACGATTTTTTCTTTTTCGCTTGAAGACCTACCGTACGACAAAAGGAATCATCGCCATTTAGAACAAGTTGATTTGCAAGGGTTGCAAGCAATTGTTTAGAAGCTTTATATTTTTCATAGGAACCATGATCTTCAATATGATCTTCAGCCAAATTCAAGAAAACCCCTATATCAATTGAACAATCATCTAACCGATGCTTTGCAAGACCCATAGAAGAAGCTTCTAATACAACATACTCCACACCCCGACTAACTGCAATTTTCAATATCCTGTGTAGATGCTTGGGTTGCAGAGTAGTTAAATGCTCATAATCAAGGTTTACTTCAACACCATTAATGTAGATTCCGTTTGTACCGATGACAATTACGTTTTTATGTAGTGCATGTAGTAGCTGTCCGATAAAGTGACTTACTGTTGTTTTTCCGTTCGTTCCTGTAATGGCAATAACTTGCATTGCTTCAGCTGGGAATCGATTTAGTTTTGCTGCACTATATGACATAAATTTCAAGACATTTGGTACCCAAATGACAGGCACAGTTAATTTTAAAGAATCCAATTGTTTTTCATCTTCAATAACAACACCAACTGCCCCATTCTTTATTGCCATATCGACATATTTTAATCCATCTGACATTCGACCTTTACGTACGATGAATAAATCGCCTTCTTTAACGCCTTGTGCATAATCCTCAATTCCATTAACCTCAACTCGAATAGAACCACCTTTTACTGTACATGGCCATTCTTTTAAAAGTTCTGCTAGTTGCAAGTTGTCACTCCTTTTCCCTATTTTATGCCTAGGTTTCAATCGTGACACTAAAAATTGGGTGGACTTATAATTTCATGAAAAAAACCTCTTTAGTCAATTTACTCGACTAAGAGGTTTCATAACACTTCATTCTTCGATTTCATTTTTTTCTTTTTCAATAAATACTTGAGTGTAATAATTAATAAAAACGCCCGAGCCCAGAGAAGTATACTCTTCGCTTAACATATGTCTTCTATGAGTAGAGGAATTTAACCATCCATGTACTGCTTCTATTGGATCAAAATAAGAAGTGGCAATATTTTCTACAGCATTTTTGTACGCCATTTCTTCCATGTCTAACCTCTCCTCTAATGTTCCCTTCGTTGGAGATTCATGAGATAAGTAACTTTGAGAATACATATCCTCACTATGTTCCATTGCCACGAGTGTTAACTTTTCATCTTCCAAAAGGATTGGCAATCCATTGCTTACTCGAAATACATTTAGTAAATCCGTTAATTGTGCTGCACCAGCCCTATTACTTTCCTCTATTAAAAACGAAGTAGGACTTGGAGGAGATAATAACTTACCAACAAAAGACATTTCATATGGACGATGCATAACGAGCGATTTACTATCGGTAAATCTGATTCCAGCCAATTCACCATTATCACTATCGATATAAAGTTGCGCAAAAATACCATCGAATTTGCTTAAGATTCGTGTATTCATATCATCTTCACTCATTGTAAAGGTATAAATACTATCGTCAATTTTTGCATTCACTTCTGATTCGATAATGGTCATACCATAAATATCTTCAAGAGTTTGTCCAATTTTATAAGGACTAATATCTAACACTTTCGAATTTGTATAAACTTGCGTTATCACGCCATCAGCAACAGCGAACATCATATACTGATTTGGATCCTGATTATATATCCACCATTCGTAACCGTAAGCAGATTTATCGTATCGATTAGGTTCTTTATAAAGATCAACTAATTCTCGAGTGCTTTTACCTATTAAAGTTGATAATCCGTTTTCTGGACGAGGTAATGCGTCTTGACCGATTTCTGGATCCCCTTCGGTTTTAGGGATAATTTGCGATGAAGAATTTGGTCCCTCTAAGGGTTCTAAATTATCTGAACTTGAAGTATAAAAAAAGATAATTGCTAGAAAAGAAAGGACAATAAGTATTCGAAAAAGAGTTTTCATAAGATTTCTATCCTTTTATTTTAATGCTACTATTATATCAATAATCTATTGCTAGATTCAAATGTAGCCATTGCAACAAAACAAATTTTGCTCTATTATTAAGTTTGAGCGTATCTTAATGTATGATTTTGCTAAAGGGGGATTTATTCAATGTATTTCGAGAACAAAACACTTGAAAATATAACGGCTGAACAAGAACTACTTACAAGCGTTATGGAAAAAAATGGTCTAGAATGTCATGGTACTTGGGATTATGATCGTATGACTTTCGATAAACGCTTTGATTTAAAAGAAGGTCGTTACTACTTACGTGTATTCTGCCAGGCTATTTCAGGCGACGTAGGTAATCGATCAGCAGTCCTAAAAATCGCTAAACCTGCTCTTGGTAAGTATTACTACCCACATGGTGTAGAATACGGTGATGACGAAGTATTCCCAAAACACTTAGTAAACGAATGTGAACAAATCTTAGCAGATGTTAAAAAAGAATTTGCTACATATGGTATTGAAGCATAATTAATGAACCCAAAAGGACCTGGACATTCTCGCCAAGTCCTTTTTTATTAGAATGTACTATTGTCTCCCCAAATATATAATCAATTAATCGAGTAGGAGGGAGTGATTAACTCCCGACCTCTCACACCACCGTACGTACGGTTCCGTATACGGCGGTTCAACTAAGATGAATAACGCAAAGTTTCGTAACGACCTTGCAGACTTTTCAGCCCTTGGCTTTCCCAAT
>DATMGC010000141.1:0-3566 GCA_035555915.1 Ureibacillus sp. | reverse complement strand
AGCGATTACATTAGATGATGGCTGTCTATTAAAAGCAGCTCGTGTCTATATGGTATTTGATATTCTAGAGAAAAATGGAGATGTCGTGAAATCCTCTCCTACTGTAGACAGGCTTGAAGAAGAACAATTCGATCAAGATTTTAAAGTAGCTTTAATCACACAAACTACTACTGAAGAATTGAAAAGTAAAATTCAAAAAGTTTCAGAGATTAATAATGTAGTAATTACACCGTTATCAAAAGAATTATTTACACAATCAGCGGTAGTAGAATCTGAAAAACCGCTTGAATCACCAGTGGGAGCAGTAGTAGAAGAAACACCATCAATTTCTCCAAATGAAGTAAAAAAAGAAGAATCAAATCAAAAAAATACTGTTGTAAAGCATGCAACGAGTAAAACAATACGTGTAAGTATTGATCGATTAGATATTTTAATGAACCTATTTGAGGAACTTGTGATTGATAGAGGGCGACTTCAGTCTATCGCTTCGGAAGTGAATCATTCAGAGCTAAATGAAACCGTTGAGCGAATGAGTCGAACAATGGGAGACTTACAAAATATTGTTTTAACGATGCGTATGATTCCAATTGAAACCGTGTTTAACCGATTCCCGAAAATGGTCCGTACCTTATCGCGAGATCTTAAGAAAAAGATTAATCTAGAAATCTTAGGTGCTGAAACGGAGTTGGATCGTACTGTAATCGATGAAATCGGAGACCCATTAGTTCATTTAATTCGAAATTCAGTTGACCACGGTATTGAAAGTCCAGAAGTCCGTCTTGCCAATGGTAAACCGGAAGAAGGAAATGTAACATTACGTGCCTACCATAGTGGAAACTATGTGTTCATAGAAATAGAAGATGATGGTGCAGGAATTAATCGTGAAAGAGTATTGAAAAAAGCAATCTCGAAAGGCATTGTATCGAAAGAAGCAGCGCTTTCGTTGTCAGATAAACAAATTAATGAATTAATCTTATCTTCTGGTTTCTCTACTGCTGAAGTAATTTCAGATATTTCAGGACGTGGGGTAGGATTAGATGTTGTAAAAACTACGATTGAATCATTAGGCGGTAATATTTCAATTGAATCTACAGAAGGTGTTGGATCAATTTTCTCTATTCAACTTCCTTTAACATTATCGATTATTTCAGTTATGTTAGTTGAAATTGAACAGGAAACGTATGCGATTCCTTTATCTTCAATTATTGAAACATCAATTATTAAAAATAGTGATATTCTCAATGCTCATAATCAAAAAGTAATAGATTTCCGTGGTAAAGTTGTTCCGCTTATATTCTTAGATGAAATATTTGATGTACCTAGAGCTGAAAGTAAAGAGGATGAATACCATTCCGTTGTCATTGTCCGTAAGGGAGACAAGCTTGCTGGTTTAGTAGTGGATACATTTATTGGTCAACAAGAAATTGTCTTGAAATCTTTAGGAAACTACTTAACAAATATCTTTGCTATCTCTGGTGCGACAATTCTAGGCAACGGGAAAGTAGCGTTAATAATTGATTGTAATGCGTTAATGAAATAATTGAATAGATAAAAAGAGGTGTAGAGCATGACTGCTGTTGAACAAGAGTTTTTAAAAGTAATTGTATTCCAACTTGCTGACAAAGAATATGCAATCCCTGTATCTAATGTACAAGGTATAGAAAAATTAATGCATATTACACGTGTACCAAAAACACAATCCTTTGTAAAAGGAGTTATTAATTTGCGCGGAGTGGTGACACCAGTTATCGATTTACGTGAACGTTTTGGTATACCTGTATTAAATAATGTAGAAACAACTAGAATCATTATTACCACACTTGATGAAATGGAAGTCGGATTTATCGTTGACTCAGCAAACGATGTGCTCGACATCCCAATGAATGCCATTGAGCAACAACCAGAAGTAGTTGGATCAAATGAGGAAGATTTTATTTCGGGTGTGGCAAAATTAGAGAATCGACTAATGATTTTATTGCATCTAAATAAAATATTAAACCCATAGACGATTGAACAATCTGTGAAAAAGTAGGGATCCAAGGAATGAGTGAACAAAAAATTACATCATTGCATTTAGATGTCCTAAAAGAAATTGGAAATATAGGTGCTGCCCATGCTGCAACTGCACTTTCGAATCTGTTAAATAGGAAAATAGATATGCAAGTGCCAAAGGTTGAAATGGTTTCCTTTGAAGACATGATGGAACTTGTTGGCGGAGCAGAAACTGTTGTTGTGGGGATTTTCCTTCGTATTGAAGGAGATTCTGAAGGTAGCATGTTCTTTATCCTTCCAATAGAACAAGCGAACAGATTTATTCGAAGTCTAATCAATGATGACCAATTTGACTTTAAAGATAGTCAGCTTTCTGAACTAGGCGTATCAGCAATGCAAGAGTTAGGTAATATTCTTTCTGGTTCATATTTGTCAGCATTATCCGACTTTACAGGAATGAAATTATATCCGACTGTCCCTGGACTAAGTGTTGATATGTTCGGAGCCATTATAAGCATAGGGTTAATCGAAATTTCAAAAGCGAGCGACCAGGTAATTGTTATTAATACATCCATTTTTGAAGAGGGATATAGTGATTGTAATGAAGTTCACGGGCATTTCTTCTTACTTCCAGATCCAGATTCGACGAAAGATATTTTGAAGGCTTTAGGAGTCTCTTAAAATGGTTGATGCTCGAACTAGTCAAGTCATTAAGGTTGGAATAGCACAAATGGATGTAGTTAAAATGCCAGATACAATTCGCACATCTGGATTAGGTTCATGTGTAGGCGTTGTACTCTATGATGATATCAAACACATAGCAGGATTAGTGCACATCATGTTACCAGATTCAAGTTTAGCGAGAACAGAAACGATTAATGAAGCAAAATTTGCCAATACCGGAATAAAAGCGCTTATTAAAAAACTTAAATTAGAAGGTGTCCAACCATTGCGATTAAAAGCTAAAATTGCTGGTGGTGCACAGATGTTCAAATTTACATCAGACAAAGATTCTATGCGAATTGGACCGCGAAATGTCGAAGCGGTGAAGAAGGAGCTCACAAGAAACAGCATACCACTGATTGCAGAAGATACTGGTGGGAATAGCGGAAGAACAATCGAATTTAACCCGGTCACTTGTCAATTAAGTATACGAACAGTAAACCAGGGAGTGAGTGAGATATAATGTTTGGTTCGATATTTTACAATTTTTGGGCTGCTATCATCGGATTTAGCCTATATTTCTTTTGTACACTTTCCGATGCCTCACTACCTTTAAATAGTATAGTAAAATCTCTTCTTGTGGCAGTTGTTTCATTTGTCCTTATGTATGCCATTCGTTTGTTATTGGGATATATATTGTATACACCGGAAGAAGATGTAGAAAAGGATATAGAAAATGAACAATTGGGAGAACAACCTGAATTTCAAAATAGTAAGGATTCAGTTGGTGAAGGGACGACATCAACTATCGATATAAAGGATGAGAGTGTAGAAGATATTGCAAACGTAGTTAAGTCCATGTTATTACAGGATGAACCTCCAACTAAATAAAGTAAATCTTCAAAGCTGTT
>DATMGC010000140.1:0-47883 GCA_035555915.1 Ureibacillus sp. | reverse complement strand
ATTGGGAAAGCCAAGGGCTGAAAAGTCTGCAAGGTCGTTACGAAACTTTGCGTTATTCATCTTAGTTGAACCGCCGTATACGGAACCGTACGTACGGTGGTGTGAGAGGTCGGGAGTTAATCACTCCCTCCTACTCGATTATTTATAGGGTTTCGTAAACTTGTTTTTTTAAGGTAAGTAAACGGGCAACGTTTGAAATAAAATATTTTTTTTAAAATGTATTGCTCTTTTGAGCTAGTAAGTGACTAAAAATTAAAATCTCCTAAAACTAACTCATTAATGAGTGAAATTCCGTTTTTTTGTGCTTTTATCTGACTTTAGAACTATATCTTAAAAAATAATGAATTTTTAGACCTAATTTATATGTCGGAAAAATCAGAAATATAGTACTATGGTAATTATTATATATTTAAAATACATACAGTATGGAGGAATAAGCAGTGAGTTTAGGCAAAAAAATAAATTTATTAGTACTTCTCGTTGTATTATGTTTAATTATTTCATCAGTTGTAACGTGGAGTAATCTTAAAAAAATCGATAACAATGTAAACGAAGCATTAGAAGATCGTGTTGTAAAAATTCGACTAGTGGATGAAATTTGCTTTAATATTGGAATGCAGGGTTTGTATGTTCGTTCATTATTTATCGCCAACACAGATGAAAACCAAAAGTTACTTCACCAATACGCGCAAAGTTTAGATAATAACATTCTAGAACTTAGCAAACTACCGCTCTCACCAGAAGCTGAAAAGCAATTTGAAATTGTAAAAACGGCAAATGAAGATTTCAATGAAAGTTATAACGTTTTGTTAAAAGAATTAAACGATGGAAAAGTTGACAGGGCTACAGATATTTTAATTAATGAATTGAAGGTAGCCAATCTAAAAATATTAGAAGCTTCAAATACTATATTAGATATCCAAGATGAAGCTCTTCAAGAAATCAGTAAAAAAACAGATAGTTCTATCAACACTTCTAAAATAATATCAATCATCTTACTCATTGTAAGTTTTGTACTTGCATTCTTTATCATGTACTTTATTCGTAAAGGAATCGTTCGTCCATTAGGTTTAGTTATGCAGGCTGCAAAAGAAATTTCAAACAGTAATTTACATATCGAAAACATTAAAGTAAGAACAAAAGATGAAATTGGTCAGCTTGCCGCGATATTTAATGACATGAAAGATGTATTAAGGAATCTAATCATTGAAATACAAACAAATACCAATCATCTTCAAGCATCATCTGAGAACCTTACTGCAAGTACAGAAGAAATATCAGCTAGCACTGAGGAAGTGACTGGCCAAGTAGCTATGGCTGCTGATATCTCTGTTTCTTCATCACAAGCAGCAGGAGATAGCGCAAGTGCTATGGATGAAACGGCTAAAGGCGTACAAATGATTGCAGAAGCTTCTCAGCAATTACAGCTTTTATCAGAAGAAGCTAGAATTACTGCAACAGATGGGACATCTATTATTTCAAGTGCAAAAAACCAAATGGCTATCATTTCCGTCTCAACAGAACAAGTAAATACGCTTGTCCTGAAATTAGCAAAACAAACTGCTGAAATCGAAAGTATTTCAAAAGTTATCTCCGACATTACGGACCAAACAAATCTTTTAGCTTTAAATGCATCAATTGAAGCAGCAAGAGCCGGTGAGCATGGTAAAGGGTTTGCTGTAGTCGCTGATGAGGTAAAAAAATTAGCGAATGAGTCCAAAGAATCTGCAAGCTCAATTAATCAATTAACACTTGAAATTCAAGCGGATACGAAAGATGTACAGCAAGCAGTTGAAAGTGCTCTGAATTCGGTGGAAGATGGCGTGAAGGTCATTACTGATGCAGGTCAATCATTTGAAAACATTGTGCAGGATGTTAATAAAATGTCTGAACAAATCACTGACGTATCAGCAACAGCACAGCAACTCTCAGCTAGTGCAGAAGAAGTGGCAGCAGCTATTTCAGAAATCGCAAACGGTTCTATAACTACTTCCGAAGGACTAACATCAATCGCCGCTGCTATGGAAGAACAATCCGCAACAATTATTGATGTGAATGATATTGCATTAAAATTAAATGAAAATGCTGCATCCTTACAGCAACAAGTAAAACAGTTTAATATTTAATCTATTAATTAATTTATACTGTTTACCATCAGTCATAAATTATATAAAGTTGAAAATGAACTTCAATTAGATAATAGTTGTCAATGCCACTATTTTTTACGATAATTAAACACTTCAATTTCACCAATCATGGCGTCGATGTTTTCTCTGATAAGGGGAGATCAGATAGTCTAAGATTCTTCTATATTTCTTGCTAAAGCATCTATCTCATTTTCTAGAATGGGTAGATGCTTTATGTATTCAGAGAACATATTAATGTAGCCGATTATTAATTTATATATTAGAAAAAGGAGGAAGACTGATGAACGAGCTAGAAGTTGAAAAATTTTGTGATGGGATCTTCCACATCCGCATTATGCAAAGCAACACTTTGTCTGCATACTTAATCCAAGTGGCAGCAATATTGAAAAAAACGATGCAACTGATTGTAGAAGCACATTCAATTGCTGAAGGTCGACTACAGAAATAATAAGTTATAAAGGTCCTATTTAAAGGAATGAAATCCCATAATAATAAATGGATATTTATGTTAAAATTAAGAGAGGAATATGTTTGAAAGGTAATATAAAAACTAAAGTCCTGGTTACAATCTTTGAAAAAAATCAACTAAAAAATAATGCTTAATGCCTCACTAGGAGGAGAGCTATGTTTTATTATGAGATTGTTTGTAGTAGTTGTAGACAAAAGTTCAAACTATATGAAGGTTCACCAAGATATAAATGTTCAAAGAAAGAACGAATCTAATTTTTCGTTGCGAATCGTGCGAATCTAAAATACGAATGGATGCTATAAAAAACTTCTTTAGATAGTTTTGTAAGACAACTGTTTGAAGGGTTATAGGGACAAGGAGGTTCCAAAATGAAAATTCATAGAATAGATCATGTAGGAGTAATCGTAAAGGATCTCTCAGCTACTAAAGAGTTTTTTCTCGACTTTGGTCTTGAATTGCTTTGGGAAGGGGAAGTGGATGGGAAGTGGGCAGAACCGATAATTGGGCTAAATGACACTAAGGCGACCGTAGTCATGTTAGGGATGCCAGATGGTCAGGCAACTTTGGAGTTGGTTAAATTCCATACATCATTAGAAATAGAAGGAATTCAGCAATCCCTTTCCAATCATATTGCGTTTGCTGTTGAAGACCTTGAGTCCATTGTTGCTAAATTAAAAAAGAATGGCACAGAGATTTTTGGTGAGATACAAAAATATGGGAACGTGTATAAGTTATGCTACGTTCGTGGACCTGAAGGAATTATTTTAGAGTTGGCGGAGAAAATCGGATAATTAATGGTGGGGCTTTGAATTCATTACAAACATGCCCTGGATTATTAAAATTCAGAGCATGTACTGTTTAACTATTTTTCAAGAAATAATAAATTATTTATTAAATGTTTGTTCCGCGTACTGTTTAAAATTATCTAATATTGCCTGCCAACCTTGTTGTTGAAACTCGATAGGATTTGATGTTTCAGCGTCAAATGTTTCAATTACTTTTGTTTCTTGACCCTGGCCAATAAAAGTGACTTTTACTTTTCTGCCATCTCCCATTTTATAGGATATAACCTCGTGTAACTTTACTTCATCATAGATTCCTCCAAAATCGAAACCCATACTCCCATCTTTCGCTTCCATTCTGGAAACGAATTTTCCACCTACTTTTAGATCATTTTCAGCAAATGTAGTGTGCCAATCATCTGAAGCATGGCTCCATTTTGTCATATGAGTTGGCTCATTCCAGTATTCCCATACTTTCTCCACGGGTGCCTGAACAGTTGTTTCTACTGTAACTTCCTTGAATTCTTCCATTTTTCCACAACCTTTATAGAGTAATTAATTTAGTGAGAGATAAAATTTCTAAGAAGTATTTACCTAAATTTATAATAATAATACGGTGAAAACAAATAATTGGTTTAAGAAATGGAATCTTTTACATATAATTGTAAAAAATAATAACTGGTGGTGTCATACTCATTGGAAACAATTCAAAGGATGTACGAACATTTAAATTGGTCAAATCAACGTATTCTTGAAACTGTGCAAAATGTGGAAGAGGGGAATTCGGAAGTAATTCGTTTATTTTCACATATTCTACTTGCGGAAAAAGTGTGGCTAACAAGATTACGGGGAATGGATAGTTCACAATTGCCTATCTGGTTACAGACGGATATAGAAACATGTGTAGATCTTGTGAAGGAAAATGAAGAGAGCCTTACTACGTATCTCACGAATCTATCTGAAGCGGATCTAGATAATCTAATTGTTTATAAAAATAGTAAAGGAACTGAGTTTACTAATACGATACGTGAGATTTTAACTCATGTTGCATTGCACGGTCAGTACCATCGAGGACAGATTAACTCACGACTTCGAGCAGATGGATTTGAACCCGTTAATGTTGATTTTATTACATTTGTGAGATTGTAATTTTAAACCAGTTTATGAGTTGCATAACTAAATAAAATCTATTAAAAGCTTGTTTTGAATAACTATTTGTTCAAATCAAGCTTTTCTTTTTGTTAAGGTTTATTTTATGAAACTATATTACTCTATTTCTAGTATTTAAATTGTTCTAGAACTATATATCAAAATTCCTAATTGAATAATAGAAAAAGACGTACTATTTAATGAAAAAGTCTATTTTACTATAAGTTTTGGTTTGTTTTCTGTAAATTATGGGAAAAATATGAATTTTTTTATTTATTAAGGGCAATCTTTATTGTAGAATAATAGTTGTGCTATGAATAAATGCCTATTAATAAAGGAGGAGATTATTTGAAATACGCTTATACTAAATTACTAAGTGTAGTATGTATTGTTTTACTTGTTTTCTCATCAGCTGGGACATCCCTTGTAATAGCTGCAGGAAATGACACGGGGAAAACGATAACCGCAAAAACAGCAAATGAAAAACAAACGCTAAAAACAATCTCTATTGGATTACCAGATTTAATCCCTGTAGAGACGGCTACTCATTATGGGAATGTTACAAGTGATGTAAATGAAAGTTTTTCGAGTTATTTTAGAATCTATAAATTAGATGATAATAGCAATTATATTCAAATTGCTACTTATTCATATAAACCAGATTTAAAAGGATATAGTTCTTTAAATCAAGGTTCACAAGTGGAGCCAAATGGTCAATATACGGTTCTCGCTTCGATTTCAATGGCTGGTAATTCTAGGTTGATCCACGAAGTTCGCGTAATGACAGGGCAAGAAATAGTAGCACTATCAGCAGAAAATCCATTTACGTTCTCTAATAATTTAAAGAAGCTAACGTTTGATTTTTCAAATATTACTTCAGCGGTAACCTCTTATCAAGGTGATTTATATATGAAAGATGATGAGAACCAAACATTACCTATTTCATATAGTAAATATGATCCAACTGGGGAAGAGATGTATGTTTCTCCTGGAAACTATTCAGGGTTTATCGCTTTAGATGCTGAGAGTAAGACAGTTATTAAAATACCTGATTTTGAGATAAAAGAAGATAAAGTAATAACTTTTTCTTCAAATGATTTGGCTTCTGTTCAAGTAAAGTATAATAATGGAACACTACCTATTTTTGGTTTTTACAAGAAATTTTATAATCAACTATTTTCAAAGATAGATGTATCTAAAGCAACATATAGTGATTTTAGATTTGGTGTAGGACTGATTGACCAAAATGAAACATTATGGAGTTACATGCTTTCTAAAGACAATTTAGTTATTTCTGAAGATACTGTTCTCGATTTCTCATACGAAATTGAAGGGGAAATAACTTTTGCTGGTTTAATAAATCTTGATGAGTCACTAAATGAGTTATTTATTCAATATTCACTTAAAGCTGGTGAGTATAATGTGCAACAAATTAACCGCACAGCGACTGCTGATGCAATTGTTGACCCAGTAGACAGTAACGATGGGCAACCTGCTGTGTATTATAATGGTATAAATAATCAAGAAAACGTAGTTGATGTAAACTACAAGATTATAGATTCAGAAGGAAACGAAGTATATAGTGGAAGCGATAAGAGTACTGGTAATCTAGATATAGTTATAGAAGACACTCTTTTAGACGGAGAATATACTATCGAATTAACTATTCCAACGGGTCCTGAAAAATCGTTGAAGTTAACAAAAGATTTAGTTATTTACCATGCGGATTTTGGTGGTAATGAAGATGATACTTCTGATGGAGGCAATACTTCAGGAAGAGATAATACTTCTGGTGGGGACAATACTTCAGGAGAAAATAACTCTTCAGCTGGAGGCAGCTCTTCAGGAGGGAATAATGGTTCCACTGGTGGCTCAAGTTCAGCTGGTGGTGGAAGTGTAACACCTCCATCAGGTACAACTAATGTGGATGTGGATGCAATCAAGTCACAATTATCAAATACATCAACATCTGAGGTTGAAGTGAAAGTAAGTGAAATTACTTCAGCAACACCAAAAGTACAAGTACCAGTATCAAATGAAGCCCTAGAACAGTTAGCAACTTCTAACAAAGATCTTGCTATTCAATCAGGGGACGTAGCTATCACAATTCCGAACGAAGTATTAGATCAAATTGTGAAGTCTGCAAACAAAGATGTTACATTCAATGTAAGTTTAGTCAGTTTAAATGTTCCAGGTGATGGAGAATCGTTATCAGATGTATATGAATTTACAATTACATCAGGTGATAAAACTATATCAACCTTTGAAAAGTCAATTGTCATTACTTTACCTGTCTCTTCAGATGTGAAAGACGGAAAAAATGTAGCGGCGTACTATATTAACGAGGAAACAAATGCATTAGAATTCGTAATTAGTAAATACGAAAATGGTGTTGTAACATTTAAAACAAGTCACTTCTCTAAATATGTTGTTGTCGAAAACAGCAAAACATTTAAAGATGTACCAGAAAATCAATGGGCGAAGAAATATATTGATTCCCTTGCATCTAAAGGGATTGTAAGTGGTAAATCAGCAGATAATTTTGCACCAAATGATACGATTACACGTGCGCAATTTGCTTTAATTTTAACGAAAATATTAAATCTACCAATTACTGAGTATGAAGGTAGATTCAAAGATATACCTGTATCAATGGATTGGGCATTCGGTGGAATTGAAGCAGCAAACCGCGCGGGTATCGTTTCTGGAAGCAATGGAAACTTCATGCCATACAAAAACATCACACGTGAACAAATGGCTACGATGATTGTGCGTGCACTGGAATATGTAGATCCATCGATTGTTGAAGGTGTGAAAAATGAAGTGAAATTTGCGGATGCAAATACAATTCAAGACTATGCAAAACAACCAGTTGCAATTGTTTCTGGTCTTGGAATTGTTGGTGGACGAACTGTTAACGGTAAACAACTGTTTGCCCCAGCAGAAAATGCAACACGTGCTCAAGCCGCAACAATGCTTTACAATATGCTTGATCGGTTGGCTGAATAATAGAGTGAAGCATAATAGCATGGAGAAATTAGTAGTTTTCTCCATGCTTTTTTATATGAAAATTTGGCGAAGCAATATCGATGCTTCCCTTATTAAAAACCTATATGCCTATATATAATGAGACGCACATAGAAAAAGATTTCATTTTTCTATGTGTTTTTTATTTATTTAATAGAATAATCTATTTGTTTAATAATCCTTTCCTTATGGCACCTCATTATGACTTCAAGAGAAACCTAAACCTTCATCTTTCTACAAAAAAACACTAGTGAAATCTACATGTTTTTAGTCATATTTCCTTATCTAATTTTCTATAGTATTAAGAACCTCCCGTATAAACTAGTACTCTGTAACCGGAAATTCAGTTTCTTTCACCATAATAGTTTGAAAGTGATTCAGAACAAATTTCAAAAACGTTGGTAATTATTTTAAGAAGACAAGCAGTAATTAGGCAAGTGTAAAAGTATTAGACATATTCGCTAGTAGGTAAGGGGGGAATGGATGATAAAGGTTTGGAAATGGATCGCCATTAGTATATTAATCCTTTGTGTTGTTGGTTTTGCCTTTTCATTTAAAGTTTATAGCGATATGAAAAGCACCATTGAGGAAGTTTACACTCCGATTAGAAGTGAGCCTTCAGTTAAAAGAGAAGTGCCTATCAATGTTGAAGAAAGGGAGCCATTTTCGGCACTTATTCTCGGTGTGGATGAACGTGAGGGAGATAAAGGTCGCACTGATACAATGATTGTCTTGACAGTAAACCCAACACTTAAAACGACCAAAATGCTTAGTATTCCCCGAGATACTTATACAGAGCTAGTTGGGAGAAATGAAAAGGATAAAATCAATCATGCCTATGCATATGGTGGAATGGAAATGACCATTAAAACTGTTGAGGAATTGTTAGATATACCGATCGATTATGTCGCTAAATTGAATATGGAAAGCTTTGTTAATATTATCGATATCGTTGGAGGCATTACTGTACAAAATGATCTTGAATTCAACTATGAAGGAGAGCATTTCTCCCAGGGGGAAAACCAGTTAGATGGAGAAAAAGCGCTGAAATATGTTCGGATGCGATATGAGGATCCTAATGGAGATTTTGGAAGGCAAAATCGCCAAAAACAAGTCATACAAGAAGTGATTAAGAAGTCGCTTTCTGTTAATGCGATACTTAATTATCAATCGATTTTTGAGACACTGGAAAATAATTTAGAAATGAATATTGGCTTTGATGAATTACTAACTATCCAAAAGGAGTACCGGGATAGCTTTGGTTCACTTGAGCAGTTATACCTCAATAAGGGCGGTGGTTCGATGATGAAAGGAATTTACTATTATATACCGGATGATGAGGAGTTGATGACAATCCAACAAACTTTCAAAGAGCATCTACAAGTGTTGACTGAGTAAGTGAGCATGATATTTAAAAGCGAAAAAGTGATGCTAGGCTAACAGCTGAAGGAACATAAGAATCATCAATATCGGAGGGATTTTTTATTGAAACTAGCAGTAGCTGGTACAGGCTATGTAGGATTAGTCACTGGCGTATGTTTGGCTGAGGTTGGCCATCAAGTCACATGTGTAGATATCGATGAAATGAAAATCCAGCAATTGAAAGAGGGTATTCCCCCTATTTATGAGCCTGGATTAACTGAAATGATGCAAAGTAATGTGGCAGCAGAGCGATTAAGGTTCACTTCAAATTTTCAAGATGGATTTGAAGAGGCTGATGTGATTTTTATCGCGGTAGGCACTCCACAAAACACGGATGGTTCCGCCAATTTAACCTATGTGGAAGAAGTAGCTAAAAACATAGCAAGCACTGCCCATAAAGATACCTTAGTTGTAACGAAGAGCACTGTCCCAGTCGGAACAAATAATCGACTACAAGAAATCATTAATCTTACTAAATTGAATCCGGTAAAAATCGAAGTAGTTTCCAATCCTGAATTTTTGAGAGAAGGTTCGGCCATTTACGATACGTTTCATGGAGATCGTATTGTGATTGGGGTTCAATCGAAAGAAGCTGCCCAACAGTTAGAAGAAATCTATGAAGATTTTCATATTCCAATTTATCAAACGGATCTTCGAAGTGCAGAGATGATTAAATATGCCGCCAATGCTTTTTTAGCAACAAAAATTAGCTTCATCAATGAAATAGCGAACATCTGTGAAAGAGTGGGGGCGAATGTGGAAGAAGTAGCCACTGGGATGGGACTTGATAAAAGAATTGGATCAACGTTCTTAAAAGCAGGCATCGGCTATGGTGGTTCTTGTTTCCCAAAGGATACAAATGCGTTAATGCAAATAGCTGGAAACGTTGCTTATGAATTTGAATTGCTGAAAGGCGTAATTAATGTCAATCGCAAGCAACAAATCCGCTTATTAGATAAATTGAAACAGAAATATGAAAGTTTAACTAATAAGAGAATTGCTGTTTTAGGACTAGCTTTTAAACCGAACACAGATGATATTCGAGAAGCTGCTTCCATTTTGGTGATTAATGAATTGGTGAGGGAAAAGGCAAATGTCATTGCTTATGATCCTGTTGCCATGGACAATGCAAAACAGGTACTTAGTCCAACAGTAAACTTTGCATCTACAGTAGAAGAGGCTCTAGTTGAAGCGGAAGCTGCATTGATCTTCACCGAATGGGATGAAATCAAAACAATTGACCTGAATGTCTTTGCTAAGATGAAAACTCCATTTGTTCTTGATGGGAGAAATTGTTTTGCATTGGAAAGTGTAAAGGATTTTCCTTTTGAATACCACTCCATTGGAAGACCTGCTCTTAATTTAGAATCTGAGAATCTTTTGATATAGGTTGGGAGTTGGAGAAGGTATGAATGTCACAACTTCTGACGACAAACAAACGATAACAACGGGTCAAAAACATTTAGAATCTATCGTCATTAATGAAAGCAAAAGCTATTTGTTAACTAAACGTATTATTGACTTATTCGGTTCGCTAGTTGGACTAGTGTTATTGAGCCCTGTGTTTTTGATCCTATTTCTGGTAATTAAAGTGGAAGATAAGAAAGGACAAGTATTTTTTAAACAGCTTCGTGTAGGAAAAGACGGAAAACCTTTTTATATGTATAAATTTCGTTCCATGGTTTCGAATGCAGAACAGTTGAAGCCATTATTACTTGCACATAACGATGCCATTGGACCTGTCTTTAAAATGAAAAATGACCCAAGAGTAACAAGAGTGGGACGATTTATAAGGAAGACGAGTCTAGATGAATTACCTCAACTAGTGAATGTTTTAAAGGGGGAGATGAGTTTAGTCGGACCAAGACCTCCCTTACTAGATGAAGTTGCCCACTATACGGATTATGAGAAACAACGATTGCGTGGTACCCCTGGTCTTACTTGTTACTGGCAAGTTAGTGGAAGAAGTAATGTTGGATTTGATGAGTGGGTAGCAATGGACTTGAAGTATTTGTATGAGAGAAATCTTGTTATAGATATCAAATTGATATTAAAAACGCTACTTGTATTATTTGGATCAAAAGATGCTTATTAAAAAGTGAGGAAAAGATATGGAATCCCATTCGAAAATATATGTCGCTGGACATCGAGGACTAGTAGGTTCATCCATTATGAGGATACTAGAGAAGCGAGGTTTTTGTAATCTAGTTTATCGTTCTAGTAAAGAACTAGATTTAAGAGATAAATCCAAAACAGATGCTTTTTTTGAAAAGGAAAAACCTGAATATGTATTTCTTGCGGCTGCAAAAGTTGGGGGCATTGTGGCGAACAATGAGTACCCGGCTGATTTTATACGCGATAATTTGTTAATACAAACGAATGTCATTGATGCAGCGTATCGACATGGGGTGAAAAAACTTCTGTTTTTAGGAAGTACATGTATCTATCCAAAGTTAGCACCCCAACCGTTGCAAGAAAAAGCATTGTTAACAGGTCTCTTAGAACCGACAAATGAAGCGTATGCTATAGCCAAAATTGCAGGGCTTAAAATGATTGAAGCGTATAACCGACAATACGGGACAAAGTATATTGCTGTTATGCCAACAAATTTATATGGCCCAAACGATAATTTTGACCCTGAAACTTCCCATGTCCTACCTGCGTTAATCCGAAAGTTTCATTTTGCAAAAATCCAGGATGCCCCTACCGTTGAAATCTGGGGAACAGGTACGCCGAAAAGAGAGTTTTTGTATGCTGACGACTTAGCTGATGCAGTAGTCTTCCTGATGAATCATTATGAAGACAATGAAATTATCAATATTGGGATAGGGAAGGATATTGCTATCAAGGATCTTGCTGAAAAAGTTAAGAACGTTGTGGGATACCAAGGAGAAATTGTCTACAATCCTACGAAACCTGATGGGACGCCTCGAAAACTTGTTGATGTAACAAAGCTTCATGCATTAGGGTGGCAAGCTTCCACTTCACTCGATGAAGGGTTAACGAAAGTCTACGATTGGTTTTTAAAAAATGCAGTTATTGAAACAACATTCGCAAAGTAATGGAGGTAGCTATGAAAAAAGCATTGATAACAGGTATCACGGGTCAGGATGGTTCATATTTAGCTGAACTATTGCTAGAAAAGGGCTATGAAGTGCATGGTGTGATCCGACGAAGTTCTTCTTATAATCAAGAACGTTTAGTAGATATTCTTTCTGCTGAACAAACAGCGGCATTCGTCCAAAATAAACGATTTAACCTTCACTACGGGGATCTCACAGATGCGTTGAATGTCCTTAACTTAGTAAAGTCTATACAACCAGATGAAATCTATAATCTTGCTGCTCAGTCACATGTTCATGTTTCTTTTGATATGCCCGGATATACATTAGATGTAGACGCGAAAGGCACATTAAACCTATTAGAAGCAGTCCGTATTTTAGGACTAACTGACAAGGTTCGTATTTATCAAGCATCCACATCCGAGTTATATGGCAAAGTACAAGAAGTGCCACAAAAAGAAACGACACCATTCTATCCACGTTCCCCTTATGGAGTAGCCAAACTGTATGGGTATTGGATTACGAAAAACTATCGGGAATCGTATGATATGTTTGCTGTGAATGGCATTTTGTTTAATCATGAATCTGAACGCCGTGCGGAAACCTTTGTCACACGAAAAATTACATTGGCAGCAGCACGAATTGCCCAACAAAAACAAAAAATCCTTCAACTAGGGAATCTGGACGCTTTCCGTGATTGGGGTTATGCAAAAGATTATGTTGAGTGCATGTGGCGCATGCTGCAACATGATACTCCAGAAGATTTTGTCATTGCAACAGGGGAAATGCATAGTGTACGAGAGTTTGTCGAAATTGCCTTTCAGCATGTAGGGATCGACCTAGTATGGGAAGGTGTTGGAATAGAAGAAAAGGGGTTAAATCTTGCAACAGGGGCAGTGGTTGTGGAAGTTAATCCAAAGTACTTCCGTCCAGCTGAAGTAGAGCAACTCTTAGGAGATCCTACAAAAGCGAAAACACTCCTAAATTGGAATCCAACAAAAACTTCTTTTGAAGAGTTAGTTCAAATTATGGTTCAGTTTGATTGGGAGAAAGTAGAAAAAGAGGATTCTGCCATTCGGATGTTTGAATGATACTGGATGGATTTTAATTTAGCTAACGAAAGGGTGAATGAGTGGAAGTTATTCTATTATCAGGTGGGTCAGGTAAACGACTTTGGCCACTATCAAATGATGCACGGTCAAAGCAGTTTTTGAAAATCTTAGAAGATGACGGACAGAAGCTAACGTCCATGGTACAACGAGTTTGGCAGCAATTACAGCGAGTAAATTTGTCGGAAGCAAGCATAATTGCAACAAACAAAACGCAGGTCGACATTATCCAAAACCAGCTTGGACAAAAAGTTGAGTTAGTTTTAGAACCAAGCAGACGTGACACTTTCCCTGCTATCGCATTAGCGTCTTCTTATCTATTTACAGAAAAAAATGTTTCGTTAGATCAGACTGTAGTAGTCTTACCGGTCGATCCCTTTGTCCAAGATCACTTTTTTGAAAAGGTGAAGGAATTAGAACACTTACTTAAGCGCACTGATGCAGATATCGCGCTCATTGGTGTAAAACCAACTTATCCGTCCTCTAAATATGGTTATATCATTCCTACTACTCATCACACTACTGATTATATCCGTGTTCAATCTTTTAAAGAAAAACCAACCGAACTAGAAGCTGAAGAACTCATCCAACATCATGCCGTGTGGAATTGTGGCGTCTTTGCATTTAAATTGGGGTTTGTCCTATCCATGCTTGAAGAGCTCGGATTACCTATAGATTATCTTCAATTACTAGAGCAATATGAGCACCTTCCTAAAATTAGTTTTGACTACGAAGTGGTTGAAAAGACCGAAAATATTGTAGCTCTACCTTATGAGGGATACTGGAAAGACCTTGGTACATGGCGAACGTTAACAGAAGAAATGAATCATATCCAAATCGGGAAGGGAATCGTGACAGAGGATTGCGAAGGTACGCACTTAATCAATGAGTTAGATATCCCAATAACCGTGCTTGGTATATCAAACGCCGTGGTGGCAGCAAGCCCAGATGGGATCTTAATCGCCGATAAAGATAAAAGTCCACGAATAAAAGAAATAATTGGCCCCTTTGATCAACGCCCTATGTATGAAGAACGCCGGTGGGGTTGGTATAAGGTTTTAGATCATTTAAAAGTAGATGACAATTCTGAAGTATTAACAAAACGTATTGGGGTAAGGGCTGGTAAAAACTTGAGTTATCAGTATCATCTACATCGTAATGAAGTGTGGACAATCATTAAAGGGGAAGGAATCTTCGTTCAAAATGATCGGTTACAGGTTGTTCGTCCTGGCGATGTATTACAAATTTCCATTGGTGACAAACATGCATTAAAAGCAGTAACCGATTTGGAAATGATTGAAGTGCAAACAGGTACTCAGTTGCTAGAAGAAGATATTGTTCGTGTTTATATGACATGGGAAGAAGTCGAAGAGCATTGTTATGCATAAAAGAAAAAGTATTACAGCAGCTGTACGAGAAAAGAGGGGTATTGAATGATTCTAGTTGTAGGTGGAGCAGGTTATATTGGTAGCCATCTAGTAAAAGAGCTAGTAAAAAAAGAGAAAGTGATCGTACTAGATAACCTATCAACTGGTCATATAGAGGCAGTTGATACTCAAGCATATTTTATTGAAGGAGATTTAGGAGATTCTAAAATTTTAGAGTCAATATTTGCCCAGTTTCCAATTCAAGCAGTAATGCATTTTGGTGCTAATAGTTTAGTAGGAGAATCAGTCATTAATCCTCAAAAATACTATAGCAACAATGTCTCTTCTACGCTTACGTTATTAAACGAAATGAAAAAACACAATGTCAATAATTTTATATTCTCCTCAACTGCAGCTACTTATGGTATTCCTAACGTTGAATTAATTGATGAACGTATTAACACGAACCCCATTAACCCCTATGGGAAATCGAAGTTAATGATCGAACAAATTCTTGAAGATTATGCGGTTGCTTATGATTTGCACTATGTTGTTTTAAGGTACTTTAACGCAGCAGGGGCTTATGGATCAGGGGATATTGGAGAAAGCCATCATCCTGAAACGCATCTCATTCCTATTGTTTTACAGCATCTAGCAGGGAAGCGGGAACAAGTCTCCATATACGGTGTCGACTACGATACACCAGATGGTTCATGTATCCGGGATTATATTCATGTATCTGACTTAGTAGATGCGCACCTTCTAGCCTTAGATTATTTATTGGATAACCGTATAACAACAGCTACCTACAATCTTGGGAGTGGGAGAGGTTACTCGGTTAGAGAAATCGTGAAAATGTGTGAAGCGATAACGGGTATTCCCGCAAAGGTTGAACTCGTTGCAAGACGAAATGGGGACCCAGCACGTTTAATCGCTTCCTCAGAAAAAATTGAGGCGGAGTTAGGATGGAAAGCTCATAGGAACCTTGAACAAATAATCGAAAGCGCATGGAAATGGCATCTAAATCAACGGTACTAATAAGTTCGCATTTTGTTCAAATCTTATTTTTAAGGGAGAAAAGACATGTCAGAAATCGCAAATAACAAAGTAGAACAATTAGACGAGATGGCGACTCCTGTTCTTAAAACTACAATTCCTACTTGCAACATACTTGGTGTTTCGATCGCAACAATTAATATGAAGTGGCTCGTAGATTTTCTAAATGATCATATTAAAAATATATCTGGTCACTATATCTGTGTGTCGAACGTTCATACCACTGTAATGGGTTATGAAGAAGAGGATTACCGCGCCATTTTAAATGCTAGTCTGATGTCCATTCCAGACGGAGGTCCGTTATCAACCATCGGAAGAAGAGACGGGTATCCGAATATGGAAAGAACAACTGGACCTGATTTGATGGGAGAGATCTTCAGAGCTTCTTCTATGAAAGGATATAGACATTTTTTTTATGGATCTACGGAAGCTACATTAGAAAAACTGAAGCAAAATTTATTGAAGAAGTATCCGTATTTAGAAGTAGTTGGTATGTATAGTCCATCTTTTCGTCCCTTAACAGCTGAAGAAGACGAAAGGATTATTCAGCAAATTAATGCGGCACAGCCGGATTTTATATGGGTTGGCCTAGGTGCACCAAAGCAAGAAAAATGGATGGCTGCCCATAAGAACAAAGTAAAGGGGCTCATGATTGGCGTAGGTGCGGGCTTTGATTATTATGCGGAAAATATTAAAAGAGCACCCCATTGGATGCAGAATAATAATCTTGAATGGTTGTATCGATTGCTACAAGATCCTAAACGATTGTTTAAACGGTATCTTCACACAAATATTAAATTTCTCTGGCTAGTTGGGAGAGGCAAATAATATGAATGTCTTAGCTTCAGTGTATGCCTGCAGTCCCTATGATGGCTCTGAACGAGCAGTAGGATGGAATTGGGTTTGTGAATTAGATAAATCACATCAATTATGGGTGATAACGAGTAAAGTCTATGAAAATGATATTGAACGATATAAAAAAAGTCATCCAGATGCACTAAGAAACACGGACTTTATCTATGTAGAAGTGCCAAAATTTCTTAGCTTTTGGCATAAAGGGTATCGTGGGGAAAGACTTTATTATTTGATGTGGCAAAAAAGAGCCTTAAAAGTAGCTAAAAAACTAATCCAAAATGTCAAAATTGATCTTGTACATCATATTACTTATGTGACATGTGTATTGCCTACTTACATGCATAAGCTCGGATTGCCTTTTTTGTATGGACCGGTGTCCGGAGGGGAGAATATCCCTTCCATTATCCATTATCCATTACACAAAAAGCATTTGCTGATTGAAACGATTCGTAAATGGACGCAAATTTTTTTTCGTGCGACACCCAACTTTAAGCAAACGATGGAAAGAGCAACGCTTATACTTGCAACAACGGATGAAACAAAAGAGTACATTCCAAAGAAATATCATTACAAAACACAAGTTTTTCAATCCATTGTGCTAGATGAGACATATCTTGACCCAGAACCAAAAGAAAAGAACGGAGAAATTTGCAAAATACTTATCGCGGGCAGAATGATTTATTGGAAAGGATTTGAGCTAGCCATTTGGGCATCTATCAAAGCTCTAGAAAAAGGTTGTCCCGCAGAGATTACGATACTAGGAGATACTGATGATGGAAGTGTCCATTTTAAAGACAATTTAAAAAAATTATCTAATTCAAAGAATATCAAATTTGTTTCAAAAGTAGATTATAACAAGATGAAAGAGTTTTACGACGAATTTGATTTGTTGCTAAATTGTAGTTTAAGAGATTCTGGTTGTTATGTCGTCATGGAAGGAATGGCGAGAGGATTGCCAGTTATCTGTGTGGATACTGGAGGACCTAAAATTAATACGACTGAGAAAAATGCGATTAAGATTAAACCTGCAAAATTAGAGAAGATGATTGATGAAACTGCTGACGCAATCTGTCAACTTGTTGATAACGTAGAAAGACGAGTACAGATGGGTCGTGCAGCGCGGCAACATGCAATGAAACAATTTGTTTCAAATAAACGTACAGAGGCGATGAATCAGTTTTATCGCTTTGTAGTGGATGAAGTCGAAACATCGATTCGTCAAAAGGGGAAAAGATGAGTAAAAAAATAAAGGTTTGTATGATTGTGCAGCATTCAACTGTTAAAGGTGGAATTGCTGCAGTGATTAATGGCTATAAAGGATCTTCTTTAGAAAAAGAGTTCGACATCCGCTATGTTGAGTCTTATAAAGAGGGAAGTAAAATGACCAAGCTATTAAAAGGTATACTTGGATACATTCATTTTGTAAAAGTATTAAGTGTCAATCGACTAGATTTGGTGCATATTCATTCATCATTTGGCGCGAGCTTCTATCGAAAGATGCCTTTTATCTATATGGCTCATTGGGCAGGAATCCCTGTTATCAATCATTGTCACGGTGCAGATTTTGAAAGATTTTACTTGAATGCCTCTAAACGAAAAAGAAATTTAATAAAAAAAGTATATAACAAATGCTCGAAAATCATCGCGTTATCGGAGGAATGGAAGCAGCATCTTGGCGAAATTGTTTCACCTGAGAAAATAGAAGTGATTGAAAATTATAGTATTCTTTCACGAGAGGCAGTAACTGAAAGATTCGCGAGAAAAAGTAATCATCAGGTTTTATTTTTAGGAGAGATTGGGAAAAGAAAAGGTTGCTTTGATATTCCGATGATTGTGGAGAAAGTTGTAACGGTGTTACCGGAAGTGAAATTCGTACTAGCCGGTGCCGGTGAGGTGGAACGTGTAAAAGTGATGTTAACAGAAATAGGCGTTGAGCACAATGTCGATTTTCCAGGTTGGGTTAGAGAAGAGGAAAAAGACAAAATGCTTCGGGAAAGTGATGTGTTTTTTTTGCCCTCTTATCATGAAGGAATGCCTATGTCGATCTTAGATGCCATGGGGTATGGGTTGCCTATAGTCAGTACTAATGTTGGAGGAATCCCAAAGTTAGTCATAAATGGGCACAACGGTTATATTTGCACTCCTGGAGATATAAATGCATTTGCAGAAAAGCTTCTGTCTCTACTTCAAAAAGAAGTAGAGATGAAGCACTTGGGGTTTGAAAGTTACCAGATTGTCCAGCAAAACTATGCCTTGGAAAAGCACCTTCAAAAGCTATCAAGTCTCTATCATATGATCAAGACGATGAATCCATATCCAAAGGACGCTGAAGTAGCTAAGAATCAATAATGTATAAGCATTTAAAAAAATCCTAAGGTCCATCGAACTTCAGGTTGCATGACTGACTTTGGTAATAGGGGAGATTTAATGGAATTACTTAATTACGACAATCAAATACTTTATGTTCAAAGAATCTTTGCAAAAAAATTAGTATTTTTTCAAATCTATTATAATTTAGCAATCAAATTTTTAATTGGTCAATTTGGTTTTCCGCATTCCCTAAATTATGTAACAGATTTCGTAACTTTTGTCATTGTACTACTTTCCTTAGGTGAATTAAGGGCGGGCTATCGTAAGCATCGATTTATCTATCACGTCATTTTCTTATTGTTACTCTTTACGGGAATAGGTTATTTTTTTAATCTCTACTCTCCTTTACTTTATTTCTGGGGTTTACGGAATACCTATCGATTCTTCATTTTCTTTTTATGTTGCGCTGTTCTATTAAATAAAAAAGATATTCAAAAAATAATAACCGTATTAATCCGATTATTACCTCTAAATGTATTAATCTGCACCTATCAATATTTCACATTGCGTAATAGTGGCGGCTATGTTTCCTTATATCTTGGGGATTTCATAGGTGGCATGTTTGGCCCAATGCAGGGAAGCAATGTGGCGATGAATGTTTATTTGTCAATCATACTAATCATGAGTTTAGCAGCCTTCACAGAGAAAAAAATGTCATTCTTGAAGTTCATGTTCTATTCTTCTATGTGTTTTTATATCGCCATACTAGCGGAAATGAAAATTATATATTTTGAGTTTTTTGTCATAATCGCCATGATAATGCTTGCTAGTAGGATATCATTTAAAAAAATTGCCACATTTCTTCTAGGGATCATCCTATTAATTGGCGTTTTAAATATATGGACATTGTTTAATCCCACTAGTAGTTCCTATTTAACCAACTGGGATTCCATACTGGAGTATTCCGCTAAAACTAGCTATGCAGGTACAGGATCATTAAATCGATTTACAGCTATACCTGTCATTTCAAAGATTTTTTTTCAGAATAATCTCAGTGAAGAGTTAATCGGGATTGGGCTTGGAAACGCGGATACGTCCAATATTAAATACTTCAATAGCCCAACATACGTAGTCTATGGTGATACACTAAAATACACCTTTTTTCAACAAGCAATCCTTTATTTAGAAACTGGAATCATTGGATTACTCCTTTATGTAGGTTTTTTCCTTGTTCTATTTTTTAGCTCATTTCAAAAAAGTACCATCCAATGGGGTAATAATAATGAATATATTTATATTTTAATAGCTCGTGTTTTTTCAATCTTAGCAATCATCATGGTCTTTTATAACCAGACTTTTCGTTTAGAAAGCAGCGGATATTTGGCATTTTTGATTTTAGCGATTCCATTTATATGGCGAAATAATCCTGAGGAAGAAGTAACGAATGAAGCTCGTAGAATGAAAGCTTAGTAGGTGGGAAAATGAGTATTAAAATTAGCGTCATAGTTAGTATGTACAATATTGAGGATTATGTAGAAGAATGTATCAAATCATTAATAGCTCAAACTTTTAAAGAGTTAGAGATTATTCTTGTGGATGATGGTTCAACAGATAGAACTTATAGGATAGCAAGTAAGTATGCGGATTTGCACTCTCATATAACGTTGGTCTATCAACCAAATGGTGGATTATCTAGTGCTCGAAATCTAGGACTCTCTTATGCTAAAGGTGAATATGTTGCTTTTATAGATGGGGATGATTATGTATTACCCCAAATGTTCGAATCGATGTATCAAAGTGCCCATCAGCATAACTCTGACATGGTCATGATCGGCTTCATGCGATTATTAGAAGATGGCACCTTAAATATTGACCGAGAATTGACAGAACAGAGCTTATTTAGCAAACATCCATGTGTGAGTGGAAAAGTACAGATTCACCAAGAGGTACTTGCTACGATGCTCGGTGTTCTACCAGAAGCAGCAATTGATGTGGAGCTAAATAGTTGTGTATGGCGCAATTTATATCGAAAACAAATACTGGATGAAACTAGAATTGTATTTAGGTCTGAGAGAGAATACATCTCAGAGGATGTCCTATTTCACCTAGAACTTTTGCCGCATCTTAATATTATATCTACCATTAATGAAGCGGGCTATATTTACCGATTTAATAGAAATTCACTAACAAAAAAGTACATGCCAGAGCGTTTTCAGAAGGAATGTTTTTTATATCGAACTCTAATGCAAAAGGCATCAGAAAATCCGTTTCTCAATCGGGTTGACCTAAGGTTGAAACGTTCATTTATAGGACGAGTTCGAAATTGTATATTAAGTGAAATCTATGCCAATAAAGATGCAACTTTATGGGAAAAACAGAAAAATATTAAAGGTATGGTCACAAATGATTTGGTTCAAAGTGTTTTACATGATTACCCGATTCACCAATTAAATTTAAAACTAAGAGTGTTTACAAACATGATGAAATATCACCAAAGTATGTGCTTGATTTTGCTGGGTCTTCTGTATAAAAATAGATATTTAAAAAAATAATTGGAACATTGTTGTACAGTAAAATGATATCGATCTTTCTATTATCTGCTATGTAGAAATTGAAGAAGAAAAAACACAAACAAACCAACTTCCATAATGAAGATTCGATTGGCTATTCACATCTGAAGAGGCGCTTCTCCTTCTCCAGTACTCCAATTGTTTAAAGAATTTATGGAATAAGCTGGCTATTAATATGCGGCATCATCAGACAATACGATTACTATTTTGAGCCTGGAATATTGATAGGGGAAGACATGTTATTCAGTTGAGACAATTTAAAATACACAAGTATGGAGGATTTAGATGTTATTGATGGATAGGGCATTAGGAAAAATTTTCTCATTAATTAAAAGAATATCTCCAGTAATGGCTAGTAAAATCATCTATTACAAAACTTTTAAAAAAAAGCTGAATCTCAAGAATCCAACTACATTTAATGAAAAGTTAATGTGGTTAAAGTTAAATGAAGATGACACATTTAAAGCTAAGTGTACAGATAAGTATTTAGTTCGAGACTATATTAAGGAATTAGGCTATTCAAACATATTAATTGAATTATACAACGTCTACGAGCACGCGGAAGATATCGATTTTGACGCATTACCAGATCGATTTGCTATGAAATGTACACATGGTTCAGGGTTTAATATTATTTGCAATGACAAAAATACATTGGATCTCAATCTAGTACGATTGCAATTAAATAAATGGATGAATACAAATTATTCTTTTGTGAATGGGGAACCCCATTATTCGAAAATCAAACCACGGATTATTGTAGAGAGATTTCTAGAAAGGTCCAACTTACAAGCACCAATCGATTACAAAATCCATTGTTTTCATGGAAAGCCACAAATTATTGAAGTCGCTTTACCAACAATGGACTTATTATACAATTGCGATTGGGAATTATTACCCTACAACATGGCTAGCGTCAATTATAATGAAACGTTAGAAAGACCCGAAAGGCTGGAGGAAATGTTAGAAATCGCCAGGGGTTTAAGTCGTGCATTTTTGTATGTCCGCGTAGATTTATACTATTGCAATAATGAGATTTATTTTGGTGAACTAACATTCACGCCTGCAGCTTGTCTTGATGTAGACTTTATCGATGATGCGGATTATCAAATGGGGAAATTATTACATTTGGAAGTTCTAAACAACAAAAGCTTGTGAAATATAAAAATTAAGAATACGTAAACGGAAGAATTGTACAAGTTTAATTGAAACTACATTCATAGTATTGCCAAGAAGAGTAAAACCAAAATTTTTCTTTAAGGGAATGTTTAACATAGAACAACTAATACGCTTAAAAAATAAGTTTAGCACTAATTTTATGAGGAATACTGGCTGGTTAATATTAGAACAGATTTTCAGGATGGGACTGTCATTAATTGTCACTTCTATGATGGCTCGGTATCTTGGTAGCCAAAATTTTGGTCTCATTAATTATAGCTTGGCGTATATTTTGATTTTTACTACAGTGAGCAAGCTAGGAATCGATAGTATCATCGTTAACGAGATTATAAAAAAACGGGAAGACACCGGTAAAGTGCTCGGTACAACTATATGCCTGCGATTGCTGTCATCTTTACTTTCCATTTTATTAATTTTACTTATTGTGAAGTATATGGATCCAAATGATCTTACAATTCAGATGCTTACATTTATTCAGTCGATTTCTTTATTAATGGTTGTATTTGATACGTTAGATTTTTGGTTTCAATCCAATTTGCAATCAAAGTATATCGTCATCTCAAAATCTATTGCTTTTACGATTGTGTCGATATGGAGATTGGCTTTAATTTTCTTTGAAAAGTCAATTTACTATTTTGCTTTTGCAACGGTGATAGAAGGATTGGTTATAAGTATATTCATTGTTGTTTTTTACTATAAATTTAAAGGGCCTCGGCTGCAATTTTCTTTTTTAACAGCCAAGGAATTGTTGTGCCAAGGGTTTTATTATTTTATTGCTGGACTATTTATTGTTGCTTATACTCAAATCGATAAAATTATGCTTGGCCAGATGATGGGGGGAACAACCGTAGGGATCTACACGGCTGCTATGACTATATCAAGTTTGTGGGTGTTTATTCCGAATGCAATAATACAATCTGCCAGACCGGTGATTATGACTTCCAAAACTGAAAATGAAAGTTCTTATTTAAAAAAATACAAACAACTGTATTGTTCGATTATCTGGATTGGTATTGCCGCATCTGTCGCCATCTCTGTACTATCCAAACCTATTATTCTAGTAATCTATGGAAGTCAATTTGCGGAAGCTATCAATGTATTAATCATATTAATCTGGTCGCGCATTTTTTCCTTAATCGGCACAACGAGAGCTATTTGGCTTACTATAGAGGATTTAGGTAAATTCCAGGTAAGCTTTGTAGCACTCGGAGCAGTAGTGAATATTGTACTGAATATAATGCTTATTCCTCATTTTGGGGCAATCGGTGCTGCAATCGCCACGCTCCTTGCAGAAGTCATTTCTACTTTTATCGCTCTATTATTTTTCAAACAAACACGCCCTTTGTTTAAACTAATAGTTGAGGCCTTTTTGTTCAAGGGGATAAAAATTTAGTGAAATTATTTATCTAGGAAGGTGACTTTTATTGATTAAAATTAAAAAAAGTTTATTCTTTTTCGATCTAGTAGATGTATTTTTAGCGGATGAATATAATCCTGAACAATTAAAAAATAGACTTGTCATTCATCATTATTCAAGGGTGCCTGGAAAGAATTTATTTGGGGAAATTACCTACCAATTGAATTTGGAGAAGGACGAGCAGGAACTCCTAGCAGACATGAGTAAAATGAATCGTTATATGTTGCGACGTGCAACCAAAGAACCCTATGAAATCATCGTAAAGGACAACCCGACTAACGAGGATTTATTGGAATTCCAGACATTCTATAACCAATTTGTTAAAATTAAAAAAACCCGTAATATCAATAAATATCGTTTCAATCGATTGAAGCGACTGCGTGATCAAGGTGTGGTAGTTTTTACAAAGCTACAAAATACAGCTGGAGAAGCATTGTGTTATAGGGTCTACATTAAGGATAAAGATATTGTTCTTAATTATTATACGTGTACTGCAGCCTGGATTCAAAATCGTCCAGACTTAAAGCAACAAATACGCTTTGCTAATCGCTATTTGCTCTGGGAAAATATTAAACTATTCAAAAGTCGTGGATTTAAAATTTATGATTATGGCGGTATCACAGATATTAATGAAATTAACAAATTTAAAGAGGACTTTGGATTTGAAGGAATCGAAGCATACCATGGCTTTGACACGGAATCGATAGTCGGTAAACTTTTAATAAGGTTACACTGGAGGAAGAATATCTATTTGTTTTCCTAATAGAAGAAAAAGGTCTACTGAGCGAAAGAAGCAAGGGAGACCTTTTATTTATAGAGTGAAATTATAATGAGGTAACAGGGGGCTAAATTTTTGGAAATAGAAATATTGTGAGGCAGTATGACTTTTTTGGTCATGCTGCTATTTTTTGATCAATTTTTGTACTAATAAGCAACTGGAATGTCGTTCATTGCTGGTAGTTATGATTGCTGTAGCAAATTTTCGGTAATCTACAACTACACTTCGGCATCTTATAAAAAATTCTTGTATTACTATTACCTTGTCTTACAGGAACTGTAAATTATTTTCTTTAGTAGAGTCATAATTCGTTAGAATAATAAAAGATTTCTAGTTGATGAAATCAACTAGATGCTATTAAATAATTCGCATAAATATAGTATGTCTTACCTTTAGATAGTCTAATAGAAAAGGAGTGATTTAATGGCGAGTTCTGATAAAGTCTATTCTAAACCTCAAGATTATAATGCACAAGGTAATGGGAAGGCTGATGATTCTGTTGCCTTTCAAAATATGTTAAAGGATTCTGTTAGATCCATATTAACGCCAAAGGGAACGTATCTGTTTAACAGCCCGTTAATGGTATATAATAGCTTAACTTTTGTGGGAGAAAATCGAGAGGAAACAAAATTATTAAATAGTCCAAAGCAAAAAAAGTATGCTGCAACAGTAGAGTTTAATAATAGTATGAATTCGTTGCTATCGAATCTGACGTTAGATGGCAACATCGCAAATGTTCCAGGAGATATCTATGGAGGAGTTGTCAATTTAAGAATTGAAAATTCCACGAATATAACTGTTCGAGATGTTAATTTCACTAACAACAAACATGTGGGGTGTATGTTAAAGGATTCTACAAATGTCACATTTGATAATTGTAATTTTACTAACTTAGATAGCGGTATTAATGGTCAAAATGGAACAAAAACGAACGGAGTTACGATTACTCGGTGTACATTCGATGGTCACTCTGCTTCAGAACCAATATCTCTTCCAAACGCTAAAAATATCACGATTGAGCATTGTAAGATGGTGAACAAAACAGCGGGCCATGCTGTTGCATTTGACGGATCACAAGATATTTATATCAATGATATCTATGTGGAAAATTGCGGCAACGGTATTTACTTAGCTGAAAGAAATAATCAAAGAACAAAGAAAATTAAGGTCATGAACTCAGTTTTCCGACGTAGCACTTATGGAAATTATCTAAGTTATGCAGATGAAGTCGAATTTATTAATTGTGAGTTTATAGACGGAATTACGAATATCATTGACTGCAACAAAGTGACTTTTAACAATTGTAAATTTATTGCAGACACTAAGGCATGTATGGTTGCATTCTCAAAGACATCAAGTGATACGATTCAGTTTATCAATTGTGTTTTTGATAATACACATAATAAAAATTTCTCCAATGCGTTCCTAAGTGTTTATGATAATGTCATTCTGAAAAACGTCTTATTTGAAAGATGTGCGTTTATAAAATGTATTCTTTTAAATGGCGAATTTGCTCAAGGTTCACAAATTACAATGAAAAACAATGTTGATGAAAACGGTAATATATATAACCCTACGAAATCGGGTGTATTGAATAACAATACAGAGTTGTTCAAGATTGTCGGAACAACTAAACCAACTTTTGGATACTATAAAGCTGGCTCGATCTATCTATTTGCTACTCCTACTACACATGTAGGCGGCATAAACTTAGTAGAAGGTTATGCATATCAGGATTCGTGGAAAGCAGGACTTTCTGTAACACCTCAAATGCATATAAAACTGTCAACTGGTATTGTTGTTAAGGCACTTAATTCTGGTAAAACTTCTGCTGGAAATGAGCCAACACGTATTACAAGTTCTAATACGGAAACAAATCCATTTGTCGATAAAAATGGTATAAAATGGGTGTATTTGGGCAAAGCGTCTAATTTCGTTAATTTTGGTAGTATTGGACCATAAAAGTTCAGTAGTAAGGATTGTAAACATTACAATGTCATAATTTAATTTGTTCGTTCTAAACTGGTTATGATACCAAGTTTGGAACGCTTTTTTTTGAAAATGCAAAAGTTACAAAGTATGGATTCTAGAAATATTCATAGATTTTGAAGAGGCTTATGAGAATAAAGTACTGGCACGTCTCATATTATAGGATGTGAAAAACAATAGAATAGTTTTTAACTTTCTGAGATAAGATTTGCTAAAAATATTCTCGTTATATCCTTACTAAAATATAACTATAGGGGGATTTTGATTGCACGAAACGATTAGTATACTAACCATTTTAAACATCTTAAAAAAACGATTTTTACTTATCTTTAGCTTTGGTATTCTGATTGGTGGAATTACTGCAGCGATTAATTTTTATGTTCTCCCTGCAATCTATCAATCTGAAACACAAATTTTAGTAAATCAAAAAAATAGCAATGACGAAAAGTATGAATGGTCTCAAATTGAAACTGATTTACAACTTATTCATACCTATAATGTCATTATTAAAAGTCCTGCCATACTTAATAAGGTGATAGATGATTTAGAACTTAAGGTTAGTAATTCAGCTCTATCTGAACAAATACTTGTGTCAAATGAAGATAAATCTAAGGTTGTTAATATAACCGTCCAAGACCAAGATGCCAAAAAGAGTGCAGCGATTGCCAATAAGGTAGCAGAAGTGTTCAAAGAGGAAATTCCCACTATTATGAGTGTAGATAACATTACGATTTTATCAAATGCAACTGTTCCTCAGACACCCGTGAAACCTAATAAAGTAATTAATATCGGTCTAGCAATAGTAATGGGTCTAATACTTGGGGCAGGAATAGCTTTTCTGTTTGAGATTTTTGATACGACGATTAAATTCGAAAAGGATATTGAAAATATTACGAATATTCCGATTATTGGTATTGTTAGTTCGATAGAATTTGATAGCAAAAATCGAGGCTCTAAAAAAACTAGTAAAGTAGGTGGTTAAGATATTTGGCAAAAAGAAAAAAAAGATGCAATTAGCAAAAACCCCTAGGAAACTTGTTACGGTTACAGAGAATGATTCATTCATATCGGAACAATTCCGAACAATTCGTGCAAATATCAACTACTCGATGCCTGAAGGTAAATTAAAAACTATTTTAGTTACTTCCGCTATGGCTAGTGAGGGTAAGTCCACCAATGCTGCGAATCTCGCAATAGTCTTTGCCCAAGAGGGGAAAAAGGTATTGTTAGTAGACGCAGATTTACGAAAACCATCCTTGCATTATACGTTTAACTTACCAAATACGATGGGATTAACACATATTTTAATAGGAAAATACTTTTACTTTAATGTCATTCAGAATACGTCAGTAAGCAACTTAGATATCATCACAAGTGGAGCCATCCCTTCAAACCCTTCAGAATTGTTAGCCTCAAAAAGCATGGATGACTTCTTTGAAACAGTTAAGAAAAATTATGATTTAATCATTATCGATGGGCCGCCGTTAATACCCATTTCTGATTCACACATATTAGGAAATAAATGTGATGGTACATTGTTAATTGTGAATTCTGGTATTTCGAAAAAAGGAGATTTCTTAAAGTCAGAAGAAATCCTTTCTGCGTCTAAAGCAAGGATACTGGGAGTTGTTCTCAATAATTATAAAGTACCCAAATCCTATTATCGGAATTACTATCATTATTCTAGATAATAAAAACCTTAAACTAGTCTATGAAATAAGGGGAACTTCCTGTTCTCTACATCATTCGACAATCTTATGGATTGAATTCGTGTATACTGAAGGGTAAAATTACTGTAGCTATTTAGACTAGGAAGGTGCAAGATGGAGGAAATATACAAAAAGTGGCTCTCACTTAATTTACCGAACGATTTACAAGAAGAATTGCAATTGATTTCCGGAGATGACAAAGCAATTGAAGATTGCTTTTACCAATATGTGTCCTTTGGAACTGGTGGGATGCGTGGGGTACTTGGTGCCGGAACAAACCGTATGAATATTTATACAATTCGTCGAGTTTCAGAGGGGCTTGCCCGATATATCGAATCGAATGGACAAGATGCCAAACAACGTGGGGTCGTACTTGCATACGATACGCGCCATTTCTCGCATGAGTTTGCAGTAGAAACAGCAAGTGTTTTAGGAGCACATGGGATTACAACTTATATTTATAAAGAATCACGCCCAACACCACAGCTCTCCTTCACGGTCCGCGAGCTTAACGCGTTTGCCGGTGTTGTTATTACTGCCAGCCATAATCCGAAACAGTATAACGGATTTAAAGTATATGGTGAGGATGGGGCACAACTTGTTCCAAATGGAGCAAAGGAAATCGTTGCACATATGGAACAGATTGAAGATATCTTTGAAATAGAAACCTCCAATATCCAACAATTAGAAAAGCAAGAATTAGTTCACTGGATTCTAGATGAAATGGATTCAAAATACGTTTCTAATTTGCTTACTTTAAAAGACAATTCTGCCATAGATACTTCGATGAATATTGTCTACACGCCACTACATGGTGCAGGATTAGTCCCGGTTACTGAAGGATTGAAACAGTTTGGTTTCCAAAATGTTCACACTGTACAAGAACAAGCAATTCAAGATGGATCTTTCCCAACAGTCTCTTACCCAAACCCTGAAGAACCAGCAGCATTTAAATTAGCGATGGAACTAGGAAACTGTGTAAGGGCAGATCTATTACTTGCTACAGATCCAGACGCAGACCGACTTGGCGTTGCTGTACGAAATGGTGAAAATTATGAACTGTTGACGGGAAATCAATTAGGTGCATTGTTACTTCACTATATTTTACAAACAAATGTTAATAACGGAACATTGCCTTCCAATGGAGTGGTTATTAAAACGATTGTAACCGCTGAGCTTGGGGCAAAAGTTGCTGCACATTATAATATTGAAACAATTAATACATTAACTGGCTTCAAATACATAGCGGAGAAAATAGAGGAGTTTGAAAAATCAGCAGAACGAACTTACCTATTTGGCTATGAAGAAAGCTATGGCTATCTGATTAAGACGTTTGCTCGCGATAAGGATGCTGTACAGGTTGCTTTAAAAGTTGCAGAAATGGCTGCCCATTATCGGACAAAAGGCCAGTCTTTATTAGACGTATTACAGGAACTCTATAAACAATTTGGGTATCATAGAGAAGCACTAGTCTCCCGAGTGTTTGAAGGAAAAGATGGCCAAGAACAAATGAAGGACATTTTAAATAAATTGCGAGAAAACCAGCCTTCAGAAATTGCTGGTATTCCAGTTGCTAGGGTAGAAGATTATTTAACAAGTGTTGCCTCTCTAGCGGATGGGACACAAGAGGACATCCTGTTACCAAAAGAGAATGTTCTAAAATATGTTTTAGCAAATGATGCATGGATCGCAATCCGTCCATCTGGAACGGAACCAAAATGTAAATACTATTTTGGTGTAGTAGGAGCTTCAGCGCATGAAGCGGAGCAGCTTCTATCTGATTTGAAAAATAGTTTTAGTTGAGTGGTTTGTTTAGAATTCTCTTTCCACTACCTAGAAAATTTTGAGAACGCTTAGTCATACTAAGCACTCGCGTGAGTGAAGACGTGAATAGAATAGCAGTATCTCTTTCATGAGGGAATTTTATTGCGAATTAAACATTAGCGACAAGTGTGAACGAGTAAAACAAGAAACGTAGGAAGAAAGCGTTCATCAAGAGTCTGTGTGGACCTTCTGAAAGGAAGGTCCATTTTTTTAGTTGCCAGGCAAATTTGTGTCAACTAGGAGGTTAATATTCACTGTGGGCGTTGGGCTGTATGCGAAACAATAGCCAATTGCGAGGCTGTCCGAAGGGACTTGTATGAAACGAAGGTTATACAATTTAATAATAGTTAGTCCAATTCTTACCTAAAGTCCTGTGATTTTAATGAATTATGTCAGAATTTTCGAGTAAAACTATGGAGTTTATATTACTGATTGATTTTTAATTTATTATTAGGAGGATTAATATGTTAGGGAGATTGATTGATCGGAAAGGTGAAGAGTACCAAATCGCCCCATTAATTAGTGTAATTATACCAATATATAATGTTGAAAAATATTTAAATAGATGTATAGATAGTGTTATTAACCAAACTTATGAAAATCTTGAGATAATCTTAATCAATGATGGCTCGCCTGACTTATGTGGGAAAATCTGCGACGAATATTCAAAAACAGATCAACGAATTAAAGTTATACATAAGGAGAATGGCGGTGTTTCTTCAGCGAGAAATGTTGGTCTTAAGGCTGCAAAAGGAGATTATATAGCATTTGTCGATCCGGATGATTATGTTACAAGAAATATGTTTGAAAAACTTAATCATTATCGTGAAGAGTCGCAAGCGGATATTGTTTCATGTTGTGCATTAGTTGAAAATGATGAAGGTGTAATTAAAAATTCTTTTTTCAAAATAACTAATGATAGTATCGTTGTGGATAAACAAAGAGCAATCATCCAATTAGTTTGGAATAATTATCTTGCCGAGTCTGATAGATATATTGATATTGGAGTGCCATGGGGAAAGCTGTATCGTAAGTCAATGCTAACTGATAATAATATAGAATTTAAAGAATCTCTAAGGAGGCAACAAGATAATATTTTCAACTTATATGCTTTTCATAATGCAAACAAAATAGTGTATATTGATGACCCTTTATATAATTATAATTATACAAATATATCAAATGTATTTAGTAAATACGTTAGAGATATTGATGTGTTGTTTACCGAGTTGACAAATGAAACCAACCATTTTTTAAAGGAATATGGTTGGTTTAGGAATAATGAAATACAGCTAGCTTTTTCTGCTAAAGGTACTTCTTATCTTATCTCGATACTTGCATTAAAGTTTTTTAATAAGGATTATAAAGTTTCTTCACGTGATAGAATAAATTCCGTAAAAAGATTAGTTTCCTCAGAACCCTACAAGTCCTCTCTTTCTAATGTAGAATTGCATTTTTTTAAAATTCATAATAGATTACTTGTGAAATTATTGAGAACTAAGCATTATCTTCTTGCTTATATTTTATTTAAAACTTCTGCCTATGCCAAGCGACTATTATCAAATCAATACTCATAAAAAAATGATTTTAAAGATATTTATTGAAAATAGGTTATAAGAAACTATTAAAATTCAAACAACTTAATCGTAACATTAAGTATGGTAGGGTGAAAGGAGGCAAGCCAATAAACGCTAGCCTCCTACACAATCATAAAATGGCTGAACTAAAACGATGGCTGAATAACCCTTTTTATAATTGGCAACAATGAACAAAAAAAGGGTTGTGGCTTATGGTTGAAGAGGAAGGAAACTTTTTTAAGGGAATTTTCATCGCTTTCTTGCTGTCTATTCCATTGTGGATCTCGATTTTTGGATGGTTTAATATGATTACAAGTCTGCTTAAACTTTAAAAGGTAGTTTAGCTGTTTATGTTCCATGTCTTTTTCTTAGGGAGATGAATCAGTAAAATCAAAGAAGTACTACTAAGCTTTATTCATTTATTGTACATATTAGCGTTTTGTTCTTGGGCTTAAAAGTGGTAGAATGAATAGACTGTTTGAATTTGTTAGAAAGAGTGATTTGATTAATGAAAGTTATTTTTATTGGGGATATAGTGGGATCGATTGGCCGTGAAGCCGTTGAAAAGTATTTACCTCGTTTGAAGAAAAAGTACAATCCTGATGTAGTCATTGCCAATGGTGAGAACGCTGCTGCAGGTCGTGGAATTACGCAAAAAATTTATCAACAATTGTTACAAGTTGGGGTAGACGTCATTACAATGGGAAACCACACTTGGGATAATAAAGACATTTTCGAATTTATCGATGATGCCGAGTATTTAATTCGTCCAGCGAATTTTTCAGAAGAAGCGCCTGGTAAAGGCATTGTTCAAATCTCGAAGAATGGTGTAACTTTATCGGTTATTAATTTACATGGACGTGTATTTTTACCACCACATGAAGACCCATTTGCTATGGCGGATGAATTAGTGGCCGAAGCACGCAAAACTTCACCTTTAGTATTCGTTGATTTCCATGCAGAAGTTACAAGTGAAAAGATTGCACTAGGCTGGCATCTAGATGGTCGCGTCTCAGCTGTCGTTGGTACGCATACACATGTACAAACAGCAGACGCACGAATCTACCCTGGAGGTACTGCTTATATTACTGACGTAGGTATGACAGGCCCATATGATGAAATTTTAGGTATGAAAAAAGAAAGCGTCATCTATAAATTCCAAACTAACATGCCAACTCGCTTTGAAGTACCAAAAGATGGTCGCGAAGTACTGAGTGGCTTCTTCGTTGAAATTGATGACAAATCAGGTAAAGCATTAAATTGTGAACGAATATATATTAATGCAGATTACCCATTCAAAGGTTAATTAGTTGTTATTAACTAAACCCACCAACTAAAGTTGGTGGGTCTTTTTGCGTTGGAATCTGAATAAGGTTACCTATTTCAAACAATAGTTTTTTTCTATAAAGCTTAATTTTTTTACTAGAAAATTTATTAATGAATTGGATACTAGAAGCGTTCCTGCCATTTAAAACCACATGAGATGACTACTTTTTTGAACCTCTGAACTGAGGATACACCTACCTTGAATCTTTCGAAAAATACTAATGTAATATCCTCAATATTAGTTATATTTCCTTACGAAATTTTCTATAGTATAAAGAGTTTAAAAATTTTTTAGTACACTTTATTGATTCTTTTTCCAAATTGTGAGTTTGTTTTTGGAAATTATAGTAACAAAGTTTTATTAATTTTCCAATTTGTAAGATTTGGAAAGGACATTTTGTAAATTAATTTGATGGAGGAATGATTGGTGTCTCATTTACATTTAAGGACCAACTTGGATGGGCATCTTCTAAGTGATGATGTAATGGATTATCGTGCATTAATCTCGAACATTCACCGATATTTAGAAGAGGGAGTAGATGAATTTACAGGTTGGATAAATGCACCGATTGATGTAGAAGAAGAGCAAATTAATGCAATTTTGGGTTTGACTGATGAAATCAAGCAACATGCGGAAGTCTTAATTGTTGTAGGGATTGGGGGTTCTTATTTAGGAGCAAAAGCAGTACAAGAAGCGCTGTCCCCGTATTTTAAACAACATGAGAATGGCATTGAAGTAATGTATGTTGGATATAACCTTAGTGGCAACTACATGAAGCAAGTAATCGATAGTCTTGAAAATAGGGAATTTTATATCAATGTCGTTTCCAAGTCGGGCAGTACGATGGAATCTTCTATAGCGTTTCGAGTACTTCGGCAATTTGCAGAAGCTCGATATGGGACAGAATCTAAAAAAAGAATTATTGTCACCACAGATCCTAAAAAAAGTTTATTAAAAGATATTGCTCTTACACAAGGTTACCGAACTTTTGAGATTCCATCCAATATCGGTGGCCGCTATTCTACTCTAACCCCAGTTGGATTACTTCCAATGGCTGTTGGCGGTATCGATATTATCCAATTGCTAGAGGGGGCAAAACGAGCAGCCCTGCATTTCAAAGAGGAAGAGCTAATAGAAAATGAGGCCTATCAATATGCAATGTATCGGCATAAGTTGCATATGGCAGGATTTCAAGTAGAGTTGTTAGCTTCTTTTGAACCGTCACTTGCTTACATACATGAATGGTGGAAGCAATTATTCGGTGAGAGTGAGGGGAAGGCAAAGAAGGGATTATTCCCCGCTTCTGTTAGTTACTCAACAGACCTTCATTCGTTAGGCCAATTTGTTCAAGAAGGGAATCCTATACTATTTGAAACCTTTCTTCATTTTCGCAATGTAGTAGATGATTTTTATATACCGTACAATGATTTAGATGATGATTCGTTGAATTATCTAAGTCATCGATCATTTAATGAAATAAATCGCATTTCCGAAAAAGGGACGATTATCGCTCATTCAGAAGGCGGTGTTCCAATTATCCAAATTGAATTAGAAAAATTAGATGCCTTCCATATAGGCTATTTAATTTATTTTTTTATGAAAGCTTGTACCATGAGTGCATATTTAATTGATGTATATCCCTTTGATCAGCCAGGGGTAGAGGCTTATAAAAGAAAAATTACGCAGCTATTAACTGAAGAGTCTGTTGTGAAATAGAATATAGTAGGAGAAGTGAGAATGAAAAAAGTGAAAAAAGCGATCATCCCAGCAGCAGGTTTGGGAACACGTTTCCTTCCTGCCACTAAAGCAATGCCAAAGGAAATGTTACCGATTGTAGATCGACCAACAATCGAATACATTGTTGAGGAAGCCATTCGTTCGGGAATTGAAGATATTATTATCGTAACTGGAAAAGGGAAGCGGGCCATTGAAGATCATTTTGATCGGAATTTTGAGCTTGAAGACAACTTAGCAAGAAAAGGGAAATTTGATTTACTTGAAAGAATACAGGCTTCGTCGGATGTGGAACTACATTATATTCGTCAAAAAGAACCAATGGGACTGGGACATGCCATCTGGTGTGCTCGGAAGTTTATCGGGGACGAGCCTTTTGCTGTCTTGCTTGGTGACGACATAGTACAAAGTGAAACCCCCGCGACTAAACAATTGATTGAACAATATGAATCGACTGGTAGATCGGTAATTGGTGTGCAGACTGTTCCTCAAGATGTGACAGATCGATATGGCATCATAGAGCCAGATCAAAGCGAAGGCAGGCTGTATCAAGTTAGAAATTTTGTTGAAAAGCCCGCACAAGGCACTGCGCCTTCAAATTTAGCAATCCTTGGACGCTATGTGTTAACCCCTGAAATTTTCCATTATCTAGAAACGCAAGAAACCGGAGCAGGCGGTGAAATTCAACTAACTGATGCCATTCAAAAGCTAAATCAATACGAAAAAGTCTATGCATATGAATTTGAAGGCAACCGATATGACGTTGGAGAAAAAATGGGGTTCATCCGCACAACTGTTGAGTTTGCCCTAAATAATGAAGAATTCGGTGAAGAAGTAGAAGTCATGTTAAAGGAAATATTAGCAAATCGAGAGCCAAATTTGAGAGTTTAAGATGTTGTTATTTCCATATTAAAGTAAAAATGTGGGAATTTTTTCTAATACCAATGGGTAAACCTACAATCTTTCGAATAAATGAAATGAATCAGATTAGTGATTTCTCACAGAAAAATAGACTGAATCTAGAAATATATATATCTATAAAAAAATAAATTGTTTTCCCTTCCAAAACCGACTACTTCTGATTCTAATTTGATATTGACCATCATAAAATGTCATACGGACACTAAGTTAAAGTCCTTTGAATGAACGCCCACTAATCGAATGCTTCATTCAACATCTAATAAAGCTACATGGGGAGGAATAATTGTGGATTCATTAAAAGTATCGTCTCGCTCTAATCCAAATTCTGTTGCAGGTGCGCTTGTTGCTGTTATTCGAGAGCAAGGGTATGCGGAAATGCAAGCTGTAGGTGCAGGTGCATTAAATCAGGCAGTAAAAGCAGTTGCAATTGCACGTGGTTTCGTCGCACCAAGTGGCACGGACTTAATTTGTGCACCAGCGTTCGCTGATATTACCATCGCTGGTGAAGATCGTACGGCATTAAAGTTAGTCGTTGAAAAAAGAAATCGATAAGTCATAATATCTGTAAAGCTCTTATTAATTAGCTCAGGCTAACTAATAAGAGCTTTTTTGTATGCCTTTTCTTCTACAATCCTCTATATTCTTCTTCTCCATAGTTGTTACGAATATGTTAACAATTCTAACATTTTATAGTTTTTGAAGATATGCTATAAATCCTATTGTATTGCCTATTAGAAGCGAAATAGTTGATTTTTGGTGCTATACTAATGATTTTTGCATTTAGCAAAATGACAAAAAGACTATTATTTTTACAAAAGATTCAGAATCTTATTGTAAAACAAAAAAGTTTGATGTTAATATATATAACATAGTTACGAATTGAAACGTAACATGTTTGTATAGGAGGGGATTCCGATGATTACAGAGTATAAACAACAAAATCGAGTAAAACTAGAGAATGTTGGAAAGGTATACCCGAATGGAACGATAGCTGTAGAAGGTGCAAATCTTTACGTTGGTGAAGGTGAGTTTTTATGTTTTGTTGGCCCCTCAGGTTGTGGTAAATCTACAATCTTCAATATGATTACGGGCCTTGTTCCACCTTCATCTGGAGTTATGTCTGTTATGGGTACGACCCCAAAAGAAGCAATTTCAAAAAATGAAATTTCATTTGTTTTCCAAGACCACACTTTACTTCCTTGGCTCAACCTCATAGATAATGTCTCTTTACCTCTAAAGTTAAAAGGTGTCTCTAAAAAAGAATATCTCCAAGAAGGGCATCGCGTTTTGGAACTCGTTGGATTAAAAGGGTACGAAAAAGTGTTGCCTCGTGAACTATCCGGTGGGATGAAAATGAGGGTTTCCATCGCCCGTGCGTTAATTGCTAGACCCAAATTGCTACTGATGGATGAACCATTCGGAGCATTAGATGAAATTACACGACAAACCTTACAAGACGAACTGCTTAATATTTGGAAGGCTGAGAAAGGGATGACAGTTCTATTTATCACGCATAACGTATTTGAGGCGGTTTCCTTATCAACCAAAGTCGTTGTCATGACACCACGTCCCGGAAAAATTTCAAGTATTATTCCAATTCCTGAATTAGAGCGGGACGAAGAATTTCGAGCTAGCCCATTATTTAGTGAATATGTGAGACAAGTATCTCAAGCATTGAAACATTGAGAGGAGGATTCATATTGAAACAGCAATCTGTTGAGGAAGTAAAGATTCCAAAAATTGATGTTAAAAGTTTTAAAATCAACAAATTCCTAAAGAATAATTATCCAGCACTTGTTATCTTCCTAGTTGTTGTAGGAGGTTGGGAATTAATCTGTACTTTGTTAAATGTAGCAACTTATATTCTACCAAAGCCGAGTGATATTTTCCTAGCGGCGCAAGAAAATTGGTCAAACTTAGTAAAGTCCACATCTAAAACTGTCTTCACATCCATCATTGGTTTTGTTATCAGTATTGTCATTGGGATTTCGGTCGCTGTTTTATTATCCCTTTCCCGAGTGATTGAACGGGCCGTTTACTTCTATGCGATTATATTGCAAACAATTCCAGTAGTTGCTGTGGCGCCAATTATTGTCATTTGGATGGGAGCTGGGTCGAGTGCAATCGTTGCAATCGTCTTTTTAATCAGCTTTTTCCCAATACTTTCAAACACACTAATCGGATTAAACTCTACGGATAAAAATCTTAAAAATTTATTTTTCTTATACAATACTTCACATTTACAAACAATTATGTACCTCCGTATACCGGCTGCCCTACCTTTTATATTAGCAGGTCTAAAAATTTCAGCTTCTTTAGCTGTAGTTGGCGCTATTGTTGGTGAATATGTGGCAGGTATTGGTGGAGGAAGCGGAGGTTTAGGTTATAGCATTACCATTGCTGCTTCACGATTACAAACACCTTACTTGTTTGCGTGTGGTATTGCAGCAGCGGTTCTTGGTATTACTTTTTACCTAATTATCAATGCCATCTCAAATCGCTTACTCAAATCATGGCATGAATCAGCAACGGATCATTAAAGAATAGAGGTGAGTATTTTGTGTACAACAGGTGCATTTGTAGTTCGAGACACAAACGGAGAAAACCAAATTTTTGCATTTAAAACATCTGACTCTGTATGGACAGGCTTTTGGCATAGTCAAGTGCATGAGGAAACTGGATTCGACAGTTTAAGTTATGGACTTATACCTCAGCAAGGAATCAATGCAGGGATGAATGAAACCGGGTTAGCGGTAATTAGTTCGTTTTTTGATTATACATCAGAGGCCTTACCTTCAAATAGTAGTTGGCAAGGTGATATCAGAGGGAAAGTGCAAGCGGAAGTGTTAAGTAAATACACGTCCACTGAGGAAGCACTTCACCATTTTCAAAGTCAATTTGAAGGAAGCATTGCTCCTATTGGGGGTAATCATATACTCGTTGATTCATCCGGGAAGATTCGTGTTTTCGAACATTGTCGAGGTGAAACTGCGGTAGAGGTTGTTGACCAACAGGTAATAAGAAGCAATCAAGCAATGTATCTCTTTACAGAGGAACAGAAAAGCCAATGCAATGAAATCCAAGAAGATCGGGAGAAAAGATTGGAACAGGCAGAGGCTGTCATAAAGAAGCTTGTACATAATCCACAAAATGTAGAGAACGTTCTCCATCAATTACAACAGCTACTTTCTAGTCATGTAGGAATAGGAAATGAGCTTGGTAGTATTTGTGCTCATGGGATAAGTAAAGGACGCTCGAATACAGAAGAACCACACTTTACAATGAGTGCGATGATTTGGCATATCAACCAAAGAACGATGTATTACACAGAGGGTAATCCTTGTGTAAATGAGTGGGAAATAAAAGAATTTATAAAATAAATTTCAATAAAAGGAGATGAAGCAATGACACTTACATTCGATTTTCAAAATAAAAAAGTTTTGGTCACAGGTGGAGCTTCAGGTATCGGCGCAGCAACAGTAGAAGCGTTTTTAGCAAGCGGTGCTCAAGTAGCTGTTTTCGATAAACAGTTTGAAGTTGAGAGCAAGGAAGAACGTTTATGGCAAATTCCGGTGGATTTACTGGATATCGACCAAATTGACAATGCATTTGAAAAACTTTATGAGTGGGGAAGCCTCGATATCTTAGTGAATAATGCGGGGATTGAGTTTGTAGGAACCGTTGAAGAAACAAGTGAAGAACAATGGGATCGAGTATTTGATACGAATTTAAAAAGTATCTTCCGTTGTACAAAACGTGCTTTACCTTGGATAAAAGCGTCACAAGGAGTCATCGTTAATACAGCTTCACAGCTAGGCTTTGTAGGGGCAGATTCGTTTACAGCATACACTGCTGCAAAGGCGGCGGTAGTTAACTTTACCCGCAGTCTAGCGTTAGAAGTAGCAAGTTCAGGAGTGAGAGCAAATAGCGTTTGTCCAGGGGCCATTGACACGGAACTTCTACGTCGCCAATTTGCTGATGGAAAAAGAGGTCCTCAAGGAACATTGGATGATTTGATTGCGATGCATCCTGTTGGTCGTTTAGGTCAGCCTCATGAAATTGCAGGTGGAATTCTATTCCTTTGTAGTGATGCTTCTACCTTTATGACAGGTAGTTCACTTGTTATTGACGGAGGATATACGAGTAGGTAGGAGGTGAGGTTGGATGAAAATAACAGTTAATCAAGCCTTAGACATCTATCCATTCAATCAAGGTGTATTAGTTGCAGGTCACGGTGGGCTAGATCGAATCATCGAATCAGTCAATGTAATGGATGCACCTGATATTGTGAAATGGTTAAAGAAAAATGAACTGTTATTAACTACAGCCTTCGTATTCAAGGGCTATCCAGAAGTGTTGAAGGATCTAATCCAACGACTCCATGAAGGGGGATGTACAGCGTTAGGGATTAAGGTAGGAAGGTACTGGAAGGAAATTCCTCAGGATTTAATCGATGCAGCGAATCAGTATAACTTTCCTTTGATTGCCTTACCTTTTGAGTACACTTTTTCTGATCTTATGAAAAGTCTATACCGCTCTTCAATTGGGGAAGAAGTTCGCGAACAGCTAAACAATATTATGCAGAAACAAACGCAGCTAATGCTATTAGCTTTTCAAAGACCTTCTGATCATGATTTGTATAAGCAATTTGCTAACATCGTTGGATACCCCATGGTGGTATTAAGTAGACAGGGGTATTTCTTGTTTAATACAACGGGTAAGGATGAGTCCTTTTGGAAAACGCAATTGGTCCAAAATAATGAAACACAAACACATAAAGTTGGTATCCAAGAACTGCAACATTATCAGTTACCTATTATGAAAAACGGAGTGAAGATTGGAACGTTCATTATTTGGACGGGTACAAATTTCATTTCGCCTGAGGAAGAGGAATTTTTTAGACAAGCAAGCAGTATTCTACCACGTTATTTGGCGCAATCAGAAGGTACGATGAAGTCAGGGTGGATGCAGCAACTAATCTTATATTTACAAAATCAAATCTCAATCGGCAATTTATTAACTACTTTAGAAAGTGAACATATTAACTTACCTCTCAATAACTATCAATGTGTTTATACGACACTTACAAATCAGCAAGTAGAATCTTACTGGGAACTACAAGAAAAACTAGAATTTGATAGTGAATTAGCAGCCTTACAAGGTGTTCATCTGCCGTTCGAAAAAGGAATATTTTCAATCTATCCTTCAAAAGGAAAGGATCGAAAGATTGGTGAAAGATTTCAAAAATTACTCGATGAAAGCAACTATCAAGCAAGTGTTTTTATTAGTCGGGTAAAAGTTCAGCCTACTCAACTCCAAGAAGCCTACAGTGAGTGCTTAGAGATGGCTCAAATCATGCGCAAAGAGAAAGTAAAAGAAGGTATTTTCTATGAAGAAGATGTGGAAATCTATAAATTACTTCATTACATACCGGATCAAGTTCTCATTGAATATGCAGAGAAAATTATTGCACCAATCCGTCATTCCAAAGAAATGGTTGAAACACTTGAATTATTTTTAGAACATAATGGTCAAATCAATGAATTAGCAAAACGGTTATTTGTTCATAGGAACACAATTGCATATCGCATGGAAAAAATAAATGCATTGTTAAATATTGAGTTTCGTAATTATAACGATATTTTAAAGCTAAAATTAATCTTTTTCGCTTTTAAAAGAAATCAAAAAAATAATAAGGATAATGAAAGGGGAGTTATTAAATGAAAAAACGTTTATGGTCAATGAGTTTAGTATTTTGTGCATTTTTAGCAGCTTGTGGAAGTGATGATTCAGCAGAAAAAAGTGAGTCTTCAGGAACAAAAACTGCAGAGGCTGAGGAATTAGTTGAAGTTAAACAAGTAACTAACTGGTTTGCTGAAGCAGAGCATGGTGGCCAATACGCTGCTGTAGATGAGGGAATTTATGAAGAGTATGGCTTAGATATGACAATTGAACCAGGTGGACCTCAAGTTTCAGGTATCCAATTAGTAGCAGCAGGTAGTGCGGATTTTGCAATGGCTCATGCTGACGAAGTGTTATTAGCACGTGAACAAGGAATTCCAGTTGTAGCGATTTCAACAATCTTCCAAACGAACCCAATCGCGTTTATGTCTCATACAGAAGAACCATTAAAAAGTGCTAAAGATTTAAATAATCGTAAGGTATATATCCTACCTGGTCAACCGTTCTGGGATTATATTAAGAACACTCAAAACCTAGAAGGTGTTACGGAATTAGCATATACAGGTTCATTAGCTACTTTCTTAAACGATACTGAATCGATCAACCAAGGTTATGTAACAAATGAAGGATATGTACTTGAACAAGAAGGCATTACCTTCTCAAAAGCGCTAATCGCCGATATGTCTGGATATAATCCATACGCGAATATGTTAATTACGACAGAGGATTATATTAAAGAAAATCCAGAAATCGTTCAAGATTATATTGATGCATCTAAAAAAGGTTGGGATTTCTTTAAAGAAAACTATGAAAAGACAAATGAATATATTAACTCCCTTAACCCAGATTACACGATGGATATGCTGAACTACGCTGCTGAACAATCACAACCATTAATCTGGACAGAAGAAACAGACAAAAATGGTTTCGGTTATATGTCCGAAGAACGTTGGGAAACACTGAAAAACCAATTAGTAGAAGCTGGACTTATTAGTGAAAGTTTAGATGTGAGTAAAGCCTATACAACAGAGTTTATCGACTAAGTAATCACTGTATTTTTACGGGAGGTAAGTAATGACAGAAACCTTATTATTTATTCATGCAACTGTTGTCACGATGAATGAGCAGAATGATTTACTCATTGACGGTGCTGTATTTATTGATAAAGGAAGAATCCAAGACATTGGAAAAACGGAGGACCTACTTCGTAAATATCAGAACATTGAAACGTTGGATTTGAGTGGACAAGTTCTAATGCCTGGGTTGATTAATCTCCACTTACACTCGGGTTTGACAAGAGGAACAGCAGAGGATTTAGAAGTCTTCGAATGGCTAACACGACATGTGGATCCTAAGCACCGAGTTCTATTAGAAGATGATGCATATGCGGCGGCGTCATTGAGTTATGCAGAAGGAGTGAAATCAGGTACCACTACAGTGTTAGATATGTACCGTTATGTTCATCGTTGTATTCAAGCAGCAGATGAAGTAGGCATACGTGCTGTATATGCACCTTATGTAGCAGATCGTCCACAGTATAACTATTTCGAAACATTAGAAACAAATATCGATCTATTAAACAATTATCAGAATAGTTGTAATGGACGAGTGAAGATTTGGGTTGGTCTTGAGCATCTCTCTTACTGTACAAAAGAAGCTTATTACGAAGCGGCTCGTATAGCAGAAAAATATGATACCGGCATCCATACGCATGGTGAAGAATCCTTTGAAATGTCAAGAAAGGTGAAAGAAAAATATGGTAGATGGCCAATCGAAGTCTTCTATGATAGAGGCATTTTAGGCCCAAAAACCATACTTGCACATTGTGTTTGGGTTGAGCCGAGTGAACTCGAGATATTGGCTTCTACAAAGACAAGTGTTGCTCATTGCCCAGTGAGCAATCTAAAACTAGCATCGGGCATCGCTCCGATTCATCAGATGCAGTCAGCTGGAATCACGGTAGGCATTGGAACAGATGGAGTAAAAGAAAATAATAATCTCGATTTAATGGAAGAAATGAAGTATGTTCCGTTATTGCAAAAAGTAAAACATTTAGATGCTACTATTATGCCAGCAGAAAAAGTACTAAGAATGGCTACGATTGATGCGGCTAAGGCATTAGGTTTGGATCAAGAAATTGGTTCAGTGGAATGTGGGAAAAAAGCGGATTTAATCGTCATTGATTTTAGACGACTACACCTAACACCAGTATTAACGGAATTCTATCAAAATATTTTTAGTAATCTTGTTTATGCTGCACAAGGCAGCGATGTACAACATGTCTTTGTGGACGGTACATGGGTGATGAAGAATCGCCAATTACAAAGAGTAAATGAAGAAACTATTCGTATTCAAGCACAGCAACATGCAGAACAATTAATTATTAGACGCGAAAGTGTTATCCCGAAACAATATAGTTTCCAAGGGGAATTTCTATAATACAGGAGGAATTTATATGACTTATCAACCATCAGAAAAAGTATTAGAGATTTTAGACGATATCGGACCATCACTACTTGAAACAAAAGAAGCTCGCTCAATGCCAGCTGAAATTTATACAACAGAAGAATTTTATGAGTTTGAAAAAGAAGCCATTTTCTACCGAGAATGGTTATGCGTAGGACGTGCCGATCAAATTCCAAATCCAGGTGATTACTACACAATTACAGTTGTAGATGATCCTTTAGTTGTTTCTCGCGATAAAAAAGGTGAGATTCATGTCTTCTCAGCAGTTTGTCAGCACCGTGGACACTTAGTGGCGGAAGGTAGCGGAAATTGTAAGAACTTTAGATGTCCCTTACATTGGTGGACATATAGTAACTCCGGTGAGTTAATTTCAGCGCCAGAAATGATTCGTATAGAACCGTTTGATATTTTACGCCATGATCATAGTTTACCATCGTTAAAAGTTGAAATTTGGAATGGTTTCATTTTCTGTAATTTTGATAAAGATGCGGCTCCTTTAGCACCAACATTAAAAAAATTAGATGATGCAATGAAAAACTACAACGTGAATGAAATGATTGCGATGCCATTTGTTGATGTGGAAGATTGTGAATGGAATTGGAAAATCATGATTGAAAGTTCGTTAGAGCCTTATCATACAGCCTATTTGCATAAAGGCCCACACGATTTTGCACCTAGTAATCTAGCAAGCTTCGTTGATTTTGAAGATGGGGATGGACAAATTCTACATCCAACTGGTTTTACTCATGAAGGAGCAGGGTTTTCACCAGATCAAAAAGCGATTTTCCCTATTATCCCAACATTAACAGAAAAAGAACGTAGTCAAATGGTTATTGCTGCAGTACCACCAATGTTAACGCTTGGTCTGCTACCTGACCAAATCTTCTGGAACATTATCCTTCCACAAGGTCCTGGGAAAATATTATTCCGTACTGGTTTATGTTACCCGAAAGAAACAACGGAGCTACCAGACTTCCAGGAACGTTACGAATTGGCTAATGATAGCGTAATGGAAATCAATGAACAAGATTTATCTGCAAACCGTTCGATTCAAAAAGGTATGTATGCAAAGCTTTCAAGTCGCGGACGTTATGCAGCTCTTGAAAGAACATTGCCTCAGTTAAATCGTTGGTTAGCTAAACGATATAATAACTATTTGCAATCAAAAGATATCGAAGTAAAGGCGTTTGAAAATGTTTAATTCCTTACTAGTAAAGGAAGAAAACCTTTCTACTTATAATGGTGAAATTCATTTGCTAACTGTTGGAGATCCTGAAGTTCAGCCTATCCTCTTCTTACATGGTATCACTGAGTGTGCAAAGGCATTTCTACCGGTTATGGAACGGATGCCACAAGAGTATTATCTTGTGGCAGCTGATTTAAGGGGAAGAGGCGAGTCTTTTAAACCAAGCGCGGGTTATCAGATGGACGATTACATTGAGGATTTAACAGCCATTTTCAATAAATTAATTTCACCCCACTATAAACCGATTGTTGTGGCTCATTCAATGAGTGCACGATTCGCAACTAAATTTGCTACTCAATTTCCTTCTTTAATAGAGAAATTAATTTTAGTTGATCCACCTATTAGTGGTCCCGGTAGAAGGGCGTTTCCAGTCCCAATCAGTCGCTTTTTAGAGCCGAAAAAGGCTATTGAAGAAAACGATGAATTGAGATTTGAGCAATACTATGATGCAAATAAAATAGACATTTCACTAAAAAAATATGAAATGCAACATTGTTTAGTAGAGGCAATTGAAGAATCTTATCAATCTATCGCAAATGAGAATTTCCATTTCTATTTTGCACAACTATCTGTGCCGACATTGTTACTTGCTGCGAATTCTCCATTAATTACAGATGAAGAATATGAAGAGTTATCGAAAATCAATTCCAAAGTGCAACTAAAACGACGAAGAGAAGTTGGCCATGAAATGTTTAAGGAGAATCCCGATTTATTTACTGATGAGATTCTATCTTATATAAGGGGGGAACAAAGTGAAAATCAAAGCTAAACAAAAAGAAGAGATTTGGCCACAAGGAATGGGGCAACCGAGTTTTCCCTATTCACCTGCTGTAAAAGTGGGAAATTGGTTGTTTATTTCTGGTCAAAGTGCTTCAGATTTAACGACTGGATTATCTGAAGAAGCCATTGTTCCAGAGTCATTTCCATATTATACAAGTCCTTTAGCGAAGCAGTCTTCCTATTTATACAACCGAGTAAACCAAATTATCGAGACTGCAGGATTTACGCCATCAAATATTGTCCGTGCGAATCAATGGTACAAAACGAAAATGGCGGAAGGGCATTATACAATAGGAGATTTGACAGTCGATAATAAGCGTTATGTGGAAGAAAAAAATCGGTACTTTCAACTAAGTCCACCAAGTACAGGTATAGGCGTGAGACAGTTTCTTGTAAAAGATGCATTAGTTGAAGTGGACTTTACAGGGTATCTTCCGAAAGCTGGTGAGGTGGTTGAAGAAATTAGCGCACCAGATATTCCAAAACCAGGCATTGGTTTTGTAGAAGGATTTAAGGTTGGGAATTGGCTATTTATTTCAGGTGATATTGCAACAGACTGGAAAGGAAACTGGCAACAGCAAGGTCAAGAAGGAGAAATACACGCCCTTGCTCCAGAAGTTCGGACGAGTAATTTATTTTGGGGAGACGTATCGATTCGCCTTCAAACAGACTATGTCCTAACGAAACTAAGTAAAGTTGCAGAAGCAGCAGGAACTTCCTTAGAAAATACAGTGAAAGCCCATGTTTACTTATCAGATCCGGAAGACTTTGTAGGATTTGAGGAAGTGTGGAGTAAGTGGTTCCCAGATAAATTAAATGCCCCTGCAAGAGCAATTGTGCCAAATGTAGAAATTGGTGCGAAAGGATGCAGAGTTGAAATTTCGTTGGATATTCTCATGCCAAATGCTAAACGTGAAGTGCTTCATGGTGGTTGGGTACCAAAAAGTCACGAAGCACCTGCCATCGTAGCAGAAGATTTGGTTTACATGAGTGGACTAATGGCAACAGATGCTAGCGGGTTAGCATCAGAAGCGCGTATAGATCCTTCCCTTCCATATGTAGGGATACCAGGAAAGAAACAAATGGCATTTATATTGAAAAAAGCACAAAATATTTTATCCAATCATGACTTGCAACTAAATCAGATGGTTAAGGCGACACTTTATTTCTCCGATTTATCACATTTTGCTGGTGCAATGGAAGCTTGGGAAAACACATTCGGAGAAAGTGAAGTAAAACCTGCCTTAACGATTGTAGAAGTTAATCAAGAACTATGGGTGAAGGGGTGCCACATTTTAGCCGACTTTACTTTTTACGATGATAAGGAGGAATAGTATGCGAATTGGTATGATCACACCTTCCTCAAATACAATGCTAGAACCAGTCACTTACAAGATTGTACAAGAAGTTCCTGATTTAAGTGTCCACTTCTCAAGAATTGGTGTGACAAAAATCGCTCTATCAGAAGACTCGAATAAGCAATTCGAATTTCAGCAAATGAAAGAAGCATCGGTCTTATTGGCTGATGCAAAAGTGGATCTCCTCGTATGGAATGGTACTTCTGCTAGTTGGTTAGGTTTAGAAAACGATTATAACTTATGTAAGAAGATAGAGGAAGAAGTAGGAATACCGATGATTAGTTCTTCCATCGCCATTTTAGAAGCTTTTAAAGCTTTAGAAGCAAATAGAATTGGCTTAGTTACACCTTATACCAAAGATGTAAGTAATGAAATTTCAAAGCAATATGAATCCTTAGAGATAGAAGTACTAATTGAACAGTACGCCGGATTAACGGTTAACCATGATTTTGCTTTAGTTACTGAAGAGCAAACATACAAAATGATTACTGACTGTATGATAAAACCTGTTGAAGCTATTGCAGTTGTTTGCACAAATGTAAATGCTGCTTCAATAGTAAAGGAAGCAGAA
>DATMGC010000139.1:0-2269 GCA_035555915.1 Ureibacillus sp. | reverse complement strand
GCCATTGCGATCGCCGATTTCTAGAAAGCCACGGACACCGCTTACTCCGTATAGCATATCTTCTTCCGCTGTAAGGTGGTTAATGGTTGTTTCATCGATTTTGTTTTTGTAGTATTCTTCGGTGAAGGCTTTTAGTTCGTTTTCTGGGATGTTGTAAATTTCTTCATCATGTAATATTTTGAATTGTCTTTTTACTTTAGACCTGAAGTTAGTATCTATTGCTGCAAGTTGATATGCTGTAGGTGCAGCATCATTTATAGCATAAACTTGTTTAAATCTCACATCGCCATCATCATCTGGAATCAATTGTAAAAGTGTTATATTGTTTCCTCCTAATGAATGGCCATATCCATATCTATCTAAATTAGTTACTTTATTATTTTTGTCTTGTATTATACTACTTACTTTATCATCAAACCTTTTGGCATCTTGGAATTGATTATCAGTTCCTCCAACGAATATGCCCATTAAGTTATACGTCCAATCAATAGGTTTCCAAGTGTCCTTTTCTCCTAGTTCGCTTCCCCGAGTTATTGTAATTGACTGATTGATTTCCTCTTCTTCACTTTGGAAGTGAATAACTGTTCCATCAAAACCACTATCTATATTTTCTTTCCTATGATCTTTGAGAACATCATCAGATCGATATATAGTTACATTAGTCGTTAACTTAGTCCCAGTTTCCTCATAATAAATGCGTCTTATTTCACTTTCAACCTCTTTGTTAGTTAGATTTTCATATTCAAGATCCATGACTCTTGCCCTCAGAATATCAGTATTCAGTAATTCTTCATTACTCATTTTTACTACCTCTATTCATCTTTATTAAATGTTACTGATTTCATATAATGTAAAGCTTTCTCTTCTTCCTTTTTAACATCGATATTGCATGTAGACTTGGATTCATCTATACATTCGGCAGAGTATATATATTCTAATCCTTTTTCATTTCCTTTTGAAACTACATAACCAAAAAAGAAGTAAGTCGTTATGTCTGCAAAAGTATCTTCAGATTTCGCAAAGTAAATACTTGTTTTGTCTGTTTCTATTTTTTCGTATTCACCAAAGTAACTCACTCCGCCACTTAATATGTTTAGACTTGATTCAATTGAACTCTCACCATATGTTGAATAAGTCGTACTAAACTGATAGTTATAATTTTCTTTTTTATTTACATCATAAAAAATAATCTTTTCAAAACTATCTCCTGTTCTTTGATAAAATGGTGGTCCATCCGTAACCGCGTTTTTCGGCCATAGCATGGAATATCCACCTGTATCTGATTCTAATAAATAGTGTCCTTCTTCGACTTCTTCAGTCGAATCTAACAAGCTACGAGTAAACTCATCCTGAAACGCAGCAGTGTTTGGTAATTCCTTTTCCATACTACATCCTCCTATAAATACCATTGTGAAAATTAGGGCGTAGATTAACCATGATCGCATTAGTGTGACCCCTTTCGATTTCCTATAACACTTCATTATTATCATATATTTCCAGTAGATTAAATGATGAAATTGGATTTTTGAAAATTGAGGAGTTATTTACTATCCAGAATATAGGCATCATGATTCAGATGCGGATATTTATTACTAGTGGGAAGATTAGGTGATACTAATATATATGGGGAACGTTTACAGTTTTCTAGTACTTAATTACTCTATCGACAAGCTCACTTTACCTAGCTTTTGTTTCATAAAAAGCCAATCTCAATAGTAGTTCTATGTTCTTTGAGAACATCATCGGAACGATATGCAGTCGCATTAGTAGATAACTACTTACCAGTCTCTTTGTAATAAATACGCCTACTTTCAAATTCTTTGTTAGTTAGATTTTCATATTCAAGATCCATAATCCTTGCTCTTAGAATATCAGTATTAAGTAGTTCTTCATTACTCATTTTTGCTACCTCTATTCATCCTTATTGAATTTTACTGATTTCATATAATGTAATGCTTTTTCTTCTTCTTTTTTAGTGTCAATATTGCAAGTAGATTTAGAGCTATCTATACATTCGGCTGTAAATACATATTCTAATCCTTTCGAACTTTCTTTCGATGTAATGTAACCAAAGAAGAAATAAGCTGTTGAGCCTTTATAAGTATCTTTATTTTTCGCATAGTAAATATTTTTCGTATTCTCCAAAGTAACTTACAGAACTACCTAATATGTTTAGACTAGATTCAATTGCACTTTCACCATATGTTGAATATGTGGTACTAAATGAGTATCTATAATTTTCCTTTTCGTTTCTGTCATAGAAAATAAT
>DATMGC010000138.1:0-3782 GCA_035555915.1 Ureibacillus sp. | reverse complement strand
TTGAAGAAATTAATGAAAAATGAGCGAGGTTTAACATTAATTGAGCTATTAGCAGTTGTTGTTATTTTAGGAATTATTGCTGCGATTGCGATACCGGCTATTGGTGGGATGATTAATAACTCTAGAATTGATGCACATATTTCTAATGCTCAACAAATTGCGAATTCAGCAAGGCTATATGTAGCATCTGTTGATCCCGATGCAAAAAAAATTACTCTTGAGCAATTAATTGAAAAAGACCTGTTAGAGAGTATTGATGATCCACAAACTGATGGAAATTACGATGAAAGTACGGTTGTAAATTTAGTAGAAGTTAGTGGAGACCTTGAATATCAAGTACAATTATTCCCTGATGGGTCTGAAACAGGGTACATTAAAGTAAGTGATATTCCAGATGCAAATGATTTAACAAGAGAAGATTTTAAAGAAGCTAAGGTAGAATCTAAATAAAATAAAACTATAGGTGGATAGTCCTTGATTGGACTATCTATCTTTCTATTAAAAAAGGAGCTACCAAAATGCCAACAATTATCATCCTACACACCTATATCTTCATCCTAGGCGCAGTCCTCGGCTCCTTTTACAATGTCGTAGGCCTGCGTGTCCCAATTAAAAAATCGATCGCATACCCTGGCTCAGCATGCCCTGTATGCAACAAAAAACTATCTGCAGTTGAATTAATCCCAATACTTTCCTACCTATTTCAATACGGTCAATGCCGAAACTGCAAAACTTCTATTTCACCGTTATATCCCTCTATGGAGTTTCTCACTGCAATTCTTTTTACGATTTCACCGCTATTGGTGGGATGGTCAAAAGAATTGGTTATTGCCTGGACACTTATCTCATTATGTATGATTGTGATGGTTTCTGATTTAAAATATATGATTATCCCTGACAAAGTAAATGTATTTTTTCTATTCTTATTTTTAGGAGAACGCCTTTTTATCCCAACAGATCCTTGGTGGGATCCATTTGCAGGGTTAGTGATTGGAACCTTAGTGCCGCTTATCATTATTTTAGTAAGTCGCGGCGGTATGGGTGGTGGTGATATGAAGCTATTAGCTGTATTTGGTCTCGCCTTAGGGTGGAAGCTTGTATTAATATGCTTTTTTCTAGCTACATTAATTGGTACAGTCGTTGGTATCATAGGGATGATGATAGGCTTTATTAAAAAGGGAAAACCTTTCCCGTTTGGTCCATTCCTTGTGATCGGTGCATTAATTGCCTATTTTTTTGGCGATGATCTTATCCGATTATATATAACTTATTTTTTCCCTTACTTCTATTAAGAGAGGTTTTGAATATGGCATTTCGTTTATTTTCTCAAAAACAACAAACAGTAAATATATATATATCAAATTACTCCATTCAATTACTCGAGCTTAAAAGTGTGGATCCATTAGTCGTTCACCGTTTCTATGAAAGCTATCTTCCTGAGGGGACAGTAGTAGATGGACGTATAAAAGATGCTGATAAGCTATCCATGATATTGGGGCAATGTATCCAAGATTGGGGCATTAAGAGGAAACAAGTCCGTTTTATTACACCAGATGCTTTTGTAAGTGTCCGAAAGGTAATGGTACCTGTTGATTTAAAGGATGATGAAATAAAAGGATATCTTTATTTAGAGATCGGTCATAATATTCACTTACCATTTGAAGAGCCTGTATTTGATTTTGTTCCATTGCAAGAAAATGAAAAAGATAAGGAAATTCTATTATTTGCAGCACCTGAAGCAATCATTAATGATTATACTGAGTTATTAGATGATCTAAAACTAGAAGCGAGTGCAGCCGATTTATCGGCACTCTCTCTTTATCGTTTACTTTTTCACCAAGAACATGTGTCTGAGAAGGAAAATACCCTTCTAATAGAGGTAAAGCTTGATTCAATGAATTTAAGCATCTTTGAACAGTTAAAACCAATTTTCACCCGTCATTTACCTTTGGATGGCATGCTTACAAATTGGTCTTATAAACTGGATCCCGAAACAAAACTTTATTATCAATACGAAATAAAAGAAAAGGAATTAATGCTTAACCATTTCCGTGATACTGTGATGGAAATTGAAAAAATTATTAATTTCTATCGTTTTACACTTCACCAAGGAGACCATCAAATTACTCAGATTATACTTTTGGGTGATAATCCATATATAGAGAAATTTATGGAGATCTTACAAGAGTCGGTGACTATGATTAATGTGTCCCAACCACTAACAAAGGTGTACACACATAAAAACATGGCTGTTCCTAAAAAGTTTCATACTGTGCTTGGATTAGCATTAAAAGAGGTGTAAAAGCAATCATGTTAGCGGAAATCAATTTACTCCCACAAAAACAACAACGAAATTATACCAATTTACTGGTATTGCTGATTATTGCCATCGTTCTATTAGCAGGGGCTGTTACTGTTTTAATGATGGTTAACCAAAAAAATGAGCAAATAACACAACTTGAACAAGAATACCAACAGGTTCAGCAACAAACAGCAGTGCTTCAACAACAGGCAAGTCAAGATGATTCATCTAAGGCTGTAGCTGAATTGGAAAAAGCGATTGAGTGGTCTACGGAATATCCAATTGACTTTGTCCCTCTGTTAAATGAATTAACGAAAAATCTTCCTGAAAATGGGTATTTTTATAGTTTGGAATATGCAAACAATGCCTCTTTAAACTTACTTGTTCAATTTGAATCTTCAAGAGAAGCGGCATATTATTTAAAACGGTTAAAAGATTCTGAGTTAATCAATGAAGTGAAGCTCGTTACTGTTGAAGCTGTTCCACTGGAGGATCAAGAGGATACAGTTCCACGTTATTTAGCAACCTATGAACTGTCAATAGATCGAAATACGGTAAAGGCTTTTCAAGAAGGGAGAGTGAGCAATGATTGAGTGGAGAAAGAAGCATACAATCCTCACAGTTCTCGCTGTCATTTTAACAGGTTTATTTGTGTATTTCTCATCTATACTCCTCCTTCAGCCAAAAACGCTGGAGATTAAAAGCTTGCAAGGTCAAATTGACACAGAACATACGCTTATCCAAACACTTCAAACTTCCAATGAAGGAGGTAGTGAAGGGACACTGCTGTCAGCGGTTGAATTACAAAAGATATTACCTGTCAGCCCATTTGAAGAGCAGTTTTTATTAGATTTAGAGAAAGCTGAAACCATCTCAAACAGTTTGATTACAACCTTAAACTTCCAAGATGGGGAAACTGTGACAGCCGAAGATGATGATGAACTAGTCGAGGCATATGATGAAAAACTGGACCCCGAGAGTGAAACAGCTGGTAGTGAAGATGCTGCAGAGACGACAACATCAGATGTTATGCCAGAAGGAATTGAAAAATTAACGGCTGAATTGTCTGTAACTTCTCCTAGCTATGTTGAAGTAGAGGAGTTTCTTAGACAGTTGGAAAGTACAAAAAGAATTACACAAATTGAGTCTGTTCAAGTAGAGGGAAAACAAGAACTTACACAATTAGCAGAAAATAGTGAGGAAAGTGAATTTACGTATCAAGTGGTTGTCTCGACATTTTATTTACCGAATCTTGAAGAACTAAAAAGTCAACTCCCACCCTTCAACACACCTCCACCAGGAGATAAAGAAAATCCGTTTATAAATTTAATAGATGAAGATGAGTAGCAAACTGTCAGAAAATGGCGGAAAATATTATGGACAAGACGACAAATGTCTTGTTCTTTTTTTGTGTGCTTTTGTTAGCATAAGATCAATATGAATGCTCGTGCAATAAGAAGGGTGGTAGGCATATGGACAA
>DATMGC010000137.1:0-16246 GCA_035555915.1 Ureibacillus sp. | reverse complement strand
GGAGCACCGACGCCTGAGACGTTCGTGTCAGGCCGTGCCCGCGGAAAGCGTACCCGGAATGGAAATCAATTTTCATTGGAACGTAAAAATAGCATTTTTCCTAGTGTGGAAAAATGCTATTTTGGCCTTTGTCCCAGCCTCGTTCCATAAGAAAGGATTATTAATAGGTCTTAGAAGATGATCTACCTACAATTATGCTACTCATTATTCTAGTTCATAATTGTATTAAATATTTTAAAATGAATTTTATCGTTTTGAAGTGCTTGCATTGATATAGGTTTATCGTAGCCAATCCAAATAGCTGTCGTATATTGATCAGTTAATCCGGCTAACCAAAAGTCTTTATAGTCATTGGTTGTTCCAGTCTTAACCCCGATATAGGACGAATGAGAAGTTAATCCTTTTCCTGTGCCACTTGTCACTACATCATGTAGTAAGGAACGCATATACTTTACAGTTTGTGAAGACCAAATCGTGTCTCTTTCTGTTGGCCAACTATATAAAGTATTTCCATTCGCATCTGTTACTTTTCTAATACTTCTTACCTTCATGTAACTACCATCGATAAAGCTTGTATATGCATCGGCCATTTCAAGCGTAGTAACCCCATATGAAAGACCCCCTAATCCAGCTGCAAAGGTTTTGTCCTTTGGGACTACGGATTGGAAATTGAATTTATCAATATATTGAAAAGCAGTGTCTAAACCAACTTCATTTAATAAACGAAGTGCTGACGTATTATAGCTATTTTTAAAGGCTGTAGAAATTGAGACTTTACCGTAAATCGCACCCCCATAGTTTTGTGGACAAAAACTATCAACACAAAACTTTCCACCGCTTACTAGAGAACTAGGGGAATAATTGGTCGTTTCAAATAGTGGTGCATAAACAATTAATGGTTTGAAGGAAGAGCCTGGTTGTCGTACAGCTTGGTAAGCTCGATGGAAATCATATTCTTTATAGTTTTTCCCGCCGTAGATACTAACAATTTCTCTTGTTTTGTTATCAATTACCACTGAACTACTTTGTAATTCCCCATTTCCCAATAGAGTATCTATTTTATGTTCGTCTTGTTGTTGTTTTATGGGATCTAATGCTGTATAGATGTTTATGCCCAATTCAAATAATTGCTGAACTTTTGAGTCAATCTGTGTCTTAATCATATTCTTTTCTTCCTCAGACTGGGCTGACTCCAATTGTTCTTTATAGCCCTCATTAGTGGCAACAAGTTCTCTCAATTCAGCTAGCACATAGGTAGAATAGGCTGGTTGCTGTTGTTTTTTCACTTTCAAATTTAAGATAATTTTTTCATTCTTATATTTAGAAGCTTCTTCTGATGTAATGACGCTTGCTTCAGCTAATATATCTAATAAACGTTCTTGTCTAGCTTTCGTATTATCAAAAGCTTTTAAAGGGTCATATAAAGATGGATTATTAGGAATAGCCGCTATAAAGGCCATTTGAGCAATTGTTAGTTCTGCTAAGGGTTTTTGAAAATAGTAACTTGCAGCTGCATTAATTCCATATACTTGATTACTAAAATAGATCTCATTCAAGTACATTTCAAGGATTTCATCTTTATCATAGAGTTGTTCAAGCTCATATGCATAAAACAATTCTGTTATTTTACGTTCATATGTTTTTTCAGCTGTTAAATAGCGCATGCGTACCAGTTGTTGTGTAATGGTACTACCACCTTGCTCAATGGAACCTTGTGAGTTTGCAACAACAGCACGTGTAAGGGCACTAATATTGAATCCTATATGATCATAAAATTCTTTATCTTCACTTAATAGATAGATTTGTTTAATAATCTCCGGTACTTCCTCTAATTTAATGGGTTTTCGCCACTCAACATATTCTTCATTAAAGACATTTTTGTTACGATCATACATGGTAACAGGGAGCGCGCTTTTTTCCTCTGGTAGCTGTATATTCTGTTGAATGGATTGTTCATGCGCATTAGCTGACGCATATTCATCAACAATTTTATAGCTAAAGAAGAATAGAAGGGGAAAGCAACAAAGAATAAGTAAGAACCCTACAAATTGTCTCATTTAGATTCCTCCACTTCTTTGAACATTTCAAAAGAATATCATAGATACAAATAAAAAAGGAAGAAGCTCTAAAAATAATAATAGAGACTTCTTCCAATATATCGAATTTAAATATGACTTTTTAAGACATCTTCCAGATATTTTTTAGGTAATTTTTGAATGATGTAAATGACAACTGCTGCAATAAGGAATAGTAGACCAGTTGAATAAAAAACAGCCGAAATGGTTGCCAATCCACTGATAAAGCCACCAAGTACTGGACCGATGATATTCCCTAGGAAACGGAAGCTTTGATTGTAACCCATCACTTCACCTTGGATTTCAATTGGTGCTTCACGTCTTATAAGCGCAGTTACTATAGGAATTAATCCGCCTGAAAAGATACCGAATAAAAATCTTAAGGCGATTAATTGCCAAAGGGAAGTAACAAATGCTTGGGGAACAATAAAGAATACACTGATAAATAAGAGAGACATTAACACCTTTTCGTAGCCGATATTATCAGCAAGTTTTCCAAAAAATCGTCCGATTAATAGATTGCCGACCCCTGCGGCGCTAAAGGTGATACCAGCAAGCATAGCTACCTGTTCTGAAGTAGTTAAGTGAGAAACATATAAGGATAATAACGGCTGTATGCTAAAGTTACCTATTTGAATCAAGGATGCAACAAACATAGTGCTTATAATAAGTGGATGATGGAATAATGCCCACAATATATTTTTTCTAGAATACAGAGTGCTTTTTTCTTTTTGGATAATTTCAGGCTCATGTATGCCGATAATAAGGATAATTGCAGCAATTGTAATGGCAATAGAAGTATAAATAAAGGTGAAATTAAAACCAATTGCATCTGCTAAAGATCCTCCAATAACGGGACCAAATAATGATCCACCAACACTACCAATTTGTAGAGTCCCAAGAGTTTTTCCAGCAATATTTTTTGGTGTATGCTTACTAATAAAGGCCATTGATGTTGGGATAAAACCTGTAACTATCCCCATAAATATACGCAAGATAAAAAAATGTACAACATTATGCACATGGCCCATTAAAAAAATACTTAATGCAATGCCAAAACAGTTAATAATCATAATGGGTTTGTAACCATATTTATCAGCAATTCGACCCCATATTGGGGACATGATAAATGCAGTAACAAAAGTAGCAGCAAATATTAAACCTGCCCATTTTTGTACATAGCTTTCGGAAAAATCTCCAAAAGTTTCAATATAAAGCGATAAAAAGGGCATAATCATTGTCATAGAACTCGCAACAATAAAATTTGACACTAAAATAATAATAAAATTGTGCTTTCGGTTATTCACTTCATCACATTCTTCCTATCCATTATTTTATATTCATCATTAAGATAAGTTATTTAGACTGATTTATGCTATGTTGTCAAGTATAACTTAATATGTAACCCCAAAGGAAGTCAAAAAAGGATATTAGCGGAAAATTTAAAAGTTCTATGTTAAACTGTAACGAGGTATCAAGTGGTAGTCTTCTAATTAAAGATATACCCAAAACTAACAATTACTAACAAAGGAGCGATTGCTTTATGTTTCCACAATTAACAAAAGAATTAAACCCAGGTGAAGTATTAGTTGAAATGAATACAACTCTAGGTGCGATTAAAATTAAATTATTCCCTGAACATGCACCAAAAACAGTAGAAAACTTTTTAGGACATGCAAAATCAGGTTATTACAACGGTATTATTTTCCACCGTGTTATTACTGACTTTATGATTCAAGGTGGAGACCCTACAGGTACTGGTATGGGGGGACAATCTATCTGGGGTAATTCTTTTGAAGATGAGTTCAATGAAAACCTATTTAACTTGCGCGGGGCTCTTTCAATGGCAAATGCAGGTCCAAACACAAATGGTTCACAATTCTTCATCGTTCAAATGGAACATACACCAAATAACATGATTGCTCAAATGGAGCAAGCAAAATATCCAAAAGAAATTATCGAAGAATATGCAAAAGTTGGTGGTACGCCATGGTTAGACTTTAAACATACAGTATTTGGACATGTTGTAGAAGGCATGGATGTAGTGGACAAAATTGCAAATGTAGAAAAAGATATGCGTGATAAACCTTTAGAAGATGTAAAGATTGAGTCAATTACTGTAATTGAATAATGTTTAGAAAGAAGAGTGAAAAATGAGTATCCTTTATGCAGGTTTTTTATATTTCCCAGAGGATAAATCATCATATATTCCGGCAGCATTAGAGTTTTTAGCAATCTTTATTTTATGTGTATTAGTCTTCGTATTTTTAAGACGTATTTCAAAAAAACAAGAGGTCAAATCTAAAGCATTAGAAAAATATATTTTAGATAATCAACAAAGACCACAAGATAAATCTACTCAATAACATTAGTAAAAAACGAAAGCGACTGACCCATTTTAGTTTGGGCCAGTCGTTTTTGATTTTAAAGTATTGGTTCGATTTATTAAAAGGTAACCATAAATAACTTAATTTGTTATCTTGCTACTCAATTATTATACTAATGCTTTCTTAAATCTCTCCACGCCATCTTTCACAATCTCGAATGGACATGCTACATTCATACGTAAGAAGCCTCTTCCAGCTTCACTATATTTTGTTCCTGGTTCAATAGCTAGTTTACCTATTTCTAATAGACGGTGCATCATTTCACTCTCAGATAAACCTGTTTTACTATAATCAATCCAAATTAAATATGTAGATTGTGGTTTTACCACATGGATTCCTTCAAGTTGATTTAACTCTTGTACTACATAATCCATATTATTTGAAACATATGCAATCATAGCATCTACCCAATCGTCACCCTTATCATAGGCAGCTTGAACAGCAGCAGCAGCTAAAACGTTTAAATCATCGCGTCCGTGGGCTTGCTTATCTGCATTTAATTTTGCACGTAACTCTTTATCAGGGACAACCATAATTGCTGCATGAATACCTGCAATATTAAAAGTCTTTGTTGGAGCGATACAAGTAATAATTTTTGCTTTGTCCGCGTCTTTAACTGTTAATGTAGGGATATGTGTATAGCCATCAAAAACAATATCAGCATGGATTTCATCAGAAATTAATAAAACATCATACTGAATACAAAGTTGAACGAGTTGTTCTAAGTCTTCTCTTGTCCAGACAACACCACCTGGATTATGTGGGCTACATAGCACATATGCTTTCACACCTAATTTAAACTGTTCTTCAAGTGCATTAAAATCAAATTTGAAAGAGCCATCATTGATTTCTAAATCACATTCTAAGACTTCAAGTTTTTGAGCTCTTGGAATATTAAAGAATGCTGGGTATACAGGAGTTGAAATGCAGATTTTATCCCCAGGGTTTGTAAATGTTTCTAGAATTGTTCCTAATGCTGGTACTACCCCTTGATGAAACATCAATGTGTTTGGATCAATGTGCCATTTGTGTCGACGTTCAAACCAACCAACAATAGCATTTTTACATTCGTTGCTCACATAGGAATAACCGAAGATTGGGTGATCTAATCGCTCTTTAATAGCATCAGAAACTACTTGGGGTATAGCAAAATCCATATCTGCTACCCACATTGGAAGAATATCTGAAGCATCCTCTACATTGTATTTTAGTTTTAAACGTTCCTTAAATTGGTCCCATTTTAAACTACTCGTATTTTTACGGTCAAAAAGCTGGTCAAAATTAAACAAAAGTATCCCTCATTTCTTTTTTTAAATATGTATTATATAATAGCATACGAAATAGTAAAAATAGGGTGAAAACTTTGGATAATATATTAATGAATAAAGCGGCAATGAAAGTTTTAGAGGAATGGGATCCATTTAACATTGGAGAGGATAGCTATGAAACAGAAACAGCTGACGTAGTGGCGGCACTTCAAGGGATTGATGATCCTAGCCAACTAGCTAAAGTAATTCAACAAGTATATGAGCATTCATTTGAGGAATGGATTCCCTTTGAAAAATGTGTTGAAATTTCTTATAAGTTAATTGCGATTAAATTTGAAGCAAAATGTATTGTTTAAGATTTAATAGTATGGTAAACGATCTAAATAAACCCAATAGTTGTCAGCTAAACTCCTCAAGACTTATAGTTGTAAATCATCATATCGTAAAAAAGGATTTCCTGTATGAATGAATGGAACCAAACATTAGATGTTATGTCTAATTGGTTTTTCATATACAAGGAAATCCTTTTTGTATTGTAGTTTTTGAAATTGATCGTTTCGATTTTTTCATGACATTTCTTTATGCTTGTATACCATCCATTAAATTAGATGCGGGAACTTCTAAAACAGTTGAAAGCTTTAGGACAGTTTGGACAGAAGGGGTTAGTTCTCCTTTTTCATATAAAGCTAATTTCTCCACGCCAACTTGTACCTTTTTCGATAATTCTTCAAGGGACCAATTTTTTTCTTCTCTTAAAAATCTTAACTGTTCATGAAATTTTTGTTTCAAAATAAACGCGTCCTTTCAATTTATAACTAGTTCTTCCTATTATATTTTAATATATAAGTAATGCTTATATTTTGTCAGAAATATGAATTTTTTAATCGAAAATGCAATTTATTTATAAAAATAGACTTTTCAAATAGTTTGGAAATTAATTGAGGATTCATTGGGGTGAAACTTTGTTCGTCTACTATACATATGTTATAATTTAACATGACATTTACGTAGATACAGAAAGTAGGAACCGTTTTATGACAAAAAAATACGAAGTAGGTGAAGTTGTAACCGGTAAGGTAACTGGCATACAGCCTTATGGGGCATTTGTTGCTTTAGATGAAGAATCACAAGGTCTCGTTCATATTTCAGAAATAACGTATGGATATGTTAAGGATGTAGCTGACTTTTTAAAAGTGGGGGAAGAGATCCAAGTTAAAATTTTAGACATTGATGAGAAGTCTGAAAAAATTAGCTTATCTACACGTGCGTTACAGGAAGCACCGCCACAAAAGAAAAAAGATCAACCAAGAAAGTCCTTACAAGATCGTGTTGATGAAAGTGATGCGGATGGTTTTAAATCGTTGAAAGACAAACTGCAACATTGGATTGAACAGTCAGGACATTAAAAACAGAGGGCAGATGAAATTCTGCTCTCTGTTTTTTTGTATTGGCTATGAAGAAGAATAGCCATACGTAAAAGACAAGATATAGTTTTATATACTCCTAGTAAAGCATAGGTTTTAATGAAGCATTGTGCATAAGAGAGTACTTAGTCCTTAGGGTCAAAATCTGTTTTTTTAAATTTTCGAAGTCTATATTGTAGGTTTTGTCGACTCATTCCTAATGCACTAGCAGTTTTCGTAATATTTCCATCGTTCATATTTAGGACATTTTGTATATAGTACCGCTCTGCTTCCTTTAAGTAATCATCTAATGGTAAGAGTTCTTGATTTGATTGGACGATGAAAAAATCAGGTTTACGTGTAATCTCATCCAGTTGCTGAACCTTAAAACGGAAGTGAAGTGGTAACATTTCGTAAGTAATTAGTTTTTCAGTTGTAATCATGGACGCAATTTCATCCAAGAGTAATTCCAATTCCTTTAAATTTCCTGGCCAATCATATTGCTGGAATAATGTAATGACATCCTCTGCTAAACCTTCAATATTCGATGCAAACCGTTCTCGATGCCGACTAAAGTAATCATTTACAAAAGGCATAATATCCTCTTTTCTAGCTTTTAACGGAGGTATATATATAGTCATGGAGGCAAAATAATAGTACAAATCCTTTAATAATTGACCATTACTTATTAGATCAATAGGGTCATCTCCAATACTTCCTATAAACATCTGTTTTTTTAGTGAAGGCTTGTTTAAAACTTTGAGCAATTGTTGTTGCATCGGAATAGATAAAAATTCAATTCGTTCAAAGAAGAAAGTATAGTTCATATTATTTTTTAAAAATGTATCTAACTTCTCAAGGATGGATTGATTTGTTCTTCGACTAAACAAAGTGACAAACTTATCATTAGAGGGTGTTAATTCGTGATGAATACTTTCTGCGATTAAGTCTTTCCCAGTGCCTGGCTCACCAATAAGTAAAACGGGTACTCTCGCTCTCGCTACTTTTTTAGCGTTTTCAATAACTGATTGAATTTGTTCAGAAACAGCTGTAATAACATCAAATGTTAATGGTTCACCATAACGTCGCAGGGGTTGATACACTAACTTTTCTAATGAGGTAATATCTCGTGCAAATTCGATTGCACCTATTATTACGTTATTATTATCAAAAATGGGGTAGGTATCATTTATAGTTGTAATTTCATGTCCATCTTTATTCCAATATGTTTGTTTCACATTCATTTCTTTTAAACCAGTCTGTAGTACACGTAATAATGTACTGTCATTTTGCCTAAAAGCAAATAATTCTAAAATCGAACGGTCTGATACGTCTTCAATATTAAACCCTTCAATTTCTTTCATCTTCTGATTGTAGAGGATCGTGTGACCTTTCGAATTTATTGCATGTATACCCACTGAAACGTGCTCAATGGCAAATTCAAAAAATGCAGCTAATTGGTTCATTTTCTCAATCAATGAGATTCACCTCAAAAAAATTGTTTTTTATTACAATTATTGCTTGAAAAACGCAACAATCTTTTGCATTATTATATATAGAAGTATGTATAAAGTGCAAATATTATTTGCACTTATGATTTCTAGCGAAACACGCACTATAAGCTTAGTTATTTTAAGGAGGATTATTTATGATTCCGTACAAAAGTGAGCCACTAACGGATTTCTCAGTTGAAGAAAATCGTCAAGCTTATCTAGAAGCTTTAAAAAAAGTTGAAAGTGAACTTGGTAAAGAGTATCCATTAATTATCGGTGGTGAACGAGTTACAACTGACCAAAAAATCATTTCATATAACCCATCCAATACATCAGAAGTAGTTGGTACGGTTTCGAAAGCAAACCAAGAGCTAGCTGAAAAGGCGATGCAAATCGCTGATTCAACATTTAAGACATGGAAAAAGGTTAATCCGGAAGTACGTGCACAAGTACTATTTAAAGCTGCTGCAATTGTTCGTCGTCGTAAATATGAACTTTCTGCTTGGTTAACGAAAGAAGCGGGTAAACCGTGGGTGCAAGCAGACGCCGACATTGCAGAAGGAATCGACTTCTTAGAATACTATGGTCGTCAAATGTTAGAACTTGCAAAGGGGAAACCTTTAGCTCAAAATCAAAATCAAATTAATAAATATTCATATATTCCGCTAGGTGTGGGCGTTGTTATCTCTCCATGGAATTTCCCATTTGCAATTATGCTCGGAACAACAGTAGCGGCAGTTGTAACTGGTAATACGGTTTTATTAAAACCAGCATCTACTACTCCGGTAATTGCTTATAAGTTTATGGAAATTATGGAGGAAGCAGGTCTTCCTGCGGGTGTCATAAACTATATACCTGGTTCCGGGGCTGAGGTTGGGGATTACTTAGTCGATCACCCTCGTACTCGTTTCATTAGTTTTACAGGTTCTCGTGATGTAGGGTTACGTATTAACCAGCGTGCATCAGTTTTAAATGAAGGTCAAATTTGGATTAAACGTGTAATCGCTGAAATGGGTGGTAAAGATACAATAGTAGTTGATGATAATGCAGATTTAGAATTAGCTGCTCAATCTATCGTGACAAGTGCATTTGGGTTCAGTGGACAAAAATGTTCTGCATGTTCACGCGCGGTTGTTGTTGGTGATAAGGCATATGAAACAGTATTAAATCGCGTGGTTGAGTTAACGAATGAATTAATCGTTGGTGATCCTACTAATGAGGAAACATTTATTGGTCCAGTAAATGATGCTGGAGCATTCAAAAAAATTACTGAGTACATTGAAATAGGTAAGGGTGAAGGACGCTTAGTTTCAGGTGGAACAGCTGATGATTCAACAGGCTTCTTTATTAATCCAACAATCTTTGCAGATGTAGATCCTGAAGCTCGTATTATGCAAGAGGAAATCTTTGGACCAGTTTTAGCATTTGCGAAAGCTAAAGATTTTGACGAGGCGATTGATATTGCGAATAATACAGTTTATGGATTAACTGGAGCAGTATTATCGAACAATCGTTTCCACTTAGAGAAAGCTCGTGAAGAATTCCATGTAGGTAATCTATACTTTAACCGTGGCTGTACTGCTGCAACAGTAGGTTACCAACCATTTGGTGGCTTCAATATGTCTGGTACAGACTCAAAAGCTGGCGGCCCAGACTATCTAGTTCTTCATATGCAAGCAAAATCAGTATCCGAATCACTTTAATGTATATCCAATTTTTAAAAGCAGGCGTTCATATTAGCGTCTGCTTTTTTAACAAAGTCCATAAATCATGTGTTTGGTGAGCATATACATGTAATAAATGTAAAATTATTACTATTTATTCTTATATTTCTAATAGAAAAGTTTCAATATTAATTGTAGGGATTTTATTGACCAATTGAGATTTAAAGTGTGTTACAATGTTTGCTATATATATAAAATTACAACTATTTCTAAAGAGGCGAAAATAATGGCTGAAAATTTAAATCTTTTTACATCAACTCAGGATGTAATAAAAGACGCGTTAAATAAACTAGGTTATGACGAGGCAATGTATGATTTATTAAAAGAACCACTTCGTATGTTACAAGTTCGCATTCCAGTAAAAATGGATAATGGGACAACAAAAGTGTTCACTGCATTCCGTGCACAACATAATGATGCAGTAGGACCAACTAAAGGTGGGGTTCGTTTCCATCCAATGGTTAGTGAGGATGAGGTTAAAGCGCTTTCAATGTGGATGACATTAAAATGTGGAATCGTTGACCTACCTTATGGCGGTGGTAAAGGCGGTATTATTTGTGATCCACGTCAAATGTCAATGGGTGAACTTGAACGTTTAAGCCGTGGTTATGTTCGTGCGATTTCTCAAGTTGTAGGACCAACAAAGGATATTCCTGCACCAGATGTATTCACGAATGCTCAAATTATGGCATGGATGATGGATGAATACAGCCGTATCGACGAATTTAACTCACCAGGTTTCATTACAGGTAAACCAATTGTTCTTGGTGGTTCTCAAGGTCGCGATCGTGCAACAGCAGAAGGAGTTACAATTGTAATCCAAGAAGCAGCAAAAAAACGTAATATTGATATTAAAGGTGCACGTGTTGTTATCCAAGGATTTGGTAATGCGGGTAGCTTCTTAGCCAAATTTATGAGTGATTTAGGTGCAAAAGTTATCGGTATTTCTGATGCATATGGTGCCTTATCTGATCCGAATGGTTTAGATATTGATTATCTTCTAGATCGACGCGACAGTTTTGGTACGGTTACTACTTTATTTGAAAACACAATCACAAACCAAGAACTTCTTGAACTAGATTGCGATATTTTAGTACCAGCAGCAATTGAAAACCAAATTACAGCAGAAAATGCTCATGATATTAAAGCAAGTATCGTAGTAGAAGCTGCAAACGGACCTACTACTGCTGAGGCAACAAAAATTTTAACTGATCGCGGTATTCTGTTAGTACCAGATGTATTAGCATCTGCTGGTGGGGTAACTGTATCTTACTTTGAATGGGTACAAAACAACCAAGGCTATTATTGGACTGCTGATGAAGTTCGTGAAAAATTATATAGAAAAATGGTTGATGCATTTAATAATGTATATACTACTGCAACAACTCGTAACATTAATATGCGTTTAGCAGCGTATATGGTTGGTGTTCGTCGCACTGCAGAAGCATCTCGCTTCCGTGGTTGGGTATAACTCAATCAGTGTAAATGCTTAAAACATAAAAGCGGATAAGAGGAATAATATATTTTCTTCTGCTAAAATGGGCTATGTAAAGAAATCCTTTACATAGCTTTTTTATTTCTTAATAAAGGAGAGTTATCTTTTTGAAAAATTTTACATTTTATAATCCGGTCCGTCTGCATTTTGGAAAAGGTCAAATTGAACAACTAAAACAAGAACTTCCTCAATATGGTCAAAATATTTTAATCGTTTATGGAGGAGGTAGTATAAAAAAGAGTGGTCTCTATGATGAGGCACTTTCAACTTTAAAAGAATTAAATATGAATGTTTTTGAAATTAGTGGAGTTGAACCAAACCCACGGGTAGAAACAGCTCGTAAGGGAATTGAAATTTGTAAAAAAGAATCAATTGATTTTGTATTAGCGATTGGAGGCGGTTCTGTAATTGACTGTTCAAAATTAATCGCAGCGGGTGCAAAAGTAGATGAAGATGCTTGGAATATTGTTATAAAGAAAACGAAAGTGGTAGATGCACTACCTTTAGGGACAATACTAACATTGGCTGCAACAGGATCAGAAATGAATTCGGGATCTGTTATTTCCAATGAAGAAACACAAGAAAAATACGGATGGGGACACCCACTTGTTTTCCCGAAATTCTCCATTTTAGATCCAACGTATACATTTACGGTTCCACAAAATCATACGGTTTATGGAATGGTGGACATCATGTCTCATGTATTTGAACAATACTTCCATGACACTACGAATACACTGGTTACCGATGAGATGTGTGAAGGTGTGTTACGTACTGTTATTCAAACTGCCCCAAAATTAATCAACGACCTTCAAAACTATGAGTTACGTGAAACCATTTTACTGGCAGGAACTATTGGATTAAATGGATTCCTTTCGCTAGGTTCTCAAGGAGATTGGGCAACTCATAACATTGAACACTCTGTATCAGCTGTGTATGATATCCCACATGGTGGAGGTTTAGCTATTATCTTCCCGAATTGGATGAAACACAATCTATCTGTTAATCCTGAACGATTTGCAGGTCTAGCAACCCGAGTATTTAATGTGAATCCAGAAGGGAAAACAACTGAAGAAGTTGCATTAGAGGGAATCGAACGCTTAAGAGAGTTTTGGACATCCATAGGGGCACCAAGTCGATTAGCTGATTATAATATTGATGATTCTCAAATGGATATTCTTGTTGAAAAATCGATGATCAATGGTTCTTTTGGTAAATTTAAATCTTTACAAGCAGAAGACGTAAGAGCAATTTTAGAAATGTCTCTTTAATAAATACTAAAAACCCTTGTGTCTAAAATGATCACAAGGGTTTCAATTATTTATCTAGTTCGTCATTAAGAATTTCTTTTTCTTCTAAATTGTGTTTCCAGTCGGTGATGTCGTCCTCTTCATCGAAGGATAGAGTTACTTTTGTAACGTTTTTTTGACTTAATAACAGTTCGGTTAAATGGTCCCGAACATCGTCTAAATAGGCAAGTGATTTATTAGGATCTGTTTCAGCAACTAAATCAACGTGTAAAAATTCGCCTTCCTTTACAACTTCTAAATTTTTTATATCTGTTATATTTGGATCCTCCATTACTAAATTACCGATATGAACGTACATTTCCTCGTCTGTTTCACCAATTGCGCCACGAGCATTATCCAAAAAGACCTTCCCAACAACAAAGAACATCATAATACCAATAATCATTGACACAAGACCTTCAAGGGCATTAAACCCTGTGAAATAGGCAATGACAATGGCAAGAATGGCCAATAGGTTACCACTTGTAGCTACTAAATCTTCCATCCAAACAAGTTTTGTAGCAGGTTTTGCACGATTTAAGTATGCAATCGATTTCGGTATAGACAAAATTCCAGCTTTATCTTTCCCGGCATCATGTAGGATTTCTTTTGCTGCCTTATGAAGTACAAACCCTTCTAAAAATAACCCGATTAGTAAAACCCCTATTGCAATTAAGATACCACCTGATTCTTCGTTCGGATGTAATAAGAAGTGCCATCCTTCTTTAACGGTCTCGTAAGAAAGTATAGCGACGATTAATACAGCGCCTAAACAGACTAAATTTACAACTCGCCCAAACCCATTTGGGTATCTTTTAGTCGGTGCTTTTTTGGATAATGCGGAACCTACAAATACAAAGAATTGGTTCGCGGCATCACCAAGAGAATGCATCATTTCAGCAAACATGGCAACATTTCCTGTTATGAAAAAGGCTACTCCTTTAATTATCCCTAAAAATAAGTTAACAAATGCTGCGATGAGAGATGGTTTATTCCCACCCTTTAGTAGTTTGAATATTTCAGCCATTATTTTCCTCCATCAGCTTAAGCTTTCAAGCTCAATTTTTTGTACATAAGGTAGTGTGTGCAATGTGTGATAAATTGATATAGTGTCCATATTAAATAATGTTGAAAATCGAATATCTATTTCAAATAAAGATTGATCTGTCGAAACAGGAACATCCTTAATTCGGATATTATCGATATACATTTCATTTTCTTTCATAAAAGTAAGTAGATTTTTAATATTTTCTTCATCATTCAATAAGGCTTTTAGTACAAGTTCCTTCATACGTAATCTTTTTGGTCCCACTTTTGATAAAAAAGGTGCGATTAGTTCAATACCAACCACAACGATTACAACCGTAAAAAATGCCTCTATATAAAAACCTGCTCCAACAGCAATGCCGATTCCAGCAGCACCCCAAATCATTGCAGCTGTAGTTAATCCAGTTATACTGTCGTTACCTTTTCTCAAAATGACACCAGCACCTAGAAATCCGATGCCACTAACAATTTGAGCAGCAAGTCGTAAAGGATCCATTGTAATATTTATGTCATCTCTCGGAGGAGTACTATATGCTGCCTCAATGGAAATGATGGTTAACAAGCAACTAAAAGTAGCGATTACCAAACTCGTTTTTAATCCAACGGGTTTCTTTTTTAATTCCCTCTCGATGCCAATTATTAAACTTAGTGTGGCTGCAATGACAAGTTTAATAATCACTTCATAAGACAGTGATTCGCTCAGAAATGAAATTTCCAATATTTCTCCTCCTTTTTCTTGTTGATTGTAGTGTTTATAAATGTAAGAATATGTGGTAGTCTTCTATTTTATTAATATAGCAAAAATAATGATATGAGGTTATAAAATATGGAAAAACCCAAAATACATCCATACATCCCTATTGCCATAGGTGTTATTTCAATTTCTTTGTCTGCCATCCTAGTAAAGTTAGCAAAAGCTGATTCAGGAGTTATTGCATTTTATCGAATGTTGTTTTCGGTAATTATTATGAGCCCTGTCTTTTTTTCTAAATACTTATGGGAATTAAAAGAGTTATCCAAAAGGGATTGGATTTTTTCATCAGTTGCAGGGATTTTCCTAGCTTTCCACTTTATTTTGTGGTTTGAATCTTTAAATTACACATCTGTAGCAAGCTCTACGGTACTTGTTACCCTACAACCGCTCTTCGCATTCCTTGGAACTTATTTTTTCTTTAAGGAAAAGCTTTCTATTAAAACGCTTATTTCAGGTGCTATCGCGATTATTGGGAGTTTCTTAATAAGTTGGGGGGATTTTAAGGTTAGTGGGAGTGCATTATACGGAGATATAATTGCGCTAATTGCTTGTGCATTAATTACAGGTTATTTATTATTCGGACAAGACGTTAGAAAACGGATTTCCCTAGTAACTTATACTATGGTAGTTTATTCGATCAGTACAATCTGTCTCTTTATCTATGTGCTAATCAAGGAGGAATCATTCGGTCCTTACCCCGCGATGACTTGGCTGTGGTTTATCCTTTTGGCGATTATTCCAAACTTATTAGGACATACGCTATTTAATTGGGCTGTGAAATATGTAAGTACGAATACTATTTCGGTATCGGTATTATTTGAACCAATTGGAGCAGCAATGCTAGCATATTTTGTTTTTAATGAGAAATTAATTGTTACTCAGATAATTGGTGGTATCATTGTTATACTTGGTCTTATCCTTTTTGTTATTGAAATCAAATTTTTGAAAAGGATTTTCAAAAAAATACTTGCTTAATAAAAATGAGTGTAGTATATTATTACTTGTCCTTAACGACACGAACTATTTGAAAAAAGATATTTTAAAATAGTTGTTGACTGTTGATTGAGGATGAGTTATAATATAAAAGTCGCTGTTGAGAAAAAACAAAAATACTTGACGTTAATTGATAGAAATGTTAAGGTATAAAAGTTGTTGTGAAACAACAGTGTGTTGAACCTTGAAAACTGAACAACAAAACGTTAATGATATATGTTTCTTCTATTAATATAGAGAAACAAAATTTTGGACATCAAAATTGATGCCAGCAAAAATTTGAGCTAATCAAATTTTCTCTTTTATGGAGAGTTTGAT
>DATMGC010000136.1:0-9609 GCA_035555915.1 Ureibacillus sp. | reverse complement strand
TAGAGCAATATCAAATAAAAGATTAAAACAGAGGGGAATCCCCTCTGCCCTAGACCGTTACTTAGAAGTACACACTGTAATATAAATTGAAACGCCGTATACGAGACCCGTACGTACGGTGTTGTGAGAGGGGCGAAAATAGGTTACTTATTTTCCCTCTACTCGATTCCAAATCAATAATAATCTTCAAAACTCTAGAGTCCTTCTCAATTCATTGATATATGATTGACTTACAGGAAGTTTTGTACCACTTTTAAGTTCTACAATAAAATTGGATGCAATGTCTTTTGAAATTCTTTTTATAAAGTAAATATTGATAATGTAGGACCGGTGAATACGCAAGAAAAATTCAGGTAGTCTTATTTGAAGTTCCTTTAATGTAGTGTGCGTTTTATATTGCTTATCTTCTGCATAGAACCAAGTGCGCTTCTGTAAACTTTCAATATAGGAGATTTGTTGAATCGGAATGGGTATCCAGTCGTCCTCTTGCTTTCCAGTAATAAATTTATATGGTTCTCGTTTTTCAGGTACATATGTTGAAGGCAAAATGACAAGTAGCGCTGCTGCTTGTTGGTTTACTGTAATCGGATAACCAATCGCATAATAGGCCGTTCCAAATATTGAATCATCAGCTAATACTTCCGTTTTTTTGCGGTTACTAATAACATGGGCTGCAATACTTTTAGGATGGACATTTTTCACAAGGTTATGATGGGGATGATGTATGCTCGGACTAAAATATACATAAGAACTATCCACAGCAATAGCGACTGAGGAATCCTTCGGAATCCAATCCTCTAATATTATTTTATATTGTTCAAGCTCCATATTCGTCTTCTGGCTATTCTCCATATTTAGAATCCCCCTTGTTTTATAACAAAAATCTAAATACTTCATCACTATATTTTACCAATTCATCCCTTATTCATAGTAACTCATCCAAAAAGCAAATATATTTAAATAATCTGTTATATATTAATTTACAAGAAGTCAATCTGTTATGGAACAGTAAAATTGATTTTTGGATAGTAAGTATAAAACAAAGGGGAAGGTGTGACTATTCATGACTAAAAGAATTGAAAAGATTGAAACGTTAAAGAAAGACTGGGAAGAAAATCCAAGATGGAAAGGTATTGAAAGACCATATACAGCTGAGGAAGTTGTTAAATTACAAGGTTCTATTGTGGTAGAGCAAACTTTAGCAAAACGTGGTGCACGTCGACTATGGAACTCTTTACAGGAAGAGGATTTTATTAATGCATTGGGAGCATTAACAGGGAATCAAGCAGTCCAACAGGTAAAAGCAGGATTAAAAGCAATCTACTTATCGGGATGGCAGGTTGCTGCAGATGCAAACCTTGCGGGTCATATGTATCCTGATCAATCTTTGTATCCTGTAAATTCTGTACCACAAGTTGTAAAACGCATCAATCAGGCACTACAACGTGCGGATCAAATTGACCATGCTGAAGGGAAAAATGAAGGATTTGATTGGTTTGCCCCAATTATAGCTGATGCGGAAGCTGGATTTGGAGGACCATTAAATGTATTTGAATTAGTAAAAGCTATGATAGAATCAGGTGCTGCTGGCGTTCACTTAGAAGATCAATTGGCTTCGGAGAAAAAATGTGGTCATTTAGGCGGGAAAGTATTACTTCCAACACAAAATGCAGTTCGAAACTTAGTTGCTGCTCGTCTAGCTATGGACGTAATGGGCGTAGATACAATTTTAATCGCTCGTACAGATGCAGATGCTGCTGATATGGTAACAAGTGATATTGATCCACGGGATGCGGAATTTATCACTGGTGAACGGACACCAGAAGGATTTTTCCGTACAAAAGCGGGAATTAAGCAAGCAATTGCAAGAGGTTTAGCATATGCTCCTTATGCAGATTTAATTTGGTGTGAGACGTCTAATCCGTCAATTGAGGAAGCACGTACATTTGCTGAAGGTATTCATGAGAAATACCCAGGTAAAATGCTGGCGTATAATTGCTCACCATCATTCAACTGGAAGGCAAAACTTTCTGATAAGGAAATAGCCGAATTCCAACGTGAGATTGCAAAATTGGGCTATAAATTCCAATTTGTAACTTTAGCAGGATTCCATGCTCTAAATAAATCTATGTTTGAGCTTGCTGTTGATTATAAAGATAATGGTATGGCTGCGTACTCTAAATTACAACAGGCTGAGTTTGATTTAGAAGTGAAAGGTTATACAGCAACTAAACATCAACGTGAAGTAGGAACAGGTTACTTTGATGAAGTCGCTCAAGCTATTTCAGGTGGAACATCTTCCACAACAGCGATGGCTGGATCTACTGAAACAGAACAATTCAATTAAGTTACCAATTCCATAGGTGATAAGAACAGATAAATCTCAATAATACTGTGGATTTTAAAGGGTGGGATGAAGGAAATGGAACAGGCTACATCACAAAAGATTAAGATTGTTGGAGAATTAACAGAACAAGCGCAAGAGATATTAACACCTGAAGCGCTTGAGTTTATTGTCACTTTACATGAGAAATTTAATGACCGTCGTAAAGAACTGCTAACAATGCGAGAAGAGCGCCAAAAGCGTCTAGATGAAGGAGAGCAGCTTCAATTCTTGCAGGAAACAGAACAAATTCGAAAGGGAGATTGGACAATTGCACCACTCCCTCAGGATTTGCAAAATCGTAGAGTTGAAATAACAGGCCCTGCAGTGGATCGTAAAATGGTAATTAATGCATTGAATTCGGGTGCAAAAATGTTCATGGCCTGTTTTGAGGATGCGTCTACACCAACTTGGCAGAACATGATTGCAGGGCAAATCAATATGCGTGATGCTGTTCGCCGTACCATTACATTAACGCAAAGTTCAAATGGAAAAACATATAAATTGAAAGAAGAAACAGCGGTGCTTCTTGTTCGTCCAAGAGGATTACATTTACTAGAGAAGAATGTGTTAGTTAATGGTGAAGTAATATCCGGTAGCTTCTTTGATTTTGGCATGTACTTCTTCCACAATGCCAAAGAATTACTTACTCGAAATACAGGACCATATTTCTACTTACCTAAACTTGAGAGTCATTTAGAGGCACGTCTTTGGAATGATGTATTTGTTTTTGCACAGGAGTATCTAGGTATCCCACAAGGGACAATTAAAGCAACGGTTCTTATTGAAACAATTATGGCTGCATTTGAAATGGATGAAATTCTTTATGAATTACGTGAACATTCTGCTGGTCTTAACTGTGGACGTTGGGATTATATTTTTAGCTTCATCAAACGTTTACGTAATCAACCGAATGTTATTTTACCTGATCGTGCCCAGGTGACAATGACGGTACCTTTTATGAAAGCCTATACGACATTATGTATTCAAACTTGCCATAAGCGAAATGCTCCTGCAATAGGGGGAATGGCAGCCCAGATTCCTGTGAAAAATGATGAAGAGGCAAATCAGCTTGCATTTGCAAAAGTGGCTGAAGATAAACGAAGAGAAGCTACGGATGGTCACGATGGTACTTGGGTGGCTCATCCAGGATTAGTATCTGTTGCAATGGAGCAATTCGATACAATTATGAAAACACCAAATCAAATTAATAAGAAACTTGATCAAGTTAAGATAACTGCTGATGAATTACTAGCTGTTCCAGAAGGGACAATTACAGAAGAGGGTCTTCGGATCAATGTAAGCGTTGGTGTTCAATATATTGCATCATGGTTACGTGGAAATGGTGCTGCACCGATTAATAATTTAATGGAAGATGCAGCAACAGCGGAGATTTCTCGTACACAAGTTTGGCAATGGATTAGACATGAAAAAGGTGTACTAGAAGACGGACGTCAGGTTACACTTGCTTTAACTTTGGAAATTTTAAATGAAGAGCTTGCGAAAATTCAAGCTACTGTTGGGGAACAAGCATATAATAGTGGCTGTTATGGGGAAGCTGCTGAACTATTTAAAAATTTAATTGTGCAAGATAAGTTTATTGAATTTCTAACACTACCAGGATACGAAAAAATTGGCTAATTCATAGATGATTTAATAACTTTAAAATAAGAGGATATTAATCTTGATATGGAATGTCTTACTAATAGTGTTGCACTAGTAAGACATTCTTTTAATTTTTAGAAGGAGATTCTCATAAGTTAAAGAATTGAATTATAAAGAAGTATACATAGAAAAGGGGAATGTGGATTATGAAAAACAAAGAGCTACTATTAGTACCCGGGCCTACACCCGTCATAGATGAGATTTATGAATCTATGGCAAGTGAAACAAGGGGACATACAGATCCAAGGTTTGTTGCTACATTTAAGTCAGCAATCAAACAGACGAAGGAATTACTTCAAACAGATGGTGAAGTATTTATCGTTGCAGGTTCTGGTACATTAGCAATGGAAATGGCAATTGTTAATACCGTTGGAAGAGGAGAAAAATTACTGGTTATTAGTCATGGCTACTTTGGAGATCGATTTACTCCTTTGGCGAGTGCTTTCGGAATAGAAGTAGATGTTTTACAAGCAGAATGGGGAAAGCAAGTTGACCCAGAACTCGTTCGTGAAAAGTTGGCAGTGAATAATTATAAAGCTGTAACTATTACTCATGCGGATACTTCAACGGGAGTTATATCAGACCTTGATGCGCTGGTACCAATTATTAAACAAGCGGGTGTGCTAATTATTTTAGATGGAGTTGTTGCAACAGCCGCCCTTGATGAGAATATGAGCAAATCATATGGACATCCAGATTATAAAATAGATATTGTACTAACCGGTTCACAAAAAGCGATAGGTATTCCACCTGGACTTGCTATTGTTGCTTTTAACCAGAGCGCTTTAGAAGCACGAGAAGCCTTAGGAACAATATCTGCCTATTATTCTGATATTAAAAATTGGTTACCGATTATGGAAGACCCTTCGAAATATTTTGCCACACCTCCAGTAAATTTAATCTATGCCTATAATACGGCAATAAATATAGTATTACAGGAAGGCATTGAACAAAGAGAAAAGCGTCATATTGCCTTCGGTCGTGGGGTGCGTTCAGCACTTCGAACGTTTGGGATGGAGTCGTTAGCTCAAGAAGAGGTGGCTGCACCTACTTTAAGCTGTATGCTTTATCCAGAAGGTATTGATGATAGTTCCTTCCGGACACTTCTTTCACATAAAGGAGTAATTGTTGCTGGGGCATTAGCTCATTTGGGAGGGAAAGCATTCCGTATCGGTCATATGGGGAATACAACAGCTGAGATGCTTGAAAGTGCTATTCGTCATATTGGTGAAGTTTTACAAGAACTTGGACTAGAAGTAAATACAGCGGATGCAATTACAGCATTTAGAGAAGAACTGTTGCAAATTAGTTATAAATAGAAAAATACAAAAGCTCGGATATGTAAATAGTAAAGTATATCCGAGCCCTTTATATAAGGTTAAGAAGGAAAACTTTTGATGTTGAATTGAAGCGAACTATCTTGATATTTAATTATATAGGTAGTTATAATAAGAAAATTCAGAAATATATTGTATGATAGGAATAAATAAAAAGATTCATAGGGAAGGAGCTGTGAAGATGAACAATAATGTATTGAGAAAGTCTATTGATATCTCACAAAAAAGAATGGAAGCAGACTTTATTTTAAAAAATGCTTTGGTTGCAGATGTATTTTCCTTATGTTGGAGAAAAGCCAATATTGTAGTGGCTGATGGAAAAATCATTGCACTCGATGAGAATGATGAATTCACAGCGAAATCCGTAGAAGATGCATATGGTCGATATGTAATACCTGGGTTAATTGACGCACATATTCATATTGAGTCTTCTATGTTACCTCCATCCCAGTTTAGTAAGATTCTTTTACCTCATGGAATTACTTCTGTTATAACTGACCCACACGAAATCGTAAATGTATCGGGTTCAAAAGGTATGCAGTTCATGTTAGAAGATGCAAAAAATGCACAAATGGATATTTATTTTATGCTGCCATCAAGTGTGCCTAGTACATCCTTTGAGCATGCTGGTGCGGTAATGAAAGCTAGGGACCTGGCACCATTTCTTCAATATGAACAAGTATTAGGACTAGCCGAAGTAATGGATTTTCCAGCAGTCCTAGAAACAGACGAGGATATGTTGGATAAGCTGACTCTTGTTCAACGTATTAATAAGATAATAGATGGACACGGTTCAGGACTTACAAAGGAACAAATACGAGGTTATCGAGCAGCTGGAATTCAAACAGACCATGAATGTATTACGGCAGAAGAGGCACGTGAAAGAATTAAACAAGGTATGTATGTGTTTATAAGAGAAGGTTCTGCAGCAAAAAACTTAATTGATTTATTACCTGCAGTTACTCCAGCAAATGCGCGGCGATTCGCTTTTTGTACAGATGATAAGCATCTAGATGAGTTAATGGAGGAAGGCAGTATTAACTTTGCAGTTTCTCTTGCTATTAAAAATGGTATGAATCCATTACAAGCAATTCAATTGGCTACTCTTAATGCAGCTGAATGTTATCGACTTTATGATAAAGGAGCTATTGCAGAAGGTTATACAGCCGATTTTGTTATGCTAGAGGATTTACAGAAGATGAGCATTTCATCTGTGTGGAAAAATGGACAAAAGGTTGCTCATAAAGGCAAAGTACTTCTGCAGGACGATGCAATTGCTAATATAGATGAAGTCATACTAAATTCGGTTCATCTGCCAAATTTAACGGCAAAAGATTTAGAGATTCCTTTTAGGGAAGGGAACCTGGCTAATGTTATTAAGATTATGCCAAATCAAATCACGACTCAACATATTGAAAAAGAGGTAGATCTTAAAAACGGTGTATTTGTCCCATCAGTTGAGAAGGACCTCTTAAAAATGGCAGTGGTAGAACGTCATCATTCTTTAGGTACAATAGGTTTAGGGATAGTACATGGGTTTGGTTTAAAACAAGGGGCCGTTGCAACAACGATCGCACATGACTCCCATAATGCTATTGTCGTAGGAACAAATGATGAAGATATGCTATGTGCTCTAAAGGCCTTACAAGATATGCAAGGCGGATTAGTTGTTGTCAAGGAAGGTGAGGTTATTGGCTCGCTCGAACTTCCGATAGCGGGATTAATGACTACACTTGATGCAGTTCAAGCAGCAAATAAGATGAAAGAAACACATAAAGCGCTCCATGAAATTCACCCAGAACTTTACTTCCACTTTTTCCTTACACTATCATTTTTAAGCTTACCTGTAATACCAGAGTTAAAGTTAACCGATACAGGATTATTTGATGTAAAGAAATTTCAACATATTCCACTAGAGGTAGTCGAAAAGAAAGTATCAAAAATTTAATTACATCATGGACAAACCTCTTAGTCTAGTAAGCTAGATAACCTCTGTTCTATAGGCACCAGCTTATAGAACAGCTTCATTTTATTCCCATTGAATAATAAAAAGAGAAAACATAAACTTTATAAAAGTTATAAGAGTGGAAAGAATAGTTCGTAATTTTACAGGAGCTATTTATACATAATACCTCTTCTCGGATGGTACTAATGTTAAAGCGAAGAATTACTTTTCTAAACAACCGAATCCCTATGAGACGTCTAATTTCAAGTATACTTTTCTAAAGTAGATAAGTGGCTTGAAACTTTTATATCTTAGATTTCGTATTAATATTACAAAGGAAAAGGATTTCTTTTATTGAATAAGTTTTTATGTAGTACTTTTTTAATTTATTGGTAATGATAGTGATGTATGATCATTGTTGATGGGATTAGAGGAGGAAGTTAGAATGAATGAAAATTTAGAATTAGAAACTGCGATAAATGGGAAGGAAAAACACTACTCTCCGGATAAATTTATAAATAAAGTAAAAAAGTATGGAGCGAACTTAGGATTTAAAGCTTTATATAGCGTTGCGCTTCTATATTGTGCTCTAAAAAGCCCTGATTTACCAAAGGAACAAAAACTCATGCTCCTCGGTGTATTAGGGTACTTTATTCTTCCAATTGACTTAATTGCTGACATGTTACCGACTGTTGGGCTTGCTGACGATATGATAGTGATTACAAAAGCTATTACGGTTATTTATTCTTCGATTACAGATGAAATGAAAGAAGAAGCACATGAAGTTTTAAAGAAAATCTTTGGAGATAAATATCTACCTTCAATAGAGTATGAAATTTAAGCCCTATAATAGTGATAAATTGTTAAGGCATTTGATTGAAGTACCAATGAGAGTAGAAATCATGTAGAGGTGATGTACTTTGTTAAAACGAATAACTTTTCTCGTCATAGCGATTGTACTTGTTAAGCCGATATATGATTTCGGCTCACAATGGTTAGATGAAGCTAAGCAATTACTTAGTGATAATAATGTGACGATTCAAAATGCAACGTCTGATGTATTGTCTACGGTTAACTCCGCAAAAGACAGCCTTGTCAGTACCGCTACAAATACTCTAGTTACGATGGATGTAGAATTGCCAGACAGTGTTCAAACACAGCAGGAGTTAGAGGATTCATTTTATTACTATTTAAGTAGATGGGAAACGAATTTTGAAATCCACTATGTTGGTAGTACCTCAGATATTGATAATCTTATTCAAAAAGCAGTAGACGAAGCGGCAAATCGTGATCATTATATTCTAGGGCATCTAGCGGACCGCAAGATTGAATACGAGTATAGCAGTTTTGATGCGAAAATTAAGGTACATCAAACTTATCTAACCAATGCAGTTCAAGAGCAAGCTGTAAATGAAAAAGTTGCTAGTATTCTATCTACCGTATCACCAGAAGAAATGTCTGATTTTCAGAAGGTGAAATTCGTTAATGATTATATTGTAAAATCTACAGCGTATAGCGAAGACTCAACGGCAAGTCCTCATAGTGCCTATGCGGTATTGTTTGAGCATAAAGGAGTCTGCCAAGGATATGCTTTATTGGCGTTAAAAATGCTTCAAGCACTTGGTGTTGAGACACAATATGTTGTAGGGGAAGTCTATACGGGTGGACATGCCTGGAATTTGGTGAAGGTAGATGGCGAATGGTACCATCTCGATACAACTTGGAATGACCCGACACCTGACCGACAAAATGTAGTGCGCTACGAATATTTCTTAATTGATGATACGAAAATGGAGCTTGACCATACGTGGATTCAAGATGATTATCCAAATGCTTCAAATGCGAAGTTTAAATTTATGGCACAAATTGACCATGCATATGAACAGGATAATTTAATTTATTATAGTAATGTAGATGATAATAACATATTATATCGAATAGACTTAAATACTGGTGAGAGAAAACGTCTAACAGATAGTCGTGCACAGTATATTGTAGGATTTGGAGATTGGTTATATTTTAGTAATTATTCTAATGGAGCCTACCTCTCAAAGATCCGAATAGATGGCTCAGACGAATCTATTTTATATCGTGATGAAGTCAATAACCTATTTGTAGAAGATGGGTACCTATATTTTTCGACGGATGAAGGGTTAAAGAAAATGGAGTTGTAATGTAAAAGGGAAGAGGCTGGGCCATAAGTGAAAAACTCAAAGAAATTCTCAAAACGTAATATTAAAAAACTGATACTTTGAAAATTGATTGGAATGGAGGGTCGA
>DATMGC010000135.1:0-6252 GCA_035555915.1 Ureibacillus sp. | reverse complement strand
CTCGGCAATTCCTACTGGGAAAGCCAAGGGCTGAAAAGTCTGCAAGTTCGTTACGAAACTTTGCGTTATTCATCTTAATTGAACCGCCGTATACGGAACCGTACGTACGGTGGTGTGAGAGGTCGGGAGTTAATCACTCCCACCTACTCGATTATAAGCGGAAATTTTTAAACACTAGAGTAGTTCAAACTTTCTAAATTCAGAGATTTCCACTAAACTTATGAGGTGTAAATCTTATTTTTGGTGGAGATAAAATGAAAACTTATACATATCATCACCCAGAAGCAATTGAATATACGGGAGATGTCCCGATTCTGGATGACAATGGGGAAGTAATCGCTTTCTCAAGACGAATTTATGATAACTTTTTGAAAAGGACCTTTGATGAAATATTTGATTTTCGTTATTTTTTAAAATATGATGTGCTAGATGATCAGAAGGAAAAACTTTTCACTATAAAAAAAGTTAGTAGAAGGGGAAAATTATGGTTTGAAGAAATCGATGTAGTTAATAAAAAAAAATACATCATTTCATATGAAAATTGGCGTATAGGAATTCCAACTCTCTATATCACGGATGGGAATATTAAAATCCAAATTGACAAAGCCATAGAGGGCTGGTCGAAGTTTCTGTTCAATGAAGTGGAGATTGCAAGATGGAAAGCAGAATATAGAGATGGAGAGGGCAAATTTCAAATGACATTGCAAATTGAAGAGAATAGTCCCATCAAACATCCTGGTTTGTTCATAGCCATATGCCAAGCAACGCTATTTGTCGGAGCCTAATGAAGGAGAGAAGTTTCATGAATGTTATTTTTGTTATTACAGCAACTGGAGAAGAAGTTTTAGAGATGGTATCAAATGATGTTGCAGGATTACTAGCAGCGGTTCAAGGAGAGAATGTAACATTCCCATTTGGGAGTTTTAAATATGATTTTCATACATTAGATCATTATTTAGAGGATACAGTATATCGCCAAGAGCTAGTCATTTACTTAAAAGCAGAAAATAATCAGTCAGCAACGTTGTAGTTTTGCAACGTTGTTTTTATATCATTCTGCAGTATTGAAAGCGAGATGTTTCACATGCTTCAGCTATTTGGAATTGGCATCATTCTCTATATCATCTTATTTTTATTAGCCAAATCAAATATCTATAACGGTATGTCAAGGCTATTATCAGTTGTGAATACTGCAATCATAGTAATCTTAATTGTGATTGTGCTAATTAAAACGGGGCTAATACGAGTGATAGCAACATTTATTAGCCTTTTATTCATAAGGTTATCAGAAATAATGAGTTCGTTATTTTAGTGTGATTATCAAGAAACAATGAGTTTAGTAGCCCCTACTATAAACCCTGTTTGTAAGGTGAATAAAATGATACTGTTAGCCAATACGATTCAATCATGGTCCATTCGAGGAAAATGCTGTAAAATCAAAGTAAAAGTATAGGATGTGGATATATGAAAATATTATTTACGCGCTTGATTCAATCACCCTTAATAGAACAACTTTCGAAAGAATTTGAAGTGGTGATGTGGCATGAAGAGAATACGGTAATGCCGAGAGAAGAACTGCTGAAAGAAGTGGCTGATGCCGATGCAATTTTCACGAACTTAACGGATCAATTAGATACAGAATTTTTTGAGCATGCCAAGAAGTTAAAAGTTGTAAGTACCATGGCTGTTGGATTCGATAATATTAATTTAGAAGAAGCGACAAAACGAGGTATTCCTGTAGGCCATACCCCTGATGTCTTATCTGAAGCTGTTGCGGAACTTGCATTATCGCTTATGTTTGCTTGTGCAAGACGGATTGTTGAAAGTATGCAATTCATTAAGGAGAATAAATGGAAGAGTTGGGGGCCGTACTTGTATGCGGGTCAAAGGATTTCTGGTGCAAAGCTGGGAATCATTGGAATGGGACGTATTGGTAAAATTCTTGCCAAGCAAGCTAAGGGTTTAAATATGGACGTCATTTATCATAATCGTCGTCCTATCGAGCAAATAGAAGCCGAACTTAATGTTGAATATCGTGATCTAGAAAGTCTCCTCAAAGAGTCTGATTACGTTGTCATGTTAGCTCCAGCCTCCAATGCAACATATCATCTCTTAGGATACGATCAATTCTCATTAATGAAACCGACTAGTATTTTTGTTAATGTATCAAGAGGTTCGACAGTTGATGAGGAAGGTTTATATAAAATATTAAGTGAAAAGAAAATTTTTGCAGCTGGACTAGATGTTTTTGAGTCAGAACCTATTCAAAATAACCATCAATTATTAACACTAGAGAATGTGATTGCAGTACCACATATCGGTAGTGCTACAAAAGAAACTAGGGATAAAATGGTTGAAATTGCATTAAATAATCTATTAAATGGTTTAAGAGGCGAACGATTACTTCATACAGTTAATGAAGTAGTATATAAGTAATTATTATGATGGAAACGAGAAAATTATAGAGAAATGAACTTTTTATGAATCCATTTTCGCCAGGATAACAATTTGTATCTTTCCAATAAGGGAGATACATCAGATCTAAGTTATTTACTTAAGTCTTAGATTATTTTAGAATAATAGACAAGCATATGAATTAGTTTTCAAAACACATTCAAATAAGGGGGAAAAGTATTATGAAGTTAAATGAATGGTTAAATACTGGAATACCAGACATTTCAAAATCACTTGAAGATATACATAAAGATTATTTTTCAATTGATAAGACAATAGGATTTGAAGGGCAAGAGACGATATACAAAATACTTCGTAACTTCCGTTCTGCACTTTTCCCATGTCTATGTGATAAAGTCACTCATGATGATACAAGACTAAACATTACAATCGCAAATAATCTTAGAACTTCTGCCTTAAATCTTAAAGATTTAATTGAAAAAGTACTATTGAATGACAGTGATACCCCATTAAATAAAATTACTGAACGTGCAGAAGAAGTCGTGATGAACTTAATTAATAAGTTTCCAGATTTACGTAGAATTTTACAAACGGATATTCAAGCTGCTTATAATGGGGATCCAGCAACAACTTCAACGGAGGAGATTCTATTAAGTTATCCATCCATTCAAACAGTAACGATTCATCGAATTGCCCATGAACTTTATAAAGAGGGCGTACCTGTGATTCCGAGAATCATGTCAGAATATGCCCATCAGTTAACGGGTATTGATATCCATCCTGGGGCTTCCATTGGGGAGTATTTCTTTATTGACCATGGGACAGGTGTTGTGATTGGAGAAACTTGTACGATTGGAAAAAATGTTAAAATCTATCAAGGGGTAACATTAGGAGCAAAAAGCTTCCCTCTTGATGAATTCGGGAATCCAATTAAAGGCATTAAGAGACATCCTGATATCGAAGATAATGTTGTCATCTATGCTGGCGCAACAATTTTAGGTGGAGACACGAAAATTGGACGCAATTCTGTTATCGGTGGAAATATTTGGTTAACTCAATCGGTTCCAGAAAACTCAAGAGTTTATCAAACCCAACCAATGCCAAATATCAAAAATGATTAATAGTGTAAAACCATTCTGAGATTCAATACTAAAGCCTGTTAGGAAATTCTAACAGGCTTTTTCATATCCCGAATAAACTAAGCCATGCCTCCTTGATTGTTGTCCATTTTCTTAATAACTTCTTTCATCGTTAGTTTTTCAGAATTGTTTTTTTTCGCGTGTTCTACTGTGATTAAACCAAATTCTTCATCCTTACTAAGTCGAACTTCTTCTTTAGAAACATCTAGTGGATTTTTACTTTTTGTATGTGAAATTTTGTTATACTTTTTGTTATTAGTCATCATGTCAGCTCCCTTCATGACTAATATGAGTAGTTTCACTTTTGTTTATGTGAGGATCTATTTATTCAGGGTGAAAAACAACTTATATCTTTAGAATGATTATTTGGCGCTAATAAATACTCATTAATCATTAATAATGAAATCACCATCAAATGTAACGCTGATGGTGATTTTTCCATTCTGTAGCAAGCAAAGAGATTGCTTGTTCAATTACGTCGTAGGGAATTGCTCCGTAACCTATCATTACGAGATGATCAACATTATGTTGTTGGTAAGAGGTTGAAATAGGGTCGATTGCAATACCAAGGTTTGCAGCTAGCCGAATTGCACAGGATTCATTTAACCATGGTGGTAATCTCAAAAGTATATGTAAACCTGCTGCATCCCCAATAATCTCGTAGTCAGCACCTAGATGAGATTTGATACATTCGATTAATTTTAGTCTTTTTTTTCTATATAAAGTTCTCATTTTGGCAATATGCTTTGAGTACAAACCACTCTCCATAAACTCTGAAATAACTTTTTGATCAATTAAAGAAACGGACGTTTTTTGATCACTATAAAATTGAGTGTATGGTTTCACAAGACTTTTAGGTAAAATCATATAGCTAATACGAACAGAAGGGATTAATGTCTTTGAAAATGTCCCAAAATAGATGACATGATGTAGCTGGTCCATTTGAGCAATGGGTGGTATTGGGTTACCTTTATAGCGGAATTCAGAATCATAATCATCTTCAATTAGAAAAGAATTATTTTCTTTAGCCCATTTTAATACTTCTATTCTCCGATCAATGGGCATTACATGACCTACCGGAAATTGATGTGCCGGTGTTACATAGTAACATTTACAAGGATGAGGCGGAATGGTTGCTCCTTTTTCATCTATTGGTACATATTGTACACTTAATTGATTTTGTTGAAAAATCGTACTTGCTCTTCTAAAACCAGGTTCTTCAATAGCTACTTTTATATTTCCAAAAAACCTACATAGCTCATTTAACTGATGCTGTGTTCCACTATAGATAAAAATCTGACCCGCATTGCACTTGATTCCCTTGGATCTTTGGATATACAGAGCAATTTGCTCCCTTAGAAAGGGGTCTCCTTGCCACGGTCCGTTTGGTACCAGATTAGATGTTAACTGGTTTTTATACATTTTTAGCCAAGCTTTTAAAGGAAAAGCACCCTGATCTACTTGGCCATTTTTGAAATTAAAATGAATTTTAGAAACCTGTTTAGTCTCACTTTTTACTTGTTGTTGGATGGGGAGTGCCCATTCAACGTCATATTTTGAAATATAGTATCCGGAACGTTCGACACTGTATATGTAACCTTCACTTGCTAATTGCTCATAAGCTTCTTTAACAGTATGGATACTCACATTTAAATGAGTGGCGAGGCTTCTTTTAGAAGGGAGTTTTTCATTAGCATGGAGCGTTTGGTTCACAATCATGTTTTTTAACTGCTCATAAATATCAAGATATTTTGGTTGCCTTTTTGAGAATATGATAGAAATTTCCAACAATCTAACCCTCCTGGTATGGTTAAAAAAACTAATTTTGATACTGTTTATCATACCAAAAATATCTTTTACTAGTAATAAGGAGGGATTATGTTGGAAGAAATAATTTTATTAGAAAATGATGTTGTACAGTTACGACCTGTACAATTAGATGACGTTGAAGGAATAGCGAAAGCTGCGAAATACCCAGAAATTTGGGAGCACATGTCGGTTACTTTATTAACAGAGGAAGCAGTTCTTCAGCACGTTAAAAAATCGATTAAGGAACGTGAAACCAATCAAACGTATATGTTTGTGATTGTGCATAAAGCATCAAATCGCATTATTGGATGTACCTCGTTCTTAGATATTGCTGAGAATCACAAACGATTAGAGATTGGCTCTACTTGGATTACTCCTGAGTTTTGGAGAACTGATGTGAATACGAATTGTAAGTATTTGCTGTTGACTTACTGTTTTGAAAGAATGAAATTAAATCGCGTTCAAATCAAGACAGGACATGAAAATATACGTTCTCAAAAAGCGATTGAACGTCTAGGAGCAACGAAAGAGGGGATTCTTCGTAATCACATGATCCGAAAAGAAGGAAACATACGTCACACGGTAATGTACAGTATCATCAAAGAAGAGTGGCCAGAAATAAAAGAAAAATTTTTAAGTAAATTGCTCAACAACCAATGATGATTAAAGACGCTGGCCCTATGAAGTGACCCCTAAAAGTTAGACACGGTTATTTCATCTAGGCTGCTTGGGTAAACTGAGTTCGGTGTTGTACCGGGCTCAGTTTTAATTTTGCCTTGATCCGCTTTGTGTTGTAATAATTCATATAATTTTCTAGTTCCTTTTTAAACTGTTCAACACTCTCAAATTCCTTTAAATAAAGGAATTCTGATTTCATGATGCCAAAGAA
>DATMGC010000134.1:0-177602 GCA_035555915.1 Ureibacillus sp. | reverse complement strand
AATAAAGTCTTATTGTATCGTAAAGGGCATTGATGATTTTAATTATCATAAATGCCCTTTTGTGTACTATTATATGTAACCGTTGTTCTACGTTGCGGCGGACGCTTTATACGGGCACTGCTCCAACTAATTTTTTTCGCTAGTTACTCCTGCCGCTACTCTTTCGTCGCAAATAAATTTGCTGTTCTGAGCAGAAAGCTTCGGAAATCTTCTTTGAGTCCTGTTCGGTCTGCAGCACAAGGCGTAGCCGTCACCTGTACTCGCTGCCGTAACGTAGAACATCTAGATTGAGGTTCTATTCAAACTATCTATCAAGAAACCATGTGCAAATACAGAACTTACTTCTGTCCGGCCTCTAAGGTTCTTTCTATATAAAATAATGATTAATTGGTCTACCTACCCCACCATAATGAACATCTACAGAGATAAAATTTTGTTTTTCTAAAAAGTCTAAGTACCTTCTAGCTGTTACACGAGCTACTCCGATTCCAGCTGCTACTTCGTCTGCAGAAACGCCTTCTTTTGAAGATTTAACAAAGTGCATTACTTTATCCAAAGTAGTACGATTAAATCCTTTTGGCAATTCCGTTAATAAGGTAGTCTCTATACCGTTTGATTCCTCTATATCACGGTATGGATGAATCATCTCATCTAATTCCTTTTGTGTAATATCCTGTACGCCAAATGACTTTAATTTAAAATTGAAATAATTTAATAATGTTTGCTGTATTCTCTCAAACGTAAATGGTTTCATAATGTAATCATAGACACCTAGATGTAAAATTTGTTGAATGGTTTGCATATCATTTGCTGCCGTTACGGTAATTACATCAACAGGTAAGTTAGCATTTCGAATTTTTCTAAGTGTTATAAGACCATCTTGCTCTGGCATAAAAATGTCCATAATAACTAAGTCTGGCTTTTGTTCTACAATCTTGTTAAATCCATCGACTCCATTACTACACATTGCAGTGACTTTAAATCCTTCAACACGCTCAATAAACTGTCGATTAACTTCCCTTACCATTGGGTCATCTTCTACGAGTAATACTTTAATCGTTTCCAACGATGATTCCCCCCTTTAGATTTCAAAAGTAATGATAAACGTGGTCCCTTTTCCTTCTTCGCTTATTACTTCAATTGTTCCGCTTCCTTTTTTTACAATTTCGTTTACTAAATATAACCCAATTCCTCTATTTTCTTTATCCTTTGTCGAAAATCCACTTTCAAAAATGCGAGATTGTATTTCTTCAGGCATTCCTATACCGTTATCGCTTACTAATATTGCTAAGATTCCATCATTATCATCAATTGAAATATGAACTTCCTTTTCTTTATGGTTCATGTTATTGAATGAGTCAAAAGCGTTTTCAATTAGATTACCAAATAAAATCACAAAGTCATGATGGTCTAGCTTTTCTGGGAATTTTGTAAATTTACTTTCTTTATCTAGTTGTACTGAAATGCCAAGCTCTTTACCTCGGCTTATTTTACTTAATAATAAACCTGAGATATTTTCATTGTAAATGCGTTCATTTAGAAATTTTGTTACACTATCATGTTCATCCTGAACCTGGGATAGATACTCTAATGCTTGTTTAATATGGCCCAAATGCAAAAGCCCAGATATTGTATGTAGTTTATTCTTATATTCATGGGTTTGCACTCTTAACGCTTGTACATACGCTTTAACTCCTGTAAGTTCTTCTGCTAACTGTTTAAATGCTGTTAAATCTTTAAAAACCGCAACAGCACCCACTTTTTTTCCGTCCACAAGAATTGGAACGCGATTACTTAAAAGACTGTGCTCATTCACATATATCTCCTGATCAAAGACGGGTTTACCTGTTAAAACGATTTCAGGTAATCTTGTATCAGGTAATACATCATAAATATTTTTTCCTATATAATCTGAGGGATTTTGATTAACGCCTAATATCTCACTAGCTTTTTTATTGAAGATCGTAATATTTAGATCTTTATCGACCGCAATAATACCTTCATGCATCGCATTAAATGTTTCCGTTCTCTCTACATACATCTTAGATATTGCGTGTGGTTCTAGACCGAACATTTGCTTTTTAATATGTCTCCCAAGTGTGTGTGCTCCCCAAATACTAAATAATATTGAAATGGCAATAGTATACAAAATCTCGCTCTGATAATCACTGAAAATCTGCAGAGGAGATGGTAGAAGAAAACCAACAAGGGCTACGCCAATTTGAATATTATACTCATTCATGATAGGTACAAAAGCACGAATTGTTGTTCCTTGGTCACCACTTGCCTTTGAAAGATAATAATGTTCAACAAAAGCTTCATCCATATCAGATGATTTGCTTACTTGACCTATCTCTTTCTTTGATGGATGGGAGTACTTCATCCGATGGTTATCCATAATAACGATATAATCAGCTTGGTTGATAAATCGAATATCTTCTACAATTTCATTTATTTTATTGGATGAAGTCTCAAAATCTTCACTTTGCAACAAAGATTTAATCTCAGGTAAATTTGCCACTGTTCGTGCTACAAGCATCGCTTCCTGGCCGATATTTTCCTCTTGCTCTTTTAATATGCTACCAATAACAAATGTCCCCGCAATTAAAAAAGAAAAGACAATAATGAAAAACGTTAACATCATTATTTTCTTATTCACCGATAACTTTCTTAATTTCATTATTGTCACTCCTATAAATAACACTGTTACATTACTGTCTAAATGTTTATAATAATTTGTAATTATAATAGAATAAATTAGGACGTTTTATCATAAAACTATGCAGCAAATCTTCAAAAAGTTAGTTTACTCTAAAAATCTTAATTAATTATTGTGGTGAGAAAAATGAAATACTTCCTATCTGGCTCTTTTATTACCATCATTATCTTAATCGTACTATTTAGTTATCGTCAAAATATTTTTTCAACGACAACGCTTCCTTTTGATGATGAACAACAGGGGTTAGATGAACAAATCACCATTCTCTTTAGTCATGTGGTTGCTGAAAATACACCAAAAGGAGTAGCAGCCGAAAAGTTTAAAGAGCTTGTCGAAGAAAAAAGTCGTGGCAAAGTGATCGTTCAAATTTATCCAAATGGTATGTTATATAATGATGGAAATGAATTAGAAGCACTTCGGGAAAATAAAGTACAAATGATTGCACCAACCATATCAAAAATGACGGATATTGTACCTGATTGGCAGGTTCTAGATCTGCCCTTTATTATAGAAAATAATAAACAGTTACAAACAGTTTTAAACGGACAAGTCAGTAAATCTCTTTTACAAGAACTTGAGAAGATTAATATAAAGGGACTAACCTTTTGGAATAATGGCTTTAAACAAATTTCTTCAACTACACCCATTATCGAAGTCGAACAATTTAAAGGCAAAAGAATCAGAGTAATGTCAAGTGATATTTTACATGATCAGTATGAACTTCTAAAAGCTGAGCCAATAGCGACATCATTTGGAGAAGTTTATTCTGACTTACAAAAGAATATCGTTGATGCGCAAGAAAATACAATTTCAAATATTTATTCAAAACAATTTCATACGATGGAAAATCAAATAACCCTCTCCAATCATGGAATTTTAGCCTATACTGTTCTAATAAATGATGATTTCTGGAATAGCCTTGATGAAGACATACAGAAGATTATTACCGATTCCCTTTTTGAAATGCAGGATTGGCAATTTCAAAAAGCGGAACAATTTAATAGTGAAGACTTATTGTATCTTAAAGCAGATCCTAAGGTTAAAATCTATGAGCTAGATGAACAAAATAAGAATAAATGGAAAGAGGAATTACAACCAATCTATACTCAATATGAAAAACATGTTAATGACCAATATCTTGAAAAGCTTAAAGATGAGATAAAAGATATCAAATAGATTTATAAAGAACAAAATGAACAATATTATGCTACCTTTCAAGAAAGGTAGCTTTTTTTATTTAGCCCCGACTTTGTACTATAACAACTTTTATCTTTTTCAAATTAGTATTATAACAGAAAAAAACCTTATTTCATCGCCTTTGTGAGTAATTTCACAAGCAATTGAACAAAATGAACGATAAAACCATTAAAAACTAAACAGTTTTTTTAGAAAACTATGCGTTATTATAGTTTCAGATATTGAAAGCGATATCATTTATCTCTTGCTAAAATACAAGGAGGATGGAAGTTCAATGAATATACGTAAAAACCTAACTGTCCAAGTTCTTATTGCAATTGTATTGGGTATAATTGTTGGGGCAATTTGGCCAGAATTTGGGGCAAGTTTAAAAATATTAGCTGACTTATTTATTAAATTAATCAAGATGTTAATTACTCCAATCATATTCTTAACAGTTGCAATCGGTATCGGTGCTATGGGTGATATGAAAAAGGTTGGTAAAATTGGTGGTAAAGCATTAATCTACTTTGAAATTGTTTCAACTATCGCATTAGCTATTGGTATTGGAGTTGGTGTTTTTGTAAACGCTGGTCACGGCATTAATACAGATTCTGCGAATAATGCCGACGTTTCACAATATACAGAGGCAGCTGCAGATCAAGAACATGGAATTGGTGCATTTATTTCAAGTATTATTCCTGATAATTTCATTGGTGCATTAGCTAATGGTGAGTTATTACCTACCCTTTTAGCTGCAGTATTATTTGGTTTGGCTGCTGCTTCATTAGGTGAAAAATCTAAACCTGTTATTACATTCTTTGAACAAGTATCAGAAATCTTCTTTAAAATTGTTGGTATGGTAATGAAGTTTTCACCAATCGGTGCTTTTGGTGCAATGGCATACACAATCGGTAACTTCGGTATCAAATCACTTGGAAACTTAGGATTATTAATGGCTGCAGTTTACCTTACTATGGCATTATTCTTAATCGTAGTTTTAGGTTCAATTGCAAAATTCTTTGGCTTTAATATCTTTAAATTTATCGCTTACATTAAGGACGAAATCTTCTTAGTAATTGGGACATCATCATCTGAATCTGCTCTACCAACAATGATGCGTAAATTAGAGAACTTCGGTTGCTCAAAACAAGTAGTAGGATTAGTTGTTCCAACAGGTTATTCTTTTAACTTAGATGGTACTGCTATTTACTTATCAATGGCTACATTATTCATCGCACAAGCATACGGTGTACATCTAACTTGGATACAAATTATTACACTTCTTGGAATCTTAATGATTACATCTAAAGGCGCAGCTGGTGTTACAGGTTCAGGATTCATCACTTTAGCCGCTACATTAGCAGCATTCCCAATGATTCCTGTTGAAGGGATTGCCTTATTAATCGGGGTTGACCGTTTCATGTCAGAAGCTCGTGCTGTAACGAACTTAATCGGTAACGGTGTTGCAACTGTAGTTATTTCTAAATCAGAAAAAGAATTCGACGAATCCGCACATGCAAAACTTAAGCAATCGCGTGCGTAATTAAATATAAAACAAGCTTGGGACAAAACCCTGCTAACGAAAAAGGACATTCATGATTTTTAATATCATGAATGTCCTTTTGTCTACTATGTAACCGTTGTTTTCCGTTACGGCGGTAGCTTTTCAAGGGTACGGGTACGGCTCCAACTATTTTTTTTGGCAAGGGCGCGAAAAAAATGTATTGTCCGCTCGGTGCTCCTGTCGCTTCGCTTTCGTCGCAAATAAATTTGTTATTCCCGCAGAAAGCTTTGAAATGCTTCTTTGATTCTACTTCGCTCTGCAGCGAAAGGCGTAGCCGTTAGCTGCACTCGTTGCCGTAACGTAGAACAACTAGTTTGATTTCTAATTTACAAATCCAAATTGATCGCAAAAAACTGTACTTCTTCTATCGCTGTCTAATTTTTACCTTAATATGTGCTTTAGATAAAAATGAAAGGTTCTGTATTAATTTCTGATTGCAAAAATTCAACAGATAACTTTGCATTAGAGCATAGATGATTCATTTTCTCTGCAACACCTTTTATCATTACTTTTTCAACATGATGTCCTGGGTCTACGATATTTAATCCAATAGCTTGTGCATCTTGTGCAACATGGAAATACATATCGCCTGTGACGAATACATCGGCTCCCGATCGCTTAGCAACATGAATGTACTTGTTACCATCCCCACCGACTACGGCAACCTTTGAGATGATTGTATTTGGATCTCCTACCACTCGAACTCTCGGTACATGTAATTGAGTTTTAACATGTTCTGCAAAGCGTTCTAATGTCATTGGTTCTTTTAGCGAGCCTACTCGTCCTAATCCCATTTCATTAGTCTCAACTGCCAATGTATATAGGTCATAGGCAGGTTCCTCATATGGATGCGCATTAAGCATTGCTTTTAGCACTTTATTTTTAATGGAATGAGTGAAAACGACTTCTATTTTTTCTTCTTCCGTCTTTTCCAGTTCACCAATTTCCCCAATAAACGGTTCTGCACCTTCTAATGCCCTAAAACGACCTTGACCGTTTGTAGAGAAGCTACATGCTTCATAATTTCCTATGCCACCAGCTCCTGCCTTAGCTAAAGCCAGTCGCACCTTTTCAGCGTAATCATCCGGAACAAAAACCGCTAGTTTCATTAAATTTTCATGATATGTTTTTTCTAAAATTTGTCGATTTTCTAGTTGAAGTGCATCGGCTAGTAAATCGTTTACACCACCCTCTGCCACGTCAAGATTGGTATGAGCAGCGTAAACTGCGATATCATTTTTTATCAGCTTTTCGTATAATTTACCAGCTGGTGTATCCGTTCTTAAATTTGAAAGTTTTCGGAAAATCGGCGGGTGATGTGCAATAATTAATTCACACCCTTTTGAGATGGCTTCATCTGCAACTTGTTCATTTACATCAAGTGTAACTAATACCTTTGTTATTTCTTTATTTAAAGTCCCAATAGCCAACCCAATCGGGTCATTTTCCATACATGCTAATTTTTTCGGAGACCAACTTTCAAATAATTGAATGATTTCATGACCATTAGCTTTCTTCATTATTTGATTGCCTCCTCAACAAGTTTTATCAGATGCGTCACTTCTTCTCTTTTCTTAACAATTTCATTTGTATCTTCCGCTTGTTCAATCGAAGTTAAAATTCGCTTCCAATTTTCAATTTCTTTCGACCACTTTTCAATAAAGATATCTGATTTTTTACTAAGTAAGTGGTTACCTAATAATATTTCTTGTTCGGATAATTGCATTTCTCCACGTTGTAAGACGAGTATTTCATAAATTTTTTCATCTTCTTTTAAAATAACTTCATCTAAAATGGCCCAATGATTTCGTATCGCCCATTCTCTAATTACTTTCGCATGTATGTTAGGTTGTAATATAAGGCGTGTAACAGTATTTAAAGCCTCTGGAACCTTTTCTAAGATGGATACGATTAAAGGTCCACCCATTCCAGCAATTGTAATTGTATCTACCTTATCCTGCTCTTCTATAGCTTTTAAACCATCAGCAAGTCGGACTGTAATATTCTTTTCTAAACCTTCCAATTTAACTTGTCTTATAGCAGATTCAAATGGTCCCTTTACTACCTCACCAGCTATGGCCTTTTTTACAACACCATTATGAACTAAATAACATGGTAGGTATGCGTGATCACTTCCAATATCTGCAACCACTGCACCCGTTGGAACAAAGGATGCTACTGCCTCTAATCGTTTTGATAATTTTTGTGCGTTCATGTAAGTCAAACCGCCTTTTTTTATTTCTATGTATTATTATATATAAATTGTAATGGATTGTCCTTTCAGACAATTATTTGTATATTATTTATGGCAAAAAGATAAAAAGGGCTATCTTATAAGTATAACTTATAAGATAGCCTCGTCTGTTTATAATATTATTCTAATGATGAAATATACTCAGCGATTGCTTCAGCCTCCGCTCCAGTTCTTAACCCTGGAGTCATTGGGGAACCTTCAATACCGTTTGTTAATACATCAACAATATGTTCTGCATCTAAACCAGCAATTTGAGGACCCATACCACCATGTAAGTCACCACCGTGACAAGCGATACAAGCACTTACTAATTCTTCACCGCCAGCGCCTTCAGAAGCTGTTGCACCTTCTTCACCTGCTGCGCCTTCCTCATGACCAGCAGCAATCTCTTCTTTATTTCCTGTTCCTTCTAATGACATGAAGAAAATAAGTCCGATACCGAATGCCATAATTAGAATATAAGGAATAATAGGATTGTTTTTCATTTTAGGATACCCTCCCTTTTAGTTTTAATTTTTCTACATCTACTAATATAGAATCTAGTCAACACTAATTATTGTACTGCATTATTGGAAAAACGAAAAGACCTAAACAACAACTTTTAGAAGGAATTACACAATTTCGACAATAATAGGTGCTTAATGCAAAATGTGTCTGGCAATTACTAACTTTTGAATTTCAGACGTTCCTTCGCCAATTTCTAATAATTTTGCATCTCTTAGATATCTTTCCACTTCATACTCTTTCATATACCCATAACCACCATGAATTTGTATTGCTTCATCTGCAACTTCAACTGCTATTTCTGAAGCGTAAAATTTGGCTATCGATGCTTCTTTACTAAATGGCTTTCCTTGATCTTTTAACCACGCTGCTTTATATACCATATTACGAGCCAACTCAATTTTCACGGCCATATCAGCTAGTTTAAATTGAATAGCCTGAAGCTGTGATAATGTTTTTCCAAACTGTTTTCTTTGCTTTGAGTATGCCACGGCCTTGTCAAATGCGGCTTGAGCAATCCCCACCGCCATCGCGGCAATGCCAATTCTTCCTCCATCTAAGGTAATGAGAAATTGTTTAAATCCATTTCCCTTTTTCCCTAGTAGATTCTCTTTTGGTACACTAACATTTTCTAAAATTAGCTCTGTTGTATTTGAAGCATTTAGACCCATTTTTTCGTAATTACTCTTAATGGTAAATCCTTCTGAATCTGTCGGTACAATAATAGCACTAATTTCTTTAGTACCATCTATAACATCTGTAATCGCAGTTAATGCTAAATGTTTTGCAAAGCTAGCATTGGTTATAAAAACCTTGGAACCATTTATCGTATATCTGTCATCTTTTAATACTGCTGTTGTTTCAGTTCCACCAGCATCCGAGCCTGCATTCGGTTCTGTTAATCCAAATGCTCCAAAAGATTCTCCAGTACATATTGGCACTAGATATTTTTCTTTTTGTTCTTTTGTACCAAAAAGGTTGATAGGTGCTCCACCTAAAGAAATATGAGCAGAGTAAGTTATTCCTGTTGAAGCACAACCACGGCTTAATTCTTCTGTAACAATCGCAAAACTAATTGTATCTGCTCCTGCACCACCGAATTCTTCTGGAAACGGCAATCCCATAATACCCATTTCCGAAAGCTGTTTAAACACATCTACAGGAAATGTTTTTGTACGATCTCTATCAATTGCACCTGGTGCCACTACTTCTTCAGTAAATTCTTTTATCATTTTATATAGCATGGTTTGCTCTTGTGATAACGAAAAGTCCATGTACACACCTCATTTCGCTTTTTTTCATCCTTGAAATATATTCGAAACGAGACAAAAAAATTAATTTAATGTGAAACTTATCTATGAAAGTTAACAAAATGAAAGAAAATTACTTATTAAAAGCATCTCACTTTAACGTAGAAATAATACTCTCATAAGCTTAAAACTTGGTTTGATGACCGGAACTGAGGATCAACTAACGGGAAGTTGAAAAAGTATGGAAAGAATGTTTTGCAGGAGCACCTACATCTGCGAAGCTTGTTTACGAGAGAGTAAATCCTTTAAAGATTAACTATAATGACATTAATTTTTTAATCAAAAAAATAACATTTTTCTTTTGGGAAAAATGTTATCATAGCCTCATTATAGATTCATGAATTGGTAACCAATGATTACAACAGCCCCTAAAATACCAGAAACTGTGAAATACATTAATTTATATTTATAACCAGTAAAGAACCATAATAAGCAATTAATTATTAAAAAAGAATATAATACAATCTGATTTTCAGGAAAATATTCAATACTTATTTTGACTGATAATCCTAATAATAATAAAGCTGATGCAATGTGTAATATTGGAGCAATCATTTCTTTTTTTCTTGAAAAACGATAAGCACTAATCATTAAGAAAATTGCAGTAATGCCTACAATAATTCCAACTATCCAAGTCATTTTTGATACTAAGAATAGCGATAGTAATAAAGCAATAACTAATATTGAAACTACCGTACATAAAATAATTTTTTTTTGCTTTTGCTTAGCTTTAATTGATTTTTTATGACTAATTTGTTCTAGCTCCAATTCCTTTCCTTCAGAATATAGAGTGATCAAAAAGTCACAATATTGTTCAGGTAGTAATTTATTTTGTTTCCAAAATAAGATTTCATTCAGAATAATTTTTTTCCTCGAATCTGCCATATGTATTATCTCCAAATTTACCAATATAATGTATGTATTTATTTTATCTTATTTTTAATACAGGTAACATGGAATTTCATAACTAACCAAAAAGCATACTGAAATAAAACAAAATGAGACGAAGTCATAGTTGACTTTGTCTCACACTGTTGACAAACGCTTTCATCCTGCGTTGCTTGTCTCGCTCATCCACACCTGACGCTGACACTTCCGGTACAGAAAAACCCGGCTGACAAGCGTTTTCAACACAGTCTGGGTAATCTTTAATCTTAAAGAAATGCCTAAAAAGACGTGTAGACAAAGTCCTGATCGACTTTGTCTACACTGTAATACCAAGATGGCTCTTTTATACTATGTCTAAATCCTACTCTAAGAAATCTTTTAGACGTTTACTTCTTGAAGGATGTCGTAGTTTTCTTAAAGCTTTAGCTTCAATTTGACGAATACGTTCACGAGTTACTCCGAATACTTTCCCTACTTCTTCAAGAGTACGTGTACGACCATCATCTAAACCAAAACGTAAACGTAAAACATTTTCTTCACGATCTGTTAATGTATCAAGTACATCTTCAAGCTGCTCTTTTAATAATTCATAGGCTGCATGATCAGATGGCGATTGAGCTTCATGATCTTCAATGAAATCTCCTAAATGAGAATCATCTTCTTCACCAATTGGTGTCTCTAATGAAACTGGCTCTTGTGCGATTTTTAGGATCTCACGAACTTTTTCAGGAGTTAAATCCATTTCTTCTCCGATTTCTTCAGGAGATGGTTCACGACCTAAATCTTGTAATAATTGTCTTTGAACACGAATTAGTTTATTAATTGTTTCGACCATGTGAACTGGAATACGAATTGTACGTGCTTGGTCTGCAATGGCGCGTGTAATTGCCTGACGAATCCACCAAGTAGCGTACGTCGAAAATTTAAATCCTTTACGGTAATCAAATTTCTCAACCGCTTTGATTAATCCCATATTTCCTTCTTGAATTAAGTCTAGGAACAACATTCCACGACCTACGTAACGTTTTGCAATCGATACAACTAATCGCAAGTTTGCTTCAGCTAAACGTTTACGCGCCTCTTCATCACCATTTTCAATACGTTCAGCAAGACGAATCTCTTCTTCTGCAGAAAGTAAATCTACGCGCCCAATTTCTTTTAGATACATACGAACAGGGTCGTTAATCTTTACGCCAGGAGGAACACTTAAGTCATTTAAATCAAACGCTTCTTCGCTCTCTTCTTGTTTTGCTAAGACTTCTTCTTCAAACTCTTCTTTTCCATCTACCTCAATGCCAAAGCTTTTTTCAATATCCTCAGCAAAGTGGAAAATTTCTTCATTTTCTAATTCAAATGGATTGAGTTTGCTTGAAATTTCTTGCATAGAAATTTCATTTGATTTTTTTGCTTTTTCTTGTAAAAGTGTTTTAACTTCATCAATCGTCTGTCCATTGACAACTTCTTTTGATTGTTCTGACTTGTCTGCCATAAAACCTTCCTCCTTCTAACAACGCAAATCGGGTTAAATTGCCGATAATGATTTCCTCAATTGAATGATTTCCTGAGCGAGTTGTAGTGCACGTTTATGTTCATGCATTTTTTCCGCTTCTTGTGAATCGTGAAGTAATTTTTTTATCTCAACTTCAATCCGATGTTTTTTTAACTGTCTTAAACAATCTGAAATTTCTGCTTCAGCCTGTTCAGGATCATGTTCTACAAGTGCTGCTTCCATTACAATTTTTCTTAAGTCTAGATCCTCAAGGATTTCTAAAAACCTCTGATAATCTGCTGAACCATGCTCTTCATAAAATCCGATTAACCTTACGAAAACAGCACTATATTCATCTCTAACAAAGGGCTCGGGATCATCACTTTTTAAAATTCTGTCTACAACATCAACATTAGTTAGCATATGCGATAAGAGTAATCGTTCTGCACGTTCTGTTGCAGTTAATGGTTTTTTTGCCTGAAATTCAACTTTTTTTATTTGCTTTAAGTTGTCTGCTCGGTTAAAATTTTTAGCATTATCAGCTTCTAATTTTCGATATTGAGCATAAATGGCTTCCTCAGAAATATTTGTTTCTAATGCAATCTGTTTTATATAAAGGTCTCGTTCAATTGGTGAAGATCGACCAACAAGTTGCTCAAGTACTTCTTGGGTAAATTGCAACACATCATTCTCAAATTGAAAGTTTTTATTTCTCCTTGCATGCATCATCATAAAAGCAATGTATGCATGAGGCTTTTCTAAAATTTGCTGTACAAATGATTCAGGACCATATTTTTTTATATATTCATCTGGATCTAGTTTTTCTGGCAATACAGCTACTTCAACTTTCAATTTTTCAGCGTATAACATTTCAGCTGCTCGTTTGGCCGCTTCCCAACCAGCATTATCACCGTCATAACAAATTAAAATTTGTTCACTCAAGCGCTTTAGCTTTGTGATGTGCTGTGGTGTTAGTGAAGTTCCCATTGTAGCCACTGCGTTATAAACGCCAGCCTGATTTGCAGCAAGTACATCCATAAAACCTTCCATCAAGATAACTTGACGTTTTTTACGAATTACGGTTCTTGCCTTGTCCAAATTAAAAAGAACTTGACTTTTATGGAATATAGGTGATTCTGGACTATTTAGATATTTTGCTTCATCGATAGAATCGATTATACGTCCAGAAAACGCTATAACTTTGCCATTTTCATCCCGAATTGGGAACATAACTCTTCCACGGAAACGATCAAAATAAGTATGGTCATTTTCTCGCTTTATAATGAGCCCGCACTCTGCCATTTCCTCTAATTCGTAGCCTTTTCTTTTTAACAGTACTGACAAGGAATCCCATGCTGGTAAAGACCAACCTATACCATTCGTTTCGATAAGTTCCTTTGTAAATCCTCTTTTTAACAAATAATTTAATGCTTGTTCGCCCTCTTCAGTATTCATCAAAAGGTGATGATAAAAATCGGCTGTAAATTCATGTGCCTCAAGCATTTTTTCTTCTTTTTTTGAATAGGCATGATTCTCTTTGGATATACTGTTGCTTTGGATATCTAAATGGATACCCACTCGATTACCTAGTTTAACTAGCGCATCTGGAAATGTAATATTCTCAATATCCATTACAAATGTGATAGCATTCCCACCGGCTCCACAACCAAAACAGTGGAAAATTTGTTTATCTTGAGACACGGAAAATGAGGGCGTGTTTTCACCGTGAAATGGACAAAGTCCAAACCAGTTTCGACCTCTTTTAGTTAGCTGCATATAATCGCTAATTACATCGACTATATCGGATTGAGAACGAATTTGTTCGATCATCTCTTCAGGTATTTTTCCGATCATTAAATCACCAACTTCAGATGCTAAATAACACAATTCGAGATAAATTTAAAAAATCCTCTATTTTCCGACAAAAAATAGTGTTTTTGCTCTAAAAATTATCTTAATAATATTTTTACCACAATTTTCTCATTATAAAACAAATAGACGAAAATTTCCACTTTTTTTAGTGAAAAAAATACAATTTTATCGTTTTTTGAAGGTGATCTAGGAATTTCACTTTAATTATTATATTTCAGTTGTCTTTTTCCTAGTATGTACGCCCGGACGCGAAAAAACCTCCTCTCCATTAGAAGAGGTGGTTTTAAATTTTATCTATTATGTTCGATTTTATCAATGATAACGTTCGCTGTTTCTTCTACAGCTTTATTCGTTACATCAATCACTGAACACCCTATACGTTCTACAACCTTGTTAAAATGTTCGATTTCTTGCTCGATTCGAGAAGGCTTTGCATAAATAGCATCATCATTTAAACCTAAAGCGATAAGTCTTTCTTTACGAATTACATTTAGCTTTTCAGTAGAAATGACTAACCCAAAACATTTTTTGGGATCAACTAAGTATAATTCCTCTGGTGGATTAACCTCAGGTACTAGAGGTACATTTGCCACTTTATAACGTTTATGTGCTAAATATTGTGACAGCGGTGTTTTTGAAGTTCTTGATACACCGACTAAAACAACGTCTGCTAATAGTAATCCTCTTGGATCACGACCATCATCATATTTCACAGCAAATTCAACTGCCTCAATCTTCTTGAAATAATCTGCATCTAATTTATGAACAAGACCTGGTTCTTCCCTTGGTTGTTCCCCGATTTTCTCTTTAAATAATTCAATGATAGGACCCAGTAAATCGATCCATTGAATGACATCACGATTACAACTTTCGATCATGTAGTTTCGCATTTTTTCTTCTACGAGCGTGAAAACGATAATAGCATCTTGTTCTTTGGCAATTTCAACAATTTTTTCAATATGATCTATATTTTCAATATGGGGAAACTTACGAATTACAGTATTGTCAAAGTTTGGACGAAATTGAGAAACTGCTGCTTTAACTACCTGTTCCCCTGTTTCCCCTACTGAATCAGATACAACGAATACTTTTAAATTCTTCAAAATAGCACTCCTTATAAATCATGGGTTTCTGCTAATGAAATAAAGGCTTTGGTTACGCTGGTTTTTGTTAATCTCCCAACAATTTCAAGACCCTTTTCTGTCTCATTTACAACAGGAAGTGAATCGACTTGGCGTTCAATTAATTTTTTAGCAGCCCCGATTAATGAATCTGATTTTTTACAATAAACAATATTAGGCATTCTCGACATAATAATATGAACTGGTATTTTTGTCAGCTCTTGTGAACCGATACTTGTTCTTAGCAAATCTTTTCGAGATAAAACACCTTGTAGATAGGAATGATCGTCAACAACAAATAATGTACCAACATCTTCTAAGAACAATTGTACAATCGCATCGTATACCGTCATATTTTCTGACACAACGACTGGTAATGATTGATAATCTCCCACTTTCAGGTTCATCATAGATTCACTAACAGTAGTCATTGTTTTCTTTCCTGAATAGAAATATCCAACACGTGGTCTAGCATCTAGAAAACCAGCCATTGTTAAGATTGCTAAATCTGGACGTAGAGTAGCCCGAGTCAAATTTAAACGTTCTGCAATTTGCTCACCTGTGATTGGGCCATTCTCTTTAACGATCTGCAGAATCGTGTCTTGACGTTTATTGAGTTCGATTGGACTCACCCGCTTCAAATAGTGTTATACTTTTACTTAAATATTATATACTAATTTAGAAATATTTGCGAAGAAATGAATGAAAAACTACAATATTGACACACTTCGAGTGAATAGCATAAAATATCGATAGTAGTTATATAGGCAATGAGAGGACAAATAAGTATCTTTTCAAAAAAGCGAGTAGGAAATGGTGAAAGCCTACACGAAAAGAGAAACGGCACCCTTGAGCCAATTTTTCTAAAAGAGGATTGTTTGTTTAAGTTAACAACGCAGTGCGATGCGCTTAACTTCAGCCTACGAAGGTTGAAAAGAAAGCGCTTGTCAGACAAGGAACGCGGAGAAAAAATAACCGGAATGAACTAGAGGTTCATGAGGATTAATTTTTGACAAGTGACGCCGTATGCAATGCGCTTTACTTCAACCGACAATCAAGCGGGGTGGAACCGCGGGTGTACTAATACGCACTCGTCCCCGGGCCAAAAAGCCCGGAGACGGGTGCTTTTATATTTTAACTAATTCAGTAAACTACTCACTGAAAAAGTTAAAGCCACAGGCAGTTGTCATAAATTTTTATCCAGTAAGAATAAAAATTTGGACTACAACGGCCAAGGCAAATTTGTTACTAATTTAGGAGGAATTAAACATGGCTCAAAAATCTATGGAAACAATCGTAAACCTTGCAAAACATCGTGGTTTTGTTTTCCCAGGCTCAGAAATTTATGGAGGTTTAGCAAATACTTGGGATTACGGTCCCCTTGGTGTTGAATTAAAAAACAACGTAAAAAAAGCTTGGTGGTTAAAATTCGTTCAAGAATCGGAATATAATGTGGGACTTGATGCAGCAATCCTTATGAACCCTCGTACATGGGTGGCATCTGGTCACGTTGGGAACTTCAACGATCCAATGATTGACTGTAAATCATGTAAAGCTCGTCATCGTGCTGACAAATTAATCGAAGAAGCTTCACTAGAAAAAACAGGTAAGGAAATTATCGTTGACGGTATGAGCTTTGACCAAATGAAAGCAAAAATGGAAGAGCTATCTGTTACTTGTCCTGAATGTGGTGCAAACGATTTTACAGAAATTCGTCAATTCAATTTAATGTTCAAAACATTCCAAGGTGTTACAGAAAGCTCTACTAACGAAATCTTCCTTCGTCCAGAAACAGCACAAGGGATTTTCGTAAACTTTAAAAATGTACAACGTTCTATGCGTAAACGTACTCCTTTTGGTATTGCTCAAATCGGTAAATCATTCCGTAACGAAATTACACCAGGTAACTTCACTTTCCGCACACGTGAATTTGAACAAATGGAACTTGAATTCTTCTGTAAACCAGGCGAAGACCTTGAGTGGCAACAATATTGGAAAGAATTCTGCAAAAACTGGTTACTAAATTTAGGAATGAAAGAAGATAGCATGCGTCTACGTGACCACGAAGAAGATGAGTTATCTCACTACTCTAATGCAACAACTGATATCGAATTCCGCTTCCCATTTGGTTGGGGTGAATTATGGGGTATCGCTGACCGTACTGATTACGATTTAAAACAACATATGGAACACTCAGGTGAAGATTTCACTTATATCGATCCAATTACAAATGAACGATATGTACCATATTGTATCGAACCATCACTTGGTGCAGACCGAGTAACATTAGCCTTTTTATGTGACGCTTACGATGAAGAAGAACTAGAAGGTGGCGATTCTCGTACAGTTTTACGCTTCCACCCAGCTTTAGCACCATTCAAAGCTGCTGTTTTACCATTATCAAAAAAATTAGCAGACGAAGCAGGCGAAGTATGGGCTGAGTTACGCAAATCATTCCCTGTGGATTATGATGAATCTCAATCAATCGGTAAACGTTACCGTCGTCAGGATGAAATCGGAACACCATTCTGTATCACTTACGATTTCGATTCAAAAGAAGATGGCCAAGTAACAGTTCGCCACCGTGACAGTATGGAACAAACTCGTATGCCGATTACTGAAGTAAAAGCATATATTGAAAAACATCTTCAATTCTAAGAAATTATTATGATTATTTAATTCTGCGCCGAAAGCTTGCGACAGGCGCACATGATTATCTAAACAACTGAAATACCCAAAAAGAACTTATTTCATTTTATTGAAATAAGTTCTTTTTTGTTTTGTATAGTTTTTCGAATCTATATACTCTCGATAAATTAAAATCACATTCCTACCCTAAAAAATAGTGTAAGTATGTGACAATTTTTTCGTTCATTTTGGTCAATTTGTTCATTTTTATACTGTATTATCAGAAAATTTAAATTATAATAAAGTTAAAATAATGGAGGTGGAATTGATGTTCCTTCATACTTTATTTAAACAACCCAAGCAAGAAATACTAGAAATTTCCGCAGCAGAAAAGCTTTTAATCCTTGTACGTGAATTATTAAATAAAGAATTACCTGATCATCAAGCACATCATCATATTTTATTGACAGCTAATACCAAACTTGAATTTCTAAATGAATCGGTAAGAATTCATCGCAGTCTAGTAAACCATCATATGAATTTAGGTCAATATCACACACAAGTTATCGAACCACTGAGAAAACAAGTAAGTGATTTGCAGGCTTTAGTTGATGGCTATATGGAGCTTAATATTGATGTCAAACAAATGAATCATCGATTACACTTCCACTATGACCAAATCAATTATCTACACGAGAATTATAGACTTTACTGTGATGGTCGTTTTGCTACCCATTCAATCAATGCATTTTGGCAAGCAGTGAAAGAGGATGTATTAGACATTATTAGAAAAATATTATAACAATTAATCTGTAGGCTCCTCATTATTTGATCTTCTCGTCAATAATGGGGTTCTTTCTAATTGTTCAATAAATGAACGAGATTTTAGCCGGATTCCCGTTTGTTCCTCATAAATTGTCGTAACAATTTTTTTGATAAACTGTTTTGTTCCTTTTTTCAGCTCTAACTTCCCTATCTGATCAATTGGTACATTAAAAAACATACGTATTAATTTTAATTGAGTAGGAGATAGACGGATGATATAGGGATCTTGATGGAAGCAACGATGACATAAAAATCCACCTTGAGAAAAGGAAAAGGCAAACTCCCCCTCAAAAGAACCACATGATGCACAGGCATTTAAAATAGGTTGAACTCCTGTGTAGGGCAACAATTTCCAATCTACGAATAAACTAATGGCTTCTGGATCATGCTCTTCTTCAATCGCATTGAGTGCTTGTAGTAACACCTCAAATGCAAATGGTTCGGGCCCCTCATCTACTAGTCTATCAACAAGCTCTACAATATAACTTGCATATGCAGTAGCCATAATATCAGTTTGAACGTGACGCATCGATGCTAGGTGCTCACCTTGTTGTAATGTTCCCATTCCTGTTGTTCTTTGCACCATATAAATGCCATGCATAAACGTTTGGGTAACACCTGCTAAACGGCTCGTGGGCTTTTTTGCGCCCCTCGCCATTACCGTTACTTTTCCTGCTTCTCTTGTCATTAATGTAACAATTTTATTTGACTCTCCATAAGCCCGAGATTTTAAAACAATGCCTTCCCATTTATTTAACATACGGGCACTGCACTTCCTTCAACATTTACTTTTGTTTTATTATACATGACAGATTACGCTATCCCTTGCTTGTTACTTAATATTTTCATTTCAACTACTAGCAAAAAAACTGCCTTTTTCAAAACTCATACAACCTTTATAAATATAGAAAGACAAGCGTAATTTATACAGCTTGTCTTCAAAAATTATTTAATATTCATCTTCTCGATAACCAAAGTCTCGTAAATGAGTCGATTTGTTTCTCCAATCCTTTTGAACTTTTACCCAAAGCTCCAAAAAGACTTTAGAACCAAGTAGCATTTCAATATCCTTACGAGCCTCTGTACCCACAGTTTTCAGTAAAGCACCGCGCTTCCCAATGACAATGCCCTTTTGAGAATCTCGCTCCACCATGATTGTCGCTTGGACGCGAATCATATTTTCATTTTCATCATCACGCTTAATTCTGTCTATAACCACAGCAATTGAATGAGGAATTTCTTCCCTTGTTAAATGAAGTACTTTTTCACGTATTAACTCCGAAATAATAAATCTTTCCGGGTGATCTGTTACTTGGTCTGCTGGATAATATTGTGGCCCTTCAGGTAAATACGTTTCAATCGTTGTTAATAATTGATCTACATTATTTCCTTGTAATGCAGAAATAGGGACAATCTCAGCAAATGGGAATTTCCCTTTGTACGACTCAATAATTTCTACTAACTCTTCCGGATGAATTTGGTCGATTTTATTCACAACTAGAAATACAGGTGTTTTTGTACCTTCTAGAAGTTCTAAAATGAACTCATCGCCTTTTCCTAGGCCTTGTTCAGCATTCACCATAAACATTATAATGTCGACTTCACGTAAAGTATTTTTTGATACTTTAATCATGAATTCGCCTAATTTATGTTTTGGTTTATGGATACCAGGTGTATCAATGAATATCATTTGGGACTCTTCTCGAGTTAATACACCTTGAATTTTATTTCTTGTTGTTTGTGGTTTATCTGACATAATGGCAATTTTCTGACCGATTACTCGGTTTAGGAAAGTTGATTTCCCTACGTTTGGTCTTCCAATTATTGAGATAAATCCTGATTTATAACTTTTCGTTTCCTTCATATTCTAAATCCTCCGGTGTAAAGGCGCCGGGCAATAGCTCAGCAACTGTCGTTTGTTGTAAATCTCCATTAAGGTTTGTTAAATATACTGGCATATCTGGTGCACAGAATTCTGAAATCACTTGTCTACATGCACCACAAGGTGAACACGGACCTTGTGTATCGCCTACTACTGCAATTGCTTTAAACTTTTTAACGCCTTCAGAAACAGCTTTAAAAATAGCTGTTCTCTCTGCACAGTTTGTTAAGCCAAAGCTTGAATTTTCAATATTACAGCCTTGATATACCTTACCATCTTCCGAAAGTAATGCAGCACCAACTGGGAATTTTGAGTATGGTACATATGCATTTTTTCTCGCAACTTTTGACTGTTCAATTAATTCCTTCATATCTACTGTCATTATATCCTCTCCCCTTCTAAAACATTATTTATTTTTACCATTATTTTTTCTAGCGGTAACTTAAACAATAACATTGTACTAATTTTTGGATGCCTAGTTAAAATTAAACCATTTTGGTAGAAAAATAAGTAATCCGATTATAACACTTGCAAGCGCAAAAACAAGTACTGCACCTGCTGCTACATCCTTTGCTTGTTTTGCGAGAGGATGAATGTCAGGAGATGCTAAGTTTACTACACTTTCAATCGCCGTATTAATCATCTCAGCCCCAATAACTAGTGCAATGGTCAAAGTGAGGATTAGCCACTCCGTAACCGTTAGTCCTGTTAAGAATCCCGCGATGAGAACAACAACCGCACAAAAAATATGAATGCGCATATTTTGTTCTTTTAAAGATGTCCATATGCCATAAAAAGCAAACCCAAAGGATTTGAATAATTTATGGAAATCCATTTTAATCACGACCTAAGCCAAAGGACGATAAAATTTCATCTTGTTTCCCAAACATTACTTTTTCATCTTCCTCTGTCATATGATCATATCCTAATAAGTGTAAAAATCCATGTACTGCTAAAAATCCTAATTCTCTTTCAAAAGAATGACCAAAATCAGCAGCTTGTTCTTTGGTACGATCCGTTGAAATAATAATGTCTCCTAAAATTCTCGGCATCTCTATCCCAACAATTTCTACTTCGCCTTCTCCTAATTCTTCTAGAGCAAAAGAAATTACATCTGTCGGTTGATCTTTGTCTCGGTATTCACGATTGATTTCATGAATTTTTTCATTGGTTACAAATGTGATGGATACTTCACTACCATCTTCTATATTTAAATACGTAGCGGCATGTTGTAGTAATTTCTCTACTAATTCAATATGTTGTTCTTTTACTTCATTTGTTTCATCTAAAAAGTCAATATTAAGCATTGGTGCCTCCTATAATTATCCTTCTTTTGGGTATTCAATTCTTGAATGGAAAATACCATTTAATGTCTCACATAATACCTTTTCGATTGTCTTCAATTCCTTAATCGAGACATCACATTCATCAAATTGATGTTCTTGTACACGGCTCTGAATAATAGAATGTACAAGCTGTTGAATTTTTTCCGGATTAGGCTGTTTCATTGAACGTACTGCAGCCTCGACACTATCTGCGATACTTATAACAGCTGCCTCTTTTGTTTGTGGTTTTGGACCCGGATAACTAAAGACATTCTCATCTACATCATCACTTACTTCTTTTGCTTTATGTAAGAAGAATTTTAAAGTGCTTGTACCATGATGTTGTTGTGCAATCTCTATAATTTCCTTCGGCATTTTATGTTTCTCTAATAACTTCGCTCCGTCTGTTGTATGTGAAATAATAATTTCAGCACTTCGCTCAGGCGGTAATGAGTCATGTGGATTGATACCAGACATTTGGTTTTCAATGAAAAAGGCAGGTCTTCTTGTCTTCCCTATATCATGGTAATAACAACCTACTCTAGCAAGTAATCCATCAGCCCCTATTTCTTCACATGCAGCCTCAGCAAGATTTGCTACCATTACACTATGATGATATGTTCCTGGTGTTTCCGTTAATAATTTTTTCAACAATGGATGATTTGGATTGGACAATTCGATTAATCTCATTGTCGACAAAATTCCAAATGCTGATTCAAAGAACGGTAATAATCCCATTGTTAAAGCACCCGATAAGATTCCAGAGGCTATCCCTGCGATCGCGTAAAATAATAATTCAAACACATCGTAATTCGATTGTGACATTAGTAAGTAAAAAGCAATAAATGCTAAGTTGAAAATTGAAACAATTCCACATGCTTTTAATAGGTGAGATCTTTTTTCCATACTTTTCATAAAGTATACACTTGAAAGCCCTCCTAAAACGACATATAGAACCGTATCCATCTGCAGAACTGCGGAATAGCCTTCATGGAAAATGACACCTGCTGAAGTTGCAGTTAAAATGGTTACTAAAATGGCAGCTCTTTCACTTGCTAAAAGTCTTACAAGCATTGTCGCAAGTGCCGTCGGATATAAAAACGCTATGGTTGCATCAAACTGACCAGATAGTAAACTAATTACTTTCATAAGAATAATCGCAAATGAGTAAACAATAGCTGTCACAAACAGTGCCTTTCGTCTTTTTTCAAGTTCCAACTTAGAAAGACTAAATAATATATACATAAAGCTCATTTGAACAATAATAAGAATTGTTAATCCTAATACAGGTTTTGTTGATGTTTGATTGTTTAATAATCCAAGAAGCTCTAATTGTCTATAGACTTCTCTATCAATGAGCTCGCCTTCTTGAACAATAATTTGACCTTGTAGAATTCGAGTTGGTTCTACTTCTTCACGTGCCTGAAGTATTAACTCCTCAGTAGCTACTTCATCTAAAACTTCCGTTTCCAATATAGCAGCTCTACCAATAATAATTAGCGCACTTTGAATATTCTCATGAATGGAACTTTGCTGTCTGATTTTCGTTTCAATGTCTGAACGTGCTAATCCCACATTTTCTGTACGTATGGGTTCTCCCAGAATGGATTTAATTTCTTTTAATAGAAATGGTTCAGCAACATTTAAATCAGCATCTGTTGCTGTTAATAAGGATTGCAATTGACTATTTGTAAAGATTAATAGTGATTGACTATCCGTTATATCTTTTAATTTCCCACGCAATTGTTCAATTTGACTTTCGATAGGAACTGCCTCTTCGTTTTTCATTGTTTTTTCTCTGACGTCTTGTACAATATCGAAGATAGATGATACTAGAGAAGCACGATGTTCTGCTGTCTCTTTGTTGAACGTATAAACCGGTTCAACAGAACTTTCTGCTTGATCACGTTCTTGTTCTGTTTTCACGGTATCTTCTACCGTTTTAACTGCGCGTATTGTATCTGGTGCTAGTTGGAAAGCCTGTATATCATATGTAGTACTACGTATATTGCCGAGCATTAAAAAGAATTGTAGAAACCCTGTAATTAATAAAATAGCTATTAATAAAGTTCGAAAACTAATCATGTTCAGTAATTTATTTAAGTGCTTTTCCACTTCGAGCACCCCCAAATGTCTATATGTACTAGTTTACCAATTTCTGAATATAATTTCATGAAATGTTACTAAAAAATAAAAAATGTGCACGAGGAACGTACACATTTTAACAATTATGCGTTGTGTATACAATTTTTTCCTGCTACTATAACTCTTGTTCTGAGTAACTTTGAATAATTTTAGCTACTAATGGATGACGAACTACATCACCTGCTTCAAGGATTTGAAAATGTATATCTTTTACATATTTTAAAGTACGCTCTGCGATAATTAAACCCGATTCTGTATTTTTTGGTAAGTCAATTTGAGTCTTGTCTCCCGTAATGACCATTTTAGAGCCAAATCCTAATCGAGTTAAAAACATTTTCATTTGCTGGTGTGTTGTATTTTGAGCTTCATCTAATATAACAAAAGCATCATCTAAAGTTCGACCACGCATATATGCAAGTGGTGCGATTTCTATTGTTCCTCGTTCAATTAACCTTTGAGTTTGTTCTTGTCCGTATATATCATGTAATGCATCATAAAGCGGTCTTAAATAAGGATCAACCTTCTCTTTTAAGTCACCTGGTAAGAAACCTAATGATTCCCCTGCTTCAACAGCTGGTCTTGTTAAAATGATACGCTTAACATGCCCATTTTTTAAGGCTTGTGTTGCCATGACTACGGCGATATAAGTTTTTCCTGTACCTGCAGGACCAATTCCGAACACGAGATCCCGATGACGAATCGCTTTTATGTACTCTCGTTGTCCAATTGTTTTTGCACGAATTGGCTTCCCTTTATAATTTCTCGCTATTTCTTCTTCATACAACTCTGCAAAATATTCAATTGTCCCTTTATTCACCATTTCGATTGCTGTAGCCACATCACGCAAATCAATATTGACTCCTTTACGAATTACTTTTAAAAGAGCCTGTATTAAATCTTTAGCATGTTGTTTTTGTGGCTCGCTACCTGCAATTTGAATCACTTCACCACGCGTAATGATTTGCACGTGAAATGTTTCTTCAATCAGTTTCAAATTAGCATCTGACATTCCAAGTAGCATAACTGCTTCATTTGGATTTTCAACTTGTAATTCTGATAATTGTTCTGCCATAAATCAATCTCCTTGGTCAATTGGGTAGTTTTTTGCAATATTCTCATTTACCAAAAATAGGACTTTCCCTTTCACTTTATCATCATCGAATGAAACGTGCAAAATGTTTTCCTTTTTTATAATAGTTTTGGGAGGTAAAGATTTTAATATTTTTTCGTGCAATAGTGGCAAAATAAACGACTCGATTTGCTCTTCTGAGATTTCTTCCGTAACAGTGATGTACTTTTGAGTCTTTTTGATTTCTATAAATCTTGAAAGCCATTCCGGTAAATCGACCTTTTGAAACGATTTTCCTTGCTCCTTTTCATCATTTATTTTGAAATCAAATGTCCATTCTCTACTACTTGCCGAAACTAATTGAACTTTCTTTGGAATAGAAAATTCAGTTTCTAGCCAGTAATCAGCATATACTTCTCCGGAAGCACCTACTACAACCGATTTGTCTCCAACTGTTATTACACCTGATACCAGTGTATCCCCTTTATATACTGTTGTATTCGGTAAAACACGACGTTCACCACTAGAAATCTCAAAATGTGTGATGACTCCACTTTTTGTGGCAATTAAGTGATTCTTTTTAATTGTCGTAGTATTATCCTTATTATCGGTTATTGGGGCAAGCTGGGGGACAATTGTCATGCTACTTCCTGTTTTTAATATATGCACCCAAGATAGATCTCTTAACTGCTCCATTATTGTTTGACGGATTTCAAAGTCAGATTGCACACTTCCTTTCAATTTAGGTTTGTCTAAGGAAAGTTTCTCCTTTATAACATTTTCAACAGCAACTCGAAGTTCAGGAGTTTCTGCTTGAACATCCACATCCCAAACAAATTGCGAGGAAATAATGGGAATTAGTATCAGTAGAAGTAAACCAATTGCAGTCCAGCTATTCTTTTGAAAAATTCGAGATTCCTGTAAATATTGAACTTTCACTTTGACATGATATTTTTTTCTTATTTCTCGAACAATTTTCAAATCTTTTCTTACCATTTCAAATCGTATTTCATTATCATGATGTTTAAGATTTTTTATCTTTACACCTTTTGAATGTAAATTTTGTATAAAGGCATGGGCTCCATTGGATCGGTTCAAACGAATTTCAACAGGACGATTATCAAATTTTTTCATAATCATTCACCTGTCTTTTCATTTCAATGGATAACAAGTTTTCTACATGTATTATAAATTCTACCTCTTTTAATACATCTATATGTACACGATTTGCTTTTATTAAAATTAAAAAATCTTCATATATAAATGAACAATGGCGTTCTGAAGCTTCTAAAAATTTATAAGTTCCAATTAAACGAAGCTGGCTACTATTTACTATTTCTATTAATGGGTCTGCTTGGAATAATTTTTTCAATTAAAATGCCCCCCTTTCGCAAAAGTATATGCTTTAAAAAAGGGGGGCATGTATAAAATTCTATAAAACTACCCTTAATGACAAGTGTTTCATTTAAAATTTCGTTTTTTGACCAAAACTTAATTCATTTATTTAATTTAACGATGCTGTTTCGCTCTTGGAGGTCCAAGAATTTCTGTTGTTATTATTGCATTGACTAAAGCCTCTCTTGTTGTAGGTACGAGTTTTCCAATTTCACCTTGTTTAATTTCATCAGCTTTCGGTTCTTTCAACGGAATCGATGAACTACGATTGGATGAGCGCTTTTCATCAAATACAGGTCGTCGTGATTCAATTTTCTTTTCTACGACCTCTTTCACCTTATCAGGTACCTGTTGGCTCTCTATGGGCTTCTCTAATGCATTAGGTTGCACTTTTTCATTTAGTTGCTGAAAAACTTCACTAGCGAAGTCCTCTAGAGATTTTCTTGCTTCCGTCTTATTCGGTAAATCAAACATTGTTGTCGGCTTATTATTAAAAGGCGGCATTGGCTTTTGTTCTTGATTTTTCTTTTTTACTCCATTTATGACGGAACTAATAATGAATAGTACCACCATCATAATGAGCCCTTCCATCTATTCACCACTTCCTTCTTGAGGTGTGAATTTGAACTATTTTTGATTTGAATCAGGTTTATCTGACGTTACTTTCGCGATAGAATCTCTCATCGACGTATCTGCTTGGAGATTTTTATAGTTCATGTAATCCATAATTCCAAAATTGCCATTTCGTAATGCTTCGGCCATTGCTAAAGGTACTTCTGCTTCAGCTTCTACCACTTTTGCTTTCATTTCTTGTACTTTTGCTACCATTTCTTGTTCATTTGCTACGGCCATTGCTCTGCGTTCTTCTGCTTTTGCTTGTGCAATATTTTTATCTGCTTGAGCCTGTTCAATTTGTAATTCGGCTCCAATATTCTTACCTATATCAACATCCGCGATATCAATGGATAAGATTTCAAACGCAGTACCAGAATCTAAACCTTTTGATAATACTGTTTGAGAAATTAAATCTGGGTTTTCTAACACTTTTGAATGACTCTCAGAAGAACCAATTGTAGAGACAATCCCTTCCCCTACTCGGGCAATAATTGTATCTTCTCCTGCACCACCGACTAAACGATCTAAGTTAGCACGAACTGTAATTCTTGCTTTTGCTTTTACCTCGATCCCATTAATAGCCACACCAGCAATAAAAGGTGTCTCAATTACTTTAGGATTTACAGACATTTGTACTGCCTCTAAAACGTCACGGCCCGCTAAATCAATAGCTGCTGCTCGTTCAAATGATAGCTCAATATTCGCACGTTGAGCTGCGATTAACGCATTAACAACACGGTCTACATTACCACCAGCTAAATAATGAGACTCTAATTGATTTATTGAAACGTCTAGTCCTGCTTTATGTGCTTTAATTAGGGGATTTACAATTCGAGCAGGTATTACTCGACGTAATCTCATCCCAATTAATGTAAAGATACTTACACGTACTCCCGCTGCAATAGCACTAATCCATAGTGCGACTGGCACGATAGTTAAAATAACTGCTAATACAATAATAATTAAAACAATTGTTACAATTAAACTAATGGCCGCTGCATCAAATATCATACTTCTTCCACTCCTTTTTTCGTTTCTCTCACAACAATTCGTGAGCCTTCAACTTGAATAATTTCTACTTTCCGATTGGCTTCAATATAGCTACCTTCTGAAACCACGTCAATTCTCTCATTACCAACTACGATTGTTCCAGCTGGTCGAAGAGGAGTAATCGAATCACCTATTTTACCTAATAAGTCAATCCGATTAACATTAGAGACATACCCTTCTTCTGTCGTCGTTGCATCCCTTAGGATCAACTTATTAAATACATGAAGATTTTTACCAAAGAATTTCATTACGATCACCATTCCTATTATTGCAATAAACACAGCGATTAAAATCGAATATGCCATATGCACCACACTCTCTCCAGCAAATAATAAACTGATAATCATAAGTGCTCCACCAATTATGCCAACAATCCCTCCTGGAACAAACAACTCGGCTACAAGTAGTGCAAATCCAATGATAAAGACTAACACTGATTCATACCCTGCAAAACCTGCAACTGTATGACCAAAGAAGAATAACCCAAATGAGGATAGACCAATGAGCCCTGGAATACCGAATCCAGGAGAAAACATTTCCATTACTAACCCAAAGCAGCCAATCGTTAACAAAAGAGTAACTACAATTGGATTTGTGATAAAGCGTGCCAGTTTTTCTAAGAAAGTTGGTTCGATTGAAACCACTTCATTCTGAGTTAGGTTAAGTTTTTCTAGTAGTTCATTTAAATTGGCAACAGTACCATTTGAATAATTAACTTCTAAAGCTTCTTGTGCAGATAATGTTAAGAGTTTCCCTTCAGGTGCGCGATAATCTGGCAAATGCACTGAACTATCTGCCATAGCACGTGCAAAAATAGGTTTTTTATTTTTAGCCTCAGCTGCTGCTTCCATTGCTGCTATCCAAGCACTATTACGCTTTTCATCTGCTGCATTCCCCACTCCATCAATAATTGCTGCTGCACCTATTGTGGCGTTTGGTACCATATAAATTTCGTCTGCATGTAAAGCGATGTAGGCTCCTGCTGATAACGCTTTCGAATTTATAAAGGCTATAACCTCGACGGGAGAGCTATCTATTATTTTGCCAATCTCTTCAGCTGATGTCACATAACCACCTGGCGTATGTATTTCTAAAATAATGGTTTTAGCTCCTTCTTCAGCAGCCTCTTTGAAAGCTCTACCAAGAAAGCTTTTTAATCCATCATCTACTTCATCTTCTAGCGCCACATGATATACCTTACCACTGGCTACTACGGAAAGACTCGGTAGAAGTAAGGAAAATGAAACTAGACATAAAAGGAGCCAACTAAATGCTTTTGTTTTTCTCATCTCTATCCTCCTTTTTATTGATTTATACGTATGAAACTTAAAGTAATGTTTTACACTTATCTTTACGGTTCAATGACAAGAAGGTTTCAAAAAAAATAAATATATTTTTAAAAATTAAAGTCATTAAATTATAGTGTCAAAATTTTTTAACCCTTATCATGTTAATGAATAAAAATAATCTGATTTACAAAGTTGATCTGTCCCAACACCATAAATAAAACATCAAATATTGCCCATAAATCTTTAGGCTATTTTTCGAAGAATTTGGAGCAAATGCAAAATACCCTAGTATTTGTCGAAACAAATACTAGGGTATATCAGTTTTCACCTTTGATCAATCATAAAATTGCGTGTTATTAACGTAGGGATTTGTTAGGAAATTACCACTTACGTTTACGTGCAGCTTCTGATTTCTTTTTACGTTTTACGCTTGGTTTTTCGTAAAATTCGCGTTTTCTTACTTCTTGAATAGTACCACTTTTAGATACAGTACGTTTGAAGCGGCGAAGAGCATCTTCAAGCGATTCGTTTTTTCTAACGACAGTTTTTGACATCTCTCTTTCCCTCCCTCCGAACACACGTCAATACACAATCAACATATGTTAGTTGTGTACTAAAGAATTATATCGTATTGTACAAACATCGTCAATAGTATTTATAAAAATTAATAATTAGAATCTGAAATTAATCCATTCATTATCGCTACACCAGAACTTGCTCCAATACGAGTTGCCCCAGCTTCAATCATTTTTTGCATATCTTCTAGGCTTCTTACACCACCTGAAGCTTTTACCCCTATTTCTGGTCCAACTGTTTTTCTCATAAGTGCTACGTCTCCAGCTGTTGCACCTCCAGTAGAAAATCCAGTTGATGTTTTTACGAAGTCAGCTCCTGCTTCTACAGATAATTCACAAGCTTTTACTTTTTCTTCATCAGTTAATAGGCAAGTTTCAATAATTACTTTTACTAATGTCCCATTTGCAGCAGTAACAACAGCTTTAATATCTTCAAGTACTAAATCGTAGTTACCATCTTTTAGTGCCCCAATATTGATGACCATATCAATTTCGCCAGCACCATTTTCAATGGCATTTGTAGTTTCAAATGCTTTCACTTGGGGTGTTGTTGCTCCTAAAGGAAAACCGATTACCGTACACACCTTAACATTTGAACCCGCAAGTAATTGACTTGCGCTTTTTACCCAAGTTGGATTAACACATACAGAAGCAAATTGATATTTTAGTGCTTCTTCACAGATTTTTTCAATTTGATTTTTAGTTGCCTCAGCTTTTAATAAAGTGTGATCAATCATTGCAGCGTAATTTTGAGTCATAAAACTACTCCTTTTTCATAAGTTGTACGTACCTCTCCCATAATACCATTAAAGTAAATTAATGTGAAATGGCAGATAATTTGAAACAATTAATGTTTACATGTTACTTTCCCTTACTATCTTTTTTTTATTCGTTTGAAAGCTTGTTAAATTTATACATATACTTATAAGAATTATTTTTCATAGATAAAAAACGACAATACTAGAGACAGTATTGTCGTTAATCTAAAGTGCTATTGAACTTGTTCTTCTAAAATACGTACAAATTGACCTTCAGAATATGGGTAACCTACTTTTTGTAATTTAACTTTTACAAGTTTACCAATCATTTCATCTGATCCTTCAAATACGACGCGTAAGTAGTTGTCAGTATACCCTACAATTAGATTTTCTTGTTCAGACTCTTTGTAATGTTCTTCCGGAATAACTTCTAGAACTTCTCCTTCAAAACGAGAAGCATATTCTTTTGCTAATTGGTCGTTTAATGTTAATAAACGATGTACACGTTCATTTTTAATCTCTTCATCAACCTGATCTTCCATTCTTGCTGCAGGTGTACCAGTTCGTTTTGAATACGGGAATACATGTAATTCTGCAAATTTATGTTTTGCGATGAAGTTATACGTTTCCATAAATTCTTCTTCTGTTTCACCTGGGAACCCAACGATGACATCCGATGTAATTGCTAAGTCTGGTAGAGCTTCATTTAAACGTTCTAGACGTTCTGCGAAGAACTCCATTGTGTATTTACGACGCATACGTTTTAAAACTGTATCTGATCCCGATTGGATTGGAATGTGTAAGTGTCGAACAACGATATTTGAGTTTTTTAGAACTTCTATCACTTCATCCGTTAACTGAGAAGCTTCAATAGAAGAAATACGTAATCGTTTTAACCCTTTCACATTTTCTTCTATGTCACGAAGTAGTTGAGCTAAGTTATAATCTTTGAAATCTTGTCCATATCCACCTGTATGGATACCTGTTAATACGATTTCAAGATATCCTGCATCCACTAATTGTTGAGCTTGGCGAATTACTTCTTGTGGGTCACGAGAACGCATTAAACCACGAGCCCATGGAATAATACAAAATGTACAGAAGTTGTTACATCCTTCTTGAATTTTTAAAGATGCGCGTGTACGGTCTGTAAAATATGGCACGTCTAATTCTTCATAAACGCGATTTTTCATAATATTACCTACCGCATTAATTGGTTGTCGCTCTACTTTATATTGTTCGATATAGCCTAACATTTTTTGACGATCTTGCGTCCCTACTACAATATCTACGCCTGGAATAGCCATGATTTCTGCTGGGGATGTTTGAGCATAACAACCTGTTACGCATATTACTGCATCCGGATTTTGTCTAACCGCGCGTCGTATCACTTGGCGAGATTTTTTATCTCCTGTATTTGTTACAGTACATGTATTTATAACATAAACGTCTGCCTGTTTTTCAAAGTCAGTACGTTCATAACCTTGTTCTTTAAAAAGCTGCCAAATACTTTCTGTTTCGTAATGGTTTACTTTACAACCTAAAGTATGAAAAGCCACCTTTGACACTGGCTAACACCTCTTTCTTTCATTCAAATTCATATGATATAGCAGAAAGCGCATATAATGGTGCTGTTTCTGCCCGTAGTATTCTTGGTCCTAGAGACATTGTTTCTGCTCCAGCTTCTAATAAGCTTTTTGCTTCGTTTCTGGAAATACCACCTTCAGGACCGAAAATTAATAAAATTGACTTCGATTCATAATCATACACTTTTTTAAGTTTATCTGCAAATCTTGTACGTTTTTCTTTCTTAGCATCCTCTTCATCTGCAATAAATACTGCATCATAAGTAGAAACAAGGTTAACTAGTTGTTTAAAGGATATCGGATTAATAATTGCAGGAACATGAGTCCGATGAGATTGCTCAGCAGCTTCTTGAGCAATTTTTTGTAATCGTTCCGTTTTTTTCTCTCCTTTTTTATCGTCCCATTTCACAATTGATCGTTCTGCGCTAAATGGAATTAAGGCATGCATGCCAAGTTCTGTCCCTTTTTGGGTTATAAGTTCAAGCTTATCCCCTTTTGGTAATCCGCAGGCAATATCTACTTTTACTGGCATTTCAGGAGAGGGAATCGTATTACCTGTTTGTTTTACAACAATTTCTTGACCAAGTGAAACAATTTCACAAACATAAGCTATATCTGTGTGAACAACAACAATTTGATCACCGATTTCCATACGCATAACTTTAGAGATATGGCGAGCATTATCTCCTGTAATTGTTACTTCATTCATCTCATTAAAGGGTTGTTGTACAAAATATCGTTGCATTATGTACCTCCATTTTTTATAAAGAAAAGCAGAAGGTGCCAAGTCAGCTTAGAAATCGACAAAGGGACACACATTGTCCCCAAAAGTCCTTTCAAATCAAATGCAATAGCGGCACCCATGCTAGACACTATTCAAATTTAGTATTTATAACATACCTAAAAACGATAAAATGACAAAAAGTTGCCCCATAAGATCGGGACAACTCCTTTTGTCATTATGGTCGTCGCGCAATGATGGCTACCCAATCTTCCATCATTAACACTTCTTCAATAATAAATCCTGACGCTACTAATGCACTTTTTACATCATCTTTTTTGGCGTTTATGATACCAGAAGTTACATAAAGTCCACCTGGTTTTACGATTGAAAAGGCATCATCAGTGAAAGTCATTATTATTTCCGCTAGTATATTCGCTACAACTACATCCGCTTGACCCGTAACCGTATCTAATAGATTTCCTTGATGTACTTCTGTAATATGTTGTACTTTGTTATGTACAATATTTTCATACGCTGATTTAACTGCAACTGGATCCAAATCAAGAGCATGTACTTTTTGAGCACCTAGCATCGCTGCAGCAATTGCTAGAACACCAGAACCTGTTCCAACATCTATAACTGAATCTCCTTGATTTACAACCTTTTCTAAAGCTTGTAAGCACATTACAGTTGTAGGATGTGTACCTGTTCCGAATGCCATACCTGGATCAAGTTCGATTATTAGTTCGTCCGTATTGACTGGCGTATACTCTTCCCAAGTAGGTACAATTGTGAATCGTTCGGAAATTTTTACTGGATGATAATATTGCTTCCATGCAGTTGCCCAATCTTCTTCATGAACTTCACTCATTGAGAAAATATTTTCGCCCAAATTAATATCAAAATTTTTAAGGTTCGCGATTGCAAGTTTTATCTCTTCAACAGTCTCTGCTAAAAAACTAGATACCGGCAAATATGCTTTTACAATTACCCCACTCTTCGGAAAATCGTTTGGGTCCAAATCATAAATTTCACCAAATTGATCTATTCTTTCTTTTTCTATTTCTGTTGAATCTTCAATGACTACACCACTTGCGCCAGCTTCGTGATAAATATTTGAAATTGCTTCAACTGCTTCGTTTGTTGTTAAAATCGACAATTCTGTCCATTTCACTTGCAATCAGCTCCTTTAAAATTTTGTTTCCAAGGTTCACATCATTTAAGCGTCTAAATATTCTAGACGCTTAAATGTTATTTATTCACCTTTAAATGTCTTTTTGATCTTGTCAAATAATGAACTACCATGTTCTTCTGGGATGTCGCCACTAATTTCAGCAAAGTCTCGTAGTAGTTGCTTTTGTTTTTCTGTTAGTTTTGTTGGTGTCATTACTTTAACAATTACATACTGATGTCCTGTTCCGTAACCATGTACGTTTTTAACACCCTTATCTTTAATACGGAATTGAGCACCCGATTGTGTACCAGCAGGAATTTTAAGCTTTACTTTCCCATGAACTGTTGGTACTTCTATCTCATCACCAAGAGCTGCCTGCGGGAAAGTTAATTTTAGCTCATAATAAATATCATCGCCATCGCGTTCGAAGTATTCATGGTTTTTCACATTAAAGACAATATATAAATCTCCAGCTGGTCCCCCGTTTATACCTGGTTCACCTTGACCAGACACACGTAATTGTTGACCATCATCTACACCTGCAGGAATGGTAACTTTGATTTTTTTACGTTTTTGTACTGTACCTGTACCGTGACATTTTGTACATTTTTCTGGAATAATTTTACCTGTACCATGACAAGTATTACATGTACGACGGTTTACCATACGACCAAATGGAGTTTCAACAGCTTGGTTGACCTGACCTGCACCGTTACATGTTGTACAAGTTGTTGCACTTGTTCCAGGTTTTGCACCTGAGCCATTACATGTATCACAAGCTTCTTCTTTAGGGATTTCGATTTCCGTCTGCTTACCGAAAATAGCATCCTCAAAGGATATATTCATACGGTATTGAAGATCGTCACCTTTTCTTGGTGCATTTGGATCAGAACGGCGACCACCACCACCGAAGAATGAGCTGAAGATATCTTCAAATCCACCAAATCCAGATCCTCCGAAACCACCAAATCCACCTTGATTTGGCCCTTCATGACCAAACTGATCATATTGCGAACGTTTTGTATCATCACTTAACACTTCATAAGCTTCTGCAATCTCTTTAAATTTCTCATCGGCACCCGGTTCTTTATTAATATCTGGGTGATACTGTTTTGAAAGTTTGCGATACGCTTTCTTTATTTCATCTTTGCTAGCACTCTTACTTACGCCAAGCACTTCATAGTAATCGCGTTTACTCATCGGTCACACTCCGCTCTTTTTCATAACGTATATTTTAACATGTTCGCATAATACTGTATACGAAGTTTAATTTTATTCAGTAATTTTTTATAATGATTATCAATTTACAATGAAAAAGTCAAAGTCCGTTTACTCGGCTTTGACTTTTTTCTACTTTCATTTATAACTTAAGACTTATTTATCGTCTTTAACTTCTTCAAAGTCAGCATCTACAACGCCGTCATCTTTTTTATCTGGACCTGCTTCTGCTTCACCTTGTGCAGCTTGTGCAGCAGCTGCCGCTTGTTCATATACTTTCATTACTAAAGGTTGTAGTACACCTTCTAGTTTTTCTTTAGAAGATTTAATACCTTCAATTTCACCAGCTTCTAATGCTTTTTTCAATTCTTCTTTTGCATCTTCTACTGATTTTTTCTCATCTTCAGTAATTTGTTCACCAAGATCAGCAATTGTTTTATCAACTTGGAATACTAATTGGTCTGCTTCATTACGTAGTTCTGCTTCTTCTTTACGTTTAGCATCCGCTTCAGCATTTGCTTCAGCTTCTTTTACCATACGATCAATATCTTCGTCAGTTAATCCTGAATCAGATTGAATAACAATTGTTTGTTCTTTTTGAGTACCTAAGTCTTTTGCTTTTACAGATACGATACCGTTTTTATCAATATCGAATGTTACTTCGATTTGAGGTACACCACGTGGTGCTGGTGGAATATCTGCTAATTGGAAACGACCTAAAGTTTTATTATCAGCTGCCATTGGACGTTCACCTTGTAATACATGAATATCTACAGCAGGTTGGTTATCTGCAGCTGTTGAGAAAGTTTGTGATTTTGAAGTAGGAATTGTTGTGTTACGATCGATTAATTTAGTGAACACACCACCCATTGTTTCAATACCAAGTGATAATGGAGTTACGTCAAGTAATACGATATCTTTTACATCACCTGTTAATACACCACCTTGAACAGCTGCACCCATTGCTACTACTTCATCAGGGTTAACTCCACGGTGTGGTTCTTGATTTGTTTCTTTTTTCACAGCTTCTTGTACAGCTGGAATACGAGTTGAACCACCAACAAGAATTACTTTGTCTAATTCAGATGCATTAAGACCAGCATCTTTAAGAGCTTGACGAGTTGGAATAACTGTACGTTCTACTAAATCACGTGTGATTTCATCGAATTTAGCACGAGTTAAATTCACTTCTAAGTGAAGTGGACCATCTGCTCCAGCAGTGATGAATGGTAATGAAATTTGAGTAGATGTTACACCTGATAAGTCTTTTTTCGCTTTTTCAGCTGCATCTTTTAAACGTTGCATTGCCATTTTATCTTTTGATAAATCAACACCATTTTCTTTTTTGAATTCCTCTACTAGGAAATCAATAACTTTTTGGTCGAAGTCGTCCCCACCAAGCTTGTTATCACCAGCAGTTGCAAGTACCTCGAATACACCGTCCCCTAATTCAAGGATAGAAACGTCAAAAGTACCGCCACCAAGGTCAAATACTAAAATCTTTTGATCTTGATCTTGTTTATCTAAACCATATGCAAGTGCAGCTGCAGTTGGTTCGTTAATAATACGTTCTACTTCAAGACCAGCAATTTTACCAGCATCTTTAGTTGCTTGACGCTGTGCATCGTTAAAGTAAGCAGGAACTGTAATTACAGCTTTAGTCACTGTTTCACCTAAATAGTCTTCAGCGTAACCTTTTAAATATTGTAAAATCATCGCTGATACTTCTTGTGGTGTGTATTCTTTTCCTTCAACAGTTACTTTTTCAGAAGTACCCATTTTTGATTTAATTGAAAGAATTGTATTTGGATTTGTGATAGATTGACGTTTTGCCACTTCCCCAACTTGTTTCTCACCATTTTTGAATGAAACAGCTGAAGGAGTTGTACGGTTACCTTCTGGATTTGGGATTACTTTTGGTTCGCCGCCTTCTAAAACTGCTACACAAGAGTTTGTTGTACCTAAGTCAATACCAATAATTTTGCTCATTTTAAATTTTGCCTCCTAATTATATAAAACACGAGAATTGTGTCTTTCACATATGAAAAAAAGATTATTCGTTTACTGATACCATAGATGGTCGCAACACGCGGTCTTTTAGTTTATAGCCCTTTTGAAGCTCTTTTAATACAATACCGGACTCTTTTTCAGAATCTGATTCTTGCATTACCGCTTGGTGTACATTCGGGTCAAAAGCTTCACCTTCTGCAGGAATTGCTTCTAAACCTTCTTGTTTTGTTGCATCAATAAATGTTCTATAAACCATTTCAATTCCTTTATATAAAGAAACAGCGTCATCTGAACTTACTTCGACTTGTAAAGCACGTTCTAAGTTATCTAGAACAGGTAAAAGATCAGTGAGCAATTTTTGTGCTCGATATTTTTCAGCTGCTTCACGATCTAATTGAGATCTGCGTCGACTATTATCGAAGTCAGCTCGTAATCGCAAGTAGCGACTCTCTTCTTCTTGAAGTTTTGCTTCGAGTTCTAAAATTTTATTATTTAGCTGCTCTTCAACTGAATTTTCTGCATGCTTTTCTGATTGTTCAGTTGTTGTTTCCGCTGTATCTTCAATTCCTTGTTCTGTTACTTCTTCATTTTTTTCTGCATTTAGCTCTTCTAGTTGTTCTTTGTTCTCTGTCGTTTCAGACACGTACGTTTCCTCCTTATAGCCCATCATTTACCTTATTTGAAAGTGCACGTGAAAGTCCACTTCGCATCAAATCTAGCAACGATACAACGCGTTGGTAATCCATTCGTTTTGGACCAATGATTGCGATAGCACCTTCTTGGTCATCCCCTACAGAGTATGACGCTGTTATGACACTTAAATCATCCATTGCGATATGGTTATTTTCAGAACCTATGCGTATATGAATGCCTGTATCCTCAGGATGGAATAATGAAATCACTTGACTTTCCTTTTCCATTAATTCCATAAGTGCCCTTACTTTGTTTAAATCATGAAACTCTGGCTGATTTAACATGTTAGTTTTTCCACCAAAATAAATTTTGCCTTCATTTTGTACAGCGGTAATATTCCTTAATGATTGAATAAAAGAATCTGCTGTTTTAACATGTTGACGTAATACATTAAACGTTTCTAGTTCAAGTCTACTTTGTAGCTCTAATAATGAAACCCCCACCAGACGTTCGTTAAGAATATTGACCGTTTTTTCAATATCCGAAGGAACAAAGCCTTGTGGTAGTGTAATCGTACGATTCTCAACATGTCCATTATCCGTAACAATGATTGCAACTGCAGTCTGTTCGGACAAAGGAACAATTTGAAATCTTTTAACGCGATGTTTACTTACATTAGGTCCAAGTAAAATCGTAGTATATGATGTTAAATCAGACAGAATGTTGGTAGACTCACGAATCACTTGTTCCATCTCTACAATTTTATTTTGAAAAATAGATTGAAATAAGCCAATTTCTCGGTCAGACATCGTTATAGGTTGTAATAAATGGTCGACGTAAAAACGATAACCCTTCTCTGAAGGCACTCGACCTGAGGAAGTATGTGTTTTTTCTAAAAAACCTAATTCTTCAAGATCGGCCATTTCATTACGTATTGTCGCAGGACTAAATGTAATCCAATCTTTCTTCGAAATTTGGCGTGATCCTACTGGTTGAGCTGAAGTAACAAAATCATCAACGATTACTTGCAATATTTGTAATTGTCGATTCGTTAACATTGTCATCACCTCTGTTAGCACTCATTAACAAGGAGTGCTAATACTATTAATAAATTATCAAATCTCTAATATGATGTCAACGGAATCGCTCTATTCTCCCAATAAAAATTGCTGAAATATTTCATTTCCAACAAAGCGACCCTTTCGACTCAATCTTACCCCTTTATCATCTTCAATCAATAAGCCTTCTTGAACAAGTTGATCAATCTCTTTCCCATAGATATCTTTCATTGAAATACCTAACTTACTTTCAAACTCCTTAAAATATACTCCTTCATTTTTTCTTAACCCTAAAAACATCTGCTCTTCATACTTTTCTTCCTTAGTTACTTCATGTGTATGAAGGAAAGGTTGTTCATTATTTTTAATTGTTTCAATATACTTCTTGATTGGCCCATGATTCGAATATCGATTTCCAGATAGGTACCCATGAGCACCTGCACCAAAACCTGCATATTCATCATTATCCCAATAAATTTTATTATGTGTTGATATATGACCATCTATCGCAAAATTACTTATTTCATATTGTTTTTTTTCTTTTTCTTCCATTCTACGCATCAACAAATCATACATATCTGCTTCTAAATCTTCTGTAGGTAAATTCAATTTGCCTTTCGCGTATTGAATGTAAAAGATGGTCTTTGGTTCTACGATTAAAGAATATGCAGAATAATGTGGAAGATCTAATTCTAAAGCCATCTGCAATGTACTTTCCCACTGTTCCATCGTTTGGCCAGGTAATCCATACATTAAATCAATACTTATATTTTCAAAGCCTACTTTTTTTGCTTGCTTAATTGTTTCAAATACATGTTCATTTGAATGGGTGCGACCAATTTTTTTTAAAAGAATTGGATCAAAAGATTGGACACCCATACTTAATCTATTTACACCACCATTGATTAAAGCCTCTAACTTATCCACTGATAATTCATCAGGATTCGCTTCAGAACTAAATTCGACTAGTTGCTTGGTAGGGAGTAATCTATTGATGTGCCCTAAGAGCTTTGAAATTTGTTCTGCAGAAAGTGCAGTTGGCGTACCACCACCGAGATAAACAGTTTCAATCTTTTGAAACTGTTCGGGTGATTTTCGAACAGCCATCTCAATTTCCTTTGCAACTGCTTCTATGTATTCATCCACTGGTTGATTTTTAAAGTAAACTTTATTGAAATCACAATAATTGCATATTTGATGACAGAAAGGAATATGTATGTAAACACCTCGAGCCATTTAAAATCCCTTCTTTCTTTTTGGTTTTCACTCTATTGTACTATTTCACATTAAAAATTCAATTTAACTGAACTAGTAAGTAGTATCCTTTATGATATTTCATATTTAACATTAAAAAAGAGATCTGACAATTATCAGACCTCTTAACAACTAAATAGCGATATCAATTTGTTGTTTATATAAATCAATAAATAACTCAATTGCTGAATAAGTTGAAAATTTTGTAGTAAAGTTGATTGCATGTTCTTTGGAATTAAAAGAAAGTGAACTCATCTCTTTTGTAAACTCGTACTTGCCATTTTGTAATGTTATCAAGTACATTCTTACGATAGGTTTATAGGCTTTTTGCTGATCTAAATTATCCCCAGCAAATAAAACTCCTACTGTTGCATCCTCTTCACTGACGATTGTAGTTAGTGCAACTAATTCATCATACTCAAACCATTCCGGAATTGTCACTTCTACTATATTATTCATCTATCATTACATCTCCTTCACTGTCTTCATATGAAGCTAATAGGCTAACTCGATATAAATAACAATAATTAACAAATAAATATAATTCGTTTTAAGCTGATAGATAAATTTTACTATCGGAATTGTAATTCTTAAAGAGCAATATTTAAACGTTTTTTTCACTATTTTTTATTTCATAAAAATGTTGTTGCAATTAAAAACAGTTTAACCTATTGATATTTCGTCATATTTCCCTTTTGGAATTATTATCCAATAATAATTGGTAATTCAATATATTATTGTAATTTCCATCCATTTTATCACAATAATACTTTTTTTAACAGATTTCAATACACAAATTTTTGACAAGTAAATTTCAAATATGAAAAAACTGCATCTTCAATGATTAGAGTTAATTCATCAAGATGCAGTCTATTTATTATTGGTAAGCTTATTTAACCCTTAAACTTTAAATGAGATAAGGATTTTTATTTTTTATTACTATCATCCATTTTAAGTACCGCCATAAAGGCTTCTTGTGGTACTTCTACAGAACCAACTTGTTTCATACGTTTCTTACCTTCTTTTTGTTTATCAAGAAGTTTACGTTTACGAGAAATGTCACCACCGTAACATTTCGCTAAAACGTTTTTACGCATCGCTTTAATCGTAGATCGTGCAACAATTTTTTGACCAATTGCTGCTTGAATTGGCACTTCAAACTGTTGACGTGGAATTAACTCTTTTAATTTCTCAACGATTACTTTACCTCGATCATAAGCAAAGTCACGATGCACGATAAAGCTTAACGCATCCACTTGTTCACCATTTAAGAGAATGTCCATTTTTACTAATTTAGATGGCTTGTATCCAATTAACTCATAATCAAATGATGCATAACCTTTCGTACTTGATTTTAAATAATCAAAGAAGTCGTACACTATCTCAGATAGTGGCATTTCATAAATGATACTTACACGGCTTGTATCAATATAATCCATTGTCATAAAGTTACCACGTTTTATTTGGCAAAGCTCCATTACAGCACCAACATAATCATTTGGCACCATAATTGTAGCTTTTACATATGGCTCTTCAACACGTTCAATTTTTTGTGGATCAGGCATCATAGAAGGATTATCCACTTTTAGTACTTCACCATCAGTTAAATGAACGTCATAAATTACTGAAGGAGCTGTTGTAATTAAGTCAATATTAAATTCACGTTCAATACGTTCTTGAATAATTTCCATGTGAAGAAGACCTAAGAAACCACAACGGAAACCAAAACCTAATGCTTGAGAAGTTTCAGGTTCATATTGAAGGGCTGAATCGTTCAGCTCTAATTTTTCTAATGCTTCACGTAGATCGTTATATCTCGCCGTATCAATTGGATACAAACCACAATATACCATTGGGTTTAACTTACGATATCCAGCAAGTGGCGCATCAGCAGGTCGATTTGCAAAAGTGACCGTATCCCCTACACGTGTATCCCCTACGTTTTTAATAGACGCAGTTAGGTAGCCAACATCTCCTACAGTCAGCTCTTCTTGAGGTAATATCTTTGGCGTATGAACACCAACTTCAATTACTTCAAACTCAGCTCCTGTTGCCATCATACGTATTTTATCCCCAGGTTTAACTGTTCCATTTATAATACGAATGGAAATAATAACACCTTTATAGGCATCGTAAACGGAGTCAAAGATTAACGCTTGAAGTGGCGCATCCGGGTCACCAGTAGGAGCCGGTACTTTTTCTACAATTTGCTCTAGAATTTCTTCAATACCAATTCCAGCTTTTGCAGATGCAAGGACCGCTTCTGATGCATCAAGCCCTATCACATCTTCAACTTCCGCGCGAACACGTTCAGGATCTGCTGCAGGTAAATCGATTTTATTAATTACTGGTAAAATTTCTAAGTCATTATCAAGCGCTAAATATACATTTGCAAGTGTTTGTGCCTCAATCCCTTGCGCCGCATCCACAACCAAGATTGCACCTTCACAAGCTGCTAAACTTCGTGAAACTTCATATGTAAAATCCACGTGTCCCGGTGTGTCAATTAAATGAAATGTATAGGTTTGACCATCTTTTGCTACATATTTTAACTGAACAGCATTTAGTTTAATTGTTATTCCTCTTTCACGTTCTAAATCCATTGAATCCAATAATTGGGCTTTCATTTCACGAGCGGTAATAGATTTTGTTTTTTCTAATATCCGGTCAGCTAATGTAGATTTACCGTGATCGATATGGGCAATGATAGAAAAATTTCTTATGTTTTGTTGTCGTTTTAAACGTTCTTCTCGATTCATGTCGTGTCCACTCCTAATCAAATACGCCTCCTACATATTCTTTTTCGCCATTGACGAAAATTGACCGAAGAAACATAGAACTTAATAAGTCCTACTTTCTTAGGAATATGCTGGAGGCATTAACCCTTATCAGTAAGTTTTGTTCTGATACTTGGTAACTAGTAATACTTCTATATACAATTCCTTTGAAAAAAGGCTAAACTAACTTGAATTATAGCAGTGACACAACAACTTTAGCAATGATGTAGTGAGAAAAAAACTAAAATATTGAGATTTTCTTATCTAAATTGAACAAAGACCTGAACGATTATGCATTTCCACCTTGTTTCACATAAGTTTTAGAAATGGCTTGAGCAAGTACAGCAACTGTCCGGTAAACTTCATCTTCTGTGTTATCAATGCCACCAATTTCAATTAGGATTAGATTACTAGCTAAATCTTGATTATAAACTCCATCAACACCATCTCCAGACTTCTGGATTATCCCCTTAGAGATATTTGGGACAATTTTATTTATTGCCTGACTAATCGTATTGGCGTAGTTTAAATTAGACTTGTAATTTGGATTCTCAGCCCCTATAACAAATGAAACTTTGGCATAACCAACATTGTTATAGGTAATTGTAGATTGCTTATGACCTGTAGCATCTCGATGAATGTCTAAAACTAGGTCATACTTATTTTTTTTCAACTCTTCACTAAGATAGTTACGTGCAGTGGAATAAGAAGAAGCCATTGATTTTCCCCGCTTAACCGTTTCAGCCATAATATCAACTTTAAGAGCTGATGCGTTCAAACCGTTTAGTTTAAAGTAGTCCACCATTACGTCTGACATGGATAATAAATTAGATTTGCTATCATACACTGCAACGGTGCCATTTTGACTTTCTACAAACGGTTTGTAGGTTTCTTGAGAATGCGTGAAAACAAACAATACATTAAATGAATCCATAGTCGGTGTAACATCTGTCACTTCTGTCACTTCTGTTGCCTGTACATTATCTGCACTTTGCTCTGACTGAACATCGGTGGATGCATAGACTACTTGCTTTTCTTCAGCTATAGGAGGCTCGTATTTTTGGTTGTTTGGAAAAGGCAATAGTCCTGTAATAATTGGTAACATAAAAAAGAAGATTAGAAAAACAAATAGAACTTTTAATTTTTTTAACATGACATCCTCTCCTTCCACTACGATATGGAGGAAGGAGTCTTTTTAGAACTAATTCACTTTATGATCCATCCATTTAAATAGGCATTTACTGATAAGTATCGCATATTTTGTAATCCATACATCCACTTCTTTCGGCGTAACAATCAGTCTTTCTGGATGTGAAGCAAATACTTCTTCGAATAATTGAAGTCGGTCTTCATTAGACCATGTTGACCATTCACCAAAAATCGGCTTGATCAAGTTAAGATCTACTCTTTTATCAGAATCCGGTGTCCAAGAAGAAACAGAGAGTTTACCAGATGGCTTACCTTTTTCTTCAATTTTTGCTGCAATCGAACGAAATACATTATCAATAGCATCAGCAATAATAACAGTTGCATCTACAACTGTTGGAACACCAATTGCAGTAACCGGAACACCCATCACCTCTTTAGAAACCTCAGTACGTTGATTCCCAACACCTGAACCAGGATGAATCCCTGTATTTGTTATTTGAATTGTTTTACATAACCTAGAACTACCTCTCGTTGCAAGAGCGTCAATTACTAATACTAATGAAGGCTTAATTTTTTCGGTTAAGGCACGAATGAAATCACTTGTTTCAAACCCTGTTTGTCCTGTTACTCCTGGTGCATACATAATGAAATGGTCACTTGGGTTTTCAGATTGTTCATTTTGCATGGAGTCAATCGCAAAAGGACCCACTGCATCTGGAGTGATTGTTTTATTACCTAAGCCTATTACAAGAACTTTACTATCTTTTGTTAACTTTATATCTTTATGAATATCATCAAGATATTTTGTAAATGCCTCTTCTAACTGTTCAAAGCCGTTTGAATCATCAATCGTTAAGGTTGGTACTGAAAGAGTAATATATGTTCCTTCTTTTTTGCCAATCTGTTCTTGACCTTGCTCATCCACAATTACTTTAGTGACTTTGACCCGACCCTCGTTAAATTCATCGATGGAAACGCCACTAGATTGTTTCAACCTATTTTTTTGTTGCTTGGTCTGATGCTGTACTACTTCTGTTGATTCATCAATTAAATCGGTTCTACTCCAATTTACTTCTATCACTATGATCACCTCATTTATATATTTGACAAACTGTCAAGTAAATATTCTTTGCATTTAACTATTGCAATTACCTCTAGGGTTTGGTAGAATGATTTTTGTTGTATTGACACACGAAAATAGTGAGAAGATAACTCATCTCGTACCTTATTAGGAGGTGAAAGATATGCCAAACATTAAATCTGCAATTAAACGTGTTAAAGTTGCTGAAAAAGCTAACGCAGCTAACGCTCAAGCTAAATCAGCTATGCGTACTACAGTTAAAAAAGCTGAACAAGCGATCGCTAACAACGCTGAAAACGCTAATGAATTAGTAGTAGCAGCTAGCAAAGCACTTGATTCTGCAGCTTCAAAAGGTCTTATCCATAAAAATGCTGCAGCTCGTAAAAAATCACGTTTAGCTAAAAAAGCTAACTAATCCATTAAAGAGGTTTTCCAAAATCATGACTTTTATGATTTGGAAAACCTCTTTTTCATTGTAAAAATATATAGAAAAGTACTAATTACTAAATTAATTTTAATAATAGTTACTGCAAATTTTACTATCACAAAAACATATCGTAACTAAAAAAACTATCTAGAGAGCTCCCCTAGATAGTTTTTCTATTAAAATATCATATATTTTAAATAATGTTTCCAATCAAGTGATTTAATGGTTGTCTTACTTGGTAATTCAAAAGGCATAGGGAAAAATGCTGTAGTAGACTGTTCTTTAACCTGTTTACTAAAGACTATTTGATCATTTTCAAGGCTACTAGTTAAAATCGCTTCCCCTTTCTCTTTAAATGCGACATCAACTTCCGTCGTTTGAATATTACCATCCTCATCTAACGAGTAAATATAAGTTCCTTTTGTTGTTTCTGTATCCTGAGTTACTTCTTTTTTAATAACCCAATCTTTATCTACTCTTAGTGCATTTTGAGCTTCATTTGTAATAATTTTTGTGTTTGTTAAACTAGCATAAGGCTTTTTGGTAATTGGTTGATCAATATCAATTCTTACTTCAAAGGATAATGCTTTTGGCATCTCAACTGCTTTTTTCATTTCCTTTAACCAAATTGTATTTGTTGCAGGGATTGTTTGCTTTTCTGTAATAATACCTAATGACTCTTCTTTGTTTTCTAAAGAATTGCTATCGTTAACATCTTCACCTTGAATATTCTCAAATACTTCTACATCATCCAAGATTGATTGATCTAGTTCTACAAATTGATTTTCTTCGACATTTTCCCATTCTTTCTCTGAAACATACGTGATGAGATTTTTTTCATCTGTGTAAATGACAAAAGTAACTGTACCAGCTTCATCATTAACTTCTCCAATTACTCCGTCAATTGGACTAGAAAGTACATTCGAGATACCTAGTTCCGAAATTTGATCATTTAATATATTAATATTGCGATCCACTTCCGCAATTTTTTCCTCTATAGTGGCAATTGCTTCTAAAGGGGTACCCTGAGTCATTTCAGTTTCAACAATAACAGCTAATTCATCATCTATCTGTTCTGAATCAATAGATGTGATTGGTTCTTTATAATCTTGTGCTTCTAGACGGCTTAGGATGCCTTCTAAAGTACTTAATTCACGTTTGTATGCATTTACCTCAGATTGCAGTTTAGTCTGTTCCTGAGTCTTTTCTTCTGTTTTATAAGCTGCAATTTCTTCATTCATACCAATTTTTTGACCTGGTCGAACAGAAATTTGAGCTAAGGCGTTAGCGTCTGCACTAATTCGAATTTCTTCCTTCGGTACAATAATCGCTTCTTTTTCTAAATAGGCTCTTTGCTGATCAAGCGACACTCTTTCATAGTTCGTAATATAGTAAGAACGGGCAATTTTACTATCTGATTTAAAGACAAGAATGCAGTTGGTAATCAAAAAAGCAAGCAATAAAATGCTCCCTATTCCAATTGATATTTTCATTTTCCGTTTCATAAACCTACCACCCTAGAAACATAATCATAGATTGGTATTACACTAATACCAGCTGTTATTAATGCAAAGAAGATTTGAATAGCAATAATTTTCGCTAATAATAACCCTTTGCTTTCATCTTCCCATTTCGATAAATACATATATTGAATCAACACTGTTACGATCGTTGCAATTGAAAGTTGATTGAAAAAATACACAACAAAGTTCTCATCTGTTAAATATGTACTAATTGGGCCCAATGACAAGAAGGAAATTGGTGTTGTATACCCAGCTACTGCATAAACCAAGAAAAGAATGGCTTTTTCTATTAAAATACTTGCAATAACAAAAACTTGAACTTTACTTATCGCTTTAAATGAATAATCCGTAAGAATAGACAAGCATAAAGTGATGAAATAATAATGAAATGCAAAAAATAATAATCCTTTAATAATAGCTCCTAGAACAGCGAGGTAGCGACTAGTAATATACTCTTCTTCTAAGTTAGTTGCATAGAGATATGTTAAATTCTCTGTCCCCATCCCCCAAATAGCTCTTAATACAAAAAAGACAATGGTTAAACCGAGGAGAATAAAAAATCGACTACGGTAGCCCTTTATTTGATAATCAGTTTCTTGATTATCTAATGCAAAAGCAAGTTTACTAGGATTTAATAAAGCATGCCAAAATCTGAATTGATAGTCCATAAGAAGTCCTTTCTTTCTTAAAAATAATTATTTTGTATAAATCAAACCCACGGCTTGCAAATTTGATTCTAGAGTTTATCGAATCTACTCGATAAACTAAATAGTGTTGTATTGCACTTAGGGTTAGCTCCATTTAGCCCCTCATTTTCCAAAAGAAATTCTCTCATGACTTAAATGAATAATACTGGGAAATATTTTCCTGATGCAATTGAACACTATCTAATATAACAGATAATGAAAATAGATTTAATGAGTAATTTATAATATAATCCAATAATTTTATAAAGACTTTAATAAAAACATCTCTAAATACCTTTCTCGATTCCCACTGACCGATTTTAACATTAAATCAATTTCAGAAAGACTTTTCAACGCCTTTAATAATCGTTCTTCACTCGGTCGTTCTCTATTTTCTAACATAAGCTTTACTCTATATGGATGAATTTTTAATTGTTTTGAGATTTGATTCGGATGATACCCTTTTTTTTGCAGATAATAAACATTATTCATCGTTCGAATATTAGAGGCTAATAGCCCAACTAGCATAATGGGTTCTTCCTTTTGTCTTAGCAGATCATGATAAATTTGAAGTGCCTCTGACACATTTCTTGATAAATAAGCATTTAACATTTTAAAAGCATCATGTTCAAGAGTTTTAGCTACTAATTCTTCCACTAAATGTACGCTAATTTGCTTTTCTTCTCCCAAATATAATGCAATTTTTTCAATTTCAATTTGTAGCTGCAGCATATTTGCTCCAACCATTTCGACTAGCTTATCGACAGCATCATCAGATATAGTTTTATCAAAATGATTTACTTCACTGCGAATCCAAGTTGCTAGGTCATTTTCTTTTGGCGTTTCGGCATGTAAAAGAACACTTTTTTCTTTCATTACTTTCGTAATTTTTTTTCGTTCATCTATTTTCTCATAAGGTGCTATAAATACAGTGACTGAAAAATCAGATGGGTGTGCTAACCAATTTTCTAATCTTTTTAAATCGTGCTCGATTTTCTCTTTCCCTTTTTCAGTTGCCTTTAAAAACGAAGCATTCTTTACAATGACTAATTTCCTTTCTGAAAAGAATGGAAACGTATCTGCTTCGTCAATAACGAAGTCAACAGGAGACTCTTCCATATCAAAAGTCATTACTTCAGTTTCCTCTGCTGAAGTTAAACCAATTTTTAATCGTTTTATTGTTTCATCAATAAAATAAGATTCTTCCCCATATATGCAATAAACAGGAGCAATTTGCCCATTTTTAATCTCTTTCCAAACCTTCGTAAACATATTGCTTCCTCCTAAAACTTAACGTATTTATTAGTATACACTTTTTTTATTTTCTATCATCTCTGTATAAAAATTTTCAATTAAACAAAAGTTAATAAGTAGAGATTACTTTATTGAATGTAGCTTTTTGTAATATATTAACTTATAATGAAGTTTGAGTAGGAGGGATAAGTATGTCATCACACAATGAAAACGTTGTAACACACAATCCTTTTGAAGGAAAAAATGGCGCTTCAATGCGTAACCAAGCAATTGATGCTGGTGTAGGATTTGGCGTTTCATTTGCATTTTTCGCAATTATGTTTATTATCGCAATTATTATTGATGTAGCAGCGTAATCGTTGCAACAAAAGAAGGGAATTTCAAGGTTAACTTGAGATTCCCTTTTTTTGCTATTCAAATTACTGCTGATTGCTCGTTTTTACTCTCAATTCATTACCATTTATCTTCAATTCAATCGTACCGACTTCACTAGTGGTCAAGGTAGGTAAGCCTAAATCTTGAAATCGTTCAACTATTTCAGGTGATGGGTGCCCATATCGATTATTCACACCTGCACTAAAAATTGTAATACGTGGCCTAATCTTTTCTATAAACTCTTTGCTACTAGAAGTTTTACTTCCATGATGACCTGCCTTCAAAACATCCACTTTCCCTATATTCGGGTAAAATTCTAAGATAGATCTCTCCCCTTCTTCCTCCACATCTCCCATAAATAATCCGCTAAAACTCCCTTTTGATAGATATAGTACAAGTGAATCATTATTTCCTTCGTAATCTGTATCTCTTGGCCAGAGATATGAGAGGAAAACTTCTCCGATTTTCCAAGATGTGTTTGCCATTTGCTCAACAACCGGAATTTTCTGATGCTGGGCCTCTGTTAACAAATCTACCATTACTTCTTTCAAAAAAGAGTTTGGTGAAATGTGTATTTCCTTCACATGGATCTCTTGCAAAATTTCCTCTGCCCCCTCCATATGGTCACTATCCGCGTGGGTGAGTATGAGTTTATCAATTTTGTGTATGCCCTTGCCTTTTAAAAACGGCACTACAATATCTCTTCCAACCTCATATTGATTTGTACTTGTTTTCCACTCCTCCTCGTTGAACCTTAATAGTCCACCAGTATCTATTAAATACACTTCTTCTCTAAATGGAAGTTCAATCACCGTACAATCCCCTTGTCCCACATTAATGAAGGTAATTATGAGATTATTCGTCAATTTACCAGTAACATGAATGACACTTGCTGGTAAGATTAGCACTATCAGAACCTTTACTAGTTTCGCTTTAGTGTCCAAAAAATAAAATGTTGTAAAAACACTCGCATAGGCAATAACCATTAAAAAATCACTAGGTTTACCGGGATTCCACATTTGATATGGTACTGCTTGTAACAAATGAATAAATTGTGTTAGGAGATTACGCAGAGGCTCATAGAGAGTGAAGAATAAATTTGTTACTCCTATAGAACAATAGGAGATAACTAATAAAAGTATATTGATTGGTAAAATGATAAAGGAGAAAAGTGGGACAAAGAAAATATTCACTAAAAGAGAGGATAAGCTTAATTCATAAAAATTATATAACAGAAGTGGGTAAACGAGTAATTGGGAAACAAAAGTGATTAGAAAGGATTGAATTATCCATGAAGAATAACGATTTATAATCGAACCAGAAAAAATTAAGCTCACTGTTGCTAAATAAGATAATTGAAAGCCAATTTGATAGATCGACCAAGGAGCTATAAAAACGAATATAATAAAACTAATGGAGAGGGCATCATCAATCGCCATTTTCCCTTTTATACGACTTATCATAATTAGTTCAACGACAGTGACTGCACGCCATACAGACGGCGTACCACCTGCTAGAATTGCATATGTCGGTAAAATGATCATCAGAACGATAGATGCGAATTCTTTTCTAATTTTGAGTCTCAAGAGACCTTGATAAAATATAAATGCTACTATTTCGATATGCAGTCCCGAAATGGCAAACAAATGGGTTATCCCTAATTTTTGGTAGGATCTAGTTGTTTCTTCGTCCACATTATCTTGTAACCCAATAATTAATGCTTGCGCTTCAGCAATTAAGGTAGAAGGAAAAGTGTCTTCAATATGTGTTTTTACATGAAAACGTTGTTCAGCTAATTTGTCTAGTATGGTGGAATTCTTTTCGATATATTGCCAATCTGTAATTTCAACAATTCCTAAAGAACCTTTACTTTTTAGATATTTTTCCATATTAAAAGCAAAATCATGATTCGGTTGATTCGGTTCAACGAGCTCACCCCTTACCAAATAACGACTACCTACTAAAGATTTTCGTTGGTAAATTTGTTTCTCGTATTCTGATTCCAACTTATAGACAACATAAATACTTCTTCCTTGAGAATCTTCCATGAACCCGCGTAAAGTATCCCCATTCATTTTATATTCATCTGTCCACACAAGTAAACTTGGAAGCTGAAGTGGTTGATCCAATTGTAGCAGTACTTGCGAAAAGTAAGTAAAACTACTAATTGTTACAAAAACAATTCCTACAATATGATAGATATGAATCTTCTTAACATAAAGTAATAGCGTAAATGGTATCAATAATAAAAGGAGCCTTATCGACTCATGAGCTGCAAGTGAAGCAACAAGGATCGATAAGGCATAATAAATCCACTTATGCTTCAACGAGATCAAATAGCTCTCTCACCTTCTCTTCAAAGAATTGAAGTTCCTCTATAGGAGCACCATGACTTCTTAATTTATCTAACATGTCAATTACTAGCTTAAATTTCTCATCTTTTAAGAAATCGATTTTTGCATCATTAAATGGAATTTGTACAATATTTACATTTGCTTTTTTAAATAATTCGATTGCATACTCATTATTTCTATAATCATTCGCATAATAGACGTTTTTAATGCCAGCTTGAATAATTGTTTTCGAACAAGGTAAACAAGGAAAATGTGTTACATATATATCTGCTCCATTAGCTGGTGTGCCGTATTTTGCACATTGTAATAATGCATTGGTTTCCGCATGAACTGTTCGAACACAATGATTATCTACAACATAGCAGCCGTCTTCAATACAGTGCTCGTCCCCTGAAATGGAACCATTATAGCCACCAGCAATAATTCTTTTATCTCTAACTATTGTTGCACCAACCGCTAATCTAGTACATGTACTTCTTAGGGCCAAAAGATGACTCTGTGCCATAAAAAATTGATCCCATGTAATTCGCTCCATATGATTACCTCCAAACTCTCTTACTATTAGTTTAGATGGTAATTCTCTTGAATGCAATGCAATAAGATTTGAAAATTCTTACTTTACTACAATATATTCTTTTAATTTTTCAAAGGTTTTGTCACCGATTCCCGAGACATTTTTTAAATCCTCAACTTTTTGGAAAGATCCATTCTCTTCACGGTAAGTAATAATTGCTTGAGCTTTAGAAGTTCCTATACCGGGTAGGGACGTTAATGCCGTTTCATCCGCGCTATTTAGATTTATTTTTTCTGTTGATGTATCAGAAGATGTAACAGGGGAACTTACTACTTGCTCATATGTCTGATTTTGATCCAATTCCTCTCCTGTTTTAGGAATATAGATAACCATCTCATCTTGAAGCTTCTGAGCATGATTCACAGCTGTAGTTTGTGCCTCCTCTGTATAACCACCTGCTTTTGTAATAGCATCTACAATCCGATCTTCTGTAGTGAGTTCATATACCCCAGGGGAAATGACTGCACCTTTAATATCAACCATAATATACTCGATAACTGGTTTATCATTCTCTGAAACTGAATAACTAGTTACTTGTTCACTTTGCTCTTGTGGAATTGTTGGTACAGTAAATGACTCTTCTTCATTTGAAGAATCTTGTTGAAGGTAAACATAAAGTAGAAGTAAACAAACAATGCCGGGGAATAACACTGTTTTACCATATTTTTTTAGGATTTGTTGAAATATAAAGAAACACCTCTCTGAAGAAGGTAAACATATGGAGTATATATAATATACATAATTTACCTTCTCTTGAAAAGTGTCTAAATAGAATTATTTAATTGCACGGATAAAAATTCTTTCGCTTTCTTTTGACGGGCTTTTGTCTGTCCAATCCGCCGTTACCTCAATTTGTGTAAAACCAATTTCGCTTAGCCAGTTCACATATACTTCAATAGGGAAAGTTCTTTGGAAATGCTCTTCATCAAATCGTTCAAATAAACCACTCTCTTCTTCTACAAAAAAAGTCATTTGATGAAAAATGGAGTGTTCAAATTCTCCTGGTTCTGTATGCCAAAGATAAGTTATTTCACCGTCATCATATGTGAAAGGGCTTTCCATAAAGATATGGTCCATCTTAAAAAGTGAGTGTACATCAAAAAATAATTGTCCCCCATCACGCAAGGAAGCATATATACGTGTTAATGTTTCGATCACTGCCTCTTCCTGAGCTAAATAATTGATAGAGTCAATTGGAATCGTGACAACATCCAAATCAGAAAAACCTTCTAGTTCATCCATCGACATTGAAAATAGCGGTATTGTAACTCCACTTTCTTGTAAGCGTTCATATGCAACAGCTAACATATCCTCAGATAAATCAATTCCGCTTACGGTATATCCTTCCTGATGAAAAAGAAGTGAAAGTGTACCCGTACCACATCCAATATCTAATAAATTGGGGTATTGGCTATGCGGTGCATGGGTTTTCACCCATTTCACATATTGGTCATATGGGATATCTTGCATTAACTCATCATACACAAATGAAAATCTTTCGTAGCTTGAATTTTTCATCATTCAGCTGTAGGTATATCAAGTTGAGGAGCATCTCCCCAAAGTCTTTCTAAGTTATAAAATGCACGTTCATCTTTATGGAAAATATGAACAACGATATCTCCAAGGTCAACTAATATCCAACGAGCTGAGTCAAATCCCTCTATACGTTTTACATCATAACCGTGCTCTTGTGCTTTTTCTTGTACTTCTCGTGCAATTGCTTGTGCTTGACGGTCTGAATTACCGTTACAAATTAGAAAATAATCTGCTAGCAAAGAGATATTTTCCATGTTTAATACAACTATATCTTCTGCTCTTTTATCATCTAATGCTTTATAAACAATTTCTAATAAAGTTTGAGTCATTCTTCACTTTTCCTCTCTGTTTAACGCTTATGCGTTTCTTGAAATCACATCATTGAAGCATTCAATGGATACAGGATAAATTTGCTGTTCAGTTTGAACTAAAAAACTAATTGAATGACAAATACATGCCTTCATAGCTAAATCTAAATCCTCATATGCAACATTCCGAAGTGTTTCAACCCCATCGTATTTGCGATTTGGTTCGATCATATCGGCTATATAAATAATTTTCTCTAGTCTCGACATCCCAGCTCTACCAGTTGTATGGAATCGAATTGCATTTAGTATATCTTCGTTATTAATATTAAATTCAGTTTCTGCAATCCATGCTCCTACTGGACCATGCAAAATTTCTGAACCCCAATGGATGAGTCTTTCATCAAGACCATTTTCGATTACCACTTTACGCATCCATTCTTCATCAGCGTATTTTGCAATATCATGTAAAATTGCTGCAGTTTCAGCAGCTAATTCATCTTCACCAAACTTCTTGGCTAACGAAATTGCAGTTTCCATTACACCAATAGTATGAATATATCTTTTTTCAGGCATACGTGGTTTTATAGCTGATAAATACTTATCGCGTTCCATATAGACCTTCCTCTCGAATATAGCTTTCCACACCATCTGGCAATAAAAATTTTAGAGTACTACCTTCTTTTAGTCTTCTTCTGATTAATGTAGAAGATAAATCAATTTCAGGAGCCTCAATTACTTTCACATCGTATGTAGTAGACGATTGTGTTCCAGGTCTTTTTAATCCGACAAATTGTACAAGTTGCACTAATTCTTCAATCTTATACCATGTATGAAGGGAATCAATCATATCGCCTCCTATGATAAAATAAAATTGCACATCGGGTTCTCGCTTAACTAGTTCTACCATTGTATGATACGTGTAAGATACCCCACCAAGCATTAATTCGATTGCTTCAATTTTAAAATGCTCATAAGGTTCAATGGCAATTTCTACCATTCGGAGACGATTTTCCATGGATGCATCATCGACTAATTGTTTATGTGGCGCAATTGCATTTGGCATAAATCGGACTTCATCAAGGGAAAGCGCATCAAATGCTTCATTTGCCATAATTAAATGTCCGATATGAGGAGGGTTAAATGTTCCTCCTAAAATGCCAACTTTCTTCATTGCTAACACCTTATTTCTTATCTACTTTTGGTAACACAATCTTCTTGTTATTTCGTGATTCTTTATATAAAACAACTGTTAATCCAATAAGTTGCACTAGCTCTGCATTAGTACCTTTGGCAAGGGCATTAGCAACCTCATGTTTGTCCTCTTCACAATTGTCTAAAATACGTACTTTTATTAATTCACGCGCTTCTAATACATCACGTAATTGACTAATCATTTGGTCATTTACGCCACCTTTCCCAACTTGGAAAATTGGTGTTAAATGATGTGCTTCTGCACGTAAAAATCTTTTTTGTTTGCCTGTAAGCATAAAAATGTGTTTCCTCCTAAATTAACTGCTCAATTCTTCAGTTAACTTTTTTATCATATTATTTGTATTTGGATATTGTCCTAACCAATAATTATAAGCAATTGCTCCTTGGTGTACAAACATTCCAAGACCATTTACTATTGTTGCTTTCTTCTTTTGAGCTTCTAATAGAAATGGTGTCATTAATGGATTATACACAATATCCGCAACAATTGCTCCTTCTTGTAACTTTTCAAGGGAAAGGGGCAATTTAAATTCACCGTTACCAAGTCCTGCGGATGTTGACTGAATAAGAATACCAAATCGATCTAAGCATGCTTCGGCAGCATTTAATTCGAGTGCTTGTCCTTCACCTAACTCAGAGATGATATCCTTAGCTCTTTCAACTGTACGGTTAGCTATTGTTAGTTTGTGATAACCAAACTGTTGCAATGCGAAGGCTATTCCACGAGCTGCGCCTCCTGCACCAATCAATAATACCTCTTGATCTTTCTTTTCCTTCCCTATTACTTCTTCTAGAGAATGAACAAATCCAGCCCCATCGGTATTATATCCTTTCAGTTTACCATCTGATAGCCGAACAACAGTATTCACTGCCCCCATTTTTTCAGCTAGAGGATCTAATTCATCTAAAAATGGAATGATCGCTTGTTTATGGGGTATTGTAACATTCCATCCGCTTGCTCCTAATTGTTTTAATGACGTAATAGCTTTTTCTAATTCATCACTTTTTACATGAATCGGGATATATGCTGCATCAATTTTCATTTCGTCATACCAAGCACTATGCATGTTCGGGGATTTTGAATGAGCGATAGGATCCCCAATCACAGCAAACCATTTCTTCATTTCCAAAACCTCTTCTCTTGTCTATAAGCACTAAAACCGATAAATACTAAATTAAGGATGGTCGAATAAATACTTCTACCCCTTTAGGAGCATGTGCTGCAACAACAACATTCGGATGTTGCACCGTAATCCAACCTAACCCAGAAATAACCACATCGGTTTTGCCCTCTTTAATGGCAAATTCATGTCGTACAAGTTCAGGTAATTGATGAATGTACTTTTCAGATGGTGGTGCTAGCAATTCTCCTTTATGCTCCTCGTACAATTTATCTGCTTTTTCAAGCTTTGTACGATGAATCGGTAAATCATTTGCAGCATAGATTGTAAAAGCAGATCGTTCACCTTTAATAAAATCAAAACGTGCGAGTGCACCAATAAAGAGAGTTTGTCCTTCATTTTGTTGATAAACTTTTGGCTTAATCTCTTTTTTCGGTGTAATGTATTTTAATTCACTCGCATCAATATGGTGGGCCATCTGATGGTGGTTAATAATACCTGGTGTATCATAGATAGCTGCTCCATCGTCGAGTGGAATTTCTATCATGTCTAATGTCGTTCCTGGGAAGTGCGAAGTTGTAATTATGTTGCCTTCACCTGTTGCCTGTTTAATAATTCGGTTGATAAAAGTAGACTTCCCTACATTCGTACAACCAACTACGAAAACATCCTTCCCTTCTCGATGCATTTCAATAGCGTCTACCACTTCACCCATTCCAATTCCTTTATGCGCACTTACGAGAAGTACATCAATTGGTTGTAGGCCTAAGCTACGAGCTTCACGTTTGATCCAGTTAATCACTTTTTTAGGTTTAACTGATTTTGGTAATAAATCTACCTTATTAGCAACCAATAGCACAGGATTTTTCCCTACAAAACGGTGAAGTCCTGGCAACCAGCTTCCGTTAAAGTCAAAGATATCGACGATTTTTACGATTAACCCTTGTTGTTCTCCAAGGCCATTTAAGATTCGCAAGAAATCATCGTCTGTTAAACTTACAGGTTGTATTTCATTGTAATTTTTCAAACGAAAACATCTTTGACATATAACCATTTCTTTTTCTAATGATGAAGCAGGGGCATACCCTATTTCATTTGGATTTTCTGTTTGTATTACTGTTCCACAGCCAATACAGCTATGATTTTCACTCATTACTGTTCCTCCCAAGTTTTAATACCTTTACGCTTTAAAGCATTAAACACACGACGTTCTACGAATCTGTTAAAAAGCGTAACAAAACCATCCGACTCTGCAACAGGTCGAACTAAAAATGTATATAATTTCAAACGATTGGCACCCATAATATCCGTTAATAATTGGTCACCCACCATTGCCACTTCATTACTTTTTAGACGTATTTCTTTCATTGCAGCATAATAAGCTGCACCTAATGGCTTTCTTGCACGATAGATAAACGGAATTCCAAGAGGTTCAGCAAAACGTTTCACTCGTTCCTGGTGGTTATTCGATGCAATAATAATCCGTATTCCAGCGTCTTGCATTAATTTCATCCATGCGGCTATTTCTTCGGTTGCATCGGGTCTGTCCCATTCAATTAAAGTATTATCTAGATCTGTAATAATCCCTTTAATTCCTAAAGAGGCTAATTTTTCTGGTGTAATTTCAAAAACAGTTGTTACAAATTCTCTCGGCAATAAAAAATTATACAAAGCCTTGACTCCTTCAAAATATTTATATGGTTTCATTCTTTTGGAGGATGATGGTTCCTCTGTTAGTAAAGATACTCATTAGACAATTATAACATAATTGCTATAGGTTCTCCCATCTTCACATTATGCCCTTTTTTAATATTTTCAGTAAAACTAATGAAGCTCTCTTCAAACAACAACACGACCGTTGAACCAAAGCCGAAGAACCCTATTTCTTCACCTTTTTTCCAAGTCGTTGTAACATTTGTTAAAGTAATCGAATTTACGAACATTGCCCCAACTTTAACTAGCGTAACATGTTTATTATTTTGGTATTGTAATTCACTAATCATTCGAAAGTTTTTACTGATTGGTTTCTTACCAAAGGTTAGACCTAGTTGATTAACCGGATAGGATTTATTCCCAAGAATATATTGACGAATCACTGTCCCATCTAAAGGACTATGAATACGATGATAATTAGCAGGACTCAAATAAAAAACAATATAATTTCCATTTTTATATTTATCTATAACTTGCTCATTTCCCAACAAATCTATAAGTGTATAAGGCTTACCTTTCACAGTGAAAATGGCTTCTTTATCGATTTGTCCAAATGATTCAACCTTAGCATCTACTGGACTAATAAACATATCATTTCTTCGATTAATGGGTCTTACATTTTCCTTTAACTGTCTGGTGAAAAAATCTTGTAAACTTTTATAACTTTTTATATCTCGTGAAAACTCATTCACATTAATGTCATATACTTTACTATAATTTTTAATGAGGTTCTTACTAATTCGTGACGTTACAAATTTTTTAAGCATTAGGGAGCTGTATGGACCATTCGTAAGTTCAATAAGTGATTGATAGATTTTTTCTTTCATAATAACCCCCTATAAAGTCCTTAAAATTTTTAGTAAATTCAAGCATTTTTTATTGACTTACAATTTATATTGTTTAGAAGTATAATAAATGCATATATCGTGTAAAGGAGTGTTTCCCCATGTTTATAATCCATATGGTGGATTCTACTGTAAAAAAAATTAAATCACACGCTGCTAATTTAATTACACTTTGTAATATATCCTTTGGTGGGGCTGCAATCATGGCAACATTAAATGAAGCTTATAGTTACGGTGTCTTATTTATATTTATCGCTGCTTTTCTAGATCGATATGATGGTAAAGTAGCACGGAAATACAATCAAGAATCAGAGCTAGGAAAACAATTAGACTCCATGAGTGATATTATATCATTCGGTGTAGCACCTGCTCTATTAATGTATGAAAGTATTTTAGCCGATTTTGGCATGTTAGCGATGTTTTTCACAATTTTGTATATTGCTTGTGGTGCATACCGCCTAGCACGTTTTAATATTTCAGAGGCTACTGGCTATTTTATGGGTTTACCCATTACAGCAGCAGGAACTATCTTAACTGTTTCATACTTTTTAATTCCAGTAGTAAATCCACAGTTTTACTTTTTCCTTTTCCCTATACTTTCCATCCTTATGGTAAGTACATTCACATTAAAAAAAGTTTAAAATATACGATGCATCATTTGATTGCATCGTTTTTTTATACTGTAAAAGTATTTTCCAAACTAATCACAGTGAAATAAACGACTTGCACTCTTAAAATAAGCTTTTTTATTTATATTGTTTATAAACTCTTACCATTCATCAACCTTTAATACTACCCCACTATTAGATAATTTTCCAATTCCATAGCATTTCATAAAACGTTGAAAAATTAAATTAATCTTCACTATTTCTCATTTTCTCGTAAACACTATCATATAATGTCGAAAAAAGCAGAAAGGATGACGTGATTGAGTGGAATTTTTGCAACTCTAATGCAGCTTTGGCTAGACATTCCGTCATTACTTGGATATTTAAAAGGGCAGGCTTTTCATCGGCCATTTACAAAAGAAGAAGAAGCAGAAGCAATTGAACGTTTTATGAATGGTGATGAACAAGCACGCCTAGACTTAATTGAAAGAAATATGAGGCTCGTCGCACATGTTGTTAAGAAATTTCATCCTCAGCATGAACAGCTAGACGACTATATATCCATTGGTACTATTGGGTTAATGAAAGCGGTTAGTAGCTATACACCCGATAAAAAAACACGTTTAGCCACTTATGCAGCTCGATGTATAGAAAATGAAATTTTAATGCATTTACGAGCACAAAAGAAAGTTCAAAAAGATGTATCTCTTTTTGAACCAATTGGAGTGGATAAAGAAGGACAATCACTACAGATTCGAGATCTTCTGCAACTTGAAGAACAACCAGCAATTGATAAAATTGAGCAAAAAGAGAGTTTTGAGCAACTGTATGCTTATTTGAGTACATTAGAGCCACGAGAGTTAGAAATTATTGTCTATCGTTACGGTCTAGATAGTAATGATCCCTTAACACAAAAGGAAATTGCTAAAAAACTAAAAATCTCGCGAAGTTATGTATCACGAATCGAAAAACGTGCGTTAGTTAAACTTTATCAACAGTTTAAGCATAATCAAGCTGAGAAAGAAAATCGAAAAACTGAAATTGAATCGTCCCATCTAAATCATTAAAAAAAGCTCATTAAGGAGCAGTCCTTAATGAGCTTTTCTTTTAATGATACGTATTTTCTTTTGCTCCAGAATAAATGATAATACCTAGAATTGCTGTGATCGCTACAGAAATTGCCATAATTGTTAACATAATAGCATTCCCCTCCTAATCATTTCATAATATTATATTACTTTGAATTTTTCATAACGGTCAAGCTCAATTGTAAATAAAAGGTAGATTACAATTTTTCTATAGTTTTAAGAACAATCTCAGTTGAATGTTTTGCTGCAACTGGTAAAAATTCATCAAAGCTAATGTTAGACTCTTTACCGGCAATATCAGATAATGCACGAATTACTACAAAAGGTGTTTTAAATTGATAGCACACTTGGGCAACAGCAGCAGCTTCCATCTCAACAGCTTTCATCTGCGGGAAATATTCTCTTACTTTTGCAACACGTTCAGGATCATTCATAAAGGAATCCCCTGAACAAATTAACCCAACAGCGTACTGATGCTCACCAATTTCTTCTACAGCTTCTTCGGCTAATTTCATTAAACCTTGATCTGATTTGAAAGCAGCTGGTAATTGAGGTACTTGACCCATTTCGTAATTAAAGATCGTTACATCCACATCATGGTGACGTACTTCATCCGAAATGACAATAGCTCCAACTTCTAATAATGGATCATATCCTCCAGCTGAACCAGTATTAATTACAACATCTGGTTGAAATTTGTATAATAACGCAGTAGTAGACATTGCTGCATTTACTTTTCCTATTCCACTTTTTAGCAATACAATTTCTTTGTCTTTGTATGTACCTGTTGTATATTCACTATTTGCAATTGTAGTTACTTCTGTATTTGTTAGCGAATTTCTTAATAATTCAACTTCTTCTTCCATTGCTCCGATTACGGCGATTTTCATAATAATTCCTCCAATTCTTGACACACATATATTAACATAAAGAATATATGAATCAAATACGACTTGTCGTATTTGTGCACAGCTTTTTACGTTTCTTCATGGAATGTCAATTTGAAAGCTGTATGTCTGCCATAGATTGGTTATCTAATTCCTACTGCTTGATTTAGCTTTTCAACCTTCGTAGGTTTCCATCCTTCATTTTCCATCCATTCAATATAGATACGATAATATTGAGACTTATCATTTGTAGAGACAACTGCTACCGAGCTGTTTGTACTTCCATTATTTTTGACTGACCAATAGATAATATCATTTTCAGCTAATTGAACAGCTTGTTGAAAGGTTGCTAATTTTTCCTCATAATCCGGATGACCTTTTTCATAAGCGGAAACATGCTCGCCCACTTGTTTTGTTGGGGTAACCTCCCACTGTGGATTAATAATAACCTCTTCAACACCTGGGTCGTTTGACGTTTGAATAATGACTTTTGAATCTGACTCTGAATCCGTATTATCTTCTGATTCTGACTCATCTAATTCAATCTCTTCTGCAGAAGCTACATTTTTTTCGGATTGTTCGCTATTAGTATCTTCAATATCCTTATTTTTATTTACACTCTGTTTTTCAACTTCTTCGTTTGCCTGTTCTTTTTTGTCATCATCTTTGTCATTAAAAATCGTTATGACATTTAATACAATCAGTATTGAAACAATTGCAATTAATATATTTAAAATTTTGTCCACTTTACTTTTTTTACTTCGTTGTTTTTGTCGTTTGTTTTCTGTACGTGTTAAAGATTCTTGTTCTTTAGACATAACTTGAATCCCCCTTTACTTCATTACCTTTATTGTATCAAGATTCTCGTTGAATACCATCAAATAGTCTATTTTTAATATTCTTGTTAAAATTTTAAAGTAAATGAAAAAGGCCGACAAAATCTTTATATGATTTTGCCGACTTTGATATTCAAATATTTAATTTAAACTTAATATTGTAATAAGTAAGAACTACTTTTTCCTTACCATTAAACAACATAATCCTATTTTGAGGCTATGTATAAAAGCCAAAAAAGATATACGAATTAAATTGAGTTAATTAGCAGTTTTAATTGATACGATACGAACTTCCATATCTCCGCCTGGAGTAGTAAGTTTAACAATATCGTCTACCTTACGGCCTAATAATGCTTTTGCTATTGGAGAATCATTTGAAATACGTCCTTCAAAAGGATCCGCTTCAGCAGAACCAACGATTGTGTATTCTTCTTCATCTCCATCTGGAAGTTCAACGAAAGAAACTGTTTTACCTAAAGTAACAACGTCACTAGCTCCAGATTCTTCAATAATTAAAGCATTTCTAAGCATAGATTCAATAGTTGTAATTCGACCTTCAACAAATCCTTGCTCTTCTTTTGCTGAATCGTATTCAGAGTTCTCAGATAAGTCCCCGAAACTACGTGCTATTTTAATACGCTCTACTACTTCTTTTCGTTTAACTGTTTTTAAGTATTCTAGTTCTTCTTCCAGTTTTTGTTTTCCTGCTAAAGTCATTGGGTATTGTTTTTCATTTGCCAAATTAATTCACTCCTCAAATCATCACGAAATTTTACTTGAACAATACTATACACACCTTCATAAAGAAAATGCAATCGTTTTCTTTATTAGATGTAATAATAAAACCCGGTTAGTAGTTAAGCATATGAGATTTAGAGACTAATTAGAAGTCTCCTAACTCACTTAACTAATAACCGAATTTGACTTGTAAACGAAATATATTTATATACTAATTAATTCCAATACTAACTCATCATATTACACAATTGTTGTAGTTTCAAGAATTGTTTTAATTTTTGTGACCATTAAATCGATAGCAACTTCATTTTCTCCACCTTCTGGGATAATAACATCTGCGTATCGTTTTGTCGGTTCAATGAATAAGTTATGCATAGGACGTACTGCCGTTAAGTACTGATCGATTACAGAATCAATTGTTCTACCTCGTTCCTTAATATCTCGCTCAATACGACGAATTATACGTAAATCCGAATCTGTATCGACAAATAATTTAATATCCATCAAGTCTCGTAGGCGCTTATCTTCCAGAACTAAAATCCCTTCAAGTATAATAACATCTTTTGGCTCTACATGAATTACCTCATCTGCTCTCGTATGATTTACATAGTCATAGACAGGTTTATCAATTGCTTTTCTTTGTAATAAACTATTGATATGGTCCATTAATAAGTCATTATCGAATGCTAAGGGATGGTCATAATTTGTTTTCAAACGTTCTTCGAATGTTAAATGACTCTGATTTTTATAGTAGTAATCTTGCTCAATTACAACAACTGAATGGTCACGAAAGACATCATAGATTGCATGAGTCACGCTCGTTTTACCCGAACATGAACCACCTGCGATTCCTATGACTAAAGGACGCTTATTGGACATTAACTATTCTCCTTCCGCATCATGTTGTAGCTGAACAACGGACGCTCGCACTTAAATTTAACGATTTGCAGTGGATGATTTGCAACTTCTATTTCATTGCCTTTTTCATCCCAAATTTGGCCTACTTCGAATTTGAAGGATTCAATATCTGGACCAAAGAATTCAACTGTATCACCTGTTTTAAAGTAATTTCGTTGTTGTAGAGTTACCATCTTAGTATCTTGATCATAGTCAAGAACTAAACCAGCAAAATCCCACTTCATTTTTGATGCATGTGTACCAAACATTTGTTGTTCATAGCTAGGTTCCCCTTCAAAGAAACTAGATGCTGTGGCACGATTAGCACAGCGATCTAACTCTTCTAGCCATTCTTTTTTAATCTTGAAGTTTTCTGGGTCTGCACAATACGCATCAATTACTTTACGGTATACAGAAATTACTGTTGCAACATAGTGGATAGACTTCATACGACCTTCTACTTTTAATGAATCAATACCTAGCTCAATCATATGTGGAATAGATTCAATTAGTTTCAAGTCTTTTGGGCTCATTGCAAATGGTGCATCACTCTCATCAAATAGAGCTTTTTCTTCTCCATCTACAGTTTCATATAAGTCATAATCCCAACGACAAGATTGGCAGCATCCTCCACGATTTGAATCTCGGGCTGTCATATGGTTCGATAAAACGCATCGTCCTGAATAAGCAATACACATTGCCCCATGAACGAAGGCTTCGATTTCAATATCTACCTCTTCTTTCATCTTGCGCATTTCTTCAGCTCCAACTTCACGAGCTAATACTACACGATGTAAGCCTTCTTGTTTCCAATATTTCACAGCTTTCCAATTCGATAAGGATTGTTGTGTAGACAGATGTATTTCTAGGTTTGGCGCAACACGTCGACAAGTTTCGATAATTAGTGGGTCGGCAACAATAATTCCTTTTACTCCAGCACCTTCTATCGCTTGAAGATACTCCTCAAGACCTGCCATATTTTCATTATGAGCAAAAATATTTGTTGTTACATAAATTACAGCACCATATTTTTTAGCAAATTCGACACCTTCACGCATTTCTTCAATTGTGAAGTTACCTGCATTTGAACGTAATCCGAATTCTTGACCACCAATAAATACAGCATCCGCACCATAGTGAACCGCTACTTTTAACTTTTCTAAGCTTCCGGCTGGTGCTAGTAACTCAGGTTTTTTCGTAATAATACGCTTTCCATTAACGACTTCACGAATTTTTTCGTTTTCAATTAGTTGTAACAAGACTAAGTGCGCTCCTTTCTAATAAACAGTCTCTTTAAAAATAAATCCTGTATCTAATGGACGTAATTCTGGTTGAATTTCTTCAATTTTTTCTAGAAGCTCGTCCTTAATTGATTCATAAGCATCTTCACCATCTTCAAAATACGCATCAATGGCTTGACGATAACAATTAGTTACTGTATTAATGTAATCCTCTGTTTGAAGGACACCATCAAATTTTAAGACATCAATTCCTGCTTCAAACAGCTCTACTAATTCATCGATTAGACAAATATCATTTGGTGAAAATATATGTGTTCCGTTTAAATCTTCATAGATAGGATACTTATTTTTACGTTCTTTATCATGCAAGAACATATTTTTGTTTTCTTTACGGTTTTCAATTTGCATTACTTCTCCACGATATAAGAAATAGTTTCCTAATAAAGAACGTTTTGATTGGAACATACAAGTCATTCCATGCACTTGTACCTCAATCTCAGGTTTTGCATTTTCTTTAATCTCAATCACTTCATCAATCGAAAGTTCGCGTGCTAGGACAGTGCGTTTTGCTCCACGTTCGTTCCAATAATTTGCTTGGAACCAGTTCGTTGCGATTGTCTCAGGACTCCAGTGCAAAGGAATTGTAATACCAAGCTCTCGAACAGCCATTACTACAGCCGGGTCACCGAAAATTAATGCATCTACACCTATTCGTTGCATTTCTTTTAAATAGTTATCTAATGCTTCTAAACGATCATTATGAAAAATTGCATTTACCGCTACATACACTTTTTTATTCGCTTTGTGGATTAAATTTGTTGCTTCTTCCACTTCGCTAACCGAAAATTCACCTGCTAAGCGTAAGCCAAACTGTTGTTCACCAATAACAAAAGCATCTGCTCCAGCTTCAATTAAAGTTTTTATATGATTTACTGACTTTGGTGTCACTAATAATTCAGGTTTTTTCATTTATCTTGTCACCTCTTCAAACAAATTAATAGGCCATCACCGACTGGGAAAAATGTACTGTCATAATCTGGATGGTTCATAACCCAGTCAGCAAAAGTTTTTAAGTTGCGAATCATTGTTCTTTTACGTCTTGGTACATCTTTAATATCTAAATCAGATAATCCATGCATGTACATATTATCGATATATAGGATCCCTCCCGAAGGCACAAGGGGTGAATATTTTTCGAAAAAGCGCATATATTGACCTTTCGCAGCATCAATAAAAACAGCATCAAAAGTAGATTGTATACTTTCCACATCTACCTCTAACGCATCCCCTTCAATCACAGTGATTCGATTAGCTACCTCTGAACGGCCAATAAATTGCTTAGCAAGATTCACTCGTTCTATGTCTCTTTCGATAGTTACAATCGTACAATCTGACAACGTACTAGCCATTCTTATTGCAGAATAACCAATAGCTGTTCCGATTTCTAATATACTAGACGGATTTTGAATTCTTAGTAGCTGGTTTAGCACATCAATCGCTGCCAATTGCATAATAGGAACATGATGTTCTTCTGCGTACTTTTCCATCTCCATTAGTAACTCATTACGCGGCCGGATAAAGGATTCTATATAGTTGTTAGAAATTCCCATCTTATGAACCCCTTTAATTTATCAATATTACTTTTAGATTAGAAAAAAATAGTTTACCATTCCGTATAACTACTATTTTTAAATCTAGTTCACAATATAATTTTAGTTGTACTTAATTCGTGCAAGAAGTTAGCAAACTTACTTATAAGTCAAAAAATCACAACCTATAATATCATGAAAACAGAAGGAAAGCGAATAATTCTTTATTATTTCCTCATTGCAAAAAGGTACTTTAAACCTTTTTCTAAAATAATAAATAGATTCGTTTCCTTCTGAAATATCAAACTTACATCATTTTATTTTTTCATAAATTCATCAATATTTTTTAAGTGCTCTTCATACGTCTTCGCAAAGTGATTATTTCCTTCAGTATCAGCTAAGAAATATAAGTAGTCCGTGTCTGTTGGATTTAGTACCGCTTCTATTGAGACTTTACCTGCATTGGCAATTGGCCCTGGCGGAAGTCCCTGTACAACATAAGTATTATATGGGTTGTCCACTTCTAAATCTTCATATAAAACACGATCTTTATGAGAACCTAAAGCATATAAAACTGTTGGATCTGTTTGTAATGGCATTTTTGCTTCAATACGATTATAGAAAACACTCGCGATTGTTTCACGGTCTGTTTGTGCAGTAGCTTCCTCCTCTAGTAAGGAAGCAAAAGTTAATAATTGATGTGGTGTCATTTGTTTTTCTACAAGAAAATCATTGTATTCCTTAACGATATCATTAGTTAAGGAAATCATATTAGTAATAATCTCCTCTAAAGAAGGATCCTCCTCATAAAAAGCATAAGTGGAAGGATATAAATAGCCCTCTAATGCATAACGAATATTACTGTTTAAAACATCATTTGTTATTAAATCAGGGTAAGTTTCCATCATTTTTTGAACAAACTCTTTACTAGTTACTAGTTCCATAAACTGTTCAGATGTATACTCTGTATGCTTTGCTACAATATTTGAAATTTGCTCCAAAGTAAGACCTTCTGGGACAGTAAGAGAAAATAATGGTTCATGATAAACCTTCCCAGTTTTTAAGCTTTCAATAATTTCGTCAAGTGTCATGGACTGAGTCATGATGTAATTACCTGCCTGGAAACTCGATTCATTTTTAAATTTAGTGTAATATTTAAAAATACGTGCATTTTTAATAACACCGTTTTCTTCTAAAATCGAAGAAATTGTCGAAATACCAGACCCCATTGGAATTTCAACCGCAATTTCATTCGTTGCATCCGGATCAATCGGCTTAAGAGCAGACTTTACATAAAAATACCCACTCACACCAACAATGACAACAATTAATAAAATAACAAGCGTTACAATAGTAACAATGCGACGTACAACTCGTCCCTCATTTTTTTTTATCTTCAACTTCTCAATCATCTCTTGTTTCTTAGTTTCATTATTATCCACCAGCGTCCCCCCTAACATCTTCTAATATGATACAAGAAAATACAAATGGTGACAACCAAACCCGTCACATTCCGTGGTATGTGACGGGTTTGGTCTGCGCCGAAAGCGTAGCGACAGGCGCAACATTTACTGCATCCTGTTATATTTTCGGGTCATGTGACGGGTTTTGTCTGCGCCGATAGCGACAGCGGCAGGCGCAATGGCTTTTTACCTCTTTGTACACTATTCATCTGCGCAGATACTCCAGCAACAGGTACAACATTTCCTACTAAAAAAATAAGCCAAAAAGTGTTCAACAAACACCTTTTAGCTCATCATAAAGTATTAAAATATATTTATTTCTCGTTTAATGACTCTAGCTCTTGTTCTACTTTTGCCCATTCTTCATCAGTTTCAATTGGTAAAAGGTCTTGTACTTCGCCTTTTTCACCAGCGATATAACAAGCAGCGAAGATTTCACCGATTTCTTCTTGATCAGCAAATGTATAAAGAATGTAAGATTTATTAAATTCCTCAATTTCGAATCGATGGATTACTTCACATACGATTTCTTGACCATTTTCATCTGAAATCGTGAAGAAATCTTCTTCACCTTCACCAAATTCGGCAATGAGTGTATTTAGTACCTCATCCACCATTCCCCACTCTTCTTCTGTTTCTAAAGGAGAAAAATCTGTCATTACTCCATTATCATCAAGCTCAAAACGAAGTGCGGATATTTCTTCACTCTCTTCACCATGTTCATCAACCATGGAATAGAGCACATAAGAATGTTCATCACTATCAAAAGTGAAAATTGCTCTACATTGCTGTTCAGTACCATCCTCTAATTGGATTTTAAAGTATTGCTCGTCCATTTAGGCACCTCCTAATTGTTTGAAAATACGTAGCCATCAAATTTAATATATTTCAACGTATTCTCATTTCCCAAAGCTTTTATCTAATAAAAAAGGTAGGCAATTAACGCCTACCTTTCTATTTAGAAATTATTCTTCGTCTTCTTCTAATTGATCTTCAAGTTGATTTAATACATCTTCAATTAAATCCCATTCAGCTTCAGTTTCAATCGGTTCTAGTTCACCGTCTTCGCCGTTTTCTGATGGTGTGAATGCTGAAGCAAAGATTTCAATTTGTCCTTCTTCATCTTCTTCTGCACCAATTAAAGAATATAGCACGTATGATTTACCAAATTCTTCGGAATCGAAAGTATGGATTACTTCGCATAATTGTTCGTTGCCATCTTCGTCTACAATTGTAATGTGACGGTGTTCGTGATCGTGTTCTTGTACCATTATTGGTCACCTCTTCATTAATTTTCAAACTTACTACATCATTTTGTATAAAAGTTTGTATTTTTGCAAGCATCAGGATGTGGTACTGTTATTCTTTGACCACTTTTGCTTGCAAGGTAGTATTCTTCCCTGATTGCTTTACATTTGGGCAAAAGAACTAAATGCTAATTCTTACTATCCAAATATCCTTGTAGAATCATTACAGCTGCCATCTTATCAATTACTTTTTTACGTTTTTTTCGGCTAACATCCGCTTCTATGAGCATTCGTTCAGCGGCCATCGTCGTTAGACGTTCATCCCAAAGTTTGACAGGTAAATGAAAGGTTTCTTCTAATAATAATTTATAATTATTAGATGCTTCACCACGCGGACCTACTGTATTATTCATATTTTTAGGAAAGCCTACTACAAATTCGGTAACAGCATATTCCTTTACAAGCTCTTTTATACGTTCGATTCCAAAATCGCCTGCTTCTTCATCGATTTTTACCGTCTCGATTCCTTGCGCAGTCCAACCGAGAGCATCGCTAATTGCGACACCCACAGTTTTTGAACCTACATCTAAACCCATTATTCTCATATTTAATATTATGCCTCATTATTCTTAATATAGAATTTTACTAGCTCCTCGAGAATTTCATCTCGCTCAAGCTTACGAATTAAATTTCGTGCATCCTGATGGCGAGGGATGTATGCCGGATCACCAGATAAAAGATACCCCACAATTTGATTTGTAGGATTATACCCCTTCTCTTCTAGTGAAGAGTACACCTTCAGCATCACTTGCTTTACTTCTTGTTCCATTGATTCTTCTGGGAAACTAAATTTCATTGTTTTATCAAACGAACTCAAGACCAGCACCTCGCTTTCAGAAATTAGGAGATAATTTTGGACGGTCAACTTTTCCATTTTCTCTATTATAACTCATTATTGATTTCAATCAAATAAGGTTAACCAATTTTTGTTAATGTATGCAAAGTTCTCTTAGGAAGTATATGCTACTTAACTAATAAATTTAAAATGATTTAACGTTATCATACACAGAAACTAAAGCTTCATCAAGTTTGGAAGCATCTTTTGCACCAGCCATCGCCATATCTGGACGACCGCCACCTTTACCACCACAAGCTTCTGCTACAGTTTTTACGATATTACCAGCGTGGTAGTTTCCACCAACTAGATCCTTAGTAACACCAGCACATAACATTACCTTTTCACCATCAACAGCACCAAGGACAATTACTGCTTTTTCTAATTTACCTTTTAAATCATCCATCATTTGACGAAGTTGATTATTATCTTTTGCCTCTACTTTTGTTGATAAAACAGTCACATCACCAATTTTTTGAGCTGCATCAAGGACTGCACTTGCTTGAGAATTAGCAATTTTTTGTGATAATGCTTCATTTTCACGTTGCTGTTCTTTTAATTCATGTTGAAGATTTTCAACACGTGCAACTAAATCTTTTGGATTTGCTTTTAAAAGGTTCGCTGACTCTTCTAAGATACGTTGCTCTTCTTTTACCGCTTCGTAAGCTGCTTTACCTGTAACAGCTTCAATTCGGCGTGTTCCAGCTCCAATACCAGCTTCAGAGACAATTTTAAATAAGCCAATTTCAGAAGAACGTTTTACATGGATACCACCACAAAGTTCCACAGAATAGTCACTTACTTGTACTACTCGAACAATATCTCCATATTTTTCACCGAAGAGTGCCATTGCTCCCATTGCTTTTGCTTCTGCGATAGGCATTTCTTCAATTACTACTTCAATATCATCCCAAATTTTTTCGTTTACAATACGTTCAATTTTTTCAATTTCTTCTTTTGTAGCTGGACCGAAGTGAGAGAAGTCAAAGCGTAAACGGTCTGGACCAACATAAGAACCCGCTTGGTTAACATGTTCACCAAGAACGTCTTTTAATGCACGTTGCATAATATGTGTTGCTGTATGGTTTTTTACAATAAGATTACGCTCTTCACGGTCAACAGTTGCATTTACAAGATCATTTAAATGCATTTCACCAGATTCAACTACTACAGTATGAAGAGATTGACCATTAGGCGCTTTTTGTACATCCTTTACAAAAGCCTTAAATGTATCGTTTTCAATTGTTCCATGGTCTGCTACTTGACCACCCATTTCAGCATAGAAAGGTGTTTCACTTAAAATGACTAATACTTCTTCACCTTCTGATGCAACATCTACTACCTGACCATTTGCAACCATAGCTACTACTTTTGTTTCAGTTTGCAATGTATCATAACCGATAAAGTTAGATTCTTGCGTTAAGTTAGCGAGCACCTCAGATTGAACCTGCATTGAATCAACATCAGCACGTGCTGCACGAGCACGTTCACGTTGTTCTTCCATTGCTGCTTCGAATCCTTCATGGTCTACAGTCATACCAGCTTCCTCTGCATATTCTTCTGTTAGTTCCACAGGGAATCCATAAGTATCATATAAGCGGAATGCATCGCTACCTGGGATTACACTTAATCCTGCTTCTTTTTGTTTTTTAATCACTTCTGAAAGAATCGCTAAACCACCATCAAGTGTCTCATGGAAACGATTTTCTTCGTTTTTAATAACACGTTGAATAAATTCCACTTTTTCTTTTACTTGTGGATAGAAGTCTTGCATTATTTCCCCAACAGTAGGCACTAGTTCAAACATAAATGGTTTTTCGATACCGATTTGTTTTGCATAACGTACCGCACGACGTAATAGGCGACGTAAAACGTAACCGCGACCTTCATTTGAAGGAAGTGCTCCATCACCAATAGCAAAAGCTACAGTTCGAATGTGGTCAGCAATTACTTTAAACGGTGTATTAATATCTTCTTCGCTACCAAAAATTTCTTTTAAATCTATTTCACCTGGGCGTTTGTATGAACGGTTTGAAAACTCTTCGATTTTTTCAATAATTGGCATAAATAGATCTGTATCGAAGTTTGTTGGTACATTTTGAACAACGGATGCCATACGTTCAAGACCCATACCTGTATCAATATTTTGCTTAGGAAGTGGTGTGTAAGTACCATCCGGATTATGGTTAAATTGTGAGAATACTAAGTTCCAAATTTCAAGGTAACGTTCGTTTTCTCCCCCTGGATATAATTCAGGATCATTTTCATCATCGCCATATTCAGGTCCACGATCGTAGAAAATTTCTGAGTTTGGACCAGATGGACCTTCACCGATATCCCAGAAGTTCCCTTCAATTCGAATTAAACGCTCTTCTGGTACACCAATTTCATTTTTCCAAATATCAAAGGCTTCTTGGTCTTCTGGATGAATTGTGATAGATAATAATTCTGGATTGAATCCCATCCATTTTGGATCTGTTAAGAATTCCCATGCAAAATGAATTGCTTCTTTTTTAAAGTAATCACCAATTGAGAAATTCCCCAACATTTCAAAGAAAGTATGGTGACGTGCTGTTTTCCCTACGTTTTCAATATCATTTGTACGAATAGATTTTTGTGCATTTGTAATACGTGGATTGTCAGGGATTACACGTCCATCAAAATATTTTTTTAATGTCGCAACTCCTGAGTTAATCCAAAGTAATGAAGGGTCATTAATTGGTACAAGCGGTGCTGATGGTTCTTGAGCATGTCCTTTTTCAATAAAAAAGTCTAAGTATTTACGACGAATATCTGCTGCTTTCATCTTTATAATTCCTCCAAAAATTAGTTGTTACATGATGTTGTTAAGTTTAATAATTTTGGTTTATTTCCATACCCTTATGCAAGTATCATTCTGCCCTTTCGCACGTTCACATGCAAAAATAAAAAGCCTTCATCCCAACAAAGGGACGAAGACTGTATTCGTGGTACCACCCTAATTTATAAGTCTGTTCAACTAAAAATGTCACCAAACTTATATCTCAAGCACTGTAACGTAAGTGAACGACAGGAATTAACTGCACTCAGGAGTAGCTTTCAGTATATGATTTACGTAAGATTCTTACAGCCTAAGGAATCTCTTTCTGACCGAAATACATAAACTTACTTTTTCCATCATTGTTTTAAAATTATTTTATCTTTTTGTTTTCAGGATAATCTACCATGAAAACTGTATACGAAATCCCTCTTATGAGGTGCTTTTGTATTTTCTAATAAATTATATGAAAAGAGCGCGATTGTGTCAATTATTACTATGCTCATTTAATGTTTCTTAGCTTTATCTACCAGACTCAACAAGTCAAACATTAGAAACTACCGAAAGTAATGGAATTGCTTGTTTTACTTCTTAAAAGTGGACAAGATTCATATATTTAACTTTAAGTGGCCGACCATTGCACTAGGAAAGATGGGAGTGAGTAAAGAGTGGAAATTTTATCGGGAGAATTTTTTACTGCGTTAATTACTATAATATTAATCGATTTAGTTCTTGCTGGAGATAATGCTCTACTAATTGGACTAGTTGCGAAAAACCTACCAAAGGGACAGCAGAAACAAGTCATCTTTTGGGGTACCTTTAGTGCGATATTTGTTCGAATCCTGCTTACATTAGTTGCAGTTAAACTGCTTCAATACGATGGACTTCTATTAGCGGGGGGCATTTTACTTCTCTATATTTCGTACAAGCTACTATTAACAGAAGAGGATATCAATGTGAAGCCTAGTAAAAAGAATTTTTGGGGAGCTATCGGGACTATTCTGCTGGCTGACATCTTAATGGGTGTAGATAATATTATTGCGGTTGCTGGTGCAGCCCATGGAAGTACCTTACTTGTCATTATTGGACTTGTCATCTCTATACCCATTGTAGTTTGGGGAAGTGCTTTTGTCACAAAATTAATGGAGAAATTCCCTCTTATTATTGTATTAGGCTCAGCGCTTTTAACTTGGACTGCATCAAAAATGATTGTAAAAGATGCTTATGTTTCAAAATTCTTCACTACACAAGAAGCAATTTATACTTTCGAAACAATTGTCGTACTTGTTGTAATGATTATTGGCTTATCGGTGAAATATCTTATAAAACGAAGAGAAGTCGCTCCAAACTAGGGGCGACTTCTCTTCGTTTAATATCCATAATGTTTTCTTGTTACTAAAATGATGATTATAGCTGGAACAGTAACTACAATCATTCCTAAAAAGGCCAAACCTGGCGTAATTTCATATAAGTATCCTCCAAAAAGGGTTAGTACAGCAGCACTTAAACTCATCGCTAAAGCGGAGTATAAACCTTGTGCATTTGATAATTGTTGTTTAGGTAAGTTCCTTGTTATGTATTGAACAAAAGCATAATGGGCCATTGCAAAAGCAAGTGCATGTAATGTTTGCGATAAAATAAAGACCCAAACATTAGGAAATGCAAAGATCATTATCCATCTTAATGTAGAACCGGCTGCTGCAAGTAGAAACAAGGAAGATGTTTTCCATTTAGAAAATAAATGGTCGACCTTTAAAAAGAATAAAATCTCGAATATTACAGCAACATTTAATATGATTCCAATATAAAAAGTATTGACCTCTAAATACTTCTGTAAATAGATATAGCTGTAATTATAGTAAGAAGCAAGAGATCCCTGCAGCAAAATGGCCAATATCATTACAACTGGAAAGCCCTTTATTTTCCACAAACTTGACATAGAGAATTTTTGAGAGCGATCCTCCACTGTCGGCTTTAACTTTAAAACTTCCGGTGCAGGCAAAGCTTGCAGAACTAACATAATTACTAGATAAGTAATCATGCACCATAAAATTGCATCTTCTCCCATATAGCCAACAATAATGCTTAAAATAAATACGGAAATTACAAAACTAATCGAACCATAGGAACGGCTTTTCCCATAATGGACTTTCCCTTGCTGAACAAGAGTTGACGCACTGCTTTCAATAGCTGGCAGTAAGGAAGGATAAAATAAACTAAAAATCATCGTTATTATAAATAAAGCGATAAAATGATTAAAAGGAATATATACGATTGTCGCAATTAATGCACTAATTACTAGAAATTGCGTTAACTTTTTGGCACTCAAATATTTTGAAGCGAATGGGAAAACAAACATTGTCGAGATAGCTCGTGCTACCAAACCAAAGCCCATAATTAAACTCACTTGTGAAACCGATAGTCCCTTCGCTTCACTTAACCAACCAGACCAATACTGTAAATATACGCCCCATGTAAAAAAGAAGAAAAAGAAATTTTGGGACAACCATCTTTGATCGTTCATAATGTATTCAACCCCCAATATAGTTGAATCATAGCATAATTTTGTACACTATTATCAAAAATTAGTAATTTAAAATAAACAGTTGCAACGAATAGATAAATGTAACTTTCACACTCCATTTTTCTTTGAACAAATAAAAAAGTCACTAAAAGCATTCCGCATTTTAGTAACTCTCTTTTTTCAATATTTTATTTATCAGTTTTTTACAGACTGCTCAGTCGGAACAACTGAAAAATTATAGTTTAGGTAAGTATCCATTATTTTTTTAAGACTATTCTTTCTATATCCATTAAAGACGCCAAGTGCCTCTTAAGATATTTTCCAATAATTTGTTTTAACTGTGCTCCTAATTCTGAGGATATGTTTTTTGTAAAAATAAGATAGATTGAGTAATTAATTCTTTTAATACTTCTTCATCAACATCCGCTAACTTATTAATATACACACATGCCTTTCCAGAAGTATGTTTACCAAATCGTTCTAATAATTGTTCCCTCTCTGTATCACCTGTTGCAAAATATAAACTAATTTTTGCTTTCCTTGGTGAGAAACCTACAAGCGGTGCATCCCCTTCATGACCTGATTCATATTTATAATGATAAGAACCGAATCCAATAATAGTTGGTCCCCACATCTTTGGTTCATAACCTGATGTTTCTTCAAAAATTTTCAATAACTTATAGGCATCTTCTCTTTTTTTCGGACTGTCCACTGTGTCAATAAATTCAATCACACTTTGATCTGTTTCCTTTGTTTTTTGTTCGTATTTACTCATTTGGACTCCCCTATCTTCATTATAAATTTTTATATATAATTACAACTATTTCCATTACTATAAATTCTAATCGTTTCATCCTCACAATTTGGTAATGTATCATTTCGTTGACTATTCTAATATTTCCTCTCGAGAAAAAGAGGCTGGACCATAAGTGAAAAACTCAAAGAAATTCCCAAAACGTAATATTAAAAAATTGATACTTTGAAAATTGATTGGAATGGAGGGTCGACTCCAGCGGGAATAGCACGCCGCCTGAGACGTTCGTGTCAGGCCGTGCCCGCGGAAAGCGTACCCGGAATGGAAATCAATTTTCATTGGAACGTAAAAATAGCATTTTTCCTAGTGTGGAAAAATGCTATTTTGGCTTTTGTCCCAGCCTCTTCCTTAAAATAAATATTTCACTTTTAGGGTTGCTTCTACCTTAATTGTCCCTTGTTCGATAGGGGTTTCGAAATTATTACTCTGCACACCGGCAACAGTTTTAAGTAATACCGGGGCTCCCGAAGTTTCTTCTGTGATTTCTATTGGAATCGGCATGTAAGAAAGACGTAGTGCTGCGCTGATTGCATTCGCCTTCTCATGTGCATTTTGAAGGGCAAGTTGTAATGCTCTTTGATAATATTGCGAATCATTTTCTAGTTTAAATTCAAGCTGAGAAATACGGTTTGCCCCATTTCTAATGGCCGTGTCAATAACAATTCCAACTTTATCTATGTCATGTACTTCCACATTAATCGCATTCGAAACTTCATACCCTCTAAATACTTGTTTTCCTTCAATATAATCATAGCGAGGGAAAACATTAAATAGGGCTGTCTGAACATCGTTTCTATCAATACCTAATGCGAGTAAAGATTGGATCACCTGATTCATTTTGAGCGAATTTTCTCTTTGTGCATCGCTCAAATCCTCCGACTGTGTAGTGACTTCCACCTGAATTTTTGCGTAATCAGGTTTCACTTCAATTTGACTATTCCCTTCCACCGTGATAACACGTTTTGTGTAAGACGAGTGTTGATTACTATATGAATGGTCCACAATTTCCACCTTCCGTGTTTTCATAGAACTACTATATGCTTCGATAGTAGAATATTTGCAGCAGTGGAATTATTGTTTTATTCTTCATCTAAGAAATCATAGGGTGAAATATTTTCCATCCCGATAAGCGGATGGATATAAGGTGCAGTTTCGGTATTTAAAACCGGTTCTAATACTTTACCCGTTACGTAAAATGCTTCTTGTTGTTCCCCCGAAGGTACCTTTTCTTTCGTAGAGACTTTCTCTGGGATGCTTTCGACTTTTTTCTTCACTTCTTCAATTTCCATTGGGTTTAATCTAGTTTTTAAGGTAGTTAAACGCATTAAATCATCGGTTTTGGATAAACCCGAAATAAATACATCTGGTTCGCCACAAAGTATTAAAAAGTTCTTCGCACGCGTAATTCCTGTATATAGCAAATTCCGTCGTAACATTTTTGAATACCCACGTACGATTGGCATAATGACTGTTTGGAATTCACTTCCTTGAGATTTATGGATAGAACAACAATAAGCCAATGTAATCTGATTTAGGTCACCACGTTGATAAGTAACTTCGTTTCCATCATAAGAAACAACAAGTAAATCTTGTTTCTCGACGTTCTCCTTGGCTCGAAGAATTGCAATTACTTCCCCCATATCCCCATTAAAAATATTACTTTCTGGTTGATTTACAAGTTGTAATACTTTATCGCCTATCCGATAAGTTACGTCTCCAAAGACCAGCTCTTTTCTTTTCCCATCTTCATTTGGATTAACCAATTCTTGGATTTTTTTATTCAACATATCAATACCCGCAGGTCCTTTATACATAGGAGCAAGTACTTGTATATCTCTCACAGATTGACCCTTTGCAACCGCACTTTTTACAACCTGTGTAACAACGCTCGCAATTTGATCCGCAGAAGCTTTAATAAAGGAGCGGTCACTTGTCTTGTTTTCAACTGAGCTTGGGATATTTCCTTTTTTAATTTGATGGGCTAATTCAATAATCGTTGACCCTTCTGCTTGTCGGTAAACATCCGTTAATTCAACTGTTGGCACTTTGTTAGAAGCTAATAAGTCTTTTAATACTTGACCGGGGCCGACTGGTGGCAATTGGTCCTGGTCTCCAACTAAAACAACTTGGACACCTTCACTTAAACTTTTTAGTAGCTGGTGAGCTAGCCAAGTATCGACCATAGACATCTCATCAATAATAATGAGACGTCCTTCAATTTCGCGTTCTGTCTCCTCTTCTTTTTCCTGCCCATTAAACCCTAATAGACGATGTATCGTCATAGCTGGAAGTTCAGTTGATTCCGCTAATCTTTTTGCCGCTCTTCCTGTAGGAGCAGCTAAAACAATTGGGAAAGGCTCTTCTTTCTGAGCATATTCCTTAGGATTTAAAGATAAGCCATGAAGTTCTGCATATACCTCTACAAACCCTCTAATAACTGTTGTTTTTCCTGTTCCTGGTCCCCCAGTTAAAATCATTAGAGAAGAGTTTAAAGCACACTCAATTGCCTTTGCCTGAGTTTCAGCATACGAAACATCTAAGCGTTCTTCCACTTCTCCAATTGCTTTACGAACTTCATCTTTTGAAAACCGTTGTTTTCCGTTATGATTTAAGAGCTCTAAAATTTTGGAGGCAATCCCGACCTCACTATAATAAAGAGAAGGTAAATAAAGTCTTGTTTCTTCCCCGCAAATTTTACTTTCCTCTCGCATTTCAATAATTGCTTTAGAGATACTCTCATACGGAATTTCAATCGATTGTCGTTGTTCTAGCATTCCTTTTACTTCAGGTAAAACATGCTCCGCATCTAAATAAACATGTCCGTCTGAAAGAGAAGCATTTGTTAAGACATGCAATACCGCTGCTTTTATGCGATCTGGGTGCGCTCCTGTAATTCCTAACTTGCTCCCAAGTTCATCTGCTCGACTAAACCCAACACCCTCAACATCTTCGATTAGTCGATATGGATTTTCAGTGAGTAATTCGATTGTTTCTTCCCGATACGTCTGATAGATTTTCATCCCCAATTGTGGACCAAAACCCCATTCATTTAGCTTGATCATCACTTTTTCAAGTCCAAGATTTTGTTCTAAGGTCTCACGAATTTTTGCCTTTTTCTCATCATTTAATCTAGGTACACTGTCCAATGCGTAGGGATCTTCCATAATGATACGAATTGCATCGATACCTAATTTCTCTACAATCATTTCAGCTGTTTTTCGACCGATACCAGTAAATAAGTCACTTGATAAATAGTGTATAATCCCTTGTTCAGTAGCTGGTACCTCTTTAACGAATGTCTCCACCTGGAATTGCTGGCCGTATTTCGGATGATTTTTGAGGACACCGGTAAATCGATATAATTCTTCTTCGTTTAATTTTGGGAAATAGCCAACTATAATAATTTCCTTGTCGTCATATTGTAAATTCGTTTCTTGTATTTTAACTCGAACAATTGAATACATGTTTGTCGCATTATGAAAAATGGACACAATAGGACGGCCAAGAATAAACAATTTATTCACTTCAAATAAATTAAGATTTTCTGCCATCCTTCAATACTCCTTCTTTTGCCAATAATACATATGATTTTACCATATGTACGATTAACTGTCTTATTAAGAAAAAGTTTAAGCTGTCTCGAAATTTTCAACTTTGAATGCTATGATAATTGTTAGAAGATTCGTATACAAATACATAGTAACCGTGAGAAGGGATTTGTGAATTAAGTGGAATTTAGACCTTGTATAGATTTACATGATGGGAAAGTAAAACAAATTGTTGGAAGTACATTAGGTCACCAAGACAAAAACGTCGTGGAGAACTTTATATCAGAAAACGATTCAGCTTATTTTGCAAACATGTTTAAAGAAGATTGTTTAACAGGTGGACATGTAATTATGCTTGGCTCAGGTAATGAAGAAGCTGCTTTACTTGCATTAAACACATATCCTAATGGCCTACAAGTAGGTGGCGGTATTACTGCAGACAATGCAAAAAAATATATTGATGCAGGCGCAACTCATATTATTGTAACTTCATATATTTTCCATGATGGAAAATTGGATATGAATCGATTAGAAAAACTTATTGAAGCAGTTGGGAAAGAACATATTGTGATTGATCTAAGTTGTAAAAAACGAGATGGAAAATGGTTTGTTGTTACAGATAAATGGACGAAATTTAGTGATTTTGAAGTGAATGAAACAACGATCCCCTACATTGAACAATTTTGTGATGAGCTACTAATTCACGCGGTAGATGTAGAGGGAAAAAGAAGCGGAATGCAAGTGGAGTTAGTCCGAGATTTAGCACTTTGGACAACCATTCCTACAACTTATGCTGGCGGCGTTCGATCATTAGATGATTTACAAAAGTTCAAAGATCTTTGTAATGGAAAACTACATGTCACAATTGGCAGTGCACTAGATATTTTTGGTGGGGATTTAAGTTACCATGATGTTGTGTCATACTGTGAAACGAAATAGAAACCCTATTTACTAATATACAATTGATACAAAATAAATGTACAAACTCATTTTCGAATTTGTACGTTTATTTCTTTATAAAAACATCCCTGCGATAGCTGCGTTAACTAATGAAGCTAATGTTCCAGCTATTACAGCTCTGAATGCTAATTTTGCAACGATGGGTCTTCTACTTGGAGCCATTGAACCAAGTCCACCAATTAATATCGCCATTGAGCTTAGATTAGCAAAGCCACATAAGGCGAAACTAATAATCAAAACAGTTTTTTCGGACAGCTCTGAAATAATTGGGGCAAAGTTTGAATAAGCTACAAATTCGTTTAACACAAGCTTTTGTCCGATAAAAGAACCTGCTTCTACTGCTTCAAGCCAAGGTACCCCTATCGCGAATGCAAGTGGAGAAAAAATATAACCTAGAATGCCTTCAAGTGTTATATTTCCATAACCAAAAATACTACCAATACCGCCCAATATACCATTAATTAATGCGATTAAGGCAATAAATGCGAGCAACATTGCCCCTACGTTCACTGCAAGTTTTAGCCCATCTCCTGCCCCTCGTGCAGCTGCATCGATGACATTGACAGATTCAGAATCCTTATCTAGTTTGAAATTTGTCTCATCCACTTTCTCAACCTCTGGCAACATCACTTTAGCGAGAACTAGCCCGGCTGGAGCAGCCATAAAGCTAGCAGCGATTAAATATTCTAATGGGACACCAAGTAGCGAATAACCAACAAGTACAGATCCTGAAACAGACGCTAATCCTCCAGTCATGACAGCAAATAATTCAGATTTAGTCATCTTACCTAAGAATGGTCGAATCACGAGCGGGGCCTCTGTTTGTCCAACAAAAATATTCGCTGCAGCGTTCACAGACTCTGCTTTACTTGTCCCTAATAGTTTGGATAAACCCCCACCTAAAATTTTAATAACAAGCTGCATGATTCCTAAATAATAAAGAACAGAGATTAATGAGGAAAAGAAGATGATGATGGTTAATACACTTAGAGCAAAAACTGTTCCACCTGTAAAATCAGAATCCGCTAATGGTCCAAATAAAAAGGAGATTCCTTCATTAGCATAACTAATTAATTTTTGTACTGCATTTGATACCTCAAGTAAGACTTTTCTTCCAAATTCCCATTTTAAAACGACAAAAGCGAATATCAGCTGGATCGCTAAACCACCTATAATCGTTCTCCAATTAATAGCTTTTCGATTCATTGATAAAATAAAAGCTATTGCTAATACAACGAAAATACCTATAATACCCCATAATATATTCATCACGACACCCACTTTACTATTTAAAAAAATCTATTAAGTATACATCCCAAAAGTACCTCTTTACATAAGGGATATATATTCTTTACCCTAAATTTCTTATCTTAGTATCTAGCTTATTCAAAAATTCATTCTAAATAATTTTGGAAAGTATTTTTAGGATGGAGACAACAAAAAAACTTGTTGACCCAGTATGGGCCAACAAGTTTTAATTAAATCTTTGGCTAATCATATCATAGATGTATTTAGCCTGATCAAATTTCGGATCAATCGTATATGCTTCTTTTAAATGTTCCATGGCTAATTCTGTTTCTTCTGTAGACACAGCATAGAGAACACCTAAATTATAATGAGCATCTGTATTTTTCGGATCTTTTTCTAATACAAATTCAAGTTCACCTTTTGCCACATCAAACATTTCTAATGTACAAAGTAGAATCCCATAAGATAAACGAATTTGTAAGTCATTTGGTGCAAGTTCTGCTGCTCTTTGCATATATGGAAGAGCTAGCTTTATTTTTTCATCTCGTTCAAAGGATTTAGCCAACATATAATATGCGTCTGCACCTTGAATCCCATGCTCAATCGCCTTTTGATATAGCTTTGCCGCTTCTATATAGCGTTCTGCATTATAATATAAATTAGCTAATCCATAGTACGCAGTTGCAGTAGTTTCATCCACAGTGATTGCTTTTTGAAAAAAACGTTCTGCTCGTTCGTTGTCATTCATGGATGCTAATAAATTTCCAAAATTCACATACCCTATTGCATCGTTTGGGTTATTTTCGATTGCTTCAGTAAATGCCTTTGCAGCATCTTCATATCGTTTTTCTTGGAACGCAATGATTCCAATTTCATTATAATCCATACTCTTCACCTCTACACTCACGGTTATTTTTGACTGTTAGAACGAGATCCCATGAGTACACTAATTAGAGATAAGTGGTTTAACCATCTTATCTTATTATGCTGGTTTACCCTACATAAGTTAGTTTTTCACTATTTTTGAATACTTCATCGATTGTTCCGCCACCTAGACATTCCTCGCCATCATATAATACGACTGCTTGACCTGGTGTTATTGCGCGAACAGGTTTTTCAAAAGTAATATGTGCAGTGCCATCCTCAAATAGCTCTACCTCTACTGGTGTATCTTCTTGTCGATAACGGAACTTCGCTGTACAACTAAATTTAGAAGGTTTCGCTTTTTTCGTTGTAAAACTCATTTTAACTGCTGATAATGAAGTTGAATAAAGTGCGTCATGATGGAAACCTTGTTCCACATATAAAACATTTCTCTCAAGGTCCTTACCTACTACAAACCATGGATCACCATCTCCACCAATTCCTAACCCATGACGCTGCCCAATTGTATAATACATCAAACCATCATGTGTACCCATTACACGTCCATCAAATGTTTCCATTTTCCCTGGCTGTGCTGGAAGGTATTGACTTAAAAACTCTTTGAAATTACGTTCACCGATAAAGCAAATCCCTGTTGAGTCCTTTTTCTTTGCAGTAGCAAGGCCTGCTTCTTCTGCAATTTTACGAACCTCAGGTTTTGCGATATCTCCTATTGGAAACATCACATGTTTTAATTGGTCTTGAGATAATTGATTTAAGAAGTATGTTTGGTCTTTGTTATTGTCAACACCGCGCAACATTGCTACTTCACCGTCACGTTCTTCTACCCGCGCATAGTGACCCGTTGCTAAATAATCCGCACCTAACTTCATTGCATGCTCAAGAAATGCTTTAAATTTAATTTCTTTATTACACATAACATCAGGATTTGGTGTGCGACCTGCTTTATATTCTTCTAGGAAATAAGTGAATACTTTATCCCAATATTGTTTTTCAAAGTTTACTGCATAATAAGGGATACCAATTTGGTTACATACTTTGATTACATCATCATAATCTTCCGTTGCAGTACAAACTCCAAATTCGTCTGTATCATCCCAGTTCTTCATAAATATTCCGATAACGTCATAGCCTTGTTTTTTTAATAAATAGGCAGCAACTGACGAATCGACCCCACCAGACATACCAACAACAACACGGATTTGTGATGGGTCTCTTGTTTCTACCATTGTCGTTCACCTTTTCTATATTAATTGGCAAGCCTTTGCACAATTTTTGCTGTGCGCATTGCTGCCTCTTTAATCATTTCTTCTGTTAGTCCTAATCCAAAACTAAAACGAATTGAATTACGAAGCTCTTCTCGATTATTTCCGAACATAGCAACAAGAACATGTGAAGGGTCAATTGAGCCCGCTGTACATGCAGAGCCACTTGAGGCATATACACCTGACATATCTAAATTCACTAAGAAGGATTCTACTTCCATCCCAGTAAAGCTAATATTTAACACATGCGGTAATGAATGCTTAATATTGCCATTTACTTTATAATCTATCTTTTCGTTATCAAGAATTTTTAGGAATACATTACGGAATTGCTCATATTGAGAACGTTTCGTATCCATTTCTTTTTGAGTAATTTCAACCGCTTTAGCAAACCCTACTGCAGCCGGAACATTTTCAGTACCTGCTCTTCTTTTCTTCTCTTGAGAGCCACCTAAAAATGTTGCACTTAGTGGTGTGCCTGTTCTTTGATATAAAAATCCGATTCCCTTTGGACCATTTAATTTATGACTTGAGACACTTAGTAAATCAACTTGTAGTTCATCTACATTTAATTTCTCTAAACCGAAGGCCTGAACCGCATCTGTGTGAAATATAGCTTGATGATCCTTTAAGATCTGACCAATTTCTGCGATAGGTTGGGTTGTACCTACTTCGTTATTACCATACATGATGGTAACTAAGATTGTATCTTCACGTAGCGCATTTTTAAAGTCTTCTATAGAAATACGTCCACTTTGATCTACAGGTAGATACGTCACTTCAAATCCTTGTTTTTCAAGCTTTTCACATGCAAAGAGCACTGCGTGATGTTCAATTTGTGTTGTAATAATATGCTTTCCATTTGATTTAAGCGTATTTGTTACCCCAAAAATAGCCGTGTTATCAGCTTCTGTACCACCGCTCGTGATAATTATTTCTGAATCCTTTGCTCCTATTGCTCTTGCTAAAATTGTACGAGCATCATCTAAAACCTTTCGCGCTTGTCTACCTGCAGTATGAATACTAGAAGGATTGCCGAAAGTTTGCCCAAAAGCTTTGGTCATCGCTTCAATTACCTCTGGATGCATAGGTGATGTCGCGGCATGGTCTAGATATATTGTTTCCATTGTAAATCAAAAGCTCCTTTAAGAACTGTATAAACAGTTACTAATTTAAAATAGTAAATTTCAGATACGTATTTTGATCTGTTAAATATAAAACATGTATCCATCTACATCGGTTTCATCAGTGTAATTAGCTAAGTCTTCAATTGATGTTGTATCAAGTACATTTTTTACCGCATCGCGGATTCTCATCCATAATTGTTGTTGTGGAACTTCCTCGTTTTCAATTCCTTCAACTGGTTGAATTGGTCCTTCTAGTACTTTAATAACATCAGCAGCTGAGATTTTGCTAGGTGGTAGCGCTAACAGATAACCTCCATATGCACCTCGTACACTTTTTACTAATCCCGCAATACGAAGTGGAGAAACAAGTTGCTCTAAATATGCTTCTGACAACCCTTTTTCTGCTGCAATTTGACGCAATGGAATTGGTCCATCTCCGTAATTTTTTGCTAATTCAATCATAATTGTTAAACCGTATCTACCTTTTGTAGAAATTTTCATTATAACACCTCAATTTTTCTTGTCCATATCTATGCTCAAGTATAACATAAATCCTTTAATTCCACTTGGAAAAGCACTAATATAGAAGTAGTAATTGATATTGGAGGATTGAGACATGCAGAATGAACCTTTAGCATTTCGAATGCGCCCACGGAACTTAGATGAAGTCATTGGACAACATCATATAGTCGGAAAAGACACGGCACTATACAAAATGATCCAAAATGGTCATGTCCCTTCAATGCTTTTATACGGAGAACCTGGAATTGGGAAAACTTCGATAGCTTATGCAATTGCAGGCAGTTCAAAACTTCCTTTCTTTGCACTAAATGCAACAAGTGCAGGAAAAAAAGATGTAGAACAAGTTGTATCCGACGCTAGAATTACAGGGAAAGTTCTTTTATTTCTTGACGAAATTCATCGTTTTAATAAATTACAGCAAGACACACTATTACCTCATGTTGAAAATGGCGCGATCGTTCTAATCGGCGCGACTACAGAAAACCCATTCCATGATGTAAACCCAGCTATACGTTCAAGATGCGGCGAGATACTTCAGCTTAAACGGCATTCCCACGGAGATATCATTCAACTCATTAAAACAGCTCTAACTGACTCAGATCGAGGCCTTGGGAAAGAAAGAATTGCAATCACTGATGCTCAGATTGAAAAAATAGCCATAGCTTCAAATGGTGATGCAAGAAAGGCATTAACACTATTAGAATCCGTTTTCTTCGCATCCGATGAAGTCGATGGACAAGCCATTATTGAAGATCATATCATTGAACATTTATCAAAAAGAATTGGCGTTTATGGCGACAAAGGTGGTTCGCACTTTTATAATTTATTATCTGCACTACAAAAATCAGTACGTGGTAGCGATACAAATGCGAGTCTATATTACTTAGCCCACCTTCTTGAAAATGGAGATTTGATTGCTGTTTGCAGAAGGTTACTAGTAATGGCATATGAGGATATCGGGCTAGCGAATCCAGCAGTAGGTGCTCACGTATACGCTGCAACAGAAGCAGCCAAAACATTAGGATTACCAGAGGCAAGAATTCCATTAGCTAATGCTGTTATTGAAATGTGTCTATCGTCTAAATCAAATTCTGCCTACTCTGCTTTAGATGCAGCAACTGCGGCAATCCATGAAGGAAAAACTGGAGAGATTCCTCCACATCTTCGTGATGCTCATTATGCTGGAGCAAAAGTTTTAGGACATGTGGGGTATCAATATCCCCATGACCACCCAATCGGGACTTTTGGAGGTTGGGTAAACCAAGACTACCTACCAGAAAAACTTGCAAATGAGGAATTTTATAAACCCGTTTTAGCAGGTGAAGAAAAACGAATGGCCGCAATCTATGATAAATTAAAAAGCTTCAAAAAAGGTAATAAAAAATAAGGAGTTTTCCTGGATAAGGAGAACTCCTTTTTTCATAATAATATTTAATGAAGTTTTTCAAATGGGTTGTAATTTAGTCGGGGCAACTCCCTTTTAATAAATGTGTGTATCAAATATTGAAAGTTGGATGCTTGTTTAATCATTAGCTACTCACTCTTGTTTCCGTTCCCTTTCAAGCAATTCAAAAAAAGTAGGTACACGTTGGAATTTTTTGGTCTTTAACCCTTCCAAAATTTTAAGAATGATTTCATGTTCTAAATCTTCTCGGTTTTTTGGATCTGTTTGTTGTAATTCCTTTTTAATTTTTGGTTTTAAAAGCTCGATTAACTCGATAGGTGATATATACTCTTTAATAGAAATCACTCCTTGTCTTTAGGTGAATCTAATTCTATTCGTAATGTTTGAACGGTTTGTTCTAAGCCTTCAATCTTTTTTTCAAACCTCATTAAAAGGTAGATTGAAATGACAATCGGAAAACCATTGTTACTAATTAAGTTAATTAATTGTTCGTCAAGCATTTATCAATCGCCTCACTTTCGCCAAAGCGTTATTTTTGGATTTTGATATTGCTTGTTGCGATACATTTAACTTTTTACTAATTTCAGTGTCTGAGATATTTATAACATAGGCTAAATATAAAATTTGTTGTTGCCTTTTATTTAATGACTTTATTGCTTTATAAAGAATCGGATGTTGGATATGTTGGTGTAAATCAGTACTAAATCGTTCATAAAAATGGGTAGTGGCTGCTTCATCCACAATCATTTCTTTAAATGTAGGGATGCCTTCCACTTTATTTCCATTGGAGCTAGAACTATCTAATGTAAGAACGTACCTTTTTTCATATTTTCTTCTTTCTCGATCAAAATGACGCGCAGTATAATAAATTATTTTTGAAAAATAAGCAATTGCACGTATTCGAATATAAAATTGTATAAATCGTTCATCAATTAATTTCTTTAACCACTCATTTGGCGACATACAGTATTGTTTATAAAGCTCCAAATGTTCTATTTCTGCTAAAAACGCTTTCAATATCGGGTTCTTAAATTGAGTCTCCTCCATATTTATCTCCCCCTTAAAGAACATTTGTTTCATTATATAAAAAAAGGTGAAATCTTAAAAAGAGTAAATATACCAAATTTGTGATACTATATTTCATAAAATAGCCTAAGCTTTCGACCATTTTTGTAATAACATATGCTCGAATTAGACTGGTAAACGTAGGACTTTTGTAAAATCACATATCTTGAATTAAGCTTTTTATTTCAAGAGATTTGATCAAGATTGTTAATGCTAATCTTCTCTTATGTAATATATAAAGGACAATCTTTCTTCAAAATAACAACCTCTATTTACTTATAAATTGAAAAATAAGGAAATAGAATTATATTTTACATCGATGATAAATAAAAAAAGGTAAAGCCATAAATTTCGACTTTACCGTGTGATGATGTTATTTTATTACTAATTCCGTTGCCTTTTTAAATGCAGCAAAGCAATCAGAGATTTTATTATTTTGCTCAATAATCGCCTTTTCAAATTCTTGTTGCTTACCTTCTACTTGTGAGATTTCTTCATAGCTATTAGCAATTTCCTTCAGATAATCAGCATAATTTCCTTTGGCAACATTCGGAATACAATTAGCAGCTAAAATTAGTAGTTCCAATACCTTGGCTCTCTTTTCGTTCTGCTTGTTATCCTCTAAGTGATAATAGGAAATCGTATGAAAATAGACTAGTTTGAATAAACCATTTAAAAATAAAACTGACGTTGTATCTTCCTTTGGCTTCTCCCCATTCACTTCCATGTAGTTTTCGAAGTTGACAATTGCTTCTTTTAGTAGGGCATCCAATTTAGCATAAGCTACATCCCATTTTTCAGAAGTATCAATGTAATTAAAAACAGTTTCATCTACTTGTTCTTTTAATTGAAGCACATATAAAGTATTTTTCTTAGGCACTATTGTCGACATTTATAAATCCCCTCCCCTTTGCTTCTCATGCAATTGATAATTCTACTATAACAATATTGTTTGTATAATGATGGGAAAGTTGAAAAATGAGGAAAATAATGTGATATAAATGTAAAAAACTTTCATTTTTAAGGAAAAACCAAACTCTAATTTCAGAATCTTCATACGTCAATTCTGTCAAAAATTATTATATTAAGAAAAGATAAATAATATTCAAATTACTCTCAAAAAGTACTTTTTGTATAAAAGATGGCCTTGTTCATTCTCTTTAGCTAAATCCCACCCTTTAGGAATCTCTACAATCTGTGAACCTTCATACTTTATAATTGATTTTTTCGAACCATAAAATATCCAAACTTTTTCATTTATCCATTGTTCAACTGTTTGATCGGGCGATACAGAAAACCGCTTCTTATATATTAAATTTGCCATTTTAAAGAATCCATCACTCATTTGAAATTCATTTGTAGAAAAGTTAAACTCAGGCTCAACAACTTGATTTATATCATAGATGTGAATTACTTGATGATTATCATCTATGGCAACTTCCACAGTACTAACCTCATCCAATATATTTAGCCCTTTATACTCAAATTCAAAAAATCCACTCATATTTTTACCCCTATAAATTAATTTCGGTACTAGAAAAAACTATTCAAATGTATTTAGAAAATAGAAAGGAGGTGTCTTCTACGAATAGACACCCCCTTATTGATTATTCATTTACTCTTGTAATTTTTACATCTTTTAGTATTTGATTAATCACCCAACTTGCGGCAATTAGTCCTGCAACAGATGGCACAAATGCATTTGACGATGGTGGCATTTTTGCTTTTCGAATTTGAGCATTCGGATTTCCAACTTCCTCAACCACATCTGGTCGAACAACGATTGGAGATTCATCTGAAAAGACTACCATGACACCTTTTGTAATGCCTTCTTTACGAAGCTTTGTACGTATAACCTTTGCTAATGGATCTGTGTGCGTTTTCGAAATATCCGCAATTTGGAATCGAGTAGGATCCATTTTATTCGCAGCACCCATACTCGAAATAATAGGAATTCCTCTTTTAAGACATTCTTTCATTAGATGGATTTTATACATTACTGTGTCAGATGCATCGATAACAAAATCGATATTTTGAGCAAAGAAGTTCTCATATGTTTCTTCTGTATAGAACATATGCATATCGATTACTTCACACTCAGGATTTATATCAGCAATACGCTCTTTCATCACCGCTGATTTAGACTTTCCAACTGTTGAAAGATATGCAACCAATTGACGATTAACGTTTGTTATATCTACATTATCTTTATCGACTAATATAATCCGACCAACGCCACTTCGAGCGCATGCTTCGGCAGCAAAAGAACCTACTCCACCGATACCTAAAATAGCTACCGTTGTATTTTTTAGCTTTTCAAGTCCTTCTCTTCCGATCGCTAGTTCGTTTCTTGAAAACTGATGTAACATATATTGTATGCCTCTCAATCTGTATTTTACTACTCGGAATTATAACATAAGCAATCCCTACTGTAAATTTGAAACCAATTTTTAAAAAGTATACAATTTGCTACTTTGAATTCATTTTAAAACCTATATATAACATTTTTCCAGTTTTACATCATACTATTTAGTCCAAAACAAAAACCCTCCCTTTAAAAAGGAGGGTTTAACATGACGAATCCCAAATATGCCGTAAGCAAGAAAATCGTTTTGAACCCGCAGTCCTAACAGGTGGGTACTCTCTTCACTTCTTTAAACTTCCCTCGTCATGTTGCAGGGCTTGTTTGCCAAAGCAAAATATGAATTCCCAACGATTTGTTGTTCGGTCAAAACTGTAATAAAGCTTTCACAAACACTTTAGGATTCGTGTTAAATATATAATAACATTAATTATCAGAATTTTCAATATAGATAATAAAAAAAATTTATATTTTCTCCTATAATTAAATGTAAATTATCTAAAGGATTTACCGTTTATTAGAGTGATTTTCTAAACAGTATATCCAATTAAATTAAGATGATTTGCTCAACTCAAAAAAGATGCAAAAGCTTGTTTCAACAAACAGCTTTTGCATCTTTCAGTATTAATAAACCTTATTTTTTCTTTGTTACAGCTAAGCTTAACTCTTGTAATTGTGCATCTGATACTTCACTTGGAGCAGAAGTTAAAAGACAGCTTGCAGTTGCAGTTTTAGGGAATGCAATTGTATCACGTAAGTTTGTACGACCTGCAAGAAGCATAACAAATCGGTCTAATCCAAATGCCAATCCACCATGTGGCGGAACACCGTAGTCAAAGGCTTCTAATAAGAATCCAAACTGTTCTTTCGCTTCTTCTTGCGTAAATCCTAACAATTTGAACATTTTTTCTTGAAGATCACGTTCGTAAATACGTAAAGAACCTCCACCTAACTCATAACCATTTAGTACAATATCATATGCTTGTGCACGTACTTCAGCTGGATTTGTATCCATTTTTTCGATATCTTCGTCAAATGGACGAGTGAATGGATGGTGAGCAGCTGTGTAACGTCCTGCTTCTTCATCGTATTCAAGTAAAGGCCAGTCAGTTACCCATAGGAAGGCATAAACCGATTCATCAATTAATCCTAATTCTTTACCTAATTTATTTCGTAATGCCCCAAGGCTTGCTGCAACAACAGATGAAGTATCCGCTACAAATAATAGTAAGTCTCCACTTTCTCCATTAGTTGCTTTAATTAGGTTTTCAGCAGCTTCACCTTCGAAGAATTTTGCGATTGGACCATTTAATCCTTCATCCGTTACTTTTAACCAAGCTAAACCTTTTGCACCGTAAATTTTCACAAATTCAGTTAATGTATCTATATCCTTACGAGAATATTTGTCTGCATTTCCTTTAACGTTGATTGCTTTTACTTCGCCACCTGCTTCAACCGCTTGAGCGAATACTTTAAATGCAGAATCACGTACGATTTCAGAAAGTTGAACAAGTTCTAGTCCAAAGCGAACATCTGGTTTATCAGAGCCAAAGCGATCCATTGCTTCTTTGTATGTCATACGTTGGAATGGCAGCTGCACGTCTACCCCTTTTGCTTCTTTCATAACCGTTTGTATTAAACGCTCATTCATTCCAATAATTTCATCCATTGACATAAATGAAGTTTCGATATCTACTTGCGTAAATTCTGGTTGACGGTCAGCACGTAAATCCTCATCACGGAAGCATCGAGCAATTTGGAAATACTTTTCAAATCCAGAAACCATTAATAATTGTTTAAACAATTGTGGTGATTGTGGTAATGCATAAAATTCACCTTCATGTACACGAGATGGTACTAAGTAGTCACGTGCACCTTCTGGAGTAGATTTTGTTAAAATTGGTGTTTCCACTTCTAAAAATCCTTCATTTTGTAAGAAGTTACGAATGGAACGAGTAATATCTGATCTTAATTTAAATGTATTAAACATTGCCGGACGACGTAAATCTAAATAACGATATTTTAAACGAAGATCTTCTGAAATTTCTAATTTATCATCAATTGCAAAAGGTGGTGTTTTTGCTTCATTAATGATTGTAATTGAAGAAGCAATCACTTCAATTTTCCCAGATTCAATGTTTGGGTTAATTTGACTTTCATCACGTAAGATGACAGTTCCTTCAATTTCCACAACATATTCATTACGAATTTTATCAGCAATTGCTAATGCATCTTTTGCTGTGTCACCGAAGACAACTTGAACGATTCCACTACGGTCACGAAGGTCTACGAAAATTAACCCTCCTAAGTCACGACGTCTTTGAACCCAACCTTTTAATACTACTTTTTCCCCTTGCTGTTGTTCGCTTAATTCTGCACACGCATGTGTTCTCTGAGCCATTTTCTTTCCTCCATTTTAACTAACAAATCAATTATTTATGTTGTAATAGGTAATTTACTAATTCAGAAAACGGAACTTTTTCTTGATTTCCTGTTTCCATTTCTTTTACGTTTACGGCATTTTCTTCAAGCTCTGAATCCCCGATTACTAGGACAAATTTTGCACCAAGTCTGTCTGCTGACTTCATCTGTGCTTTCATTTTTCGGTCTACATAATCCATATCAGCTGAAATTCCTTTTGCACGGAATGAACTAATTAATTCAGCAGATTTTAATTTAGCTTCATCACCCATTGCTACTAGATAGATATCTAAACTATCCTCTACTTCTAATTCTACCCCTTCTGCCTCAAGTGCTAATAAAAGACGCTCGATTGACATTGCAAAACCTATACCAGGTACATCCGGTCCACCAATATCTTCTACCAGTCCATTATAGCGACCTCCGCCACAAAGAGTCGTGATTGCACCAAAACCATCAGAAGTACTCATAATTTCAAAAGCAGTGTGATTGTAATAATCCAAACCACGAACTAAATTTGGATCAACTACATAAGAGATACCTAGTACATCTAAATATTTTTTAACTTGCTCAAAATATTGAGCTGATGACTCTGTTAAATAATCCGTTAATGCCGGTGCTGACTCCATTAATGGGTGGTCATGATCCTTTTTACAATCTAAAATTCGTAGTGGATTCTTAGCTAAACGATTTTGGCAATCCGAACAAAATTCCCCAATACTTGGTTCAAAGTGCTGGATTAGGGCTGTTCGGTGTGCATCTCTCGTTTCTTTGTCACCAAGCGAATTAATGACCAATTTCAAATCTTTTAAACCAACTGTTTGGTAGATATCCATTGCCAGCGAAATTACCTCTGCATCAATTGCTGGATCACTACTTCCAATTGCTTCTACACCAAATTGTACAAATTGACGATAACGACCTGCTTGCTGGCGTTCATATCGGAACATTGGCCCCATATAAGAAAGCTTTACAGGTTGATCTGGATTACCAAACATTTTATGTTCTACATATGCACGAACACTGGATGCTGTTCCCTCAGGGCGAAGCGTTAAAGAACGTCCTCCACGATCATCGAATGTATACATTTCTTTCTGAACAATGTCAGTTGTATCTCCCACTCCACGTTGGAACAATTCTGTTTGTTCAAATATCGGTGTACGAATTTCTTTATAGCGATAAACACGAGTTAATTCTCTTAGAATTGATTCTACTTTTTGCCATTTGGGTGTTTGTTCTGGCAGTATATCCTGTGTTCCTCTTGGTACTTTAAATGCCACTTATATTTCTCCTCACTTTCAGTATCTATTTATCGATTGAGTTAATCGGTAGGTTTGTTGGTTCTAGCTAGAGCGCCCAGCTCCTCGAGGTCGCTTCAGTCCCTCGGTCGAAAGCTGAAAAGATGCTTTCGATTCGGGCCTTCCAGCGCTGGTCGGAGCTGAACGAGCCGCCTCCGCTTTTCTAAATAAAAAAAGCTTTCGCCCCTTGCGTTTTGCAAGGGACGAAAGCTGTTAGTTACTTCCGCGGTTCCACCCTAGTTGATGTACAAATAGACTCTATGTACATCCTCTCTTAAACGGATAACGGCCGTTTCCGTCTTTCCCTACTAAACATTGCTGTTTTTCGAAAAAGAGCCTCTCAAGTGTTATTCGTCACTACGTGTAGTAGGAAAGATTTCAGCCTAGTCTTTCCTTCTCTTGTCTACAGAGGTAATTCCTACTTGCTTGGTCGATGGCTTTCATACTTTTATAATATAACTTATCTTAATTGTGTGATAGCAGATTTGTCAACTATTTTCAAAAAAGTGTAGATTTTATTGCTTATTTATATTTAAAATGATAAGAGTAAAGACTGGAATAACATTCTATGCGTAACATTCCTTAGAAAGGAGCGAAAGGATGCATCATAAATCGTTGAAATATTTATTAAGTTTCATATTGTTTATTTCATTATTTTCACCCTATACATATGTGACAAACTCTGCCTATGCATCAAGTGAGACGTCAGATTTAGTAGTGTCTGCTGATATTTTATACTTACGAGAAGGACCTGGCTTATCTTATCCTATTACTACTACTTTAAATAAAGGACAAGGACTCACTTTTATTGAAAAGCAAGATGATTGGTATCATGTCAAAGTGAAGGATAAAGAAGGATGGGTAGCCTCATGGTTAACATCATCTTCTAAATCAACGGATTCATCTGATAGTAAATCAACTGAATCTAGTTTCGTCATTTCACAAGTAGATCATTTAAACGTACGTGCTGAGCCATCTATTTCTTCCCCTGTCTTATCTCAATTGGATACTGGCGAAGAAGTTAAAGTACTAGATAGTAAACCAAATTGGGTTCAAGTTTCTTTTAACGGAACAATCGGATGGGTCTCTACAGACTATGTAACAGTAAAAAAAGTTGAAGCTGAAGAACAACCTAATACTACAGAACAAGAAACAGATGATATTGACCATCAGGAAGAGACAAACGTTGAACTTGATCCAAATCTTTTTACAATTGCCGTTGATGTAGTAAATGTACGTAAGAAAGCTGATCTTTCCTCTAAAAAAATAGGAACAGCAAAAAAAGGTGAGCAATTCGAAGTACTTGAAAGAGATAATAATTGGGTGAAAATCCAATATGGAAAACAAGTTGGTTGGATTTATAGCTTTTATGGAACATTTCATGTAAATAAAAAAATTTCTACCGCTGTTGATTCAGCAGATGTTAAAGAAACAACAAGCCAAACCGTAACCATTATCTATAATGGGACAAACCTTCGAGAAGAACCTTCTACTGCTTCTAAAGTAGTTGTACATGCAGATGCTGGTGATAAGTATAAAATACTTGCCAAAGACGGTGAATGGTACAAAATCGAGGTAGATAAAAAAACAACTGCCTATGTAGCCAATTGGGTAGTTTCTAATGGTGCAGATAATGATACGGCCAAAGGGAACGCCGAACAAGAACAAACGGTGAAACGTAAAAAAGGAACATTAAAAGGGTTAACCATTGTTTTAGATCCTGGTCATGGCGGAAATGACAAAGGGACAACCGGTGCTCGAGGTACGAATGAAAAAGATATCACATTAAAAACAGTTGAAATGTTGAAATCAAAATTACGATCAGCTGGTGCTGAAGTCATCATGACACGTGAATCTGATGTCTATGTGGATCTTCGAAAGCGGGTATCCATTGCTCATCAAAATAGTGCAGATGCATTTATTAGTATTCACTATGATGCAACGTCTGATAGTTCCATTTCTGGATTTACAACCTATTACACAAACAGCTACCAGAAAGAATTAGCCGAATACGTCCATAAAGGGCTAAGTGATAAAGTGACACTGCGAAATCGTGGAGTACAACCGGGCAATTACTTAGTAACCCGCGAAAATAAACAAGTTGCTATCTTAATCGAGCTAGGTTATTTAAGTAATCCAAGTGAGGAAAGTATTGTTAAAACGGACTATTACCGTGAACAAGCAACCTTAGGTATTTATAAAGGATTATTAAATTACTTCGATCACAATTGAAGAAATAATGTAAGAGACTCACCGCCCAAAAAATGGGGGGTGAGTCTTTTTTAATCGTACCACAAAAAAAGGTTGATTAAAGAATCACTTTCTAAAGTGATCTTTAATCAACCTCTTAACATTTATTTTTTTGGCTTTGACTCAACAATGATTGTCACAGGACCATCATTTACTAATGCAACATCCATCATCGCACCAAAAACACCTGTCTCTACATGTAATCCATGGGAAGTTTTTAACTCTTCGTTAAATGCCTCCCATAATGGAAGTGCGCTTTCGGGTCTAGCTGCCTCAATAAAACTTGGTCTTCTACCACTTCTAGTATCCGCATAAAGGGTAAATTGCGAAACTGATAATATCGCCCCACCATGTTCTACGATAGAGTGATTCATTTTACCATCAGCATCTTCCCAAAGGCGAATATCAGCCACCTTCTTTGCCACATATCGTACATCCTCTATCGTATCACTATGTGTGAGACCAACTAATAGTACATATCCTGAATCGATTGCACCTGTTACTTGTCCTTCCACTGTAACAGACGCTTGCTTACTTCTTTGAATAACTACTCGCATTAACTTTACCTCAATTTATTAATTTATCACACGTTGAACCGAATAAATATCTGGTAGTTGTTTAATTCTTTCTACAACTTTATGCAATCCAGAAATATTGGATATTGAAATCGTTAGATGAATCGTAGCAATTTTATCATGATCTGCTCGACCAGTAACTGCTAGAATATTTGTTTTCGCTTCACTTACTGCATGCATCACATCATTTAAAATACCTGGGCGATCAAACGCTGATACTTCAATATCTACAGGGTATTCTTTTCGAATTGGCGTTTCACCATGCTCCCATTCTACCTCAATTAAACGGTCTGTTGTATCTTCGCCTTCTTGGATGTTCGGACAATCTGCACGGTGAACCGATACGCCTCGCCCTTTCGTAATAAACCCAAGAATTTCATCACCTGGAACTGGTGTACAGCAACGTGATAATCGAATAAGTAAGTTGTCAATCCCTTTAACGACTACACCCGATTCAGTACGACGTGTTTTGGCCTGGTGACTTTGCATTTCTTTGACGATTTTTTCAAAAGCTTCTTCTTGCTCACGTTCTTTTCGTTTTTTCTCTGCTAAACGATTGACAATTTGTTGTGCTGTAATGCCACCTACACCAACAGCAGCATAAAGATCTTCTTCATTTGTATAATTTAATTTTTCTAATACGCGTTTAATATTGTCTGTTGACAGAACTTCTTTTGCATCAAAATCTTGAGACTTAATTTCTTTATCAATTAAATCTTTACCTTTTTCCACATTTTCTTCTCTTAGGTGTTTCTTAAAGAATTGTTTAATTTTATTTTTTGCTTGTGAGCTTTGCGCTATTTTTAGCCAATCTCGACTTGGTCCAAAGGATTGTTTCGATGTTAAAATTTCAATGATATCACCCGTTTTTAAAGGCGTATCTAATGGAACCATCTTACCATTTACTTTCGCACCAATTGTACGATTCCCTACTTCTGAATGGACACGATACGCAAAATCAATTGGGACAGAGCCCGATGGTAATTCAATAACTTCACCTTTTGGCGTAAACACATATACCATATCAGAGAATAAATCAAATTTTAATGATTCCATAAACTCTTCTGCATTGGAGGATTCATTTTGGAATTCCAGAATTTCTCGGAACCATGTTAATTTTTGATCAATTGTTTCCTTGCTATTGTTAACTGTTTTACCTTCTTTATATGCCCAGTGTGCTGCAATCCCGTACTCAGCAATTTGATGCATATCTCTCGTACGAATCTGTACCTCTAATGGATCTCCATATGGTCCAATAACTGTTGTATGGAGCGATTGATAAAGGTTTTGTTTTGGCATCGCTATATAATCTTTAAAACGTCCAGGCATTGGTTTCCATAATGTATGTACAATTCCAAGTACAGCATAACAATCTTTAATGCTATCAACTAGCACACGTACCGCTAATAAATCATAAATTTCATTGAATTGTTTATTTTGTAAAACCATTTTTCGATAGATGCTATAAATATGTTTTGGGCGTCCGGATATATCTGCATCAATTTCAACATCTTTAAGTTGTGACTTCACTTCATTCATTACATTATCTAAATATGCTTCTCGCTCAACACGTTTTCTTTTCATTAAACTTACAATACGATAATATTGCTGAGGATTTAGATAACGTAATGCTGTATCTTCTAATTCCCATTTAACTTTTGAAATTCCAAGGCGGTGAGCAAGTGGTGCGAAAATTTCTAAAGTTTCATTCGAGATACGTCTTTGTTTTTCAGCAGATAAATGTTTCAAAGTACGCATATTATGAAGTCGGTCAGCAAGCTTAATTAAAATAACACGGATATCCTGAGCCATTGCAACAAACATTTTTCGATGGTTTTCAGCTTGTTGTTCTTTTTTGGATAAGTATTTAATTTTCCCTAGTTTCGTTACCCCATCTACTAACATTGCCACTTCTTCACTAAAATCATTGACTAAATCTTCACGCGTAACTGTCGTATCTTCTACTACATCATGAAGAAAACCAGCAGCAACCGTTTCTGGATCCATTTGCAATTCAGCTAAAATACCTGCAACCTGGATTGGATGAATGATATAGGGTTCCCCTGAACTACGTAATTGTTCTTTATGTGCTTCATTTGCTACTTCGTAAGCTTTCTTTACAAAGGCAACATGTTCATCGTTCATATATGCTTTGACTAGCGCGAATACGTCTTCGGGCGTCAAAATTTGCTCTTTGGCCATTTGTTGTCCACCTTGCTAAAATTTTTCGAATAAGATATATACTTTTAATTGTATAAAATATATGTACTTGATGTAAAGGTAGTTGATAATTACTTTATAAAAAAGGTTCTTATTTATCTTTTTTGTAGCAATTTTGTGAAAGTTATTTGATATATTTTAGAAATAAAGGTTATTTAAGGTTTTGTAGACAGCTGTTATCATTTAAATGCAAAGTTGTGCTACATCCCCACATATAAAAATTAAATACTAAAGTAGTGGTAACAAAAAAACTGTTTAAAAGTTTTTCACTTTTAAACAGTTTTAATTTTATATTGATTATTAATATTCGATTAAAGCTTTTACAGGGAAATTACCAATTTTAGAGCGACCATCTAAATCTTTTAATTCTATAATAAAGGCACACCCTCCAACAACGCCACCTAATTTTTCAATTAGTTGGATTGTCGCATCAACCGTACCACCTGTTGCTAGTAAATCATCAACGATTAATACTTTTTGTCCCGGTTTAATAGCATCTTTATGCATTGTTAAAACGTCTTGTCCATATTCTAACCCGTATTCTACTCTTACAACCTCACGAGGTAATTTTCCTTCTTTACGAACTGGTGCAAAACCAATTTCTAGAGCATAAGCAACTGGACATCCAATGATAAATCCACGCGCTTCAGGGCCTACAATAATTTCAGCGCCAATTTCTTTAGCGAACTCTACGATTTTATCAACGGCATATTTAAAAGCTGGTCCGTTATCCATTATTGTTGTAATATCTTTGAAGCTAATTCCTTCTTTTGGCCAGTTTTCTACAGTTGTTACGTATTTTGTTAAATCCATTCTAAATTTGTCCTCCTTAGGAATAGTTATATTCCTTCATTCGTTCATTAAACCATTGTTTTAGTTCGATATATGGTGCATACAAAAGTTGTTGTTCCAATTCAATCTGTGCGACTCTTTGTTGATACACAGGAGCTTCAGATAGTGATCGTTTTGGTACATTATTATTTACAGTTGTCAGACCATTGTCTATTGTAACAAAACCGAGCTCAAAAAACACCTTTGTCATAAATTTTATTATCTCTACATTTAATCCGATATGTTGAGACAATTGTTGAATGTGTTGTTGTAAATTAAAGCTTGGTCTTTTTTTCAGAAAGCTATAATACCAACCAAAATGTTCTCTTGTCGGCATACCATTAAAGTATTTAGACTCTGGTGTATAGAATACAGCATAGATTCGTTGTGGCTTGACTCTCTGAATGATTCTTTCTAAAGTTTGTGCACTTTTTGGCAAATCTAATAGCATAATATTTGATGAAAGATTATTAATTTCATTATCATTCGTTATCAGTTGAATCGAACTTTTTAATTGTGTCTCAAAAAAGTGTACTGTAGATTCTTGAAATGCAATAAAATCACAACCTTTTTGAGGCAATGTATGAATCCATTTTTGAACTTGATTTTTGCCCCTGTAGTCAAAAAGCTGCCATTCGTTTGTTTGAACATCATTAATCATCAACTGAGGCTTTTTCTTTCCTTGCCATTCATTGATTTGTAAATCCCCAACAAATGATAATTGAACTCCATAAGTAATTTCATCATATAAATACCCTTTACTGAATCCGATGGCATCAATATATCCATGGGCATCCTCTAATTCCATTTTCAGATGGTTTTCACCAGCTCCAATTTTTCTCATTGAGCGTACTTGAACATTTTGTAAAGCATAAATTGGCTTTGCAAAACCTGTTCCGAATGGACCTAATTTTTTTATTTCTTCAATTGCCTCTACTGTAACTTCACTTATTTCCAACGGTACATCAATCGACAGCTTCGGTATTAACATGTCATCGGTTAGGCATTCTAGTGCTTGCTTATGGAGACGACTTCGCAATTCATTCACATGTTCCATCGGGAATGTCATCCCTGCAGCCATTGGATGTCCACCAAAGTGTGGTAAGATTTCTCTGTTTTTCGCTAGCTCTTGGTATAAATGAAAACCTTCAATACTACGTCCCGAACCTTTTGCAATCCCCTTTTCAGGATCCAGTGAAAGGACAATAGTAGGTCGATAATACTTTTCTACTAAACGGGAAGCAACGATCCCAATAACGCCTGGATTCCATCCTTCTCTTGCAACGATCAATACTTGAGAATTAGAGATGATAGGATCATTTTCAATCATTTCAATTGCTTGTTCTGTTATTGTAGCTACTATTTCTTTACGTTCAACATTCTTTTCATTTAAAAGTTTAGCTCCTACAGATGCATCAATGTCACTTTCACTCATTAAAAAAGCAACACCAGGGTCTGCATTCCCAAGTCGACCAATCGCATTTAGTCGTGGGGCAAAGTAAAAACCAATGGCATCTTCATCAATTTCTTGTTGTTTTACACTTGTAATATCGCAAAGTGCTCGTATCCATGGATTGTTAGATATTTTTAATTGTTTAAGCCCTTGCTGGACAATATAACGATTTTCTCCTACTAATGGAACTAAATCAGCGACTGTTCCAATTGCTGCATATTCATACAAATGATCTGGAACTTCCCCATATAATGCATGGGCTAATTTAAAGGCAACCCCGACGCCCGCTAGCTCCCCGAAAGGATAATGTCCAACTGGAACACGAGGGTGGATGATAATATCTGCTGGCGGTAGTATTTCTCCTGCTTCGTGGTGATCCGTTATAATAACATCCATCCCAAGCTCTTTGGCCACCCGTACTGGTTCAATTCCACTAATTCCATTATCCACGGTAATAATTAACTGAACACCTTCGCGATGTGCTTTTCGGAAAAGTTCTTCGTGAGGACCGTACCCGTGCGTAAATCGATTGGGTATACAAAATTCAACATCGGCACCTAAATCAAGTAACACATTCATCATAACAGTTGTACTTGTTATTCCATCTGCATCATAATCCCCGTATATTAAGATCTTTTCCCCATTATTTAAAGCGTCCTCTATACGTTCTACCGCTTCTTTCATTCCATTTAATAAATAGGGATCATGTAAGTTTGTTTCATCCATATTAATAATTTTGCTAGCTTGATCAACAGTTGTATAGCCTCTTGCAGATAATATTTTCGCTGAAAGAGATGATATATTTAAAGTACTTTGTAGTTGTTTGATAATATCTTCATTTGGTTGTTCGACAACCCATTTTTTAGTTGATTGTATCATTTACTCACTTCCTCAAGTTTTCATTATACCGAAAATCCTTTCTTACTTCTAATCTATAAAAATAGATTAATTGATAAAATTAGGTACTTCCGATACTAATAGTTGTATTTACATTTATGAAAGGAGATAAAATATCCTTTCTACTATGCTTACTCTTTCTAGTGTACAAACAAATGTACGCGGCTCCCAGAAAAAAAGACAAAGTGCAGTCATTCTACACTTTGTCTTTTCATTTTCAAGCTGACTGTTTATTAAACAACTGGCTCGTCTGAACCCCATTGTTTTTTCTCTTTTTTCTCAACAGCAGTACCCTTTTTGTCCATTTCACGGGCTTTTAATGTATACCAAATTTGAGCAGCAATACAAATGGATGAATACATACCTGTAATTAAACCAATAAGTAAAGCAATTGAGAAGTTTTGAATTGCTGGCGCTCCGAATAGCAATAACGCAACAACTACAATGATTACTGTTAATACTGTATTCACTGAACGACCCATTGTTTGTCGAAGCGATTTATTAACTATAGTTGCCAACTCTTCTTTTGTTGTAATTTTTCCTCTATGATCAATATTTTCCCGAATACGGTCAAATGTAACAATTGTATCGTTAATTGAATAACCTACGATAGTTAAAATAGCAGCGATAAATGTGATATCTACTTCTAAACGAAGGAAACTGAATATAGCAACCATAAAGAATACGTCATGGAGTAATGAAACAATTGCCCCAACACCCATACGCCATTCGAAACGAATTGCTACGTAGATAATAATTCCTAGTGCAGCTATTACTAATGCTTTAATTGCATTTTTAACTAACTCTCGTCCAACTGTTGGAGAAACAGTACTAATATTTGGTTCATGACCATAATCTTTCAGAACAGCTGCCTTATAATCTAAAATATCCTGTTGAGATAAATCCTCATCATAAGTAAGGACTGCTGTATTTTCCTCATCTCCAGAAATAACAACTTTTTCTGCTGGGAAGCCAATTCCCTCAACATAATCTGTTACTTCATCTTGAGTGATTTTTTCATCAGCTAAAATCTCAACACGAGTACCATTTGCGAAGTCAATACCTAGGTTTAACTTGAATACCCCTAGGATAATGGCCCCGACAATCAAAATGATAATTGAAAGTGAATAAAATTTTCTACGATTTTTAACAAAATCTAAACGATCAAAATTCGTTGATAGATTTAAAGTTTCTACTCCTTCAGATGCAGCATGTATTTTAGATTTTCTTACTCCATAGAAGAATGGGCTATTAAAGTAACCACTATTAATCATTAAACCTAATAAAATTCGTGATAACCATACTGCCGTAACGAAACTTAGTACGATTGAAATCATTAAAGTTGTCGCAAATCCTTTTACCGAGCTTGTCCCAAAGAAGAATAGCACAGCTGCAGCAAGTAAGGTTGTTAGCTGAGCATCAACAATCGCAGATAAAGATTGTTTTGAACCATGTTGATAAGCTTCTTTTGCAGACATACCAATACGAAGTTCCTCGCGTATTCGTTCTGCGGTTAAAATGTTAGCATCTACTGCCATCCCTATACCAAGTACAAGGGCCGCAATACCAGGTAATGTTAATACTGCGTTTATTGCATTGAATACGACTAAAACTAAAAAAGTAAATACTGTTAAAGTAATAATTGATATAAACCCAGGTAAACGATAGTAGAATAACATAAAGATGAAAATTATCACTACGCCTACAATACTTGCAAAAACAGTACTATTTAAAGCTTGTTCACCAAATTGCGCACCAACTGAAGTAGAGTAAATTTCAGTAAGTTTAACTGGTAGCGCTCCTGCATTTAATACACTGGCAAAGTCTTTTGTCTCTTGTACTGTAAAGTTACCACTGATCATTACATCCGTTGTATTTAAGACCTGATCAACACCAGCTGCAGAGATATATTTTGGCTCAGCTTTTTTAGATTCCTTCGCATATGAATCTACACCCTCTTCAAAATCTAGCCATACGACTAAAAGATTTTGACCTGCTCCCATTTGGGATACCTTTTTTGTAACATCCGCAAACTTAGAAGCACTTTTTAAAGTAAGTGTTACGATTGGACGATTTTGCTGGTCAAATGAAGCAGCTGCTCCACCTTCTTTTAAATCTGTCCCATCTAATAAAATATTGTCATTAACATCTCGGAATGTTAAATTAGCCGTACTTGATAACAATTCACGAGCAGAGGATTGATCATCGATTCCTGCAAGCTGTACGCGAATTCGATTATCTCCTTCTACTTGTATCGTCGGTTCACTTACACCGAACTGGTTAATACGGTTTGAAAGTGCAGTAGTTGTATCAGTCAACACATCTTGTGTTATCTTCTTACCACCATCTAATGGTTCAACTTCATATAAAACTTCAAACCCACCTTGTAAATCAAGCCCTAGTTTTACATCATCTAAGACTCCTCGTACAGTTGCACCCATCGCAGCAAACAGTACTACTACAATAAGAACAAAAGTAAAAATACGGCCTTTAAACTTCATCTGTAAATCCTCCTCAAGTAAATGTATACAGTACTGTATACACAATAGAAAAACACGATTTACCGCTAAATAGCACTAAATCGACGTAGCAATCTCTAATATGGTTATTAAGACAGTTTTCATAATTTAAGAACCAACTAGCGTTACTCTCATGTTTTTTTATTTCCATCTAGTTCACTGAAATTAAACTAGATTTAATCGGGTTTATGTACAAAATTCATTATGAGACACGATTCGCTAGCTGTCAAACCAATGTACATAGAATTATTTATCGTTATCAACAATTTTTCTATTTAATAGTTCTTGCAAATCATTCTGATTAATGTCACTGAACCAGTTCTCTGAACGAAATTGTTGTATTTGAAAATAACTTACGATTTCAGAAGGCTTTACAGCATAGATTGTCTCAACAATTTCATATAAACGTAAGTCTTCTAGTTTTTTCTTTCTCCATTTTTTCTTCACACAAAAATTCCAAATATCTTCTAATGTAATCCCTTCATATTCATAATAAATTATTTCATCCATTTTGCTTTGTAATACTGGTAAAACTTCTTTGTATAGCTGTTCGAACTGAATCATTACAATCCCCCCAACCAATAGTTTTAACTCACTACATTCAAGCATACAAATATTGTATCTGATATTTCTTGAAATGAGAAGGGATTGAATGAATGAGTTCATTTGTAAAGGGAACTGTTTTTCTAACGTTTGTTATTTTTTTATCTAAACTGTTTGGCTTCATATATAGAATGCAGTTCATGCGGGTTGCTGGTGAAGAAGCTGTAGGTATCTATATGACTGCCTATCCAGCCTTTATCTTTTTCGTTTCATTACTATCAATAGGTATTCCTATTGCGGTAGCAAAAATAATCGCAGAACTGCATGCCAAACGAAGGGACAACCAGTTAAAAGCTGTTATGAAAACAGCTTCAAGATGGTCAATCGTTTCTATTCTTATTTTCACACCGTTACTTCTTTTGTTTATACCATACTTATCCGGGACACTTTTACATAACGAAGCAACGAGATTAACGCTGTATATTGGTTTAGGAGCTGTTCCAATTGTAGTTTTTTCAGGACTTATAAGAGGATATTTACAGGGTATTGCTGTTATTTCTGCTACAGCTTGGTCACAATTGTTAGAACAGGTTATACGAATCGCTTTAATTACATTATTATTACCTTATTTAATCACTGCTGATAACCCGTCATTAACAGCTGCCTATGCAATGGCAATTACAGCATTTGGAGAAGTATTTTCATTTATCTATTTATTCATTGAATATCAAATTAAGAAAAAGAAAACCAAAAAATCGGAAGCAACTAAGGCTTATCCGGCAATGCCGCTATTAAGAATAGCTGTGCCATCAGCTGGTAGTAGATTATTCGGTACTTTTACTTGGTTTTTAGAACCTATCGTTTTCTTAAAGGCACTTACTGTTTCAGGATTAACTGCAGTTGGGGCAACAACTTTATATGGAATTATTTCCGGGGTTCACGTGCCATTGCTTTTATTCCCTTCTTTTATTCCTAATGCACTAGCAATTGTCCTAATTCCAGCAGTGAGTGACGCTGTAGCACGAAGTAATGTCCAATTATTAAATGAGCGTATAGGGATTTCTTTACGTTTGTCATCTTTGGTTGGTTGTTATGCTGCAACTTATTTTTTCATCCACGGCGATGAACTTGCGATTCAGCTCTTCCATTTAGAAGAAAATCGCGGATTTATGAAAATATTAGCACCAATTTTTTATTTCTATTATATCCAAAGTCCACTTCAATCAATTTTACAGGCAATTGATGAAGCACGTCCTGCAATGATGAATTCTATATATGGTGGTCTTGGAAAGTTATTCATTATGTTTGTACTAGCCTCACAGCCATTTATTCAAGAATACGGCGCGATTATTGCCATAGGGTTTGGTGTTTTAGTCACTTCATTTTTACACATGGCAACATTACGAGGACATAAGATGATTGCTGCTGGTTTTAGATTTTTTGCAATTCCATATGGTATTTTCATTGTAACTTGCTTAATACAATCCTATCTTATCCCTAAATCTTCATTTAATTTTTGGACAAATAGTGCATTAACTTTAGTGATTTTAACACTTTTACTCATTCTTACAAATCAAATTAAATGGAGTGATTTTAAAGTATTACGCACCATTGTTTCCCGACGTCTTTAATTGAACATGTAATTCATTATTCTCGTAACAACAATAGAAAATATCTTTGATTCTTTCGCTTAATCCTTGATTATTAAGCTCAGCTAATAACCAAGTTTTATCTTTTTGCATTAATCTTAGATGTTTATGAATGATGATTCCATCCACAATCAGTGGTAAAACAAGTGGATCATCACTCTTTAAAAAAATTGATAATTTACCTGAAGGTTCTAAAAATGCATAATCAATTTTCTGAACAGAGGGAACACGTTCCTCACGCATTTGTTGAAATAAATCATCTAAATTATAGCGTTGTTTTCGCATTTCTTTTTGATCGATTATACCATCACGAACAATTAGTGAAGGATCACCATCAATGATATCTCGTACTTTTTTGCTCTTTAATGTAAATAAGGAATTCACATACTGTATGGCCAATAAAATAATTATTGGAAAAATGTTCTGAAAAACAGGACTATCGACATCTTCTAAAGCAAATGCTACACATTCAGCGATTAATACGAATACTACTAAGTCCATAATACTTAATTCGCCCACTTCTCTTTTTCCCATGAGGCGAAAAACGATTAAAATAAAAATGTACAAAAATATGGTTCTAAGAAGAATTTCTAAGTAAGTTTCCATATCCACACCCCTCAAAGACATTTTGGGCATATGCAAAAATAAGTATTCATTGAAAAGTATTATTAAAATACGAAAAAAGCTTACTAATTGGAACCTGTCCAATTTAGTAAGCTTTTGAATTTTTATTATTATTTTTCAGTAAGTACTCGACCGATTGCTTGACGTTCGAATTTCATACGAGTTTTTCCATCAACAATGATGTAAACTACCCCATCCTCTAAAGAATCCACTTCTCCATGAAGACCACCGATTGTTACTATACGATCTCCACGCTTTAAAGAACTTTGCATTTGAACAGTTTTCTTTTGTTTTTTTTGTGCAGGACGGATTAAAATAAACCACATCGCTACGAACATAATAATAATAGGAAGTAAACTAACTAACGAATCCATTGCTTTATTCCCCCTTTCTATATCTCACTTTAGTATAGTATATTTTGGATAGAAAAAGCGATTTGAAATGCATATTTTTATGAAAATAATCATACTTTTTCTCAAACTTCAATATTTCTCCATAAAATATACCTATTTTTAGAAGTTTTTAGCATTTGGTTTATTAAAACCGTATTTTTCGAAGAATTCTTCTCGGAAATCTCCAAGTCTATCTTCACGAATCGCTTGTCTTACTTGTTCCATTAAATTTAATAAGAAATGTAAATTATGATACGTTGTTAAACGAATACCAAATGTTTCTTCTGTTCTGATTAAATGACGCACATAAGCACGTGTGTAGTTTTTACAAGTATAGCAATCACAGTTTGGATCAATTGGGCTAAAGTCGCGCGCATATTTTGCATTCTTCACGACTAAACGACCTTCTGAAGTCATTAAGGTACCATTACGTGCAATACGAGTTGGTAATACACAGTCAAACATATCCACCCCACGAATTGCTCCATCGATTAATGAGTCCGGAGAGCCAACCCCCATTAGATAACGTGGTTTATTGTCAGGTAATAATGGTGTTGTATACTCGAGCATACGGTTCATAATTTCTTTCGGTTCCCCTACAGAAAGACCACCGATTGCATAACCCGGTAAATCAAGTTCTACTAAGGCCTCCGCAGAACGTTTACGTAGTTCTTCAAACTCCCCACCTTGTACAATTCCAAATAATGCTTGATCTTCTGGGCGAGCATGTGCTTCTTTACAACGTTTAGCCCAGCGAGTTGTACGGTCAACGGAATTTAACATATATTCATATGTTGCAGGAAATGGAGGGCACTCATCAAATGCCATCATAATATCTGAACCTAAATCATTTTGAATTTCCATTGCTTTTTCTGGACTTAAGAAAAGCTTATCTCCATTTAAATGATTACGGAAATGAACGCCTTCTTCTTCAATTTTACGGAAATCACTTAAAGAAAATACTTGGAAGCCACCTGAATCCGTTAAAATTGGTCGATCCCAGTTCATAAATTTATGAAGCCCTCCAGCTTCTTTCACAATATCATTACCGGGACGAAGCCATAAATGATACGTATTAGATAGGATAATACCTGCATTCATCTCTTTTAAGTCTTCTGGAGACATCGTTTTTACAGTAGCTTGTGTTCCTACTGGCATGAAAGCTGGTGTCTCAAAGGAGCCATGTGGTGTATGGACAATCCCGAGCCTTGCTCCTGTCTGTTTACATGTTTTAATTAACTCATAAGTTACTGCTGGTTTCGTCATTTTTAATATTCCCTCTCTTGTGAAGTAAAAACAGTACTTCTATTAGTCTTTAGGTTTCCCCGAAATTCAATACCTTGAACAATATTCTAAGTTATACACGTGAAGGTCGAATAAACATCGCATCACCAAAACTGAAGAAACGATATTTTTCTTCAACCGCCTTATTATAAGCATTTAAGATAATTTCTCTAGAAGTTAGTGCACTAACTAACATGACTAGTGTAGATTTAGGTAAATGGAAATTCGTTATTAACCCATCAATTGCTTTATATTCAAATCCAGGGTAAATAAAAATACTTGTCCATCCCTCTTCTGCTCGAATTTCTCCATCGTATTTATGAGCGATTGTTTCTAGTGTACGAGTTGATGTAGTACCAACTGCAACTACTTTTCCTCCATTTGCTTTTGTACGATTAATTGTTTCTGCAGCTTCTTCTGTTACACTATAAAACTCAGAATGCATATCGTGGCTTTCAATTGAATCTACACTTACTGGACGGAATGTACCAAGTCCAACATGTAATGTAATAAAGACAATTTGTACGCCTTTTTCTTTAATTTGCTCTAAAAGTTCAGTAGTAAAGTGTAATCCTGCTGTTGGTGCTGCGGCAGAACCAATTTCTTTCGAATAAACCGTTTGATAACGTTCACGATTTTCTAATTTTTCATGAATATATGGAGGAAGTGGCATTTCACCTAACTGATCTAAAATCTCGTAAAAGATGCCGTCATAACTAAATTTAAATATTCTACCACCATGATCTAATTCACCGATACAAGTTGCCTTTAGTAATCCGTCACCAAATGTTAATTCTGTACCGATTTTCACACGTTTTGCAGGTTTGACTAGAGTTTCCCACTCATCATCTTTACCTTGCTTAAGTAGTAACACCTCGATATGTGCTCCTGTTTCTTCTTTTACACCAAAAAGTCTTGCAGGCATAACTCGTGTATCATTTAAAACTAGACAGTCCCCTTTTTTTAATTCGTCGACAATTTGTGGGAAATGACTATGTTCAACTTCACCTGTTTTTCGATCGACAATCATTAGTCGACTCGCTGTTCGGTCTTCTAATGGCGTTTGGGCAATAAGTTCTTCAGGTAAATAAAAATCAAAATCTTCTACTTTCATCTTTACATCTTCTTTCATTATGAATGTTCTGGATAAGTATAACCAAAATGGTCATATGCTAACTTTGTAGCTTCACGACCTCTTGGTGTTCTTTGGATAAATCCAATTTGCATTAAATAGGGTTCATATACATCTTCAATTGTCTGACTTTCCTCACCAATAGAAGCAGCAATCGTGTCAAGGCCAACTGGACCCCCTCGGAATCTTTCAATCATACTAATGATCAATTTATGATCAATATGATCCAGTCCTAGCGGATCAACTTGTAGTAATTCAAGGGCTTGATTAGCTAATGGATGAGAAATTGTGCCATCACCTAGTACTTGTGCATAATCACGAACTCGCTTTAGTAAGCGATTTGCAATACGAGGAGTCCCCCTTGAACGCTTTGCAATTTCTCTTGCTGCTAGTCGATCGATTTCTACATTAAACAATTGACTACTTCGTAAAACTATTTCGACTAAGGCTTCTTCATCATAAAAGTCTAGACGTAATAATACACCAAATCGATCTCTTAATGGTGCGGATAAAGCTCCAGCTCTTGTTGTCGCACCAACCAGTGTAAACGGCGGTAAATCTAATCGAATCGACCGCGCTTCTGGACCTTTACCTACTACAATATCTAAACAGAAATCTTCCATTGCAGGATAAAGAACCTCCTCAATAGCTCGCGGAAGTCGATGAATCTCATCTATAAATAAAACATCTCCAGGTTGTAAGGAGCTAACTATTGCCGCAAGATCCCCAGGCCGTTCTATTGCAGGTCCACTCGTTAATCGAATATTGACATTCATTTCATTGGAAATGACGGTTGCTAGTGTGGTTTTCCCTAATCCAGGAGGTCCATATAATAATACATGGTCAAGACTTTCTTGTCGGAGCTTAGCTGCTTCGATGAAAATATTCAAACTTTCCTTCACTTTATGTTGACCAATATATTGAGATAACTTTTGTGGTCGGAGTGATAGCTCGAATTGTTCATCAAAAGTATTAGATTCACTTGAAATAATACGTTCGGACATCCTTCAGCCTCCTTACTTCATTTTTAGCAACAGCTGTAATGCCTGCTTCATATAACTTTCAGTTGTAGTAAGCTCCTCATTTTCTTCTAAAATCGGTCTAATTTTTGTTAATTCTTTATCAGAGTATCCTAGAGCAAGTAATGCTAGAATTGCTTCTTCTAATTCTTGTTTATTTGGATTCACACCAAATAACGGTAACTCATCTTCAGTACTTGGTAATTCTACTTGCTCTAGCAATGAACCAAGCTTTCCTTTTAGATCGAGAATCATTTGTCTCGCTGTCTTTTTCCCTACTCCAGGGAATTTCACTAAAAATGCATCATCTTCCATTTCTATAGCAGAAATAACTTGAGAAGGGTTGCCACTAGCCAAAATTGCTAATGCCCCCTTTGGACCAATTCCCGAAACTTGTATCAGTTTGCGAAAAAGTTCTCTTTCATCAAGAGAGCGAAATCCAAAAAGCATTTGAGCATCTTCTCGAACATGCATATGTACAAAAATTTGTTGAGATTCTTCTTTCATACGAAATGCAAAAGGATTAGGAGTAAAGATTTGCCATCCTACTCCTTGTTGTTCTAATACTATATATTCCGGTGTAATTCGTTTAATTTGTCCAATTATATAATCATACATCTAAAATATCCCCCACATTCACTGCTATAAATTATAGCATATTGTTCGAGTTGTTCTGAACAAATACATGCTGGAGATTACATAGCTCTTTTCTTATTATGTCAGTACAATTATTTTGATGGTCATCTTCCTGACAAAAGAAAGACCGTCCATTTAGACGGCCTAATTGTACTTATATTCGATACACGTTTCATATTCTATCACACTATTGACAATTAGTGATGATTCGAGTGTAATTTTTCAGTTTGTATAATTAACTCAGGCCAATGCCTTAACGCTTTTTCAGTAAATGGCATTAAATAGTCTAAGAAGCCTTCTCTTTCATATTTTCCTAATTGCAATACATATAGCCATTCTCTCAAAAGCTCATTTGGATACTGTAAGTAATTGATTTTTGGTAAGCAAAGATTATATAGATATGGATTTTCGTTTAATAATTTTTCTAAATCATAGTCAATTGTAGGTAATACGCGATGCATCCATAAAAGCATTTCCTCTGCAGAATCACCCACAGCGGCTAGATCAAAATCAATTATTTTCATCTTCTGATCCTTACAAATTAAAAAATTATGATGTACAACATCACCGTGCAACAGCGTAAGTTTTCCATCGATTTTATGCTTTTGCTTACGCATTTGTTTTAATACTCGACTTGCAAACAAGGTAATATCATAATAAGCATGCTGCAAGTAAGGTAGTAATTCTTTTTCATTAAGAATAAACCGTTCTAAACGAGAATTCCATTTTTGATATAGGTGTTGCCTAGGAAATATCGATTGACTTTTCCAATCAATTTTATCACCTGTATCATGTAATGACTTTAAAATTTTAAAACTTTGTTTTCGGTGTGATTCCTTCGAGAAATCGGCGCTAAAACTACCATGTTGCCAATATTGTACAACTAAATCCTTATCTTTACTTTTAACTAACGGAATTACATATGGAAACTTAATATCAGAAAGTTGTTGATGTATGGTTTTTACCTTTTCTGCGACGTTTATATTATCATATTTTTTTATAAACAACGTCCCGTGAGGTGTTTCTCTCTTCCAGATATTACTTTTGATTTGCATATTAATAATTCCAAGGTTTGTTTTGTGCAAAGTAAGGGTTATATGGATATCCCTGACAATTTGGTTGCATCATCTGTTGTGGCATCATTTGATATGGCATCATCTGTTGCATAAATTCAGGGTTTCCTTGCATGTTATATGGTCCATAATAATCTTGAGCATATGGATATGCGGCGCTTCCATAGTTGAAACCTTCTTGATATTCGTTCGCTACTTGCCCACCATCATGATCATGATTATATTCCTCAAATCCTTGTGGATCTGCATGTTGTTCCATGGCTTTTGTTTTTACTTCAGATGAGTCTAATAACCAATCTGGTAATCCATCATGATCATGGTCTTCATGAAGTTCCTCCATTGCAGGGGCTACACCTGTCATAGGAGCCATATCATAGTTCGGTTCAAAATATGGCAAGCCATAAGGCATCATATCTTGAGAATATCCGCCTTTACCACATCCACAGTCATAATCTTGCATTGGCATTTGTTGATAATCTTGCATTGGCATCTGTTGATAATCTTGCATTGGCATCTGTTGATAATCGTACTCATTAAATCCATATGGGAAATGATCATAAAATGGCTGTTCATGGCAACCACATGGGTTATGATGATACATTTGCTGTTCATGGCAACCACATCGCTTATGATGACGATGTGCTTTTTCATGACATCCACATGGGTGTGGTTTGTGACAGTGTTGTTTAACAAAATAAGGTACATATACAATTTGAGGCTGTGGCTGTGGCACTGGTACTTGAATGTACTCTACCTCTTTTTCTACTTTTGTTTCAACTTTCGTTTCTGGTTGTGGTACCGGTACTTGAATATATATAGGCTGTGGTTGTGGCATAGGCATTGGCATTGGTGCTGGTGCTGGCATTTGTTGCTCAAATTGTAAATGTGGTGTAAAGTCAAATTGCAATTGAGTTAAATCTATATGTGGCTGCGGCATTGGCATTGGTACCGGTTGTGGCATCGGCATCGGTTGAGGAATAGGGGCCGTTTCCACAACCTTAGGTACTTCTTTTACTGGTTTTGTCATTTGCTCTTTTGGAGCAGTTTGTTGTTGTTTCGTTGGCATTGGTGCAGTTTGCTGTTGTTTCGTTGGCATTGGTGCGGTTTGTTGTTGTTTCGTTGGCATTGGTGCAGTTTGTTGCTCTTTCGTCATGTTTGATTTATTTGCTGTACCTCCGTGATGATCTGGTAAAATAATCTCCATACCTGGAACAATATAATCAGGGTTAGCTAAATGCGTATTTAAACTCTTTAATTCATCAAGCCCAATCCCATACTGTTTAGCAATACGCCAAAGTGTCTCACCTTTTTGAACAATATGAATTTGCACAAACATCCTCCTTTTCTCGTTTTATAATATGTGAGTCATATGAAAAGGACACAAAAAAATAAAACGCTTTGTGTTGTTCCTCGTGATAAACTATGAGTGAGAGAGTGTTGTATATACATAAAATTCAACATGAAAGAGGTATGAAAATGAAAAAAATGTTAGGAGAGAATCGTCGATCTGAATTGCTCCATCTTTTAAAAACTTCAAACGAGCCAATTACAGGTACGGATTTAGCAAAGCATACCAATGTATCTAGACAAGTAATTGTTAATGATATGAACTTACTGAAGGCTAGAAACGAACCGATTGTTGCTACAAGTCAAGGTTATGTGTATTTAAACCGTGAGGGGACAAAAAGCGTATTTGAACGAAAAATTGTCTGTTTACATACAGCGGAACAAGCGGAAGATGAAATGTTAACGATTGTAGATTGTGGAGTTACATTAAAAAGTGTCATCGTGGAACACCCAGTTTACGGTGAAATTACAGCATCTATGATGTTATCGAATCGACATGACGTAAAAAATTTCCTAAATCGTGTAAATAAAACAAAGGCAAATTATTTGTCTGCATTGACTGACGGTACTCACTTACATGAAATCTCTGCTTCTTCTGAAGAACTATTAGATCGAGCAGAACAAATGTTAAGAGAAAAAGGGTACTTAATTGAGGAAGAATAATCAAATTATACCATTAAAAGTGGGCTTTCGTTTTAAAGATTGCCCACTTTTTTAATGTAGAAAACGTTCTAGATCTTCTTTAGTTGGAATTTTACAAACCTTTTGCTTTCTCAACTTATGGCGATTTTTTGCAACCAAATCATAAATAATATTGCGCATAAATGCAGGGATGAAAATCAAAGGATAAAAACACTTCCATCCACCATCTAGTTTTTTAGTTATCCTTAATACTGCTGTTGATTTAACATAACATTTAGTTTCTTCTATATAAATCACACTATCCAACGATTTCGGAATATGAAATTGCTCTATTAACGATTGCCCAATTTCACTTTGAATAGACGCAAATTTAAAATTCTTATTACGGTCACGTTTTATAATAAATTGAACACTTGCATCACAAAAGTGACAATCACCATCAAAAAGAACAATTTTCATATATACCCCTCATTTCACTCTGAAGTTAAATATGTATAATAAGTACCAAGCGATTTCACTTTACAACCGAGTGCAGCTAATTCTTCCATAGCCCCCTTCATCATGGCTTCATTTTCATCAGCGTGTATATCCATTATAAAGAAATACTCTCCCAGCCCTGTTTTTAAAGGACGTGATTCAATTTTACTTAAATCTAATTTTCGCCATGCAAATACCGAAAGTACTTGATGTAGTGCTCCTGATACGTTTTCTGGCAAAGTAATCATTAGAGTAGTCTTTGCATTTCCCTCTGATTTTTCAATTGGTAATCGCGTATTATTTTTAGATAAAACAAGGAATCTAGTGTGGTTAAAATGGAAATCATGTATATTCTTTTGAACGATTTCTAAATTATATTTCTCTGCAGAGGATACATTTCCTACTGCAGCTATACATCGATCTGGATTTTCCGAAACCAACTTGGCTGCTGCAGAAGTCGAAGAATAGCTTCGCAGAGGAACCGAACTAAAACGGTAATACAAATACTTATGGCATTGTGCTAGCGCATGTGGATGGGAATAGATTTCCTCTACATTTTCCCAATTATCTTTTTGACTTTTATGTACCATTAAATGTTGTTGAATTTTAGATAGACAATCTCCGATAACGAAAAGATTGGCTTCATGATATAAATAATCAATTGTGAGTGGAACTGTTCCTTCAATCGTATTTTCAAGGGGTACAACAGCTAGGTCTACTTTCCCTTCAGAAACCGCTTCTATACACTCAGGAATTGTGGAAATTGGCATAAGCAATTCATTTGGAAATAAACTTTTTGTAGCTAAATATGTAAAGGAAGCTTCAGGTCCTAAATAAGCAATCTGCTGATTCCATTGTTGATTTTTCACTATAGTGGCCTCCTAATTTTCTAATAAGTATCATTATTCAATTAATTATATATTAAAAAAAGAGAGAGCATTATTCAACCCTTGCTCTCCTCTTTTTACCATTAGATTAAAGTGCACCAGAACTGATTACTTCAGCAGATTCAACAAATTCTAATTTTTTTAATTGTTGTATCAGTTCATCCAGTTCATAAACCATACTCGTTACATCTAAAGATAAGGTTACATTCGCTCTTCCCTGTATCGGGATAGTTTGATGTATCGTTAAAATATTACATTGTGCTTCAGAAACGATTTCTAATAAACTTGCGAGTGTACCTTTTTCATCTTGCAATTGTATAAAGATCGTTAGGATTCGTTCTCGTACAATGGAGTGAAAAGGAAAAACTGCATCCCGATATTTATAAAATGCGCTTCGCGATAAATCCACTTCTTTTACCGCATCCCAGATTGAAGATACTGCACCACTTTGTAATAGATGCTTGGCCTCTAACGTTTTTTGCATTGCATCTGTTAGCACATCTTCTCGAACTAAATAATACCGTTGATTGGCAACGTTTTTCATACTCTCCCCCCAAAATCTCATACAATCATAAGCTTCGCAAGATTACTCTATAAATTCAAATTCAAATTCTAATAAACGGACAATGTCTCCATCTTTTGCTCCACGTTCACGTAAAGCTTCATCGACACCCATTCCACGTAATTGTCTAGCAAATCTTCTTACACCATCTTCACGACTAAAATCAGTCATTTTGAATAGTCGTTCGATTGAATACCCTGACAATACATAAGCGCCATCATCATCACGAGTAATTTCGAAGTCTTCACCTTTTTTCTCATGTTTATATAGTACAGTTGCATCGCTATCTTCTGCAACCACATCATGCAATTCAAAATGAGGTGTTACTTCAAGTAAATCAGCAATCTCAAATAAAACTGGCTTTAAACCTTGACGTGAGATAGCAGATACTGGATATACTTTAACTGAGTCTCCAACTTTTTCTTTGAATACTGCTAAATTTTCTTCTGCATCTGGCATATCCATTTTATTTGCCACGACAATTTGTGGTCTTTCTGTAAGACGTAAATTATATTGCTTTAATTCCTCGTTGATTGTTAAGTAATCTTCATATGGATCTCGACCTTCCATACCGGACATATCAATCACATGAACAATAACTCTTGTTCTCTCAATGTGGCGAAGGAACTGCATTCCTAATCCAACACCTTGATGGGCACCTTCAATAAGTCCCGGTAAATCGGCCATTGCAAAGCTTCGGCCATCTTCTGTTTCAACCATTCCGAGATTAGGAACGATTGTTGTGAAATGATACGCTCCAATTTTAGGTTTTGCCGCTGACACAACAGAAAGTAATGTGGATTTACCAACACTTGGGAAACCAACTAAACCAACATCAGCTAACACTTTTAACTCTAATATAACATTTAATTCTTGCCCTGGCTCACCTTTTTCCGCAAGCTCAGGTGCTGGGTTTGCCGGAGTGGCAAAACGGCTATTTCCACGTCCGCCACGACCTCCACGAGCAATGATAGCAGTTTGTCCATGTTCAACTAAGTCTGCAATAACTGCACCTGTCTCTTCGTTCATAACGACTGTTCCAGGTGGCACTTTTACCACAAAGTCTTCAGAGTTTTTCCCGTGCATTCCTTTACTCATACCATGTTCACCACGGTCAGCTTTAAAATGACGTTGATAACGGAAATCCATTAAAGTACGTAATCCTTCTTCTACTTGGAATACGACATTTCCTCCGTTCCCTCCATCTCCTCCAGCAGGGCCACCATTTGGTACATATTTTTCACGGCGAAAGGCTACCATTCCATCTCCGCCGTCTCCACCCTTCACATAAATCTTTACGTGATCGACAAACATTTATTTCACTCCTGTTCTATGCTCAAAGCATACTTCCACTGCTCATTAGTTTGCACATATGTTTGAACCTTTAAATTGTTATTCTCATTATGATTGTCGAACAAATCAACTTCCCATTTACCCTTTAAATCGAAAAGTAAATTAAAGGAACTGTCATTCGATTCAATTGTGATCTCTAGTTGTTGTTCAGTAAAAGGATCCAGAGTATCATAAACATGAATAACTGTCTTTTCTAAGTATTCTACAATTTGTTCATCTTTTTTCATATCAACAGGAAAAGTTACATTACTAATTATAGAAGAATCAAATGCAGGATATCTCCATTGAATTGTTTGTAACCATTCCACCGTCTTCGGTAATTTTAGGTAATTGATATTTGAAAGTGTTTTGCTATGCTCTGATAATCTTTCAATTATCGATTTTGCTTCTTCGACCCTATCTAAATCTAAGTTCATTTTTATTAAGTGAATTTGATTCATATAATCATGATTAGCAAATCTTAAAACATCATTTATCGAAAGTGTTGAAGTTTTCATAATACTCCTCCAAACATAATAGAAAAATTTCTACCTATATCTTTATTAGTATAACAAATTTTTCTATTTTTCGCCCTCTCAACGCTCTAAAGTGTGTAGTAATACTATAAGAAAATTTCAGATATCCATCCTTTAATTAAAATACCTTTTCTACTTTACTAGTTGCTATCTAGATATAATGTCCCTAATACATGAAAAAGGACTGCTGACTAGCAGTCCTTTTTGTAATATATACGATTAAGCTTCTTGAGCTACAGGGTATACACTAACTTTTTTCTTGTCGCGACCTAAACGTTCGAATTTAACAACACCATCAACTTTAGCGAAAAGTGTGTCATCTCCACCACGGCCTACGTTTGTACCTGGGTAAATTTTTGTACCGCGTTGACGGTAAAGAATTGAACCACCAGTTACGAATTGACCATCAGCACGTTTAGCACCAAGGCGTTTTGACTCAGAGTCACGTCCGTTCTTTGTAGAACCTACCCCTTTTTTCGAAGCGAAAAATTGTAGGTCTAAAGAAAGTAATAATTTCATGTCGTTCCACCTCCTACTAGGCTACTTGGTTGTAGTTAATTTTAATATATTGTCCATAAGTTTGAACCATCGAGTAAACTTGAGCAGTCATAACTTGGACAATAAGTTGTAATTTTGCATCGACTTCCACGTCAAAATCAGTAGGAAGATCTACACGAAGGTAGCCTCCACCTTCTGTTGCCTGGTCGATTTTCGGTTCGATTTGTAATAATGCATAAATAGCATTTACAGTACCAATGGCAATTGTAGATGCACCAGCACATACTAAATCTTTACCTGTTTGATCATACTCAGCATGACCTGAAAATTCGAATGCAGAAACATGTCTATTTTCATCGTGATGAATAGTAACGGTGATCATTTTATTCACCTCGACTCTTAAGCGTTGATAGTTTCAACAACTAATTTAGTGTAAGGTTGACGATGACCTTGTTTACGACGGTAGTTTTTCTTCGCTTTGTATTTGAATACAGTAATTTTTTTAGCGCGTCCTTCTTTTACAACTTTCGCTGTAACAGTAGCACCTGCAACAGTTGGAGCTCCAACTTTTACTGTTTCTCCACCTACGAATAAAACTTTATCAAAAGTTACTACTTCGTCAGCTTGAACACCTAGTTTTTCAACATAGATCTCTTGTCCAGCTTCTACTTTGATTTGTTTTCCACCAGTTTCGATAATTGCGTACATTAAAATGCACCTCCTCTTAGACTCAGACTCGCCTGTATTGAAAGGTGATCAATTTCGATACTTAAGACCTTCCCAGAGCGGTTGTAGCACGGGTGCTACAAACAATAACATTACAATATTATCATAGCCTATACTTTTAAGTCAACCGTTTAATTACATGTTTCTCAAATGCAAATCGGTATTTTCTATATCTCCATGTATTGACGATTTGTATAAGTAAAAATATACACAACACAAGTAAAAATAATGTTTTTGGTAATAAGATAAATGTAATTATAACTGCCAGTACTATTAGAATGAGTGAAATTGTTAAATAAAATTCTACCATCCGTATGCGTGGGTAATATATATGAATGAGAGACATAATAATACGACCACCATCTAATGGCCATATCGGAATAATATTAAAACCTATCAAAACTAACTGAATCTTTAATAGTGGTTCAGCAATTAGTGGATCTAAAAATGGAATAATTGCAAAAACACAAAGAGTTGCAATCGGCCCACCAAGTGCAATGATAAGCTGCTTTTGAGGTGCAATTGAAAATCCACCTTGCAGTTCAATTTCACCACCATATGGCATAATTACACATCGCTCCACCTTTACTTTACATAAAAGTGCAGCTACGATATGGCCTAATTCATGAAAAATTAATGAACATAAAATAAGTGCATAATACGAAACATTCCCATATAACACAATACTAAATAGAATTGGCAAAAATAATGGATGAATCGTCATACGCATCATGATTGCGTATGCTCTTTCATCCATTCTACCGTTTCCTCTAAATTTAACACTTTTCCGCCATTTTCTATTTTTATATAAAGATCCCCTGGTTCTTTATTTCCGAGAGTACTTCCTCTTTCAATTGCTGTATATGGTAATAATGAAAACGAATCAACATTTCCATAAGTAACAGTGGTATCATCTTCATAATATACCGAAATTGTTTTTCCAGTGGTTTTTGTGTGACCTGTAAATACAACTAGCCCATTTTTGATAGCCAGAATGGGAATTGCATTTTCAAATGTTAACAAATATCCATTATCATACGGCTTTGCAGCTAAAAAAGATAATAACTCTTGGTTCACACTTTTAGTAGAAACCATGATTTTCTGCTCAGACTCTTGGCCAAATGTTTCTCTTAAAAAACCACGCATTACAGTTAAATCTTCAGAGCTATAAACCATTTTTTTCACATCTACCGCTATTTGCCCTTGATCTTGCATCTGAGCTCCCAGTAGGACGACAGCACAGAGAACAAAAGCCGCAATCCATTTCCATTTCTTGTTCACTACCTCATCCATTCTCTTTTTCATAGTATATGAAAAAGAGGAAAATAGGATTCTAGAAGAAATGGGAAGATACTGTCCAATTACGTCGAATTTCTAATGATATTATTTTTATCAATTTTTTATGCTACTTTGTACGATCAAACGCTGAAAATGATCATTTTTAAGAAAATAAAAACTATTGATTTTCATCAATAGTCTTTTGGTATCAATAAATCTCTATTTTGAGAAAATAGAGATTAATTTTTTAAACATTCCTTTTGAATTATCCTCAATAGACATTAAAGGGACGGATTCCCCTAAAATTCTTCTTGCAATATTTCGATATCCTAAAGATGCTTTACTATTTGGGTCCATGACAATAGGTTCACCTTTGTTAGATGAACTAATTACGTCTTCACTATCAATGACAATTCCTAATAAATCAATAGATAAATGCGTAGTAATCTCATTAATATCCAGTGAATCCCCATTTTTCATTAAATCTTTACGAATACGATTAATAATCAATTTTGGCGGTTCAATCGCTTCTTGTTCTAATAAACCAATAATACGGTCTGCATCTCGAACTGCAGAAATTTCAGGAGTTGTCACAACAATAGCACGATCAGCACCGGCTACTGCATTTTTATAACCTTGTTCAATACCCGCAGGACAATCAATTAAAACATAATCATATTCACGTTTCAACTCATCTATTAAACTCTTCATTTGCTCTGGCGTTACGGCGTTTTTGTCCGTTGTTTGAGCAGCAGGCAATAAAAATAGTTTTTCATCAACACGCTTGTCCTTAACTAAAGCTTGATGAATTTTACAGCGACCTTCTACGACATCGACTAGGTCATAGATAATCCGATTATCTAATCCTAAAACTAAGTCTAAGTTACGTAAACCAATATCTGTATCTACTAAACATACTTTTTTCCCTTGAAGAGCCAATGCAGTTCCCAGATTGGCAGTTGTTGTTGTTTTACCTACTCCGCCTTTACCTGAAGTTATTACTATTGCTACACCCACATTAGCTTCCTCCTTTAATCGTACTTAATAATGGACGTATTTTTCTTACTTCTTGTACTCGTTCATATGAAATTATGCCTTCTCTATTAATATATGCAAATATCTGTTCTGCATGTTCTTTTACAAAGGGTTGCTCGTTAGACATAACTTCTATTTGATTATCAATTAAAACGTGAGTAGGTTCAAAATGTGAGGCGACGATAATAGCCTGTTTATTTCCATTTACTCCCGCGTGGGCAATTCCTCTTAAATTACCAAGCACAAAAATACTACCGCCTGCTTCAATTTTTCCATTAGGATTTACATCACCAATAACAACAATATCACCAACAGCTTTTATTATTTGTCCAGAGCGAATTATCCCAATATAGGTTTCGCTCTGTTCTGTCAGTACTTTTTCTTTACTTTCTTCAATAGTTATTACATCACTTTGTACTTTCGAAACGTGCATATTACCCGGGCCTTCTACAATTGCAATGAGCTCGTTTTGTTGTGCACTCAGTAGATAACGATTACCTAAGTGAAGTTGCACATCAACCTTCCCATCGATACCACCTTCAGAAACCTTGCGTTCAAGTTCCTCTACCAGTTCTGCGTAGGCGCACTGATCATCTAAGTGAAGTACCAACCCTGCTTTGGTCCCCTTAATATGGACAAGCTGTTTATTCATAAAAAAAGCGACACCTCTCGCTAAATCAATTTAAGAATTATCTTGGGCACGTTGTAACACACGCGCGTTGATTAAATATTTAAATGCCCAACCAAGCATTATTAAAAATAATAAGTTTGCGATTATCGTTGGAAGTAAACGGTTGCTTAAAAAATCGCTTACCGGTATTGTTGTAAACTGTATGAAATAAAAGAAATAATATAAAAAAACTTCCATTAAAGCTACTAATACTATGGATAATATTGTTGTAACACTTAAATGTTGGTGGATAAATCGGACTGTTGACCCAGCAACAAAACAAACTAATGGATATAAAAAGGAATATAATCCAATAATATCAATGTAAAACACATCATACAAGAGCCCAAAAATTAATCCATATAGACAAGCTCTTTTTTTACTATAATATATCGAGATAAATATTAAATACAGAATAACAAATCGTGGTACTAGAGTAAGGGTATGATCCCCCAAACTGATGGGTGAAAATAATGCAAATTCCGGCTCTAACAAAAATAAAACAACTGCTACGAAAGGAATTAAGAATCTTATCATTTATTCTTCACCTTCAGTAGTATCAGTAGTTTTATTTTTTGTACCATTTGTTAAATCTGCATTAGTACTCGATCCATCAGATCCATCAACTGAGACTGATTTTCTTTTAGCAATAATAACATCATCTAACATTGAGAAATTTGCAGCTGGTTTCACGTAAGCTAGTTTAGTCAGTCCGTAATCATCTGTTGTAACTTCCGTAATTTCTCCAATCAATATACCCTTAGGATAAATTCCGCCTAAACCAGATGTCACTACTTGTTCACCCTCATTCACAGTGAAGCTAGAATCAATTCTCTTTAATATTAATTCATTACGATCTGCGTCATATCCTTCTACTAAACCAAAAACATCCGATTTTTCTCCATGAACGATAGCAGAAACACGATTATTTGGATTGTTTGAGTAAAGTAACTCGACTTCAGAAGTAAATGGTGTCACTAAGCTAATTTTACCAATTAAACCATTAGCTGTCATAACTGCCATGTTTAATTGAACTCCTTGAGCAGATCCTCTGTTAAGAATAATTTTCTCTTCCCACTGGTCAGGGTTTCGAGCAATCACTGTCGCTTTTAGTGGATCATAATCTTTTAGGCTATCCTCTTTGTCTACTAGTTCTTTTAAAGATTTATTTTCAGATTGCAAAGTATTAACTTCTGCTTGAAGTACAGCAAAATCTTCCAAACGCATTTTTAAACGTTTATTTTCTTCGTACGTATTTAATAAAGAATTAATGTCATTAAAAATTCCTGTTATGTAATTTGCTGGCTTTGCAACAATGGATTGAGCAAAGCCAACTGTGTCTTTAATAAATTGTTCCGGAACGCTTGCGTTTTGTCGATCTCGTAAAGAGAAGCTAATCAATGCCACAAGGAAAATCGTGCCAACTAGTAGCAGTATAAATTTCTTGTTCGTAAAATGTGGCATTGCTAATCCTCCTTAACCTTTCAACTGTTGAGAACGAACTAAATCGATATGGTCTAAAGCTTTACCTGTACCAATAGCAACGCAATCTAATGGATTTTCTGCGATAAATACAGGCATATTTGTTTCATCACTAATCACTTTATCAAGGTTGCGTAGAAGTGCTCCACCACCAGTTAATACAATACCTCTTTCCATTACGTCCGCGGAAAGTTCTGGAGGTGTTTGTTCTAGCGTCTTTTTCACTCCATCAGTAATTGCAGCAATGGCTTCTTTTAGAGAATCAGAAATTTCTTCTGCAGTAATTTCAATTGTTTTTGGTAATCCAGTTAGTAGATCACGTCCACGGATTTCCATTTTTTCATTTGTATCATCTACACGAGCAGTACCAATTTCAATTTTAATCTTTTCTGCAGTACGCTCACCTATTGTTAAGTTATATGTCTTACGAATATAGCTAATAATTGATTGGTCCATCGCGTCTCCACCAATTCGAACCGATTCACTTGTTACGATACCACCTAATGAAATAACAGCAACCTCTGTAGTACCACCACCGATATCAACAACCATTGAACCCGTTGGATCCCAAACAGGTAAGTCTGCACCAATTGCTGCAGCAAATGGTTCTTCAATTGTGAATGCTTCTTTAGCTCCTGCTTGTCTAGATGCATCAATAACAGCACGTTGTTCTACTGATGTAATACCATATGGTACACAAATCATGACATTTGGTTTTTTCCAATTAGATCCTGAATTCTTTAAAGCTTGCTTTAAGTAATATTGAATCATTGATGTTGTAATATCAAAATCTGCAATAACGCCATCTTTCATCGGTCTAATGGCTACGATAGATCCAGGCGTACGCCCAATCATATTTTTTGCATCATTACCAACTGCAACAATATCTCCTGTTTTTGTATTTTTTGCTACAACAGAAGGTTCACGTAAAACGATTCCTTTACCCTTAATGAAAACTAATGTATTCGCTGTGCCAAGATCAATCCCGACATCTTTATTTCCTAATCCAAACAAATTTAGTACTCCCTTTCTTCTTTAAGCAATCTATTGAAAAGTGCTTGCTTAAAATCATAAGAATTATTATAGCTGAAAAGCTCAAAAATTTATAGTGTCACATGTACTGTTATACCATATTTATCTTACGGTTCTTTTTTTATCGACATTTTTCATTTTATTTCGATTTTGTCCATGAAACAAATAAAATAATTATGTAAGTTTTTACATTCATGTAACAAGTGCTCCATTGAGATGACGAAAAAGAACAAAATAGGTTCTTTGAAATGAAAATAAAATAAAAAAATGTTCAAAAACAATTTTTAATGCCAATCTCCACTATATTGTAATATGAATGTCACTTGGTTGTTATTAGATTTTATTTTAATTTACCCAAAAGAAAGTCGAACATCCCAAAAAATCGGACATTCGACTAAAATCTTTTTATGAAAGTTACATATATCCCTTTTCCTTTAAACTAATATATTGATGATCCCCAATAATTACATGATCAATTACTTCAATACCAATGATATATCCAGCTTCCTGCAACCGTTTTGTTACGTCAATATCCTCAGGACTAGGTGTAGCATTTCCGCTCGGATGATTGTGACTACATATAATGGAGGCTGCAGAACGCTTCACTGCTTCTCGAAAAATCTCTCTAGGATGAACAATACTAGAATTTAAACTTCCAATAAAAATTGTTTGTTTATGAATGACTTGATTTTTTACATTTAGGAACAAAACAACAAAATGTTCCTGCTTAAGAGAAGACATTTCCGGCATTAGAAAAGTTGCTGCATCTTGCGGTGAACGTATAGTAAATCGATCATCTATTTGCTTTTGAGATAATCTTCTTCCTAGTTCAATTGCAGCTAAAAGTTGCACAGCCTTTGCTTCGCCAATACCTTTTACCGAAATAATCTCTTCTATCGTCGCATGCTTTAACTCATGAATCTTCTCAAAATAATTTAATACACGATTAGCAAGTGTCAAAACTGACTCTTGTTTTGTACCCGTCCGCAATAAAATTGCTATCAATTCTTGGTTTGATAAACTTTGTGCTCCTTGTCGAATTAACCTCTCCCTAGGCCGGTCCTCTACATGTACATCACGTATTTTAAGCTCAGGAAATGGGGCAACCGTCATCCATTTATCACTTCCTAAAAGTTAGAATATTAAGTGCAATGAGTTTTTCAAATAAACGAGCTAATGGTAGTCCAACTACGTTATTATAATCTCCAATGATATGATCCACAAAGAACACGCCATCCGTTTGGATACCATAGCCCCCTGCTTTATCAAAAGAATCACCAGTTTCAACATAGCTTTCGATTAGTTCTTCTGATAATTTTTTAAAGACTACTTTCGTCTCTTCTACAAATACTTCTTCAATCCCACTTGGTTGTAGAATAACTACCGCGGTCAATACTTGATGTGTTTTTTCTGAAAGTCTTTTTAAATGTGAAATTGCTTCTTCTTTACTCTTTGGCTTATGTAGTAATGTGTCTTCAAAGACAACTACTGTATCTGCGCCAATAATAGTTTTATCCTTTACTTTTTTGGCAACATCACGAGCCTTTAACAATGCCACTTCCCGCACATAGTGATCCATTGTTTTAGCTTGAACTGACGTTTCCTCTACATCGCTTGTAATAACTTCAAAAGGAACACCTAATTTCGAAAAGAGTTCCTTTCTCCTTGGAGATGCAGATGCTAAAACAAGTTGATGATTTGTTTTTAAATTCATAACCATTCCTCCTACTCTTAATAATAGACGAGGAATGGTAATTTGAAAAATCGTATACATTTTTTAAATTTAAATTTTCGTATGAAATTTGAGCTAGAATTCGATTTTCATACAGTCATTTTTCTCAAAATAATGGGCAATTAAATGCACACGAGCTATACCTAAATCCTGTGAAAAGCTTGATAGAGCTGAAGTGATTGATTGCCAATCTTGTGGAATATTATCCGGAATATTGCCATCTTGAAAATAAAATTTTGAGGGGTCATTACTTTCTAAAAGCTTTGGTAAGCCTTTTAATGTTTCTTCCGTGCAGGCAGCTCCAGTAAATTTAAAAGACTTTGCAAAGGAAGTTGGATTATCAGATAGTATCAGTTCTTCTTTTGTCGTTGTAACAGAGGACCAAACATAGTATTTGCCATCGACTTCTACAGTTGCACCTGTATTTAAAACGGGATATTCTGATATAAAATCTTGTGCAGATTCTGCACTTGTAAATACCCCGTATTGATTAGCATAAAAAACGACAGAAGAATTATCTTCCATTACTTCGTTAGATTGAACAGGGATTACTTCATCGTTGGCTTTCCCTGAGTCTGCTTGTTGCTGTTGTTCTGTTGTTAAATTCATCGAACTGAGTAAGATAATGAAAAATAGAACACCTGCAAGGCCAGCTACTGATCCAATAACTGCTGCATTTCTTAGTTCGTGCCTGCCAATTACTTTTGGAAATTTCATACGCATCACCTCATATTTTAACGGTATCAAATACAGATTAAAAAAAAGCGAGACAGATGTCGCCTCACTTAAAAAATATATCGCAAAAACCGCCAATAAATGATTTATTCCAACACTACTTACAAGTACTATTTACAAATCATGCGTATTTAAAACAACACCACGTTAATTTTTTATTTTTATTAATTGAACTCTCATTTCAGTCAATAGATAGAGCGAACCTGTGACAAAGGTTTTCCCTTTCCATGAACTTGCTGTCTTTAAAAACGAAATATAGTCCTTCAATACAGAGGCTTGTGATGCTGATGAAAGTGCTAGAATATCATGTGATTTCATCGCTCGTTCGTTTTCAAAATCAACAAAGTAAAATTCATCACTAACTTGCTCAAACAGCTGTAATACCGCTTTTACATCCTTATCAGCTAACATTCCTACAACAAAACGAATTGGTTCTTCAGGAAACTTTTGATTGATCGTTTGTACTAGTTTTTCTGCACTTGCAGGATTATGTGCACCATCAAAATAAATATTTGGTAAAACCTCATCAAATCGACCAGGTAAACTTGCTATCTGAACAGCTTTACGAATTACATCCACATAAACAGCCAATTGAAAATACTCTGCAACTTCAAAAAATGCTGTGATTGCTAACGCCATATTATCAGCTTGATGTAGACCTGGTAACGTACGTTTTAAGTTATTGAATTGCAAACCTTTCTCTTCATTCGTATATATATCTGTTATACCGTCCCCATTCACTTCAAAATGATCTCCCAGTGCAAGTAATGGGGCATGTTGTTCATAGGCTTCTTGTTCCATGATTGTAAATGCTTCTTTCGGTAACCTACCGACCACAACTGGCTTTTCTTGCTTAATAATTCCAGCTTTATGCATAGCAATACTTTCTATCGTGGGCCCAAGGAATTTCGTGTGTTCTAAAGCAATACTCGTAATGATGGACACAATCGGAGTAATAACATTTGTACTATCTTCACGTCCACCCATCCCTGTTTCCAGTAAAACGATATCAACCTCTTTACTAGAGAAATAAAGAAACGCAACACATGTTAATAACTCAAAATCTGTTAATTTACCACTCAGCCCTGCATTCTTTAGCTGAATAAAAATCCCATCTAATTCATTTTCTGAAATAGGGTTTCCATTAATTTGCAGTTGATCATGGACATCGACAATGCAAGGGGACGTAAACTTAGCAACATTTAAACCATGATTTCTAGCAATTTGTTCTAAAAAGGCAATGGTAGAACCTTTACCATTTGTCCCAGCGACATGTACAAAATTAAGCTGTTTTTCAGGATGCTTTAGTAAAGCTAGTGCTTCTTTCATAGCGTCTAATCCTGGTTTAATGGACTGATCACTTGCAACATCCCATTTGTTCTTATACTCATCCAATCTAGGAATCATATGCTTCAACCTTCTCTACTAAAATTTTTCGTACATCAGATATGAAATACAAGGAGCCTGTAATAATTAACAGCTCATCTGACTGTAAAGCTTTGATTTCATCCTGTATTAACTGCTGCCAATTTTCATTGATATGAATATTTGAATGTTTTGATTGTGATGCAAGTAGTTCTGCCTTTGTAGCTCGCGGTAGATTAATTTGTGTAAAGTTCATCGAAGTTGCAACTTCATCCATCATACGAATACTTACTTCATGATCTTTATCCTGAAGTGCAGCATAAATAAATTTATATTTTTTAGTTGGATACACTTCTTTTAGAGTGTTAATTAAGCTTTGTGTTCCTTCAGAATTATGTGCACCGTCTATGATAATCTGTTCATTCACCTGTTCGAAACGACCTTCCCATCGAGCCTTTTTTAATGCTTTGTGGATTGTCGTTTCTTTTATCGTTGAATCCAATAATAAGGAAGCCGAAATGGCAAGTGCTGCATTATTAATTTGATGTTCCCCTTGCATCGCTAAAGGAATTGACTTCATTTGGGTGTTACCAAAAGAGAAGTTGAAAACCTGAAGGCGCCCTTTTTTTACATCTTTAATCTTAATGTCCTTTCCTAAGAAATAACACTTTGAATTTGTTTCGTTAGCTTTTCTTTTTATCACTTCAATTGCTTCTGGTTGTTTCACACCCACTACTACTGGTTTTTCCTTTTTTATGATGCCAGCCTTTTCAAAAGCTATTTTTTCTATCGTATCGCCTAAAATATCGGTATGCTCTAATGAGATTGTTGTAATGACAGATACTTCTGGATGAATGACATTAGTAGAATCAATACGCCCACCTATACCTGTTTCCATTAAACCAATATCTATTTTTTCATTTGCATAATGTAAGCATGCAAGTACTGTCATTATTTCAAAAAAACTTGGGTATAAGCCATTTAATTTCCTTTGAATAATATCATCTATTTGGTTGGCATAATTTAAAAATACATCATCATCAATTTGAATTTTATTAATTGTTATCCGCTCATTTACACGTTCTAGATGGGGTGAAATAAACGCTCCAACGCGTAAACCATGCTCCATTAAAATTTCTCTAGTTGCATTCAGTGTCGAGCCTTTCCCATTAGAACCTGCAAAATGAATGAATTTCACCTTCTCATGTGGGTTATCTAATTCAAATAAAATTTTACGAACAGCCTCTAGTGGCTCCCCTTTATATGTACTTGCTCTTAATTTAAAAATAAAATCGGTACATTCTTCAATTGAATGAAACATATCCAAGTCTCCTATGTATTTAAAATAGTTTTACTTAAACCTTCGCACACTTTACTCCATTTGTAAATTTACAAACGATAGCGTTAATCGAGATTTTACTTTTTCTAGAATACTATTTAGCACTACAAGCTATTATTTAACTAATAAGGATTTGATCTACTCCGAAAATCTTTTCAAGATATAAAAAATAGAAAAAGACTGTAGCAAACTTGAATTACCAAGTTAGTCTACAGTCAGCTCCCCTAGAATACATTCTAGGACATCTTTAGTCTTTTTACATATTTCTTAATTCTGCTAAACGTTTTTCCACTGCTTCATGTTTTTCTTGATAATCCGCTAGTTTTTCACGCTCTTTTGCAACAAGTGCTTCTGGTGCTTTTGAAACGAATTTTTCATTAGAAAGCTTTCCATTTACTAATTTCACTTCTTTAGCCCATTTTTCAAGTTCTTTTTCAAGTCGCGCAATTTCTTCCTCTAGATTGATTAATCCAGCAAGTGGTAAGTATATTTCCGCTCCTGTCACAACTGCAGTCATTGATTGAGCTGGCGCTTCCAATGATACCCCAATTGTTAGATCCTCTGGATTACAGAATTTTTCAATGTACGCTTTGTTTGCTTCAAGGATTTTCGCAATTGTTTCATCATTTGCTGATAGTGTTAAAGGTACCTTTTTGCTCATAGGCGTATTCACTTCCGCGCGGATATTACGAACAGCACGAATAATTTCTGTCAGAAGTTTCATGCTTTCTGCATCCTCTGCAAAGTTTAAGTCCTCTTTTACAGTTGGCCATGCTGCAACAGTAATAGACTCTCCTTCATGCGGAAGATGTTGCCAAATTTCTTCAGTAATGAATGGCATCATTGGGTGTAATAATCGCATTGTATTATCTAACACATATGCTAATACAGAGCGAGTAGTTTTCTTCGCTGCTTCATCTTCACTATAAAGAGGAAGTTTAGCCATTTCAATATACCATGAACAGAAGTCATCCCAGATAAAGTTATAAAGTTCACGTCCAACTTCACCGAACTCGTATTTATCAGATAGAGTTGTTACACGTTCAATTGTTTCATTTAAACGAGTTAAAATCCATTTGTCAGCTACGTTTAGTTCGCCAGTTAAATCGATTTCTTCAAACGTCATGCCTTCCATATTCATTAGAGCAAAACGAGAAGCATTCCAAATTTTATTGGCAAAGTTCCATACAGATTCTACTTTTTCAGTTGTATAACGTAAATCTTGACCAGGTGATGATCCCGTTGCTAAGAAGTAACGTAATGCGTCTGCGCCATACTGATTGATTACATCCATTGGGTCTACACCGTTACCAAGAGATTTACTCATCTTACGTCCTTCTCCATCACGTACTAATCCATGGATTAACACATCTTTAAATGGACGTTGGTTTGTAAATTCCTTCCCTTGGAAGATCATACGAGATACCCAGAAGAAAATGATGTCGTAACCAGTTACTAAAGTATTTGTTGGATAGTAACGTTTATATTCTTCATTTTCAGTATCTGGCCAACCCATTGTAGAAAATGGCCATAGTGCAGATGAGAACCAAGTGTCTAATACATCTTCGTCTTGAGTCCAATTTTCAGCATCAGTTGGTGCTTCTTTCCCTACATAAATTTCACCAGTAACATTATGATACCATGCAGGAATTTGGTGACCCCACCATAATTGACGAGAAATACACCAGTCATGGATATTTTCCATCCAACGGTTATACGTATTTTCAAAACGATTTGGAACGAAGTTTACTTTTTCATCTTCATGTTTTTGAATTTCTAAAGCTGCTTCTGCAAGTGGTCCCATTTTAACAAACCATTGTGCAGATAGGTAAGGTTCTACAACCGCTCCAGAACGTTCTGAGTGACCAACTTGATGAACATGTGGTTCAATCTCAACTAAAATACCTGCTTCTTGTAAGTCAGCAACGATTTGTTTACGACACTCGAAACGGTCCATTCCTGCATATTTACCAGCTAGTTCATTCATTGTACCGTCTTCATTCATCACTAGGATACGTTCTAAGTTATGACGGTTACCAACCTCAAAGTCATTCGGATCATGTGCTGGTGTCATTTTAACAACACCTGTTCCGAATTCCATGTCAACATATTCATCTCCTACAATTGGGATTTCACGGCCTACGATAGGAAGAATGACAGTTTTACCGATTAGATGTTTATAACGATCATCTTCTGGGTGTACAGCTACACCAGAGTCGCCAAGCATTGTTTCTGGACGTGTCGTAGCTACACGTAATTTTCCTGAACCATCTGCTAATGGGTATTCCATATGGTAAAAGGCACCTTCTACTTCTTTATGGATTACTTCAATATCTGATAGAGCCGTTTTCGCTGCTGGATCCCAGTTAATGATACGTTCCCCACGATAAATTAAGCCTTTTTCATATAATTTAACGAATACTTCTTTTACCGCATCTGATAAACCTTTATCTAATGTAAAACGTTCACGAGAATAGTCTAATGCTAACCCAAGCTTCGCCCATTGATCGCGGATATGGCTAGCGTATTCTTCTTTCCATTCCCATGTTTTTTCAAGGAATTTTTCACGTCCAAGATCATATCTAGAGATACCATCTTCACGTAATTTTTGTTCTACTTTTGCTTGTGTCGCAATTCCTGCATGGTCCATCCCTGGTAACCAAAGAGCATCATAGCCTTGCATGCGTTTCATACGAATTAAAATATCTTGTAACGTTGTATCCCAAGCATGACCTAAGTGTAATTTACCTGTAACATTCGGAGGTGGAATTACGATGGAATATGGTTGTTTCCCGCTTTCAGGTTGTGCTTCGAAAAATTTACCTTGTAGCCACCATTCATAGCGACCTGCTTCAATACTTTGTGGATCATACTTAGTTGGCATAGATAGATTTTGTTGTTCTTCTGTCATATTGACTCCTCCTTATACAATTTTGGGATAGCGAATAAAATCCATAATCAATTTCTTCTAAAACTTTTAACTAATTTCTAAGAATATTACTTCTTTATTGGATAATTGTTGCTAAAGAAAAAAACTCCTTCATCCTATAAAAGGACGAAGGAGTTTTGATTATCAAATTCGCGGTACCACCTTTAGTTCCGAGTTTAGAACATCCTTACTACAAGTATGTTCAATTAAATACTCGGCTCTCAATTTGCTAACGGGTTTTACCCGGCAATTTGCTACTATAATTTCACAAATGCTGCTCCAAGGCTACCTTCAAATGATTACTAGCAGAAACTTTTCAGCTACCGTTTCCTCTCTATCGCAAGCAAGAACATTTTACTCTTCCTCTTCAACGCATCAAACATTATTCACTTGAACTTTGATTTAATCTTTTCCTATTCATTATGAAGCTCACCTAAATAAGATAAACAAGATTTATAACCAAAGTATAACTGTTCTTAACTTATAATATACCATCAACAGTTTTCAAGTGACAACATTTAAAAAAAAGATAACAAAATTTTGAACTAATCGAGCTTATAAAGTAGATATTGCCATTCAGCTTGCAAAAGCTTGTTATATTTTATACAAATATAATCAACGTTATTTAAGGTATCCTATGGCTCGATCAACCATTAATCACGGTAAATTTTATTTGAAACATTTAGTATTGTATAGGATTCTGTAAGTTCATTATAGAAATCATCCGCATCTGTAGGGAAATATTGATTATTCGCTTCCACTACTTTTTCAATTTCTTTGATTTCAGCTTTTTGATCAACAATTTTTTGTTTATCAATATCGACTATAATTGATTCATCACTAACATCATAATTTGCATCAACCTTCAAATTAGGGCTTTCATGTGTTTTCTCTTCAAAATTCACCTGAGTTATTGTATCGTTTTTGAATTCTGATTCTGCTACTGGTTGTCCTTCTGTTAGACCAGTTGGACTTTCTTCTGGAGACTGTGGTTGTTCAGGGAAAATTCCGTCCGTTCCCCCAAAATGAATCTCTTCTGTATAAGTCGATTCTTCTTTTTCCAAGAAGTCTTCGTAAGTTGGTGCAACTTCAATTTGAGGTGATTCTGGCTCTGGATTGTCCGGTACATCTGCTATAGGAATAGCTTCTTGAAGGACTGGTCTCTCTGGCATTGGTGGTTGTTGGAATTCAACTGGTTGCTGTTCATATTGAAATAACCCACCTTCTACTGCTTCGTCAAATTGGCAATCCACATCCCACTTAAACGTACAATTTGATCCATCATAAATTAGTGTGGATACATCATTCACACATACTTGTGGCGAACAATCATAGGCAACTTTTTCACGAGGAAGGTCTACCTCTAGAGGTAATGCATATTCGAAGTACCCATTATTCCCTTCAAACTCAAGTTCTTCAATGTAAGTGCCATCGCCATACTCAGGTATTTCATCCGGATTAAAGCGAGCGATTGCCGCAATATGATAGATACCAACCAAACGCACAGAATCTTCAGTTTCAATTTGCTGCCAAACTGGTTTAACATCTACAGAAAGAACTTCTTCAACAACACCTAACTGTTCTGGAAAAACGAATTGCGTCATCATATCCCAATTAATTTTTTGCACCTGGCATCCCTCCAGTAACTACCATATGCTTGAAGATTATAAGTATGCTTAACTATCTAGGATTTATCACACATGTGTAATCTAGATGAACTTTTTTCTTGAAAAGATAAGAGGATTAAATTGAAGCTCTTTTTATAAAAAGGAATTTTATAAAAAAAAGAGCATCCTTTTCTTCAAATGAATGAAAAAGATACTCTTTATAGTTTAATTATTTTGCAAGCTTAGCAAATACATTATGGAATGCTTGTACTGTTTTAGCAATATGCTCTTCAGTATGTGCTGTTGAAATAAACAAGCCTTCAAATTGTGAAGGTGGTAAATAAATACCTTCTTCAGCCATTAATTTAAAGTATTCCGCAAATAATGCTAAATCAGATGTTTTGGCAGATTCAAAATCTACAACATCCTCATTTGTTAAAAATAGTCCAATCATAGAACCTGCACGATTAACCGTATGAGGGATATTATACTTAGTTGCTGCTTCACGAATACCAGCCTCTAATTGATCTCCAAGTTTTGTGAAATGTTCATAAGATTCTGGTGTCAAACGAGATAATGTCTCTATACCCGCTGTCATTGCTAAAGGGTTACCTGATAATGTACCTGCTTGATATACATTACCAGCAGGAGCGATATATTCCATAATTTCACGTTTACCAGCAAATGCACCTACAGGCAGTCCACCACCCACTACTTTACCTAAACATGTTAAATCAGGTGTTATACCATAGTAACCTTGTGCACAATGGTAATCAACACGGAAACCAGTCATTACCTCGTCAAAAATAAGAACTGTTCCATAATCTTCGGTTAATTTACGTAAACCTTCCAAAAAGCCAGGTTTTGGCGGTACTACACCCATGTTTCCAGCTACAGGTTCTACAATTACACCAGCAATTTGTTTACCAAATTTTTCAAATACAATCTGAGCTGCTTCTAAATCATTGTAAGGGACTGTCATTGTGTTTTTGGCGATGTCAGCAGGAACCCCTGGGCTATCTGGTAAGCCAAGAGTAGCTACACCTGAACCCGCTTTGATTAATAGAGAATCCCCGTGACCATGGTAAGATCCTTCAAATTTTAATATAATATCACGACCTGTATAACCACGTGCTAGACGTAATGCTGCCATAGTTGCCTCTGTACCAGAAGAAACAAAACGAACCATCTCAACTGAAGGTACACGATCAATCACGAGTTGAGCTAATTTATTTTCCAAAAGAGTTGGTGCACCAAAAGAAGAACCTTTTGCTGCTTGCTCTTGAATAGCCGCGACTACATCTGGATGTGAGTGACCTAAGATAAGTGGGCCCCAACTTAATACATAGTCAATATATTCATTGCCATCGATATCTTTAATGATGGCTCCTTTACCAGATTCCATGAAAATAGGATCTGTGTTTACAGATTTAAATGCACGAACTGGACTATTTACACCACCGGGCATTAAATCGATTGCTTCTGAGAATGCTTGAATTGATTTTTCATATGTCATAATTATTTTTCCTCCAACCAGCGAGCAACATCTTTTGCATGATAAGTTAAAATCATATCTGCACCAGCACGTTTCATTCCTAGTAATGTTTCCATTACGATTGGTCTTTCTTCAATCCAACCATTTTGTGCTGCTGCTTTAATCATTGCATATTCACCTGAAACGTTATACGCAACTATTGGTAAAGTATAATTATTACGAACATCACGAATGATGTCTAAGTAGGATAAAGCAGGTTTAATAATTAAGAAATCTGCTCCTTCTTCAATGTCCGATTCAGCTTCACGAAATGCTTCTAAACGGTTTGCTGGGTCCATTTGATATGTTTTACGGTCACCAAATTGAGGAGCACCATCCGCTGCATCACGGAATGGACCATAGTAAGCAGATGCATATTTCACTGCATAAGACATAATCGGTACATCTTCGAATCCAGCTTCATCTAAAGCGGCACGAATGGCTGCAACAAAACCATCCATCATATTAGAAGGTGCGATAATATCAGCACCAGCTTTTGCTTGAGAAACTGCAGTTCGTGCTAAAATATCTAGTGAAGGGTCATTTAATATTTTTTCGCCTTCCACAACTCCACAGTGTCCATGATCAGTGAATTCACATAAACATGTGTCTGCAATGACAAGTAACTCAGGATGACGTTCTTTAATTTGGCGCGTTGCTTTTTGAACAATACCATGATCATGGAAAGCACCTGTTCCCACAGCATCTTTTTCAGCTGGTAAACCAAATAGAATGACTGCTGGAATTCCTAGCTCTACAACTTCATCTACTTCTGCATTTAACGTGTCTAAAGAAAATTGGAAAACGCCCGGCATAGAACTTACTGGATTCTTAATATTTTCGCCTTCCATAACAAATATCGGGTAGATTAAATCTTCTTTGTGTAAATAAGTTTCTTTAACCATGGAACGCATTGCTTGTGATGAACGAAGACGACGATGTCTTCTGAAATTAAGTTCTGTCATGTTTATTTTCCTCTCTTTTTCGAATTTCTTCTAGTACTGCTAACATTGTATATTTAGTTGGTTTATATGTAACATGAGCTCCATAGTGTTCAATTCTCGCTGCAGTAATATGACCAATACTTGCATAGCTCGCTTTACCCCACCCAACAATAGGAGCGATATATTTGGCAAATACATCTACAGCAGAAGGGCTTGCAAATATGATAATTGGTTGCTCTTTCGTTTGAATCAGTTGAATAAACGAGTCAATTGTAGACAGATTTTCATGAGTATCATAAATAGTCCATTCTGTTAGTTCAAAGGGTAACCCTTTTTTTAATGTATCTTTTGCTTTACTTCCTCTTAAGAACAAACAACTTGGATGCTCTCCTACTAGTTGTGGAAATTCGTTAATAAAAACATCTGCACTAAAAACAGTAGGTATAAAACTTACATCGAAATGATTTTCTTTTAGTAATTGTGCTGTTTTAGAACCAACTGCTGCAATTTTCCCACTAAAATCGGATGGATTCAACTGATGACGCTTAAGTTTCTTAGAAAAAGCATCAACTGCGTTTTGACTAGTAAATATTAACCAATCAAAATTTCGGGCTAGTTCTAACTTGTGCTGATCATCTTCAATTATTTCAGCCGTTTCAATAAGTGGATAAAGTACTGGTTCTCCACCAAGTTTCTGAATCTCATAAAGGACAGTCGTTGTTTTAGAAGATCCTGTTACAACGACTGTTTTCCCTTCGAGTGGTTTAAGCATTTAGCTCAGCCTTTACTTTTTGAATCAGGTCAAATGCTCCTTGCTCTGTTAACTTTTGGGCAACTTCTTTCCCAAGTTTTTCAGGATTTGTTCCTGTTAAAGTTTCTTTATATATAATAGAAGAATCAGGCGCTGCTACAAGCCCAGTGAAAGTAATAGTTTCCCCATTAGTTGTTGCATACCCAGCAATCGGTACCTGGCAACCACCATCCATTGCTGCTAAGAATGCTCGTTCTGCATGAGCTTCATTCCATGTGATTGAATCAGTTAATTTGGCTAATTCAGCTAATAGTTCTTTATCTTCTGCACGGCACTCGATTCCAAGCGTTCCCTGAGCAACAGCCGGTAAACAAACATCTGTATCCAAATATTCAGTTACAACATCGTCATTCCATCCTAGTCGTTTCAGCCCTGCAGCGGCTAAAATAATTGCATCATAACCGTCAGTTTTTAATTTTGATAAACGTGTATCTACATTGCCTCGAATCCATTTAATTTCAAGATCTGGTCTTGCTTGTAGAAGTTGCGCACTACGACGTAGTGAACTTGTCCCAACAACTGCTCCCTGAGGTAAATCCGCAAATTTTATATGGCCGTTAGAAATAAAAGCATCTCTAGCATCTTCACGAGGAGGGATACAGCCAATTACTAACCCTTCTGGCAGTACAGCAGGCATATCCTTCATTGAATGGACAGCAAAGTCAATTTCTTTGTCATAAAGGGCTTGTTCAATTTCTTTTACAAATAAGCCTTTTCCACCGACTTTAGATAATTGTACATCTAAAATACGATCTCCTTTTGTCACGATTTCCTTTACTTCAAACTCAAAAGGTACTCCAGCGTTTTTTAATTCGTTTATGAACCAGTTTGTTTGTGTTAGAGCTAACTTACTTTTTCTTGAACCAACAATAATTTTTCTCATTGATGAGCCTACCTTTCTATTCAAAACACTTTTGGCTTAGTTACACTGTTCCGAGTACTCCTCGAATAAGAGACATTGCCAGAAGTTTAATAATTATAAACAAGCAGGGATTATACCCTTACCCAGTAAACTAATACCAGATGTGGAAGTCAGATAACTTACTTCCTAAAAAGAAATTAATTACGACAAGTAAAAATGTATAAATTTGAGCCCATGCAAAATTCAACCCAGTCAATTTCCCTTTTTGGTGTAACAATATAATTGTTAAATAAATAATTGTAATAATAAATGAACCTAATATTTTCACATCAAAAACGGATAATGCATCTAGTTTTAAAAATGCCCATTCTAGACCTAGTAATAAACTAATAAAAATAATTGGTACTCCGACTAAATTCGAATAAAACATCCACTTACTTGTTTGATGTAAGTCTGGTAACCTAGACCACAACTTTGTATACTTCTTCTTCTTTAACAATCTATATAGTATTAAATATAAAACTGAAAATACAAAGGATACTGAAAATGTTGCATATGAAAGAATTGCAAAAGAAATATGAATAAATAACATCTCAGATTCTAAAGATTCCACTAACGGATTTTCCACTTGTGCTGGTGCAAACAAATGAATTGTGACAAAAACAAACCCTAACACATTGATAAAAAATACGGGTAAATCAACACGGGCGATACAATGCAAAATTATTGAAAGTGTCACAAGCAACCAAGCATAAAAATAAATTCCTTCTGTTAACGAAAGAATTGGAAATCGTTTGGTCTCGATAATGTAAAGTACAAAGAAAATTGTTTGCAGTATCCAAACAATAGAAATTAGCCAAAATCCATATCGGCGAAATTTTAAACGTTTATAGAAAAAGTCAATGAAATAAAAAACGATACCTGTTGCATATAGTACAACCATTATTTCATAAAGCCTAGCCATCGCTAATTGTGTCATTTTGCTACCCTTCTTCATCTTTTACAACTTTTAATGAGCTAATACTCTTATTTACAATTTTTGCGTAATTTTATGTATAAATTCCAATAGTGAACTTGTGAAATCATAAGTTCTTTAAAAAATAAGCGTTCTCGTATCTATTATTTTAACATACAGATACGAAAACGCCTCAGTTTCTTATTACGCCATGACTGAATTAACACTGGTCTTATACGTGTAAATTTATTGAGACTTGTAAAAACTTTTGGTTTTAGAAGCAAATCTTAACATCAAATTAGAATGACAATTTCCCATCTAAAACGCCATTTTTTTGTGAATCATCGATAAACGCTTTCTCTTTCTGTTGTTGCGCGTTTACTTCTTGAATTACCTCTTCTTCTATCCCAAAGATTTGTTGGAACAATTGAAGCTGTTGATTTGCTTTTGGTGAATTTGCCAACTCTTTCGCTTGTAAGATTGGCTCCTTCAAAAGCTGATTAATGATGGATTTCGTATGTTTATTTAAAATTTTGAGTTCACGCTCAGTTAAAGTTGGTAATTTGTTTTCTAAACTTATCATCGTTTCTTGTTGGATATGATTTGCCTTTTTACGAAGCGCAGAAATTACAGGTACAACTCCAAGAGTAGCAAACCAATCCTTAAATTGGAGAACTTCTTGTCCAATCATATCTGTTATTTCTTTAGCTGCCTGTTCTCGTTCAGCTAAATTTGCCTCAACAATACCTTGTAAATCATCAATATCATATAAGAATACACTTGGTAAATTACTAATCCGTGGATCGATATCTCGTGGAACCGCAATATCAACCATGAATAATGGTTTACCTTTACGTAAACGTTCAACAAATTGCATTAATTCATAATCAATGACATAATCTGTTGCACCTGTTGAACTGATTAATATATCAGCTTCTAACAGCATACATTGTAATTCTTGCATTGATTTTGCATCCCCATGAAATTTAGATGCAAGCTTCTCTGCTTTTTCAAAAGTTCGGTTAACAACGGTTACTTTGCCTACACCGTTACCATATAAATTTTGAATAGCAAGTTCACCCATTTTACCAGCACCTAAAATTGCTACATGCTTATTCTTTAATGAACCAAAAATCTTTTTAGCAAGCTCTACTGCAGCATAAGACACAGATACTGCATTTTCATTTATCGTTGTTTCATTATGAGCACGTTTAGCAAATGTAACAGCCTGTTTAAATAAATGATTATAAATAGTACCAGTTGTACCAACTTCTTGAGCTTCTAAAAAACTCTTCTTAACTTGTCCAAGAATTTGAGTCTCACCTAACACCATTGAGTCGATTCCTGACGTAACACGGAATAAATGATGTAGAGATTCCTCATCTTCTCGGATATATAAATGTTGGTCAAATTGATCAACCGGAATATCGAACCACTTCGCTAAAAATTGTTTAATATAATAACGACCAGTATGCAATTGATCTACCACTGCATAAATTTCAGTTCGGTTACAAGTAGAAACAATAACATCCTCTAATATGCTTTTTTCATTTTTTAATGCGGCCATCGCATTCGGTAGATCACTCTCAATAAATGACAGTTTTTCTCGAATTTCGACTGGCGCAGTTTTATAATTCAAGCCTACTACTAGTGTATGCATGAACTTTTACACCTCACACGATCTATTTCATAGTTTTTATTTTAACATAAAGAAAGCGTTATCCACACTATTATTGTGAACATGCAATGAAATTATTAATCATTTTTAATTTAGAATTATTCTAAAGTAAGTGTAACAAATATTACATTTCGTTTCAATAAAGATCGCTTATAAAGTAATATTGCGAATATTTGTTTTGTCTAAAAATAGTATATGTAGAGGTTTTTCTACTTAATCCGACAAAATGCACTAGTGATCACACTAGTGCATTTTAATATGTAGGTGTTACATTCGTTTTTCAATTTCTTGCCAAGCTTGTTCAAAACCTAGACCTGTTTCAGATGAGAAAATAATTAAAGGATCATTTTTATCCATTTCTAATGTTTCTCTAACTATTTTTTTATGATGTTCCAATTTTCCCTTTTTAATCTTATCCGCTTTAGTCGCAATAATAATTGCAGGAATGTTGTAATACTTTAAGAAATCATACATCATCACATCATCATTTGTTGGTGGATGACGTAAATCAACGATTAATACAACAGCACGTAAAACACTACGCGCTGTTATATATCGTTCAATCATTTTTCCCCAAGCTTCTCGTTCACTTTTCGAAACTTTTGCGTAACCATAACCAGGTACGTCAACAAAAAACAATTGTTCTTCGATTTTATAAAAGTTTAAAGTTTGAGTTTTACCTGGTTTTGATGAAATACGAGCTAATGCTTTTCTTCCAATCATTTTATTGATAAATGAAGATTTACCAACGTTTGATCTACCAGCTAGTGCAAATTCAGGAAGTCCATCTTCTGGATACTGCTCTGGCTTTACGGCACTGATGACCATTTCTACATTATGGACTTTCATTTTTTAAAAACCTCCAACAAGTGCTATTTTAAGCACTTCTTCTGCAGATGATACAGGTTTAAACGTAAGTTGTTCACGAATACTCTCTGGAATATCATCAATATCTTTTTCATTATCCTTTGGAATAATGATTGTAGTTAACCCTGCACGGTGAGCACCTAATGATTTCTCTTTTAAACCACCTATAGGTAGTACGCGACCACGCAAAGTAATTTCACCTGTCATACCAACTTCACGTTTGATTGGTTTATTTGAAATTGCTGAAACTAATGCAGTTGCCATCGTAATCCCTGCAGAAGGACCATCTTTCGGCACCGCGCCTTCAGGTACATGAATATGAATATCATTTTGGTCAAAATAATCAGGACTAATTTCTAATTTATTAGAAAGAGAACGGACATAAGATAACGCTGTTTGAGCTGATTCTTTCATTACGTCCCCTAGTTTACCTGTTAAGATTAATCTACCCTTCCCAGGAGTTAATGAAACCTCTATTTGTAACGTATCTCCACCAACAGTTGTGTATGCTAGACCAGTTGCAACACCAACTTGGTTTTCTTCCTCTGCTTGACCGTAGTGGTAACGGTGCTTACCAAGCATCTCTTCTAATACTTTAGAGTTAACAGTTACACGTTTTTTCTCACCTGTAACGATGATTTTGGCAGCTTTACGACATAGGGCCGCTATTTGTCTTTGAAGACTTCGTACCCCAGCTTCTCGTGTATAGTAACGGATTAAATCGACAATTGCTTCATCTTTAATTGCAAGTTGTGTTTTTTTCAATCCATTCTCACTAATCTGCTTTGGAATTAGATGGTTTTTCGTAATCATTATTTTCTCAATCTCTGTATATCCAGCTATCGAAATAACTTCCATACGGTCAAGTAATGGTCCAGGAATAGTACTTAAATCATTTGCAGTAGCAATGAACATTACCTGCGATAAATCATATGGTTCTTCAATATAATGATCACTGAATGTACTATTCTGTTCAGGATCTAATACCTCTAACATTGCTGCGGAAGGATCGCCTCTGAAATCATTTGACATTTTGTCAATTTCATCAAGTAAAAAGACTGGATTTACGGTACCTGCCTTTTTCATCCCTTGAATAATTCGACCTGGCATCGCACCAACATACGTTCTGCGGTGTCCACGAATTTCAGACTCATCTCGTACACCACCTAATGAAGCACGGACAAAATTACGGTTTAAACTCTCTGCAACGGAACGTGCTAAAGATGTTTTACCTACCCCTGGAGGTCCTGCTAAACACAGAATAGGACCACGAACAGAGTTCATGAGCTGACGAACAGATAGATATTCCAAAATACGCTCTTTTACTTTTTCTAAACCATCATGGTCTCGATTCAATATTTCTTCTGCAAGCGATATATCTAATCGGTCTTCCGTACTTTCTTTCCACGGAACTGTAACAAGCCATTCAATATAATTTCGAATTACGCCACTTTCTGCACTTGCAGCAGGTAGTTTCTCGTATCGATCCAATTCTTTTAAAGCAACTCGTTGTGTAGATTCTGGCATACCGGCATTTTCAACACGTTTACGTAGCTCTGCTACTTCACCTGTTTTACCTTCTCGATCGCCTAGTTCAGCTTGAATCGCCTTCATTTGTTCACGCAAATAATATTCTTTTTGCGTACGTTCCATCGCTTGCTTAACCTTAGAATTAATTTTCTTTTCTAGGTTTAGCACTTCTTGTTCATCATGAAGTCGAATAATCAAATGGTCTAATCGTTTTTTTACATTGAAGATTCCCAATACTTCTTGTTTTTCGGCTATCTTAAATGGTAAATGAGAGGCCACAATATCTGCAAGTCGACCTGGCTCTTCAATATCTAATATTGAGTCGATTGTTTCTGTGGTGATTTTATTTGATGATTTGGCGTACTTTTCGAAATAGCTCACTAATGTACGCATTAATGCTTCAATTTCAGCATCTTTATTTTTATCGTCTTCGTGAATTTCTAAATCAACCGTCGTAAAATCTTTTTGCTCTTGATAGTTGCCCATCTTAGCACGGCTAATCCCCTCCACTAGTATGCGAAGAGTACCGTTTGGAAGTTTCAACATTTGTTTCACATTCACTAAAGTTCCAATTGAATAAAGCTCATCTTCTTTTGGTTGTTCAACACGTAAATCTTTCTGTGTTGCTAAGAAGATTTGATTATCATTTAACATTGCATGTTCTAATGCAGCTACCGAACGAGCTCTCCCAACATCAATATGTAAAACCATTGAAGGGTAAACTAATAAACCACGTAGTGGTAACAGCGGTATATTTTCTATTGTTTTACTCATGCGGGCATTCACCTCCATCCACGTTTTCCGTAACAACCCGCTTTGTTAGTATGTCTTAAAAACTAAACATTTCACTTACATAATCATAGTAATTTTTGTAATGAGAAATTCTTATCTCATTGATTCATTTTATCCTACCTACTACTTATTATGTAAATAAATACTCAAAATAGACGTCTGTGTAAAAACTTTAATTTGTGAGAAAGAGCTGACTTACGACAAGCGTTTAAACGCTAGTACGAAGTCAGCTCTCCATCTAACTATTGCTAACTCAAGCTAATTAAGCTGAAGTTTTTGTATCATTTTGTTCTAATTCTGTACCATCTTCAAGGATTAGTTTTGGTGTTGCTTTATCTGTAATTGTTTCTTTCGTCACGATACATTTGACAATATCTTCACGAGAAGGAAGTTCAAACATCATATCAAGCATTGTCGATTCAATAATTGAACGTAGTCCACGTGCACCTGTTTTACGTTCAATTGCTTCTTTAGCAATTGCTATCAATGCTTCATCATTAAATTCTAACTCAACTTTGTCAAGCTCAAGCATTTTTTGATACTGTTTCACTAGAGCATTTTTTGGTTCAGTTAAAATTTGAACTAAAGCTTCTTCATCTAATTGTTCTAGAGATGCTAAAACTGGTAAACGTCCAATAAATTCAGGAATTAAACCAAATTTAAGTAAATCTTCAGGAATCAATTGAGAAAGAAGAGATGCTTTATCCTCTTCAATTTTCTTCGGATCAGAACCAAATCCAATTACTTTACGACCCTGACGGCGTTTAATAATTTGTTCAATACCATCAAACGCTCCGCCTACGATAAATAGAATATTAGTTGTATCTATTTGTAAAAATTCTTGATGAGGGTGTTTTCTACCACCTTGTGGAGGAACACTTGCTACAGTTCCTTCAAGAATTTTAAGTAATGCTTGTTGAACACCTTCGCCAGATACATCTCGTGTAATAGAAGGATTTTCAGATTTACGAGCTACTTTATCGATTTCATCTATATAAATAATTCCTTTTTCTGCACGTTCAATATCATAATCAGCTGCTTGTATTAATTTAAGAAGGATATTCTCAACATCCTCCCCAACATAACCCGCTTCTGTAAGTGAAGTAGCATCTGCAATTGCAAATGGCACATTTAAAATTCGAGCTAAAGTTTGTGCAAGAAGTGTTTTCCCACTACCTGTTGGTCCAATTAAGACGATGTTTGATTTTGATAATTCTACATCATCGATTTTACTGTTCGAATTAATACGTTTATAGTGATTGTACACTGCTACAGCTAATGCTTTTTTGGCGCGCTCTTGTCCAATAACATATTCATCTAAAATCGATAAAATTTCTTTTGGTTTCGGGATTTCTTGGAAATCGATTTCTTCTTCAACCCCTAATTCCTCTACAACGATTTCAGAACACAGCTCTATACATTCGTCACAAATGTATACGCCCGGTCCAGCTACTAGTTTACGTACTTGTTCTTGTGGTTTTCCACAGAACGAGCACTTTAAATTGCCTTTTTCATCATTAAATTTGAACAATGTGCTTCACCCCTATTCAAGCAACAATCTTACAAGATTCTGTAATCATTATCAAATAAGTTGTTTTATGTAAGCTCATTATTAGATATATTATGAGCTTTTTTTATCTATGTATTATTCAGTATGTCAGAATTAAATGATTCTCACCACTAAAAATATGGTTTAAATGCAAAAATTATTAACAATCTGAATTTTCCTAGTTTGAAAACAAGGTACGGTAATATGCCGTACCTTGTTAATTATTTAATATTAAACTAACATGTTATATTTTTACAAGCAATAATATTGTACTAGAAGCGGAAATTATTCTGTGATTTTAGCGTTTTCAACTAATAATTCTACAGTTTTTTGAGTACGAATATCGTTCTCTAAAATTTCTGTATTTCCACCTAGTGCACCTACGATTTGATCCGCAGTCATACCGAATTGAGCAGACATTTTTTCTAATTCAGCTTTTACATCTTCTTCAGTTACTTCGATGTTTTCAGCTTTAGCAATTGCTTCTAATACTAATGAAACACGCACGCGGTTTTCAGCTTCTGGACGCATTTGTTCATGTAAAGCATGCTCGTCTTGACCTGAGAATTGATAGTAAAGATCTAAAGTCATACCTTGCATTTGTAAGCGTTGACCAAACTCATCGATCATACGGTGAATTTCATTGTGAATCATGCTTTCAGGAATTTCAAGTTCAGCATTTTCTGCAGCTTTTTCTACTAATTCGTCACGTAATGTGCTTTCAGCATCTGCTTTCTTTTGCTCAACAGTTTGTTCTTTAATTTTCGCACGTAATGCTTCTAAAGATTCGACTTCTGGGTCAATTTCTTTAGCGAATTCGTCGTTTAATTCTGGAAGAACTTTTGTTTTAACTTCTTTAACTGTTACTTTGAAAGTAGCTTCTTTACCAGCTAATTCAGCAGCATGGTATTCTTCTGGGAATGTTACAACTACATCTTTAGATTCGCCAGCTTTTAATCCTACTAATTGTTCTTCAAATCCTGGAATAAATGAACCAGAACCGATTTCTAGTGGATAATCTTCACCTTTACCACCTTCAAATGCTTCTTCACCTACGAAACCTTCGAAGTCAATTGTAGCAGTGTCGCCAGTTACGATTGCTTCATCTTCTTTAATTTCTAATTCAGCTTTACGAGCTAATTGTTCTTCGATTTGAGCTTCTACTTCTTCATCAGTTACTACAGTTTCAGCTTTTTTCACTTCTAAACCTTTATATTCACCAAGTTTTGGTTCAGGTTTAACTGTAACTTGAGCAGTGAATGTGAATGCTTCACCTTTAGCGAAGTTTTCAGTTCCGTCGATTTGTGGGTAATCAACTGGTGTGATACCTGTTTCATCGATTGCATTTGAGTAAGCATCTGGAACTAAGATTTCTAATGCATCTTGATATAGAGCTTCTACACCAAAACGTTTTTCAAACATTGGACGTGGCATTTTACCTTTACGGAATCCAGGCACGTTAATTTCTTTTACTACTTTAGCAAAAGCTTTATCAATCGCTTTATTAACTTCTTCAGCTGGTACTTCGATTGTTAATGTACCAATATTACCTTCTTGTTTTTCCCATTTTGCTGACATATATAATACCTCCAAAATTAGTTTACAATTGTTAGACAAACCACTCGTATCTACGATTTTGACAACCATTTTAGTATAACATAGATACTCGTAGTTTCAACTTTTTTCATACTTCTTGTAGTTCTGTTAACTTTTCAAGATTTTGCAAAAACTCTACCAGCTCATAATCCATTTCTTGAACCGTTCCAAACATTGTTCTTACTAGATCAATATAACTAGTAGCTACGTCTTCTGTTTCATAATGTAACCATTCAAAAGGATAGGTAACAATTGCATGCTTAGATATTAAGTATTCTACCATTTCTAATGTAGAAGGCTCTTTTTCTAATTTTTCAATAATAAGTTTTGATACTGCAATGTACTGAGGCATTTTTGTAGGCAAATCCATTTTGGAAGGATTTACATTTTTTTCTATACCAAATTTACGAATTAAAATATTAACATCCACCTGTTGTTCAACTAGTAAGATCAAAACGATACTTTTGATGAATGGATGTGTATTTTCATTTTCTACAATTGCCTTTAGCAGGTGCATAATCGGACGTATATTCATCGTTGTTAGTTCATGTACTAAATTTAATTGTTTATTAGGAGGAAGAGACATGAAATTTTCAAGTTGAAATAGCTCTTGATCAATTTCATTTACATTCGAAATGATATCTTCCTGTTTTTTTGCATTGTCTGCAATATTTGAGTTGATATCTTTAAGTCGTTCAAATTTATCAATCTGCTCTTCGGGAATAGCACCTTCTTCTAATAAAGAAGTAATAATACTTTCCACTTGTTTATACTGTTTTAACTGCATGCAAATTGTTAAGTATAATTCCATTACTTCTAGATACATTGTCGGACCAATGCTTAATAATTGTTCACAAACTTCTTTCGCTTTTTCATATGATTTCGTTTCATAGAGTGAATAGGCATAAACACTTAGAGTTACCTCATCACCTTCAGTGTATTGTAATGCTTCTTCAAAGCTTTTATTTGCTAAATCATATTGGTAGTTTTCAACGTATTCATGGGCACGAGCAATTAATTTTTCAACTGTACCAGGAAATACAACGACATTATCAAATATTGTGTATTTTTTTTGTTTTCTCTTCAAACGTCTCACTCCCTGATGTCAATTAGAAAACTTGGCTTTTAGAAAACACGCAATAACACTTTCCTATCCGCCTAAGAAAATATTCCCAGTCAATCTATGTTATTTTACCATTTTATTTTCAATCCGAACAATCTATTTTAACTGATACAAGTATTAACCGGATTTTCCTGATTTAATCGAACATCTTTAGGACAATCAATTCATCTATTCACAGACTTACAAAATAAAAAGCTACTTTTTATAAAGATCCCCTTTACAAAAGTAGCAACTAAATTCAAATTTTATAAAATCATTATCGTCTTTCATGTAAATCAAACCCTATACATAGCTGAGTTTTTCTTATTTTACATGCTCTGATAAAGTCCTAATTAATTCTGGTAACCAAGCTTCTAAAGGTGTACACTCAAAGCCTGCTTTCATTGATTTATCTTGTGACATAAACCAATCAGTGGGAACAGCAAATGGAGACAAAGATTCTTTATTACCAACTAATGCAATCTTTGCTTTCTTACCGACTTTTTCTTCAATAATATCCATCAATTCTCTCATTGTATATGTGCCTGAAGAAGTTGCATTATATGGACCAATTATTCCCGATAAACCCGCAAATTTTAAAAACTCACTTGCATCATCAGAAGAAATAAAGGACATATTTGCATCCATATTCAAAAAGCTGATGACTTTCGATTCAGCAACCCTTTCAATATGGAAGTGTAATCTTCTTGTATAATCATCTTCACCTAATACGATTGGAAAGCGTACGGCAACAACGGGAAAATTGGCCTTTTGGAAAAACACTGCTTCAGCTAGACGCTTTCCCTCTCCATATGAATAATCGGATACATCTCCGTATCGAACCTCGTAACTATAAGGATTAAAATCGTCTTCAGAGAGCTCAGAACCTAAATCTGCATATGTTGACATACTAGAAGTAAAGACGTATTTTTCCGTTTTACCTTCAAAGATTTCACAAGCAACTAAAGCATCATTCGGTGAATAACAAATATTATCAAAAATAATGTCCCATTTTGTATTCCCAAGAGTTGCTTCAATTTCTTCTTTACACGTACGATCAACAATTACATGATTTACTTTGTCACCAAAATCATGTTTCGTTTTACCTCGAGTTGCAATTGTCACTTCATGTTCTTCTATAAGTTTTTCTACAAGCTTCTTGCCAAAAAATCGGGTACCACCAAACACTAATATTTTTTTCATAAACGCCCTCCCCCAAACAATTTACATAGGTATGTAGTTGTCACCAAAATTTCCTTGCTCAAATTATTTGCATCTGCAGCTATTCTTCTCATGTCGAACTTCTTCCCTTTTCCTATACATTAAAACAATCAGAATCTATCACTAAAGAAGTTAAATAATTTATTAATCAAATGAGCTACTAATAACTTCAATTCTATCTCTATTTATCCCAAATTCTTCCTTCTAGTAATGTTCTGCATCTCTTCACAAAGTTCCTTCAAATTCCAATTTCCATAGAAACCATAGTTCTAGGTTTCAAAAAATAACATGAGATTTATTTTGTAATGAATAATATTCTCTATCTTGACTACTCTAGTTTTGAAGAAATAAACGAACGAAAAGGGAGTGTTAATTATGGGAATCATGAGTAAAAATCCAAAGGATGAGCCACTACATTACGGTGAAATATTTACGATGTGGTCTAATATTCTTACTAATAACGGAATGATTGCAATGTATCAAACATTATACAATCACACAGGTGACCGTGATCTTGCCAAGATTGTAGAAGAAGCAATTTCAGGCATGGAAGAAGAAAACAAACAATTAAAAGAAATCCTAAAAGTAAATGGGATTGGACTTCCTCCAGCTCCACCTGAACGACCTTACGCAAGACTCGAGGACATACCTGTAGGTGCAAAGTATAATGACCCTGAAATCAGTGCAATTATTTCTGGTAACGTTGCAGCTGGGCTAGTTTCTTGTAGTACAGCTATGGGGATGTGTACACGCGAAGACATCGCCTTTATGTATGGTCAATTCCATATGTCTAAGGCACAGCTTGGAGCAAGACTGTTACGCTTAAACAAAAGTAAAGGATGGTTAGTACCACCACCCCTTCATATTGCACCACACGACGAAAAATAAAATAACAATAAGCTTTATTAGTGGTTGACTTAGAAATCTAAAGCAACCACTTTTTCTTTTACATACAACTACTTTATTATGTAAACAGTACAAATCTATTCAATATATAGGAGGATTTTATGTTTAAAGATAAGACAGTAATCATCACTGGAGCTGCACAAGGTATCGGTAAAGAAGTTGCGAAAGAATACGCTCTTGCAGGTGCAAATGTTGTTATGGCAGATTTGAATAACACATTAGGACAGGCAGTTTGTTCAGAACTTATCCAAAATGGTCATAAAGTTATTTTTATTCCAACGGATGTTCGAAAAGAACAAGATGTTATTCATTTAATGACATCAGCAGTTAAGCATTTTGGAACAATAGATATTCTCATTAATAATGCTGGTATATTCAAACCAATGTCCCCTTATGACCTACCTATGGACGTGTTTGATGATCTCATTATTACCAATTTGCGAAGTGTTTTTTTATGTTCAAGGGAAGCTGCTAAATTTATGCGTTTAAATTCTAAAGGGGGCGCTATCGTTTCAATGGCATCGACACGCGCATTTATGTCGGAACCACATACAGAATCTTATGCAGCAACTAAAGGAGGTATAGTTGCACTTACACATGCACTCGCTAGTTCTTTAGGGCCCGATTGTATTCGAGTAAACTGTATTTCTCCAGGTTGGATTGAAACTGGCGATTACGAAAGTTTAAGAGAGATTGACCACCTACAACATTTTTCACGCCGCGTCGGTAAACCAAAAGATATCGCCCGTGCATGTTTTTATTTAACTGATGAGAAAAATGATTTCGTTACCGGTATTAATTTAACAGTAGATGGTGGTATGACAAAGAAAATGATATATGAAGAATAATAGGAAGTTATTACTCTATAGAGAGTGATTTTCATGAATCCCATATTAATAACAACATTCATGACAGATGCATATATTACAAATAGCTTATAACGGTAAAGGAGTTACCGAAAATGAATTCTCCCAATAAGAAATATCCTGAACCTAAATTCTTTTTCAACTCTAATTTAGAAAACAAGGTTAATCAACAATCTTTCAATTTCTCTTATCTGGATGAGAAAATTAGTTCTGATTTAAATAAGATTATTGCAAAGCAGGCATTACTAGAAGAATCTCTCGTTAAATTTCATCAAGTAATTAATAACCTTATGCTTAATACAAAGTATTCTACAAATGTTTTAAGTGGCCATTTAAAAATACTTCAAAATACGATTGCTGAGCTGATGAACAGGCCTAGCCAAAATGAGGAATTTTTAAAACTAATGAGAAAAACAGTCCCTTCAAAACACATCAAAAAAATCTATGTGAATGGCTCTCCTATTGAGGTCAGTGCATTGATCGAATTTCATGAACGAAAAAACTCTGTAACTTTTTTAACTCCAGACAATCATAAGCTCGTAGTGGATATTACACAGATTAACGGTTTTGAACTAAAATAAATCATAAAAAACCTGTACATTGCTCTCTACGAGCTGTACAGGTACATTTCACATATATAAGTAGACAGTTAAATACATAAACAAACTTCCACCCATAACGAATATATGCCAGATAGCATGATTGTAAGGGATTTTTTTATTTCTATAAAAGTAAGTACCAATTGTATAACTAATTCCGCCTGTAAGAAGGAGAAGGAATCCACTCATCGTAATATATTCTACCATTTGGTTATAAAAAATAATGGCAAGCCATCCCATACCTAGGTAAACAATTAGTGATAACTTTTCGAATTTGTGGACAAAGTACATTTTGAATAAAATACCAAAAAGTGCCAATACCCATTCAACACTAAAAATAATCCACCCTAATTTATCTCCAATTGCAATCAGTGCAACAGGTGTATACGTCCCTGCAATCATCACATAAATAGAGCTATGATCTAACTTCTTCAAAAGACTTTTATGCGTTGGCCAAGCGTGATAAATAGTTGACGCTGCATATAAACAAAACATAGAAATTCCATAAATTATATAGCTTATTAGGTCAATTTTTGTACCGTTTTCGAGTGCTTTCTGGACCAATAAAATTGTAGCAGGTATTGCTAACAATGCTCCAATTCCATGAGTTAGAGAATTATAAAATTCCTCTTTTTTACTATAACTACTTTGAAAAGTTGCCATTTGTGCCACTTCATTCACCTCTCGTATTATTATTTCAAATTGACTTAAAATGGATAGAGTTAGATGTAATAAAATTTAGATGATATTTGTCATAGAATGTGCAAGTTGCTTCTGAATGATGAAATAAATTAAAACATAATCTGCTCTTTCAAGTCAAAAAAATAAAAAGTTTTGATTTTCAAGTTGACGCAAAAAATAAATTATAGTACAGTCATAATTGAGTTAAAAAGTGTTATATAACAATGAAGGCATAAAAAAACCGAATAAGACATGTGCGAAATGTATTATTCGGCAATTTTACTTTTTATACTGTAGTTGAGAGATCTCCAACTGATTCTTTTTTTGTTTTCTGTAACGATTTTTTCTTTTTGTTTACATCTGCACGAAGTAATAATGCAATTAATAAAGAAATAGCAATTAATCCTGTGAATAGATAGAATACAGGGATATAGCTGTCATAAGTATTTTTGATTGAGTTGACAATGATTGGACCAAAAATACCACCTAAAGACCATGTTGTTAATAAATAACCGTGAATAACACCAAGTTGTTTCGTCCCAAATAAATCACTTGCATATGCCGGTAGATTAGAGAATCCGCCACCATAACAACTTACTACTAAGAAGATGAATAATTGGAATATAATTACATTTGTTGTGAATGGTAATACTGCGAAAGTAATTAATTGAATTGTAAAGAAAATAACGAAAATATTAGTTCGTCCAATATAGTCTGAAATAGCTGCCCAAATTAATCGACCGCCACCATTAAATAACCCCATAACACCAACCATTGTTGCTGCTCCGGCTACGGAAAGGCCTACAATTTCTTGAGCCATTGGTGATGCAACAGAAATCATCATAATACCTGCTGTAACATTTACTAAGTGCATAGCCCATAGCATCCAGAATTGTCTTGTTTTCACTGCTTCTTTTGCTGACAGTTGAGCTAAATCTTGTTTAACTTTCTTTTCACCAGCTTCTGTAGCTTTTTTCATACCTACAGGCATATAACCTTTTTCTGGAGGCGCAATGTAAGATGCTCCACAAATCATTAAGATGAAATAACTAATTCCTAAAATAAAGTATGTAGTTGAAATTCCTACACCTTCCATTAAATTCGCTGCCACTGGAGCTGTAATTAAAGCACCTGAACCAAATCCTAAAACCGCCATACCTGTCGCTAAACCACGACGATCAGGGAACCATTTTACTAAAGTTGATACTGGAGCGATATATCCAATCCCCATACCTAATCCACTTAAAAGTCCATAAGTTAACCAATAAAGCACAACAGAGTCCGATAAAATAGCAACACCAGCACCTGCTTGTCCTAGTCCAAATAACACAGCCGCAACCATGGCTGATTTTCTTGGCCCCATTTTTTCTACTAAACTACCAAATAATGCTGCAGAGAATCCAGCAAGTCCCATCATAATTGTAAAGGCTACAGTAACACTTGTTTCGCTCCATCCCATCTCAGTTACAATTGGAAGTTTATATACACTATACGCATAAGCTCCTCCAATAGATAAATGAATTGCTATGGCAGAAAGAGCGATTAACCATCGATTTTTCTTCATAATTCTCTTCTAGCCCCTTTCTTTGTAAATGTGAAAAAGTTGTGAACAACTCTTTATCTCAAGATAACATTTGTAAAACTATAAAATCAATAGTTTTTTCAAAAAAGTTATTTGTACAAAAGAGATTTTTATCGCTTTAATTAGAAAATATAGATTTAAACGCACATTAAAAACTTATATTATTCTACTGAAACTATTTAAAAATACTTTATTTTCTGATTGGATAACCTTACATATTTATGTGTTGTAAAACAGACTTAAAAGTCATACAAATACATTTGCAAGCTATTTCCACGCTTTATATAAGACAGAAATTACCACCATTTTATAGCTAAAAGAATACATAAAACAGAATAAATTGTATACATCTAACAAACTTCAAATATAGTAGTTTATTTTAAATATCTAAAGTGCATTCACTATTACATAATAGATTATCATTATTTTAAAATACCTTTTAGTTCACTAAACTCTTTGAGTAAAAGTTATTGCGTTATTATGAGTAGAAGACATTCTTTAAAGAGAAAATTTCTCCTAATCGTTATTAATAATGACAAATGAATATTAATAATTTAGTGCTTTTGAGTGAATGCCCAAAGAAATTTCACAATTATAACAGCCTTTTTCAACCCTTTCTCAACAAAAAAACACCTATTTTCAAAAGAAATAGATGTTCATTAAGGTATAGGAATTTTTTACCAGACAAGTTGTACATCACATTTGCATACCTTACAATTTATTACGTTACCGATTCAATTACCATTTTTTCTATATTATTCATACCGGTTGCTCCATAAGAAGTTCAACACCCCAAAATTGCTCGTTCCAGAACCTTCAAGAATCGCTTCGAGAAATCAATTACAACAGCAATTCGTAATACATAGGTGAACTTCATGTAGTATCCCGTTTAAATTTTCTTAATATATACTATCCCTAATTCACTATTTCTACCTTAATTTTTCTCGCTAAATTATAAAGGTCTTCACCATCCACCTTAAAGTCTGTTCCCATGGAAATTATCAACTCAAACTCGTTATCTTTCGTCATATGAACTTCTCCCATCCCAATAAAGCTTACTTTTTTTTGACGGTTCATCCACTCTTGCACTGCCCAAAATTTATTTAAATAACTTTTATTTAACGGTTCTTTTGTAAAGTCATCATTAAAGTCAATCAACATTTCCTTATTTTGATAATCAACAATTATCTCTGCAGTAGACCCTTGCAATTCTATATTCTTTATAAACCCTTTAATAATTCTATTTTTACCTATATCGGAAGTTCCTACCTCATGGACAAACCTTGAAAGCAATTTCTTTCCTTTCAATTGAACAAGATCTTTGTTGACTGTTGCTTCGAATAGTGTCATTTGTGCTGATTCAATGGTTTTTGATTTCATTTTACGCAAACGATTGTTCTTCAATTGTGAAGTTACCTGAGTTTCCTGTGAAACATTTAGTTCATCAATTTCCATTGATTTATATGCTCTCATCAATGCATTCTGTTTGTGTTTCTTGCTAATATTGGCCGCTATTTTCAAATCATTACTTCCAATAATTCTTATACCATCTCGTTCTAGATTAAAAGGACAAACTGGTGAATGATTGCTATTTCGCCATGTTTTATAGTGTCCTTTATTCCCACTGCTATAGGATAATTTCGCTGGACAATTTGCCGTTGGACAGTAGAGCCTCCCTTTATAGATAGCACTGTATTTTTTCTTCGTCATTTGTGTAATGGGTAGCATCTTAATATCATTTTCAGTTATATATCTCGCTGTAGAAATTCTCATAAAAAACCTCCATTATACTAGTTTTGAAAAGTTGTTACGCATCGGCCTCAACAAGAATAGTAGTTTACACGTATAAACTACCTCTAAACAAATGATAAAAGCACATCATCTTTTTACCATTTGATGATGTACTCTAGGTGTTTTATTTTGCAGGAAATAAACTTCCTATGGCTGTGATTGTATTCGCTAAATCTTCTCGATAATGTGGATGTTCTGGATTAAAACTATTAATACTAACTTCATTTCCACCAAGAGAGGAATGAACATATAAGTCATTTCCCAAATACATCGCGATATGACCGGGGAAGTAAAGAAGATCGCCTTTTTGAATTTTTTCCTTCTCAATTTTCCTTATTGGGAAATCATCAACAATCTTTGCATCTCGATAAATATTGACCCCATTTAACATATATGCCATGGAACAAAGACCTGAACAATCAATTCCTAACGGCGATTTACCTCCCCATCTATAAGGTGTAGTAAGATAACTTAGTGCCGTTTGAACGACCCGATCTCGAAAATCAACTTCGGATAAATCATTAAAATCTATGCATTTGTGTAGCCATTTTGTACGTGTATATCCTATTTCTCCTGTAGCTAATTGTATCTCAGACCATTCTTGATCTAATTGTTCATTTGGGAGAATTTTAATTTTTGAACCCTTCACAAGGGTTTCCAGCTTAGTACTTTGAATTTTGGGAGCGCTTAGAACGTCGGCTACACTTTGTTGGATAATATAGGAAGCATCTTTTTCCCAAGCCTCTGCTTTTTCATCATCTATTAACAAATCTTCCGCGCTACAAAACCCTTCATATCGATAAGGAGTTTTAACGTAAAACCAATTATCCCTTTTTTCTATTATTTCTACTACCATTCCATATAATCCTTCATCTATTAGTTCGGACTTGGAATTAGCTTCTGCATGAAGATTTGCAATCATCGACTTAATAATTGCCCTCATAAATATCACGCCTTTCCTAGATGCTCATAGATGATTTTCGATACCTTACCGATTGTTTTTTTAGCTTCGTTATTATTGTTATTAAGATTGGTAATAAAAACGCCAATAATATAATCTTGTTTTGCGGAATAAATAATTCCAACATCATGTTCAACGGTTTCTAGACTCCCCGTTTTATGTGCAATTGTTACATCGTCCACAATAAATCTTTTCAATGCTTCATGGTCCCTTTGACGACTTAATATATCAATCGCTAATTGACTATATTTCTTAGTCACTAGTTCTTGACGATAAATTTTCGTAAAGAGTAAAGCCATATCTCGAGCAGTTGTTACATTGTCAAAGCCTTTCTCCATTTGAACAAAATCCATCATTTTACGCTGAATGCTTGTTTGTGTTAATCCGATATATGAAAAATATTCGTTCAGTTTTTCAATACCTATAAAATCAATTAGTTCATTAGTCGCTGTATTATCACTTGCTATAATCATCCATACTAATAGTTCATACAAGCTATATTGCTCTGTCTGAAGCTCGCTTAGCACACTAAAATCCACCCTATTTTCCGGAGAAATATTCATGATTTGATTTAAGGATTTATGTTCTTTTTCAATATAATTTAGTACTGCAAATAGAATTGGAACTTTTATCAAACTTGCACTAGAGGATACAGTATCAATCTCTTTAGCTAGTAAAAAATTCTCCTCTCCCGCACCCTTTACTATTAGTTTGACATTTCCAGCTACTTTTCCAAGTACATCACGAATATTGTTTTCCATTCCACACCTACTAAATCACTTTAATTGATTTTGTATCTGTATTAATCGTTACCGTTCTACCTAAAGGTAGAGACATTGTTGGAAGGCAATGTCCACATACAACATCCTGTAAAATCGGCTTATTTAATGGGACTAAGATTTCTTCAAAAATTGTTTGTAGACGTAAACTTTGTTCTTGACGTTTCGGATTTTGTGGCCCGCAATTTGTCCATGCACCTAATACTAATCCTGCTGCATCATCTAATTTACCAGCAAGCTTTAGCTGCGTAAGCATGCGATCTATACTTCTCTCATATTCATCTATATCTTCTAAGAATAATATTTTCCCCTTTGTATCGATTTCGTAGGGCGTTCCAAGAGAGGCAGTTACTAAAGTTAAATTCCCTCCAATTATTGGTCCAGTTGCTGTCCCGGATACAAGGGTTGTCATTTCATGATTAGGAGGGTTTGTAAGTAGATAATTTGCTTCTTCCGTTAACGTTACGCTTTCTTTAAAAGATATCCATGTATACTCATCCATCTCTGGTTTAATAAATTCAGTAGATGGCATAGGTGTGTGATAGGTTACGAACTCACATATTTGGTTAAAAACAATATGCAATGCAGTCACATCACTATAACCAGCGAACACTTTTGGATACTTCTTAATCATCTCGTAATCAAGGTATGGCAATATCTTCGTTGCACCGTATCCCCCTCGGATACAGAAAATTCCGTCGATGGATGAATCGTTGAACATTCGATTTACATCATTTGCTCTAAGTGCATCGCTTCCCGCTAAATAACCATGCCTTTCTCGGCATGAGTCTCCTACAACTACCTTATATCCGAGATTTTCAACCGCTTCAATTGCTGGAAGAAGGCTTTCAGGCGGAGTAGCACTGGATGCTCCAATTAGACCAATTGTATCCCCCGGTTTTAATGCCTTTGGAATTTTCATTTATCTCACACTCCTATTGATGACATTGAACGGTAATGTACAATTTCCTCATTATTCGCAAGCACGAAATGTCCTTCCTCGATCTCTACAAACGAAGGAGGATTTAAATTATAGTTATGCTGTGAAGGATCATAAATTTCAATGGTTTTAGCCTGCTCCTTATATGGATTCGGCTCAGGTACAGCTGAAAGTAGAGCTCGCGTATAAGGATGGATTGGGTTTGAAAACAGTTTTTCTGTTTCGGCTAGTTCCACAATTTCCCCCTTATAAATTACGGCAGTACGGTCAGTTATAAACCGAACTATCGACAAATCATGAGCAATAAATAAATAGGTTAAATCATTTTGTTTTTGTAACTTGGATAATAAATTTAAAACTTGCGCCCGAATGGATACATCTAAGGCTGAGATTGGTTCATCCGCTATAATAAACTCCGGTTCCATCACTAATGCCCTGGCAATCCCAATCCTCTGCCTTTGCCCTCCAGAAAACTCGTGAGGGAAACGGCTCGCAAATTCAGGTAACAACCCTACTTCTAATAAAGCATTTTTAACTTTATTCAACCGATCCTCGTTATTTTTATACTTCTTCGTATTTATTAGGCCTTCGGAAATAATATAATCAACTTTTGCCCGTTCATTTAATGACGCCATTGGATCTTGAAATATCATTTGAATTTTTTGAGTAATTTCCTTGTCCCAATCCTTCGAAACTTTGCCATTAATCCGCTTACCTTTAAATAATATCTCTCCATCTGTTACTTCATTAATTCTCATAATCGCACGGCCGATTGTTGTTTTTCCAGAGCCAGACTCTCCTACAAGTCCGAATGTCTCCCCTTTATATATTTCAAAACTCACATCACGAATTGCTTGAAATTTATTTTTGCCTTTGCCAAAGGTCACATTTAAATTTTTCACTTCTAGTAATCTTTCTTTATTTGCCATATGCGTAACGTCTCCCCTCTTCGAAGAAAGATTGCAAAGCTTGTGGCGGTTCAACTTTTGGTGCGTCAGAATGCAATAACCACGTTTTTGCAAAGTGGGTTTCTGATACTTGAAAGAAAGGCGGACGTTCCACAAAATCAACGTTCAATGCATATGGATTACGAGGAGCAAATGCATCTCCTTTTATTTCATTAAAGAGGTTTGGGGGTGTACCCTTGATGGAATCTAATTCTTCCCCTTTTGCCCCTAACTGTGGTAATGATGATAATAGAGCCCATGTATAAGGATGCTTACCATTAAAGAATATTTCATGAGTTTTTCCTACCTCAATAATATCCCCGGCATACATGACAGCAACTCGATCAGCTACTTTTGCAACAACCCCTAAATCATGGGTAATATATATAGTAGTAAGTCCATATTTTTCTTGCAGATTTTTTAGTAATTGTAAGATTTGAGCCTGAATTGTCACATCAAGTGCCGTTGTTGACTCATCACAAATAAGAATTTTAGGGTTACAAGCTACTGCGATGGCAATTACGATTCTTTGACGCATCCCCCCTGAAAACTCATGAGGATACTGTTTATACCGTTTCTCTACATTATGAATTCCTACATCAGTTAGTAGTTTTAATGTTTGTTCATAAGCTTTTTTTCCTTTTAACCCTTGGTGTAAAACAACACATTCCTCAATTTGTTTTCCAACGGTTTTTAACGGATTTAGCGAAGTCATCGGATCTTGTGTAACCATGGCAATTTCCCTACCGCGGATTTTCAACCAATCCTTTTCCGACTTGAATTTGGCTAAATTATACTCTTTATAAAGGATGTTCCCCTGATTGATATAGCCGTTTTTATCTAGTAAACCCATAATTGACTTCACTAGAACAGACTTACCCGATCCTGATTCTCCAACTATTGCAAGACTTTCACCCTTATATAAATCGAGCGAGATATCACGAATTGCTGTAAGCACTTGACCACGAAGTCGAAACTTAATAATTAAATTTTGAATGGATAAAATGCGTGAATTTGTGTTGTTTCCTTCCATCGTAATCCTCCTTACACGTGATTTTTTGGATCTGCTGCATCAGCGAATGCGTTTCCTATAATATAGAAGGCAATTGTGATAATGCTTAAAACAACACTTGGGAAAATTAATTGATATCGTAAATCTGGTGACATCATTAGTACTCTTCCTTCATTTATTAAGTTTCCTAATGAAGGCTCACTAATTGGTAAACCTAATCCGATATACGTTAAAAAAACTTCAGCCCCGATTGCAAATGGAATGGCTAGACTCATTCGAAGCATAATTACGGATATTAAATACGGTAACAAGTTCTTAAGAATAATTCGATAACTCGGCGTCCCTAAGCATTTTGATGCTAGATTATATTCTCGATCACGTAAAATAACAATCTGATTTCGAATAAATCTTGCCATCTCTACCCAGCCTGTAATGCACATTGCAATGATAATCGTCGAAATACTTGGTCTTAAAATATATGACATTAATATTAAAACGATGGTAGTCGGTATATTCTCGACAATGTTATATACTTGTGTAATTGGCGCCTCTAGCTTTCTTGAAAAGCCCCAAAGCGCACCAACAGAAATTCCAACAACCACTTCAGCTAAAGCTACTACAAAACCAATAAATAATGACGTTCTCGTTCCTGCCCAAATTCGCGACCATAAATCTTGACCAATTGAATTTGTTCCAAACCAGAATTCCGCACTAGGTACAACATTGCGCGCTTGAGAACCGGTTTGTTCATCGATGTATATCTCCGTTGGTGACTTTTGAAATGGTAGATAGGGTTGCACTATAACAAAAGCAATAATAAGTCCAACAACAACTAATAAAAATAATGCAACTCGATTTTTTAAAAATGATTGCCAAGTTGAACGCCAATAAGAATAATTGGAATAGCCTGTCTGCTCGGCCTTTTGTTCATCCACTACAGCAAAATCAAATAAGTTTTCGTTTGATTTTTGTGAGATATTTGAAATTTCTTCCGAATAGATACCCATTACCGTACGCTCCCCCCTTTACCTAATTTAATACGAGGGTCCACAAGTGCCATCGCTAGATCACCTAAAAATAATCCAATAATTCCTAGGGATGAGAAGATGAGAACTAATCCTTGTACAACAGAATTATCTTGCCTTTGAATGACATCAACAAGTAATCCACCCATTCCAGGAATGGAATATAATGATTCAATATAGATTGAACCTGTAATCGTAAAAAGAATAGTTGCAGGCAAATATTGAGCCATCGGAATAAAAGCATTTCGCATCACGTGTTTAAACATTAATGTACGTTCTTTCACACCTTTAGCTCGTGCTAGTTTTATATAATCTTTATTGAGCTCATCTACCATATAGCGTCGCATCCACATAGCGTATGAGGCTGTTGGCGCTAAAGCCATCGAAGTAAGCGGCAATATCCAACTTACTGGGTTATATTCATCGAATAACATCGGTAACTTGAACAGATCGGTTACATACATTTGAATAAAAATATAATAAACAGCTGCAGGGACAGCAACAACGAAAACTATATATCCAGTTCCGAGACGATCAAGCCACTTTCCTTTCATGTGCGCCATTAATATCCCTAAAGGAACCCCAATAATTAATGACAATGCCACAGCTCCTAAGCCCAACAGTAACGAATACGTAATTTTATCGGAAATAATTGTAGTTACTGGTACATCCGTACGATATGTAACAGAAGTTCCTAAATCCCCATGTAATAGGTCTAAATAGAAATTCCCTAACTGAACAATCAGTGGGTCACGAAGCCCTAAATTTGTTAAATAAATTTCTTGTTGTTCCGGAGACATTTTCTCAGCTGCAGATCCTAAATATCCTTCTTCTGGCATTAGGCGTAATAATGAGAAAACAATAGTAATGATGATAAAAAGCGTTAATACAGATTGTAACAATCGTTTTCCTATATACCACAACATTTTTCTAACCTCCCCTAAGCCTATTACGCCTAAAAATGAAGGAAGGAGATGCCAAAGGTGGTCTTTAGTCATCTCCTTCTTCATTATTTTTGGTTTAAAACTCGGTTTAATTAATTATTCACCTGCGTTTATTAATGCTTCTTTACGCTCTTGCTCCCAAGCTGTTTGCGCCTCTTTAAATGCTTCGTTACTCATAGGTTTATCTAGAAGATGTTGACCTTTAAACTTCTCAGCCGTTACACCAAATGGCGAATATTGTGCTTCAAATGGATTTAATTTTGAAGCAATGTACCCTGTTCCACCTACTGCATATGGAATAACAAAAGCTTCTTCAATTAGGAAGCTTTCTGCTTCGGCAAATAATTCGTAACGTTTCGCTAATTCCATTTCAGCTTTCGCTGCATCTACCATATTTTGATATTTTGATTTACCATTTGCTTCTGTATAACCTTCTGCAAGTTCAGGTTTGTTATATGTCCCACCTTCAGTAAATGGATCTGTATAGGAAGAAGGGTCTGCATAGTCAGGTCCCCAGTTTACTTCTAGTAATGCGAATTTACCCGGACGGCGAACTTCCCCTAAGAAACCTGTAGCTGGACCAGCTTCGACGATGACATCAATGTAATCTTTACCTAGTAAACCTTCAAGTTGTTGTTCCACTACTTGCGCACGGTTTGCCCAGTCAGGAGAACCAGAGTTATATGGCATTAATACTTTTACTGGGAATGTAGCTTTCCCATCAAGTTCAGCCATTGCTGCTTCTTTAAACTCTTTTGCTTTTCCTTCATCAAATGAATCTGTTTTTGTAATATCTGCTAATGGTGCTAATTGTGTATAATCCACACCATCCACATCTACAAAGTTTTTCGGTGTAATTGTGTTACTTATCATATCTTTTGGGTTGTATGGTTCTGTTGTTAACATTGCTGAAACTCGGTCAAGAGCATTGTATAGTGATTTACGGAAGTTTTTGTTGTTCACCACAACTTTCCAGTTTTCCGGTTCATATTCTGCATCAAATTGAGGATCAAAGTTTAGTGCATAGAAGTACGTATAGAAGTTATTTTGACTTTGACGTACTTGAGATTTTTTCTCTTTGTCATTAAACCATTCATCAATAACTGCTGTAGGAATTGGAGCTGAATCTACCTCACCACGTAAAAATAGCTCTGGTGCTACTGTTCCAGCTTCTTTATTGTACTTGTAGCGAATGCGGTCAATGAATACATTGTCTTTATCCCAATATGCGTCGTTTTTCACAAGTACTCTCTCATTTTGAGGTTCGAATTTGTCTAAAATATAGGCCCCATTATAAAGGAAGTTATCATTTGTAGTCCCAAAACTTTCGCCTTTTTCGGCTAGGAATTCTCCGTTTACTGGGAAGAAACATACATAGTTCAGCATGGAAAGGAAATAAGGTGTTGGATTTTCTAATGTATACTCTAACGTGTGTTCATCTATTGCTTTTACTCCAACTTCCTCGAAGTCAGTCACTTCACCGTTATAGAATGCATCACCGTTTTTTACAACCGTTGCAATCCAAGCAGTTGAAGATTCATTCTTTGCATCAAGCACATAATGTAAGCCATCTACAAAGTCTTGGGCAACAACATCTGCATACTCTTTTCCATCATTCGTCACCCACTTAACATCTTCTCGAAGTTTGAATGTCCAAACCGTATTATCTTCGTTTGCTGACCACTCTTCGGCTAAGCCCGGTTGTACAACTCCATACTTGTCATATTCAATTAGTCCATCTACTAAATTTGCTGCAACTGCAAATTCGTTTGTTTCAGAAGTTTTTAAGTAGTTAAGTGTCTTAATCTCTCCTGAATAAACAGTACGGTATTCTGAAGCCTTTTCTTTTTCATCAGAAGACTCCTCCCCTTTCTCACTACAAGCTGCTAGTACCAAAACTGTCATTGTAGCAAGAAGCAATAACCAAAGCTTTCTCATTTAACCCCTCCTATTTCTTAACTCTCTCTTTTATAATGAAAATCCTATCCCTGGATCACGAGACAATGTAATAACTTGTCCATTAAATACCGGACCACCTGTAACAGGATCATTCACACATAATAAAGGTCCATCTAAATCAACCATTGTTATATTTTTCTGAGAGGCTGCAAAATGCGCAGCTGCGCTAACACTAATCTTCGTTTCTAACATGCATCCAATCATACACTTAATTCCATTTGACTCGGCTATGTGTACTAATTTCTGTGCTTGATAGATGCCACCTGTTTTCATTAGCTTGATATTGATTAAATCCGCAGCACGTCTTTCAATTAATGTGATTGCTTCTTTTGGTGAAAAAAAGCTTTCAGTCTAAGTGCTGTTTTAAAGGGGGTAATAAGTGGCGCTTCTACAACACCTACCTGAATATCAGATATTTTCAATTCAACACCTTCTTATGTTAAAAACTGGAGTATACGCAAGACTTCATAATAATCATCTGTCACAAACTCTACTGTGTTATGTGGTTTAAATGTTGCACCTGGGTAGAATGAATTACGGAAGGCACGGGTATGGTCACGGTAAATCATTTCGACTACAAATTGCTTAGGCAACTCGACTTTTAACGCTTCTCTATTCACTTTCATTGCTGCTTCAACCAAGATCTTCGTTTCTTTTATTGTTAGATTAGGGCTAACATTGACTGTTGCATTTCCTATTCCTTCTTTCGTTGCAAATGTGACGATATTTTCATTAAACGTATGAATTTCTTCTATAAGACCAGCATCTCCACTTACAAAGGCAACAGGCACCCCATGTAAACTAGCAGCATAAGTATTGATTAAAAATTCACTTGCATATTCTCCATTAATTTTTACATCCGCATTCACTACTAAGGTATGTGCCAGTGGGTTTCGGTGACTTCCACCTTTACTGTGGTAGCCAATAAAAATAGCACGATCAAAAGATTCATTTAATCCAGCTACCATACACATTGGATCACCAGTCCACCCACGGATGACTTTACAATTTACAGGTAGATTAGATATATCTAGATTGCGAGCTGAATCATGAGCATCTTTTAGTAAAATTTCTGTAGCTCCTCCTGAAATAGCTCCTTCAATAGCTGCTTCAACTTCCTTTGTCATTTGCTTTAAAAAAGGTTGAATATCCTGTCTATTTATGTCTGTCTCAACCCAAGCAGTTGTACCAGTTATCCCCTCTAAATCTGCACTAATATAAACCTTCATAATATCGAAACTCCTTTAGTTGATGTGTCTCTATTATCGCCTCAACCGCACCATACTTCGCTTCTGGAACATTAGTACGCCGTGCCCAAGTCACATTTCCAAAATCATAATGCCACCATTCTTCAGAGTAATTCGTAAATCCGACAGCGGTCATACAGTTATATAGAAGGCGACGATTTTTTAATGCTTCTTTATTTTCATTCGGATGCTGCTCGTAATAGCGTGTGGCAGATTTTTCACTTAACTCATCAAATTCACTTCCAAGGTCAAGTGGCTGCCCTTTTTGGTTTCCTAAAGTTAGATCAATAGCTCCACCTGTTAAATGGGGAGAGGTTTTCTGTGGTTCTAAACTTGGAAAAGCTACAAATTTAAGTGTTTCATCTAAAATCTGTGATTCTGAAAAATTTGGATGTTTTTTTTGAATTTCGGAATAAAATTGTTGGAATAAAAACTGTTGCACTTGGAAAGGACGATAGCCATCAAAGAGAATAAAACTATATTCTTCTGGTAGTAGATTTATAGCCTCTATTAACTTCTCATAAACGGTCTGACGTATATAAATGGATTGTAAGCTATTCGGAATTTGTTGTTCGAAATAGATAGCTTTCGAATAAATTCTTGGGTGGAACTTGGGTATTTTTCGAATTGGTTCTTGATTTTCACGAACAATAGGGTCGTGTTTAGCACTAGACTGCTCTATACTCGGAATCGGGGATACTATCTTTTTTTCTATAAGAATTCACCTCACACTATGTAAGAAATCCTATCAAGTATATGAATATTTTGACTATTTTATATTTAAAAATAAATCTATCATATTTTATATCTTTTTACTAGGTACTAAATAATATTTTTGGTAAAAAATTATTTATTTTACATTATTATGCAATAATATTACTCCTTCTACAAATTTCCACAAACCTCTTACCCTATAAAGACGAATTTTTTTCCTTTTATTCAATTTCTATATTAAAAAAAGTTATTTAAGATGGATTACTCCTTAAATAACTTCCAATTCATTATTCTATAAATTGAAATGCATGCACTACATGACCATTACGCCCTTCTGTTTTAACTGCCTGTGAAAGTGAGTTGATAATGGCTTCTTCAGTGCTTTCTGCAGCAGCAGCAAACAGTTCATTCATAATTGGAAGATCTTCACGTAGCTGTGTACGGTTCTCAAAAAGCAGTTTGGTTGAATGAGGGATTTTATGAGCTGTTGTAAATCCAATGACAATATCGCCACTGCCATGAGAGAAATGGCTTCCTGTACGTCCCAACCCAATCCCGCATCTTTTTATGACACGTGTTAATTGTCTACTACTTAAAGGTGCATCTGTTGCAAGAACAATTATGATAGAGCCATCCGTCGGAGAAACTGTTGATTCATCTTGAAAATTTGAAACAACATACTGATTTTTTAGAAACTCTATACTATTACCATAGTTTGTTAGTACCAAACACCCCACAGTAAAGGAGACGTCAGTGTCTTCAACTTTCACCACACGTGAAGATGAACCAATACCACCTTTGTAGCCAAAGCAAATCATACCTTTTCCCGCACCAACAGCCCCTTCTTCTACCACATTTTCTGAAGCACTCTTAATCGCTTCGATCGCGTGCTCAGGTTTAATGGGACATGCTCTTATTGAATTCAAGTGACTATCATTACATTCACCAACTACTATGTTAACCGTCCCTGTATTAATTCCAATATCTTCATTTAATTCTAGTAAATATTGTAATGTACCTTGTGTCACTTGCGGTACGCCAAAGGTATTTGTTAACATGATGGGTGATTCTATAACACCTAGTTCATTTACTTGTACAAGACCTGTAGATTTACCGAACCCATTTAGCACATAGCTCGCTGCAGTTACTTTGTTTTGAAACAAATTTCCTCCATGTGGTAATATGGCTGTCACTCCCGTACAAGCATATTCTCCTTCTTTTTCGAGTTTATAGTCTAATGTCACATGACCTACTTTTACACCACCTACATCCGTAATGCAATTTTTCACCCCTGTGGGAAGTTTGCCTATTTTAATACCGAATTCACGTACTTTCTTACCCATTTGCACACTCCTTTTAAAACTTTCTTAACTTTTACTATGTGAATAATCAAAATTTCATTTTTAATATACTATTATTTAACTTCCACAGAATGTAATGGATTCCTTGTAGAACACTAATAAAAATAGTTTTGCACTAATTTTCGACATTAATAGGAATAGCTATTGTCTTTCTAAATCATAATAGGGATGGTGAATAAATAGCACCTACTAACTTCGATGATGGAGGGAACTTCTATGAACAATATTCGAGAAGGATTAATTCCAACCGTACTTGGTTCAGCTGTAACCGCTGCAGGGTATGCCATGAAACAAAAAAGTTCTAACAAAATGTTAGCAAACACAATCTTTGGATTTGGGTTGGCACACATTGTCTTAGGTGCAATTGACTTAGTAGAACATCGACGTTAGTAATGGAGAGAGCACATATTTTTGTGCTCTTCTTTATTTACTATTACTTACTTATCTATTTTTACTTCATATTAACCTATTCAATCCTCAAACTATTAGTTGTATAGCCCTTTCTAGATTTCAAAGGAAGCATATGCTATTTAAAACTAGAAAAGAGGTTGTACTATGAGACAAGGAAAATTAGGTTTCTGTTATCCTGGATATAGATACTGCGGACCAGGCTGTACTGGTCCTGGCTCTCCAACGAACCCTGTCGATAATTGCTGTAAATATCATGACGAATGCTATATGTACTATCGACATCCTAGGGATAGACGATATTGTGATGACCTTTTCCAACAATGTTTGAACCAATATAAATATCAGAACAATAAGCTTGGCAAAGATGCTAGATTATTCTCCAATGTGATAGGTATGAAAAATTTCTTTTTTTAATCAAAACAAATCTTTAACATATATATAAATACTAATCGATTATGTCTTATCCTCTTAACTTATTACTACTCCCCCATCTATTTCCCTCACTTAGCTTTATATTATGAACGAACAAAAGCTATACTCCGGTTTTAGATCAATCGTCTAATAACCGGAGCTTATTATAAATATTATGTATGTTAAAAGTCACACTATCCGCATTTCTAATTACTATACATATTGAAAAAACAAATTAATGTTATACTAATAAAAAATAACTAGAAAAGAAGGGTAAAAGATGAAGTATAGTTTTAGAAATGATTACAGTGAACTTTGTCATCCAGAACTATTAGAAGCCTTACTTCATGCAAGTAAGGAACAAAATCATGGTTATGGATTAGATGCGCATTCAGACCATGCAAAAGAATTAATAAAAGAAAAATTAGAATCCAAGGATTGTGAGATCCACTTTGTAACAGGTGGAACCCAAGCAAATGCTTCGGTTATCTCTCATTCACTTCGTCCCTTTGAAGCTGTTTTAGCGTGTAGTTCAGGGCATATCAATGTTCATGAAACAGGTGCAATCGAGGCAACAGGACATAAAGTATATACTGTTCCAGGTAGAGATGGAAAACTAACACCATCTGACATTGAATCTGCACTAGAATATCATCAAAATGAGCATATGGTTAAAATTGGTATGGTTTATATCTCTCAGTCTACCGAAATCGGTACTGTTTATAGTGTCAATGAATTAAAAGATTTATATAAGTTTTGTAAGGAAAATCAATTATATCTATACATAGATGGGGCTCGCCTTTCTAGTGGTCTTGCAGCGAGTGATGTGGAATTTAATCAGTTAAAAAACTTATGTGACGTCATGTATATCGGTGGAACAAAAATCGGGATGCTTAGTGGAGAAGGTATTGTCATTTTCAACGATCAGTTAAAACCCTATTTTAGATACCTTATTAAAAATAAAGGAGCAATGTTGGCTAAAGGGTTTGTAGTTGGAATTCAATTTGAAGCAGCTTTCAAAGATGACCTTTACTTTAATATGGGCCAACATGAAAATAAACTCGCAAGTTACTTAAGTAACGAACTAAAAAAATTAGGTATACCGCTTCTTAGTGAATCACCAACAAATCAAGTATTCCCTATCTTTAGTAAATCGCAGGTGGAGAAATTAAGCAAGCTGTATGATTTTGAAATTTGGGAGCCAGTTGAAGATCAAATCGCCATTCGCTTTGTTACATCTTGGGCCACAACAAAAGATGTTTGTAGTGAACTTATTGAGGATATTAAAGCAATTATTTAAAAAAAGATTTCCCATTATACACAAAATGCAATTTGCATCTTTTGCAAATTGCATTTTTCTTTTCTATGAAGTCATTTCTTATTACTTGTTATGCTTTTAGCTTTTATAACCCCTTATCATTTTCGAAAATTAGCACACGGTTTCGTCCTAATTTTTTGGCTTTATAAAGAGTTTGATCAGCTAATTCTATTAATTCTTTCGAGTTAGCTGCATGCTTAGGAAAGCTTGCAATCCCGGCTGAGAAAGAAATAGTTTTTCCTGTTGGACTAACCGTAGTTTCCATCTTTTTTCTTAATTGTACTGCAACATCAAAAGCTTTCTCTACTCCTACTTCCGGTAATAAGATAATAAATTCTTCCCCACCATAACGACAACATATATCCTGTTCTCTTACGGAATTTCTCATTTGGGAGGATAAGAATCTTAACACTTCATCACCAGTTGCATGACCAAAAGTATCATTTACTAATTTAAAATGATCTATATCTAACATAATGATAGAGTACATTTTCCCTTGCGCTGTCCAAGATTGCAAGATAGTATCTAACGCACGTCGATTTGTTAGTTTCGTAAGAGGATCTATTGAATTTTCATCCTTTAGAATACTTACCTGCCCATGTAAAAATGAAAAACTTTGAATTAATGCTTTCTTAATTCGAGAAGCCTCATAAAACCAGGCATTTAGTTCATTCAACTTACCCATTTCACTCACTTTAATACTATTTTCAGTAAGTACTGCTATCTGTTGCAAAGGTCTTGTGATAATTGCTGCTAACACTAAGACGATTATAATAGAAATAATTAGAAATGGTAAATCATAGTAAAAAGTCATTAAAACTTGTTTACCAATAGATTCAACCGCTACATCTCGAGGAGTCTGTACAATTACTCCCCAGTTCACTTTTTTTAATGGACTGTAACCGGCCAGCATTTCCTCGTTTTGGTCATTTATTACAAGCTGTGCACCGCTTTGGTTATTTTTTATGTTTTGTACGACTTGATTTTTAGAAACATCTGTACCAAGACGTGACTTATCGAGATGATAGATAATATTACCTTTAGAATCAACTACATATACATAGGAGCCATCCTCGTAATGATGTTCACTTAAGATCGTCTCTAAGAAGTTGGATTCATGAATATAAATTGTCCCATTAATAACGCCCACATATTCATCCTCGCTCGAAAAAATAGGATATGAAACAGTTATGAGTAATTTACCCGTCGATGCACGATAGGGATCCGAAATAGAAGGCTGTTGAATTTTTATCTGCTTTCTACCTTCGTTTGAAGTGATGGTCTTACCCTTTAATTCATATTGATCAGGCGCTCCAACCAATATAAGTCCATTACTATTTGAAATGATTACAGAATTAAAAACATCGTCTTGATAAAAAAGTCGATTTACTTCATCATTTAACTTTTGTTCATCATCCAGATAATCTGCTAGTATTGAAGCACTATAACCAAGTGTTTGTAAGGACTCATCCAAATATAAATCAACAATCTGAGATAATTTTAAAGCATAAACTCGATTTTTTTCTAAAGACTGATTTTCTAAAAGGTGAATGCTTCTTTGATAACTACTAAATAGACTACTTGCCTCGAATAAAAGAAAGGCAAAAATAATTAACCCAAGCATCAAATGTTTTAACTTTATTTTTTCTAAACGATTAAACATTCATGTCTCCTATTTACCTTTCTAAATTAAAATACTCTACAATAATTAACATTTATTATACCTCTGCCATCTATTTAAATGGAAGGAGAACATACTAGAAGTCGTTGGTAATTAATTCTTATTTAAAATTTATAGCTTTATGAATAAAAGTAAAAAGGAGTTTCAATAGGAACACATCCCACTGAAACTCCAATTTCTTATTACTTTGAAGTTGCCATTTCAAAGATTTCATTAGTATAAGCTTCGTCTACATTTGCTTTTTCTTTAATGACTCCGAATTTATAAGCAATATCTGCTGTTTGTTGGAACATCTCTTTATTTGTTTTTCCAATATCATCTGCATTAAATCCTTCCGGTACAATAAGTTTTGCTACCTCTTCCATCATTGTTAACTGATGTTCTCGGGTACTACTACCTTCTTCAGATTCAGCCATGATAATATCGACTGCATAAGGCAGTTTTCATAACTCTCGGTGTGAAGATTGTTTACATAATTATATACCGCGCAAAATTGGCTATACATTAGACAAAGTGTAAAAAATTTGAAGGGAATATTTGATACTTTGGAATCAATACTAAGATAATTGAAGATTGGCTGAATAGGATTTTGAACCAATATTTTTTTCTAAATAAATGCACTATTCCTACTATTTAAATTGTTATAGCTTCCATTATTTTTTGTTGCTATAATTCATTGCATTGTATATAAAAAGGAGACATCTATGAATACACTTACATTTAAAGATTTATTATTTATTGTTTTCATGTTATTTTCCATGTTCTTCGGAGCAGGAAACTTAATCTTTCCCGCCTTCTTAGGGAATGCAGCAGGAACTGAGATGTGGATTTCACTTGGAGGTTTTATTATTACCGCGGTAGGACTACCGATATTAGGGGTAATTGCAGTAGGAAAAGCAGGAAGTTTGCATACTCTGTCTACACGAGTACATCCTTGGTTTGCATTAGTATTTCCATTCCTAATTTACTTATCAATTGGACCTGGACTAGCCATCCCTCGTGCAGGCACGGTTGCTTATGAGATGAGCATAAAACCCTTTCTAGCTGGTGATACAACAAACAGTCCGTTGATATTGCTTATCTACACATTAATTTTTTATTCACTAGTTTTATTTTTAAGTCTTTCTCCGTCAAAGTTAGTGGATCGTTTCGGCAAACTTCTGACACCAATATTATTAATATTAATAGCAATTATTTTTGTGAAAGCCATTGTATCGCCAACGAAAATTTTCGCTACTCCAACTGAAATTTACGCAAACAACTCATTCTTCCAAGGTTTCTTAGATGGCTACTTAACAATGGATGCTCTTGCAGCATTAGTTTACGGAATCGTGGTTGTAAATACCCTTCGTTCGAAAGGTATTAATGAGAATTCTTCGCTCTCAAAATATATGTTATTTGCAGGTCTTGGCGCAGGAATACTATTAGCGATTATTTATAGTATTCTCACTTATCTTGGGGCTTCTGTTTCTACATTGGATCAAATGGATAATGGAGCTGAAGTTTTAACATTAGTAATGAACGAACTATTTGGACAAGCAGGCATTATTCTTCTAGGTGCTTTATTTACAGTTGCATGTTTATGCGTATCAATAAGTCTAATTATTTCTTGCGGAGAATATTTCTCTCGTCTTATGCCATTTTTATCCTATAAAGCTTGGGCTACCATCGTTTCTATTATTAGTTTAGCTATTGCAAATTTAGGATTAAATCAAATTTTGGCGATTTCAGCACCAACTTTAGGAGCTATTTATCCATTAGCCATCGTACTTATACTTTTAGGATTACTGAATCGATTTGCAAGCCCTACAATTTACTTTTACGCAACAATTTGCACTGCAATTTTTAGTATTTTAGATACCATTAATACTTCACTATTAAATAATTCATGGGTCCCTACTTTTGAGTACATTCCTTTATATAATCAAGGCGTTGGCTGGATTGTGCCTGCTATTATTGGAATTATAATTGGTGCAATTGTAGGGAAGTTCAAAACATCAACTGTTTAATATAAACTTCAAATAACAAGGTACTCTTTTGACCCAAAAGATTTCAAATTAGAAAAACGCTACACTCTCTTAAAGGAGATGTAGCGTATTTCTTCGTAAATTAATTAAATAAATAAGCCAACTAATGTTGCAGTTAACATCGAAACCATTGTAGCTGCTAGTAGCATTTTAAGACCATATTTTGAAACGACCGATGCTTTTTCGCCATTAATCGCTTGTAATGAACCGGCAATAATACCAATTGAGCTGAAATTAGCAAAACTAATTAGGAATACAGAAACAACGCCAACTGTTTTTTCTGACAAATCAGGGATATTATCCATGAATTGAAGCATCGCAACAAATTCATTCGTAGCTAGCTTTGTTCCCATTGTTTGACCAGCTACTAATATCTCACTTGACGGTACTCCCATTAGCCATGCGATTGGTGAAAATACATAACCCAATACTTCAGTAAACGTTACTCCGATCACTGCATTGAAACCTGCATCAATTAACGCCATTAACCCAACATAAGCGATTAACATGGAAGCTACGATTAATGCAACTTTCCCACCATCTAACGCACCCATAGAAATGGATTCAAATAATGATTTTGCGGGAGAAGCGTTTTTAATATCGATTACTTCCTTTTCTGCACTTTTACGAACTGGTGCTACGATGATTCCAATAATTAAGCCTGACAATGCGTTTAAAGCCATTGCACCTAATACATATTTTGCAGGTAACATCGTAATATATGAAGCCATAATCGAAGCAGATGCAGATGCCATAGAAGTTACTGCAATACTGAATAATTTATTATCACTCATTTTATGAATATGTGATTTAATTGCTAATATCCCTTCAGATTGGCCAAAGAAAATATTATTGATTGCATGGAAAGTTGATACACTTGATAAACCCGTAATCTTAGAAAGTAAACCACCTAAATATTTGATAATTAAAGGTAATATTCGTAAGTAAGTTAATACAGAAAGTAACATTGAAGTAAAGATGAGAATAAGTAAAACGTTTACAAAGAATACCGAATTCCCCTCAGGTACCCATCCTCCAACGACGAAGGCAACTCCTTCTCTTCCTATATCAATAACTGTTGTAAAACCATTACCAATTGCTTCTATTACGGTTAACCCGATTGTTGTTTTGAACATAATTAAAGTTAAAACAACTTGTAGCACTAACATAATTCCTACTGCCTTGTAATCTATAGCCTTCTTATCATTACTCATGAGATAAGCAAGTCCAAAAACTACGACTAACCCTAAGATTCCTACTAAAATTGACATTAATATTCTACCTCAATTTTTTCTAGATTCAGTGCTTAAATACACCCTGTATAATTTTTTCTTCATCAATTAATTTCAATTTAATTAAATTTAACTAAGCAATTTATAAAAATTCTTATATTAAAATGAAAATAATTTATGTACCTCGAAAGATTTTATACTACCGTTTTCCCACAGTCAAATACTTAATAGACTAATAGACTAAAGAACTAAAATTCTAAAAACATTAAAAGTTCCATCTTATTCAAATTATTAGTTTTATCAAAAAAAAGCTTATAAAACCGGATAAAATTCTAACTTATAGAGTAGATAGATTTTAATACTTTTTTGATAATTCAGATATAACCCACATCATATCCTTCATAAAAAAGGACTATATTCAAAGTAAAATGTACCCTATAAGATGGACACTTTGAAAAAAGTCCTTCTTATAGGGTACTTTTGTTTATAATGAGAAAAAAGATGTTGGAGCGGAACTAGTATGACGAAGAGAGTATTAACCCAAAAAGAACAAGCCCTATTAAAAGAAAATCCTTATGTAAAATCAGTCAGTGAAAAAGCAATCACCTATACAGATGAATTTAAACGTCATTTTATTGCAGAAAATGAAAATGGAAAGCTGCCGAGAGAAATTTTTGAGGA